>JAJEGA010000053.1 GCA_022820125.1 Anaerolineae bacterium | reverse complement strand
TGGCTAGAGCCGCGGGGGTACACCCGGCATCATCCCGAACCCGGAAGTTAAGCCCGCGAGCGCAGATGGTACTGCATTGGAGACGATGTGGGAGAGTATGCCGCCGCCAACACTTCATTCGCCTGCTGCCGCCCTCTTTTTTTGTTCTCGACCATAATCAATCCGATTATCACATCAGTATTGTGTGACAAATCTGTAGTAATAGGCGATCCCCGAAAGCACATGCAAACCAAAGCAGACGGAAGCGATTGCCACATTACGGCTGACTGCAACTCCGAATGAGTTGAAATCTCCAGATCCAAGTTGACGCTCACGCGCATGTTGCTCAACCACGAACAGCAGCGAGGCGAACATCAAAAGAAAGATCGCGTTGTAACTTCCCCAAACGACGTTGCCGTGCGCTAACCGATCCCCGCTCTCATAGAGAAGATAAGCAGCAGCCGCAGCTACGGCGAAAGCTACCCAACATAGATTCAGATAAAGATGCCGGCGCGCCTGCTCAAAATACAGCGCATAAACAGCAAGCGGAAACAGCAACGAAAGAATCAACTGAACGGGGATGCGCCAAACGGGAATCCAAGCCTGCATTTGCGTCAGGAATCCAAGGGCGATTGCGGACTCGCTGTCGTTGCTCACATACGCAAGCGCAAAAAACAGACCCATAAGCGACGCTCCGGGCAGGCAAAAGCCGAAAAGCAACAATGGCCAGTCTACGACCTGCCGACGCAGCAGGCGCCAGACAGCGAGCAGACAGCATCCCGGCAGCAGGGCCAGGGTGAAACTTGGCTTGGCCAATGTCGCCAGCAAAACTATGGAAGCGCTTAATAGCAGGAAATACACCCGATGATTCAGGCTGCGACCAACCTGAAGCTGGAATATCCGCAATGCCAGCAGCGATAGCGGAATCACAAACAAGCGCGCTGTAATGCTGGTGGGATTGTGATACACGATCGGATTTATGTAACCGAGCATGGATCGTGACGGCCAGACTGCAATAGGCGTCAGAATCGTCAACGCAAACGAGACTGCGATCAATACATTCGTCGGCAGAGCGCCCCCCCCCCCCGCAGCCTTGCGCAACACGGCGAAAGCCATAATAGGCACGGGCAACATGACCAAAAGAATCGCCCACAGCGCTACGGTCTTGTGCGGCACAGATGGCGCCAGTTCGTGAATCGACAAGAAAATCGCATGATACAGAACATGAACAAGATGATCTGTCGAATCTGGCAGCGCCAAGGCCTTGGTGATATGTTTGCCGAAATCCACCTCGGCCGCCGATGCGCGCGTCATAACCGGCAGATATACGACCAGGCTCAAAAGGAGCAGGAGAACATAAGGCACTGCGCCTTTCAATCGGATGGCCATGCGTTTCCGACTATCCGTTTCTACAGCCCGGCGTGGCGCTTCTATCATCCGACGCAACGCTTTACTGTCAATGGACACAGGCCACATCGCCCCTTGCATCCAAAGCGGTTAAGTTTGATCTGCATATTTGATATCCTCATGATTTCCAGCGCAGCCATTCGCACGCAGTCCCCATTATCAAACAAGAATTGATTCCAAGTGTAGTATCTTCCGTCAAGCATCGCTCTTCTCAGCGGCATTAACGTCAAGCGCTCCGCCTCTCCTGAATTCTTGCGGCGACAGCAGCGGTCTAGGCGGCGGCGATTGCGCTCTCCGGCGACAGCGCCTTCAGCTTGGCGCGCAGCGGGCATGGAACATCGGCAGTGCAGATGCCTTGCATGGCGCGGCTATCAACCCGCTTCCGCCTGCCAACTGCGCTCAACCGGGACAGCTGTCCCGAAGATCGCGCAAGCGGTAGATTGCCACAAAGTCGTCGGCGTACATGGCTTCGGCGGCATCGAAACTCTTGCGGATTGAGAACCCGTGACCAAGGTGGCGATGGAACACCACATGGCTGAAACCATCCGCTTCCAGCTGATCCAAAGCCGCCAAGTAAAGCTCCACTGACAGACCAAAACCATTCTCATAGTCGTTAGAGCAGATGACATCCCGGTTGAGATGCCACTGATTGAGTATGGCATTGGACCTGATGTAGTCATAAGCGCTTTCCGGCGTGCGTGAAACGAGACCTTCGACTTGCGGAAAGCCGCTCAAGGCCTGATAAAAGAGGTAATATTTTGAGTTTCCCCGTCCAAATGGCGCGTTGATTATTCTGATCGGCTCGGGTTCCGATTCTAATGCCTCCAAATAGGCAAGCTGCTCCTGCGGGACGATCCGCTCTTCCACCGGCTGATAATACTCAAATGCCACCAGCGCAATGCAGACAGCAATCACGGCTTGCCGCTGTCGCCCTGCATCCGCTGCGCTGACCGCCATCGCCCCGTAACAGGCGAGGACAGCCAAGGGCAAGACGACGCCCATATGAAAATGATCAACGGTGTGAAACGCTTGAAAGACGCCCGGCGCGAGCTCATCAAGAATGCGTTTTGGCATTAGTATTTCTGGGAATTCTCTGCCCTTGATTGTGAGCGCTGAGCCGAGCCGGAGAAGCAAAAACGGGAGCATCAGAATAAGCCACGGGATCATCTTGCGGCGATAGGTCCGCCGGGCGAATCCTATCGCGATTAAGACAAGAACTGTGTAACCCAGATACGATGTGTTTAACAGGATCAGCGATGAATAGTCCAGTTGAAACAGTTGGCGCTGAATTGGCTCGAGTACCGGGTGCCTCGCGTTGACGAGATACTCGTACAGGTCCCCGCCTCTGTTCGTGCCACGCCATTTCTCCATCGATTCATCGAATTCTTGTCGATGTCTCAAGGTGGTATAGGCGCGTGGCAAAAGCGCGCCGCCGACAATCGCGGCAAAGAGGACGAGGGCAAGCCAAAACTTGGCATCGCGCCATTGCGCAATTGAGAAATAGAGCAGGTACATGAAAACCGCAAGGCAAAGGCAAACAAAGATATATAGGCCGATATAGGCGGTGAGGCCGGTCAAGACAGCTGATGCGGCGATGAAGCGAATCCGGCCTTCTTTGAAGCCGCGATGGAGACAATAAAGCGACAAGGGGATTGTGGCGATGAATCCCAGGTCTGGATTCTGCGGGTGCCCAACAACGAAGGGACTCATGCCGACGACCACCGCGCCAAGCAAAGCGATCCGCTTTTCGCTGAACAGATACTGAAGGTACAGATAGGCGGACAAACTGACCGCGAGGATGCCAAGAAGATAGACGAGATTGAAGGCGCTTGCAGCGGGCATTACCTTTTGCAAGCCGCCAAATAGAAGCATGTGCGAATAACTGAAACTGTGAAACCGCAAGGAAAGGCCCTGCGGATAGAAGATCAAATCTGTGTGCCGAATATCCGCTTCGCCTGCCAGAACACGCCATCCGTACCAAGAATCCCAGAACTTCATCCAAGCGTCCGATTGGTTGCCGGTTGGCAGCCAGAAGACATCCGTGTTGAAGACATATTTGATAGTGGGGAAGGTCATCACTGCGATCAGAATAGCCAATACAGCGCAAATGCGCAGATGGTGGCGAAGGGTTTCCCGTTTGCTTGGCACGTTTCTGGCTCGCTCCTCAATTGACGGCGCTGCTGCGAACCACTTTATACGCCCGGCTCAATCTCAATTGTTCCAATGTCAAGAAACCTCTCAAAGCGCTGATCGCTCTCGATTACGGTACCGTTTTCTCGGACACCGGATTCAGGGTCGTACAGGATTAGCTTTATATCGTAGGCGCCCTCACTCAGGCTGGATATGTCCACACCGTCAACGGTCGCCACATCGCGGAATACGGCATTGTCGTATTGATGCGCCTTTTGACCAAGTTCATCGAAAAACTGTATCGAAAAGGAGTAGTCGCGTTCGGGACCAATGGTCCACACTAGATAAAACGTGACATGATTTTCGGCAATGTTGTACGATACGTTGTGAAGCCGGACGCCATTGTCATACCGTACCTCGTATTTGCTTTTCTCTCCCAGTGCCTCGCAAGGTATGTCGCGCTTGACGTATAGATCGACGGTCGCGTCGGCGCGATCGAGAAATCTGTTGCAGACTCGAAATCTCTTAGTTATCTCGCTTTGCAAGGCTTTTGCTTGCGACAAATCTGTCTTTTGGGGATTGTGAACGAACCAGAAACCATTATTGACGTAGACATTTTCTTCAAGAGCGGCGCCCAGGAAGCGCATTCCCTGTACGACGAGATCATCCAAATTGTTGTAAGACAAGTGAACCATGTTTTTCTCATCAGAAGAAATGTCGGAGAAATAGGATATGAACGCCTCAGGTGCGGGCTGTGATGGATGAAAGCTCACGACGAGACCGTTGCGCTCATGAATAAGCGACGGCGTCAGATAAGCTCGAACAAGCGGGAAAGCCGAGAAATACTCCGTCATATATTCAATATCGCAGGATTTTCGGAAATCGCGCAATCGGTATACGGCCGCATAGTCGTCATCATAAGATGCCTCGATACCAACGAAACTATCAGCTAGTTCATGGTCGAGGCCGCGATGCTTATGCAAGACCACATGCGTAAAACCGTCCGCTGCCAGTTGATTAAGCGCCGCGAGATATTCGTCCCGCGCCTGGCGAGTACAGTAGATTGCTCGTCCGCCTTTCCATTCATTGAGCAAATGGTTTTGCTTTATGTAGACTAAGGTGTCGGACAAGGTCCGCGCGATGGCGCCATCGGCGTGCGGATAGCCCTTCTGCGTCTGATGAAAGGAGTACAGGGATTTGTGGCTCCAAATGTTCATCGGCAGATTGACCAAGCGAACATCCACCCTTTCGTCCTCCAACCAGTTCAGGAAGGCTAGCTCTTTCTCGTTGATGACGCCTGGCCGAACAGGCTGGTAGTATTCGAAACACACGACGCCAACAGCAATCAGGACGATCAGCGGACGGCGGGACTGCGAGGCTCTTTGCAACAGCGCGGAAGCGCCGAAACAGGCAAGGGACGCCAGCGGTATCAGAGCGCCTAAATAAAAGGCGGACACCACTCTGAACGCCTCGGTTACCGCGGGCACGAGATCGTCGAGATAATGCTTTGGCAACAAGATCTGCGGATAGGAAACGCCGCCGATTGTGAGGACCGATCCCAAACGCAACAACAGGAAAGGGATCGCCATTAAGATCCACGGCATCATCCTGCGCCGGTAAGATTTATGCGCGAACCCGATAGCAATTAACGCTAGAACGGAGTAACCCAAATAAGACGAAAAGCGCGCGTTTACGCCAAATCCCCAGGCGAATGTCTCCTCGGGAAACAGACGTTTCGTTAGCGGGTGTCTGGCATTGATAAAGTATTCAAGCAGATCGTTATTCCACTCCTTCTGTCCGCCAACGGCGTCTTCAAGCGCCTGCGCGTCGTCGATCATGGGAACGATGCGCGCTGAACCGATGATCGCCACGGTTGCCGCAAACGAAAACACTGCCGCCCAAAAAACCGCTTCCCTCCATCGGGATCCCAGAAAGTAGAGGGAAAGCATACCCAGCATGATGACGAGACATACCAAGACGTGCATGCTGGCGTATGCTGTCAAACCGGTGGTCAACGCGGCGTAGAACACCAGCTTGTATCGCCGCTCATCCAGGCCACGATGGAAGAAATAAAGCGCGAGCGGAACAGTCGCGATGAATCGATATTCGGGATGTTCGGGGTAGCCGACAACGTGGGGGCTCAAGCCGATGATGAGTGCGCCGAGCAGGGCGACCCACTTGTCCTTGAAAAGATAAAGCATATATACATAGGCCGAGCAGGTGACAGCGGCGACGATTAGTAGAAAGGTCAAATTGTAGGCGTTCGACGCTGGCATCAGGGCTTGCAAGCCGCCGAAGACGAGCATGTGGGGAATGCTGAAATTGTGATAAACCAGCGACACGCCCCGCGGATAGAAGAGCAGGTCGGTGTAATAGAAGTGGGCTTCTCCAGCGAGAATCCGTTTTCCGTACCAGGCATCCCAGAACTTCATCCAGGCATCCGTGTGTCTGCCGGTCGGCAGCCAGAACACGTCCGTGTTGAAGACATACTTGATGGTTGGGAAGGTCATCACCACAATCAGAATCGCCACTACAACGATGAAATGGCGATGCTCGCGAAGTGTCCGTGCTGCTTTTGCCACGTTCTTGGCTCGCTCGATAATTGGCTGTGTCGCTGCGCACCCCACTATACACCCATTGTCGCAGATCAGGGACGCCGCGAGACAGCGGAATCGCCGGCGGGCTGTTTCGAGCTTGCGCCTGTTTTGCGGTCCGCCCGTCATCCGCTCGCCGCATTATGATTCGGGCGATTTGCGCACTTTCGTACTATAATGCAGGCAAACCTGCGTACTGTGAGGACTTGCGCCGATGGCAAGGGGGGAATCATTCATTGCAAAGCTGAGCATTGTCGCAGTCAGCTTGGTCTTAGCCTTGGCCGCGGTCGAAGCTTCCGCCATGGATATGCTGCTAAATAACCCGCCCATTCACTTTGAGCGCAACCTCAAGAGTATGGTCGCCTTGGCCAATCAACACCAGGCGGGCTTGCTGCTTGTCACCTTCGCAACCTCGACCGAATTCAACTTGCCGCCTGTCGCCAGCGAAGAGTATATCTTCGACTTGAAGCAACATAACGATATTACGCGTACCGGCGCCGAGCGCAGCGAAACGCCATTATTTGATCTGGCGGCCGTCTTGCCCGACGATCGCTCTCTCTTCACCGACGGCCGCCACATGACTGTCGAAGGCAACCGAACACGCGCCCAACTTATTGGCGACTTCATAATTGCCGAATTTCTATCGTGAAGATTTCGGAACCTGGCGAGCTTGCGATTACAGTGAAAGAGCGAAATTTGGATAAGTTACATTACCTGGCGGCAATCTTTTGCCTGGCATTCGTGTTCGCATTTGGCGCCGCCAACCTCACCGCTCACCCAATCAGACATGCCGACTTGAACTCATGGAAGCACATCGGAATTACTCGTGGAAGCCCCACCTACAGCATCGCCGAGACCATTAACAGCGTCGCCGAGCGGAGCAGCGACCATGCGCCCCTGTACTTCACATTGCTCAATGTCTGGGCGCAGTTAACGGGCAGGGATTTAGTCACCATGCGCGTGTTATCGCTGCTTTTCGCCATGCTGGCGCTCGCCTTCACCTTCCGCCTGGCTTTGTCGACGGGTGGCAAAGGCGCCGCGCTGGATGCCGCTATCCTGACCACATTCACCGCTTATTTCCTTTACTATTCGCTCGAAGTCCGCATGTATTCGCTGCTGATTATGCTCACGGCTTGGGTCGCCTGGTCGTATTGGCGCGTCTCCATATCGTCCGCCCGGCCGCGTTGGTATCATTGGGCGGCACTGATTTTGGGCGCAGCCGCCATCATCAACGTTCATTATTTTGGCTTTTTGGTGCTCGCGTCGATCGGGCTATACCATTTGCTTGCCGCCCCCAAGAGCGGCGCCTGGTTGAAGGTCCCCCTGGCGCTGCTTGCGGCTTTTCTCTTCTTCTTGCCCTGGCTCCCGGTGGCGCTGCGCTCGTTAAGCATCAGAAGCATCCCCGATAGCGATGTCCTGCCACTCCTGGAGGCGCTGCCAGCAATCCTTTCGCCTTACTCCAATGGGCTGATGCTGCCTTGGCTGCTGGTCGGCGGCATATTCGTCTTCCGCTACAAGCGACTGCGTGAATCGCAACGTTATATCATGGCGCTCGCGCTGATGCTGCTCGGTATGATCCTGCTGGCTAACGAATTCGCCGATCTCATCATCGCGCGCCGCTTGCGCTACACGATTGTGCTGATGCTGATCTGGCATTGCGCACTGGCGCATGCGCTGCAGCTGATCCCGAAATGGAGGCTATTGCGCGTCCCGGCGCTGGCGCTTTGGATCATCGCCGGCTGGCATTACAGCGATTCCCGAGACATCCTGCTTTACACCAATCGCCTTGCAGATGGGCAAGAGGAGACGCCGCCATATCAACTCCTGTATTACGAGCCAGATATTCATGTGCGTCTGCGCGACTTCCTCGTCAGCGTTCATGTCGATACGCCCCTGATCCCGGTTAAATTCGACTTTTACGCTGGCAAGCACCCCTTAGCGTTTGCGTTGATCCACATGTATGCCAACGAAGCCGGCGAGTTGGAAACTCAATATAACGACCTGCGCTACCCGGATATGCAAAGCATCGCAGACTGGGATTTCCCGATTTGGCTGGTCTACAATCCGGCGCAGACGGACTTTGAGAACATGCCGGTGTATGCCGATGTCGTTTTGCCCAACTTCCAGCATTGCAAGCGATATGTTGATACGGCCAAAGCTCGCGTCGATCTTTATCTGGCGAAGGGCATCCTTTGCGAGCTCTTCACCGCCGAGCAAAGGCTAGAAGTTCTATATGAAGGCGGCAGCCACCTGGAGAACATCGCCGCGAGGGTGAGCACCAAGGAATTGAAAGTGTCCTTTCTGTGGGCGAAAACCGTGGCGCATGAATATGCCTTTTCGGTGCAGATATTCGACCAAAATGGCGTTACCGGCTTGCAGATCGACGATGTTATTCACGATTCACCTGTCCACAACTACAGCGTCGATTTGTCGTCGCTGGCGCCTGGCGATTATGCGGCCAAGCTTATCGTTTACGGTTTTGAGACCGGCGCGAGCCAGCCCGGCGTCATTGTCGCGAGCGGAGAGCGCATTGAACGTGAGATCGAGTTCGCGCGGTTTTCCATCGGCGCATGAGGAGTTTTGCCTTTGCCGCGGATAATCTTGTATGATGGCGACTGACCGTCGGCTGTGGAATCCAGGCAGACTAGCCGTGGCGAAGATTGACAAGAGCCTGCTTCACTATAGCTTTCTCATCGGCTGCCTCGTCTTCATGTGGGCAATCGGCATCTCCAATTTGAAAGCCCTGCCCATCGCCAATGACGAATTCAGCACAATAATTCATGTCTACGATATCGGGCGCGATCTCGCTTTCAGTATTCCTGAAACGCTTGATAAGGTATCCACTGTGATACCCGATCACGGTCCGCTCTATTACGTATTGATGAATCTTTGGCTTAGGATCGCCGGCGCCGATTTGTTCGCAGCGCGTTTGCCGTCGATCTTTTTCGCTATGCTGGCTGCTGCTGTCGCCTATCGTCTGGCGCGAATCGGCGGGGATCTGGAATCCAGTTTGATCGCGGCCGCGCTGATGGCATTCCTTGCTTTCTTCCTCTACTACGCAAGCGTCGCTCGCATGTACACGATCTTGCCACTGGCCGCCGGTGTGATCGTCTGGAGCTTCTGGCGCGTAAGCCAGGGCAAGGGCAAGGCGGGCCGCTGGCAGTGGCTGCTGCTCTTTGTCTCAGCCGCATCTATCACCTATATTCATTATTCTGGCGCGCTGCTGTTGAGCGCGATCGGCTTATACCACCTGCTTTTCGCAAAGAAGAACCGACGCTGGTTGCGCATGGCGCTGGTTGTTTCCGCCGCCGCAATATTGTTTCTTCCCTGGTTTCCCGTCGTTCTTGATGGCTTGGAGCTCTCACGCGGCGCCATGTCGGCGACGCGCCTTACTTTTTTCGAGTCGCTGGGGGCGGGCTTGGCGGTCTATTCCAATGGCATCGTCGTTTTGCCCGTCATTTCATTTGCCTTGATTGCGCGTTATCGCAAGCGCTTGAAGCCGGCGCAGCGATACGTCCTGCTGGTTTTGATCTTTGCCGTAATCGTCCTGCTGGGGCTGAACGAAATCACGCCGCTGCTCGTTGAAAGCCGGCTGCGCTACCTCACATTCCTGGCGGCGCCAGCTGCAGTCGCGCTTGCGTATGGATTGCGCCTGCTGCCGCTCGGGAAGCCGCTGCGCATCATTCTGCTTTTCGCTTGGGTCGCGGCATCCTTCGCATTTTCTGGTTCCGCCGTTTTCGATGTCTTCACTAACCGGGAGGAACTACACGAAGATCATCTCGTCCATTATCAAGCCTTTCTTTATGACCTGCGCGACTTGCCCGGCTATAATCAGTTGATCATCAGCTTTCACCCAGAGGCGCCAGCGGTATGGAAGACATTGGAGTATTACCGCGCCATCCTGGACAGATGGCATTATGTCGTACACCTAAGCTACGATGAAAGTGGGCAGCTTGAATTGCAAAGCGGGATTCCGCCAAGGCTGACGCTTGAAGACATCGCCGAAAACTACTATGGCGTCTATGCCATCCACAACCCGTCGCAAACGGACTTGAACGGGCTGGCGGTCTACAGCGGCTGGTTCCTGGAACGCTACAAATCGTGCAAGCGCTATGTGGACCAGCCGAATAATGTGATCGAGCTGTACCTGCAAAGACGGATTCCTTGTGGATTGCCGCTTGCGCAGAACCCGCTCGCCATTCGCTATGACAATGGCATGGCGCTGGCAAACATCGTGGTTGAATCATCAGAAGACGCGCTGGACGTATTCTTTTGGTGGGACGAGATTCACCCAAGCGAGTTCTCTTACTCGCTGCAGGCATTCGACCAAGAGGCGAATAAAGTCTTAAGCGAGGACGCAGTAATCTGGCGCGAACCCTTTGATGCGCGCAGTCTTGATATTTCGGCGCTGCCCGTGGGCGATTACACGCTGAAGCTGATTGTCTACGACTACGAAACCGGCCTCAGCCAGCCGGGCTTGGTGGTCGGCGCTGACCAGCGATTCGAGCGTGAAGTGGAGATCGCGCGCTTTTCGATAGGCGATTGACGGGGCGGTCCCCCGGCGCCCGTTTATGTCGGGCAGCTTTCGCGCAGATCGTCCAGCCGGTAAATGCTAACGGATTCATCGCTGTAGGACGGGACAGTCTCCAGGAAGCCTTCGTTTAGCTCATCGTGAGTCGAACGCTTCCCAATATGTCGATGCCAGACAACATGAGTAAACCCATCATCCGCCAGCGCGCGAATGGCGCTTTGATAGTCTTCCGCAGATTCGCCTTCGCAGGACAAATACGATCCCTTATGCCAGGCATTCATGACGGGATTCGCCCTGATGTAATCAAAGGCGCTGTCCGGCGTACGAGATATAGCGCCTTCGGCATGGGGATAACCATGCATCACTTGGTAAAAGTTATAATGCTTTGAGTTCGACCGCCCCATCGGCAGATTGATCAGGCGAATCTCATCGCTGCCGTCTTCCCCTGCCAGCCAATGCACATGTTTCAATCTCGAGTGGTGAATAATCGATTCTTTTGGTGGAATATAGAATTCAAGAGCAACTATGCCCGCCAGCAGCAATACAACCCAGAGCCAGAATCCGCTCGGGAGCCGTGAACGCAGCGCGACGATACCGTAGCAGGTCATGATCGCGAGCGGCAGCGCCGCCCCCATTAGAATGATATCAGCCTCGTGGAATGGCGCGAAAACAGGCGGCAGCAGCTTGTTGAGGAAATACTTGGGCAAAACAATCTGTGAATAGACGATACCGTTGACCTGTAACACTGATCCAAGCCTGAGCGTGAGAAAGAATATCCAGAGCGCGAACCAGGGCAGCATTTTGCGGCGTATGCCAGAGTTGAATAATCCGATGGCCACAAGAAACAAGGGCGCGTAACCGATGTAGCTTATCCGGCTGAAGCTGGCGATCGACGCTGTCTGAATAAGTCGATCAGCGAGCTGCCCGATGATCGGATTCTCGGGATTAACAAAGTAAGCCACCAGGTCAGTTCGAACCTCAAACTCGCCATGCCAGCTTAAAGCAGCAGTAAGATCCTCCGTGCTGTTCATAAGCGGATAGAGACGCCATGCGCTCGAGATAGCGGTCGTCAAGAGCAAAAGCATCACAGACTGCCAGAAGCGCTTATCCCGCCATCTTGTAAAGACGAAGGCAACCACGGCAAAGCCAACCGTAATGGCGGCGCAAACGTAGCCATACAGGCTGCTGATGCTGGTCAAACCCATCATAAGACCGGCGGCAACAACATACGACCGACGGTGTTCTCTTATGCCGCGATGGAATCCGCACAGAATCAAGGGAATCGTCGCTACGAAGGACACCAGGGTGTGGTTGGCTTTGCCAAGCACGACCGGGCTGAAACCAAAAACCACCGCTCCGAAAAGTGCGACCCATTTATCTCTGAATAGCCAACGGATGTAGACATACGCGGACAGCGCCGACATCCAAATGATCAGCAGATGCGCCACGTTGAATGCATTGGTAAGCGGCATAACCGCTTTCAGCGCATTCACGACGATGGCGTGCAGGAAGGAGATTGGGTGGTTAACAATCGATACGCCGTCTGGATAAAAGATCTGATTGGTATGAAAGCGATCTGCCTGCCCAGTAAGGATTTGCTTGACGTTCCAAACGTCCCATAACTTGATAAATACTTCGGTGCTTCCGCCGTTCGGCAGCCAAGCCGCATCGGCGCGAAACACATAAACGATCGTCGGGTAGGTCATCACCAACGTCAGCAGCCTGACGATTACAAAGAAGGAAGATGCTCGCGATTCATTATGTGTAGTTTCCACACAGTCTGCCCTGTCGTTGAGGCGCTACGCCAAACTAACGCATCAAATTGACGCTGTAGGGTCGCTAAGATTGGAGAAAGTTTCGAATCACGAAGTCGCCGATCAACTGCGCGCGCGCAAGATTTCCTTCACGGGTCATATGCCTGCCATCTGAGAAAAGCGCAGGATCGTCCGGGAAGACAGCCGCCATGTCAAATATCGGCGAATCGGTAGCCGCTGCAATACGACGCGTTAAATCATTGTGCTGGTCAAGCGCAAAGATATACTCATCGCTCGAGTTCATGGGATGCCGAATCTTATCGGTGTAAACGAATGTCACCAGCAGACGCTCAATCTCATGACGATCGGTCACGGCGATCATATTCAGCAGATTGCGTTCAAAATGTATCGGCGGATTGTTCATTAGCATTTGCATCGCCGAGACATCGGCGAAGAAGCCGCTTGGGTAAGCGCCTGCGGTCCACTGTTGCAGGAACCTGTCACGATAGTTGCTAACCGCCGGCAAATGCCGATGCCTGCTAATCTCGGTGTGGGGGGACGTCAAACCCCAGCGAATGGCCAAGATCCGCAATGCAGTGCTGTATTCCCAGATTTCCGGCATAATCGTTGGCGATATGAAGGGCCGAATGTAACCAGAATTGTCTCCAAGGTATTTTTCTGGCGGATGAACGAGACGGGTGTCTACGTCGTTAAGCCCCTGATAAATGATCACAAGATCCGGCTGCAGCGGCAGAACGCGAAACATGAGGTTGATCAGGCTGTGATAGCTGGAGTAGCCATTGACGCCGGCGTTGATGACTTCTGTGCGCTCGAACCCATTCTCGCGCAGGTATTCGCCGAGAAGATACGGGTAGCTAAGGCGATAATCGTCAACCGCTGTGGAGTAGGTGGTGGAGCCGCCAAGGGCTACTATTCGGTATGTGTCTTCGGCTTTCTCGATCGATACATCCGGACCGCGAAAACCCAGAGCGTTGTGCCTGTTTGGACCATTGTTTAGATTGGGTGTTGGCCAATGTCCCAAGAAGTGATGTGGCGTAAAGCGGTGCGCGACGCCTTCAGGAGACCGATAATTTGTGAAGAAATCATCGCCGTACCTGTCTTTAATCTGGTTGATCGAAGCCAGCAGATTGAATTCGTCGACGGTGGCAAGGTTCCAAAGATAGTAATTGGCAGCTGCTTCAGCCAGCAGCAGCAGCAGGAGAATAGTAAGCGCCACCACCAACAATCGAGCGAGAATGCCTTCTATTCGCTTCATTCGAAACTACTGCACCCTCCAATAATAGTCTCAATTATTGTATGCGAGCGAACTGGCGTCAAGTAAAATCGAGCGCTTAACAGCGGAACGGCGATTTGTCGACGCCGCGCCAAGGACCGTGCGCTGCCAACAAGGTGACGTTGCAGGCGCGTCGCGGCTTGTAGACAAACCTAACCTACTATATCCTGAATCCGCCAAATCACCTTGTTTTGAATCGCCGTATTCCCAGTCTTCAGCCCAAGGAGAAGCTCAGCATGACCAGTAAAACGCTCGCGCGCGCCTTTTTGCTTCTGCTGCTTCCAGCGCTTTTGACATTTCCCGTACTGAGCATCGGCGAGAAAGACGAAGACGCCGCGCCCGCGACCGCCGCGCCCTCTTCCAAGCCCGCGCTAATTGTCAATGACGAAGGCGGACCGCGCGTCGTCACTGGCGAACTGCACTACACAAATGCCTTTTTCACCAGCGGCGTCGATGATCCATTGATCATCCTTGAGGATCAGGCCGGATTCGTAGATCGCAACGAGCGCTTTATCATTTCGCTGGAATCGCAAGTTCGCGCTCAGATTACGTCCGACTATTTCACATCGCCGTTTTCCTACAGCCTCTCATTGCCGGCGGCGCCCAAAGGGGGGCTGCGCGATGTCGATAATGATGGCGAAGACGACATCGGCGTCATGGTATTCGCCATCGCGCATTGGACCAATATCTTTGGCGGTCCGCTGCTGGATAAATGCGACCAGCATGGCGGCGGCTGGTCGACCGCGTACGCCTCCACCCGAGCCAGCGACGACCCGGAGACGCGCCTCGAAATCATCGGCGGCAAGTTTATCGTCTACGCGCCGGAAGCGGGGCAAGGCTTCCCCGCCGGCTTTGGCGCTGACGGCTTGCTCTTCACCGCCGATGACCCGATTGTGACTCTGCCGCCGGGCTACTCGATCGTCGATATGGATGAGACTCCCTTCGTCTTCGATCGCGCGGCCCGCCCAATCGTCGACCTGATCGAGCCGGAAGGAGCCGTCATCAACGACTTCTCCACGCTCAGCTACAGCGAAGCCTTCAGCGCGATGGTTGATCTATTCCGCCGCGAATACGCCTACACCGATCTCTACAGCCTTGATTGGGACGCGCTGGAAGCCGACTACGCGCCGCGCTTCGCTCAAGCTGAGGCAGCGGCTGAGGAAGAAGCGCGAACCGCCGCCTACGCCCTCGCCTTGCGCGACTTCATTTGGGAGATACCCGATGGCCATGTCAGCATGCCCTTGAGCGCCGTCAGCGGGATCTTTCGCGAAGAGACCGATGGCGGGCTCGGCCTCTCGTTGACCGAGCTGGATGACGGCCGCGTGGTCGTCAGTTACCTGATTGAAGGCGGTCCCGCGGCAAACGCGGGCATGACGCTTGGCGCGGAGATCCTGGCTTGGGACGGCGGCGCGCTGGAAGAGGCGCTGGAGCGCGAATTTGTCTGGGCGCATCAAGCGCTGGCTACCGAGCACACCAAGCGCCTGCAGCAGTTGCGTTATATCACGCGCTTCCCGCTGGGCAGCGATGTTGAAGTCACATTCCGCAATCCGGAAAGCGAAGACGAGCAGACGGCTGCGCTAGGCGTCATCAGCGAGCGCGCCAGCTTTTCCAACTCCTCATTCTTCGCCGGCATCGAGGGCGATGAACTGCCGATCGAGACTCGGATTTTGCCAAGCGGCTACGGCTACGTTGCGATTTATTCTTTCAGTGATGATGAGCGCTTGATGGTGAAACTCTGGGAGCGCATGATCAAAAGCTTTATCGAAGAGGAATTGCCCGGCATCATCATCGATATGCGCTATAACGGCGGCGGCAGCGGCTACCTGGCTGATCAGCTTGCAGCCTATTTCTTCCAGGAAGAGCATGTGCTGGGCTACTCGGAATCCTACAACGACGCCACAGGCGAATTCACGCGGAGCGAGCGGCCCGACCAATTCTGCCTGCCGGACGAAGACATGCGCTACGAAGGCGAGATCGTCGTCATCACCGCGCCCGGTTGCTTCAGCGCCTGCGAGTTCTTCACCTACAATCTTACGATTGAGGACCGCGCTGCCGTCATCGGCCATTATCCGACCGGCGGCTTGGGCGGCGCCGTTAATGAATTCTTGATGCCGGATGACATTGAGATTCGCTATACCGTGACGCGCCAACTTGATCCCGATATGAACATTCACATCGAGGCGCAGGGCGTCGCGCCGACTGTGGTCGTCCCACGGACCTACGACAGCCTGTTCGACGATGGCGATCCGCTGTTGGAAGCGGCGCAAGAACATCTTACCAGCGTCATCCTCGGCGAGTTGATCGATGGCGGCGAACTCTCGCTCGGCGTCGGCAGCACCGAATTGCTGGCGCATGGCGTGGTCGGTCCTGATCAGCGCGTGCGTTACCGCGTGACCTTGCCCGCCAACCGCGTAATCAGCGTCTATCTCAGCGGCGCCGACGAAACGGTCGATACGGTGCTGGGCATCTATGACAGCGACGGTTCGCGGCTGCTGGGCGAGAACGATGACGCGGATGAGGACACGCTCAGCTCCGCTTGGACTGATCTCGAAGTGGGCGCGCAGCCGGGTGTTTTCACCTTTGAAGCGCGCGTCAAAAACTCGGGCGAATTGGCGCCCTTCACGATCAAGGTGGTCGGCGTCGAAGCGGAAGGCGATGAATAGCCTGAGGACGATCGATCGTCTGTAGGGGCGAGCTATTGGGTCGCCCGCTCGCACGACGGGGCGCAAAATAGGTTGGGATGATCATTATCAGGTCGCCCGCCGCTCAACTGATCTTCGCCGGCTTAATCCCAATTGCGCTCATCGAGAATCTTGCGCGCGCTCGGGTCGATCGTTCCAGCTTCCACGATATTCACCGCGTCTATCCGCAGCCGCGCCGCGCTATGCGCCAGGGCGCTGAGCTTTTCAGCCAAACCCGCGCCGTCCGCGCCTTGGCTGAGCTCAATGTTAACGGTAATCACATCGCGATTCGCCGTCCGCGTGATGACAGCTTGGATTTCCTTAATCTCGGGAAATTGCGTAGCTGCGGCTTTAAGCTGATTGGGATGCAGAAACATGCCGCGCGCTTTGATGGCGTCGCCGCTGCGCCCGAATAGCCCCAGCAGCTGCTGGCTCTCGCATGGCGGAGCCGGCTTTGGCGCCAGCGCGCCCAAATCACCAGTTCCGAAGCGGATCAGCGGGTAAGACTTGTTCAGCGTGGTTGCCACGATCTCGCCCGTTTCGCCAGCGGGCAAGGGCGAGCCCGTCTCCGGATCGCAAATCTGCAAGTGAATGTCGGGCATAATGCAGAAGCCGGTCAAGCCCGCGCGCGTATAACCGATGAATCCCAGATCGGCTGTGCCATAAGCCGAAGTTGTCTTCATGCCGTATTCGCCTTCAAAACGCGCCCGCTGGCTGGGCGTATAGGGCTCAGCCGAGAACAGCGCCTTCTTCAAGGGAACGGCGCCGACGCCCATGCCCATCTCAGCCGCTTTGTCCAGCAGGGTCATCAAGTAACTCGGCTGGCCCACGAAAGCGCTCGCGCCCAGCGTCATCATCATCATAATTTGAAGTTCGGTATTGCCGGGACCAGTCGGGATCACCGTGGCTCCGCAAGCGCGGATCGCTTCGTCCAGCAGGATGCCGGCCGGCGTCAGGTGATACATAAAGGTATTGAGCACACGGTCGCCCCGTCCGATGCCGATATATTCGAAAGGTGCCAGCAGCGCTTCCGGGTCATCGGGCGGCGGCTGCGGATCGTAGATTGGACCGGGCGAGATGTAGATTCGCGGCAGATCGTCGGGGTCGATCGTGAGGAAGCCGCCAAAGGGCGGGTTCTCCCGATGAATCTCCACCAGCGAGTCCTTGCTTAAGACAGGTATCTTCGCCAGGTCGTCCACGCCTTGGATATCGGCGGGCGCCAAGCTCGCCTCATCAAGCAGCTTCCGTATCGCCGGCGCGCGCTCGTAGGCGTATTGCGCCAGGTCGCGAATGCGTTGGTCGATGTCGGTCACAATTGATCTCCCGTAATCGTGGTTGCCAAACGGGCAACCCAATGACTCGCCCCTGCAATCTCGATGAACGCGGGCGACCTACTAGGTAGCCCCTACAAACCGTGTTAGGACTTTTGGCGCTAGCCCAGCCAGCGTTTGCGCCGTTTGTAATGCTTGACCTCGCGGTAGTTCTTGCGCCCGCCGGCTTGGTTCAGCCCCAGATAAAACTCCTTGATGTCTTCGTTTTCCCGCAGCTGCGCCGCCGGTCCATCAAGCACGATGCGCCCGTCTTCCATCACATAGGCGTAATCAGCCAGCGCTAACGCGGCGCGCGCGTTCTGCTCGACGATCAATACCGACATGCCCTCCTGCCGATTGATCTCGCCGATGATATCGAAGATTTCATGCACCAGCATCGGCGCCAGACCCAGCGAAGGCTCATCCAGCATCAGAATCTGCGGATGCGCCATCATCGCGCGGCCGATGACCAGCATCTGCCCCTCGCCGCCGGAAAGATAACCGCTCACCCGCCGCGACAGCTTCGCCAAAGGCGGGAAATAATGATAGACGCGCTCCAGGTCGTCACGGATCTGTCGCCCGCCTTGATAGACCATGCCGCCGATGCGCAAGTTTTCTTCCACGGTCAAGTGCCGAAAAAGCAGCCGCCCTTCAATCACCTGCACCAAGCCCCGGCGCACGACATCTTCAGCGGCCAAGCCATCGAGGCGTTCCTCGCCCCAAAGGATCTGCCCGCGCGTGACCTCGCCCAACTCGGCTTTCAGCAAGCCGCTGATCGCCTTCAGCGTGGTCGATTTGCCGGCGCCGTTAGGTCCCAGCAGCGACACCACCACCCCCGGCTTAACTTCGAGCGTGATGCCGCGCAGCACCAAGATAACGCTGTTGTAGACCACCTCGATGTTGCTGACCGAGAGCGCGCGCGTGGTGGTGATTTCTTGTCGTTTTACCTCGGCGGCCATGGATTGCTCGCGGGCGGCCCAAGGGTCGCCCCTACAATTACCCTATATGGCGGGGCTTATTGCCCGCGCAATTGCGGCACTTCCATGAAGTCGCTCAAGGGTACGACGAGCGGCAGGAAGAGCTTGCCGCCGGCGCCATCGTCTATCAGCAGCGCATCGTCCGGCCCGGTGGCTGGGCCTGTCATCGTCGTATTCGCGTACTTCAGCACGGCAATGCGATTCATCGTGGCGTCGCGCATGCCATCTTCGTATCGGTGCTGCATCAAGCCGCCCAACACGGCGTAATCCATGCTCTGCATCGTCGATTTGATCTCGGCGCCCGTAACCGCTTCCAGGCTGCCGGTTCGATTTACCGTGCGGATGGTGGCTTCCAGGATCGAATCAACCGCGCCCCAGGTTAAGAGATAGGCGATGTTTTGCTCGGGGAGAGAACGGTTGTTGGCGGCGAATTGCTGCGTGACGAACTGCACGGCTGGGTTGTCCTGCTCCGTCCACCAGCGGAATGGCATCGAGCCGAGCATGCCATCCACCGCCGGCAAGCCATTGGACTTCAAGACGCGCTGCCCAAGGAGGCCGACCGTCGTATCCATCACCCAGTTGACGCCCGCCAGCGTGATCTCCTCTTCCAAGCCCAGGTCGACCAGGGCGCTGGCGATCAAGGCGGGGCCAGACGCCAGCGAGTTGGTGTAAATGATATTCGCGCCGCCATCGATGGCGTTTTGCACCTGCGTCAGGATGTCGGTATCGGTCGGCAGGAAGAACTGCGGTTCCGCCAGCACCTCTACGCCGAGCCCGCCGCAGTATTCGCGCGCCGCTGGCTCCGTGCCCGACCGGCCAAAAGCGTTTGGCCAAGTGACGAATCCAATGACGGGGTCGGGGAAAAGCTCGGGGCTGGCAGCGACAAACTGACAGAAGAAACCGAACTGATTGATATAGAGCGGATTGCTGGCGAAGAGCCAACCGGGCGTCTGCCCATCTTCGCCGTACAGGCTCGCGATCGAACCGGCCGATATGAAGGAGACGATCTCGTCTTCGGCCAGTTGCTCGCGCAGCAATTCGCCATCATCGGAGCTGTAGAGGAGCAGGAGGTCGAGCTCGTCGCCGTAGGCGCTTGTGAAGCGGTCATAGGCGCTTTGCGCCGCTTCTCGGCTGCCGCCGGTGTCTTCATAGACCTGCGCCAATTCCGCGCCGCAAACGCCGCCGCGGCCATTCCAGTACGCCACCGCATCCGTTAACGCGGAAACGATCGGCTGGGTGATAAAGGCGTAGGGTCCGCTCAAATCGCCAAAGTGAAAGATATTGATTGTCTCGCCGCTCAAATCGACTTCGCACTCGCTCATGTCCGCCGGGTAGTCCATCATGTCCTGCGCCAGGCTCGGCAGGGCGCCGCCGATGACGAGCAGAAGCGCAAGTAATATGCCATGCTTCTTCATGTCCATTTTCCTTCCATATCAATTAGATGCAGCAAATCCAAGGTCTTCCGCGCGTTCCACTGTCCTTAGCTTATGCCAATCGCGCTCGCTTGGCAACTAATAGGAATAAGGGCGGAGCTTCCAGGCGACCTTGAAAACCTCCCAGCGGTGGGCGATGCCGCGCGGCTCCAGCACCAGAAAGATGATCAGGGCGCCGCCGAAGAGTATCGGGTTGATCGCGCTGGTGATATTGACCGCATCGATGAAAGGGAAGACTCGGGGCAGCAGATCCGCCAGCCATGGGCGCAGCATCGGAATCGCCGCCTCTTGCAGCAGCCGAATGAAGGTGACGCCGAACATCGCCCCCAGCGGGAAGCCGGCGCCGCCGATGATCAGCATCGCCAGCATCTCGATCGAGACGTCAAGCTGAAACATATCCAGCGACAGGCTGTTTCGCTCGAAAGCCAGCAGACAGCCGGCGATTCCGGCATAAACCGCGCTCAAGAAGAAGGCGCGCAGCTTGGTGATGAAGACATTGATGCCCAGCAATTCGGCTGCCAGGTCGTTGTCGCGCACGGAAATGAAGGCGCGCCCCGTCCGCGTCCGGATGATATTGCGCGCCAGGAACATCAGCAGCGCCGCCAGCGGCACGATAAGATAATACATGGCGATATCACTGGCGAAGCTTAGCGCCTTGCTGCGGCTGACCTGCGCTGCGAAACTTGTAGTCGAGCCGTCCGCGATGACGGCGACGCGATACTCGCCGGCTTTGCTGGCGATGTACGAAATCCCGGTTGTATTGCCCTCGGCGTCTTCGTGGATGGTCATATTGACATCGCCGGCTGGCACAACCAAGCCGCCGGGGTTGACCAATTCGATGGCGGGGTAGGCGCCCTCGATCTGAGCGAATCGCAGGGAAATTACATCGACGAAATAGCGATCGCCGGCCTCGAATATCAGCGGCGCGTCATCGCTGATGGCGTCATCAGCGTAAGGCAAGAAGGGTCCGATAATTGGCGCCGGGACGCTCAACGGGCGCGTACCGCCGGTTAAATCCTCCAGGGGATAGCGCAGCGCCCAGGGGATAATGAATTGCGCCGCCAGCGTCGCCATCGCCAAATAGAATCCCTTGACGCGCAGCGATGGCAAACCGAAGAGCAAGCCGATCAAGCCGGTCAGCAGAGCGCTCGCCGGCAGCGCCGCCCAGAAGCTGAAGCCCAGCTCGCGCGCCATAATCGCCGAGCCATAAGCGCCTATTGCCATGAAGGCGGCATGCCCCAGCGACATCTGCCCGGTATAGCCGACCAGCAGATTCAAGCCCTGGACCGCGATGACGAAGATCGATACGCGCGCGATCAAACCAACATACTGGTCGCTGATTAGCTTCAAGCCCAGCGGACCCGAAACCGAAAACAGCGGCAGAAGCAGCAGCGCCAGAAAGGCGAGATTCTTCCACAGTTTGTCGCGCCGCGTGCGATCGATCAACATATCCTCTTCGTATGTCGTATCGAATACGCCCGCCGGATTGATGTTGGCCATGTCCGCTCTGTTTCCTGCTAGATTCGCTCAATGCGCTTCTGACCAAACAAGCCGTCGGGCCGGATGACCAGCACCAGCATCAAGACGGCGTAGGGCGCCAGGTTGGTGCCAACCTGCTCCGAAGAATTGAGCAGCGTGCCAAACTGCTCGACGATGCCGATGATGATGCCGCCTGCCAATGCGCCCGTGATCGACTCCAGCCCGCCAAGCAGCACCGCCGGGAAAACGCGCAGCGCAACGAAGCTGATGTTCAGCGACAAGCCAACCGCGCCGCCTTGCAAGACCCCGGCGATGCTCGCCAGGAAGGCGGCCACCGCCCAGGTGATCGCCAGAATCACGCGGACGCGCAAACCCACCGATTGCGCCAGCTGTTGATCTTCCGAGGTCGCCCGCATCGCCAGCCCCACGCTGGTATAACGAAAGAAGAGGATGAAACCGATGAAGGCGAGCAGCGCCAGTACAAAGGCGATGACCAACTCGACGCGGATGATGGCGATGCCATCAAGCGCTTCTCTAAATGCCTCCAGTCGAATCGGTTTGAAGCGGCTGTTCGTCTGTGGATTGACAAATACCGGCAGGTTCAGCTCAACCGTGCCCCAGGCGATCTGCGTCACGCCGTGCAGCACTTCAGCCACCGCCAGCGTCATCAGCACGGCGGTGAATAAGGGCTGCCCAATCAGCGGCCGAATAGTGAAACGCTCCACCGCCAGCCCGGTCAAAATGGCGCCGGCGAAAGTCCCGGCAAGCGCGTGCAGCCAGCGCAATTCAATGCCGCCGACCGTCATCAGCGCGGTTAGTGCAAGCGCGCCGCCAGCCGTGATCGCCAGGTTGCGCTGCTTGAGCAGGTCCCGATAGCTGACCGTCGTCATGATCATCAGCATGGTCGCCGCTGACAGCAAGCCGGCGCCCGCGAGCGATATTTCGCTGACGGTGAAAAAGCTCCAAAAGATCATCCCCCCGACGACCATCATCCAGCCGTGCGCGAAGTTGAAGACGCCCGACGCCTTGTTGATGACCACGATGCCCAGCGCCACCAGTCCGTAGACGCCGCCAACCAGCAAGCCCGAGATCAAGGTCTGCGCGATGCGCGCCGCTTTCTTCCCCGCCAGTTGATCGCCAATGAATAGCACGAGCAATACCGTTGCGACGGCGTACAGCGCCCAAGTCAGTTGCTGTTTATTGCGATAGATGAATTCGCTCATTGGCGGCGTCCTGGCGGGCGATGCAGCTAAAGGCCCCTACCATCATTTGTAAAATAAGGCGCGGTGGTGAAATCAAACATCGGCCACTCTCAGCTCCGTCTCCACTGTGCCGGCGCGCCCATCGCGGTACTTCACCTCGGCGCTGACACGCACCTGCCGCCGCCTGCCATAGATCGCCTCCAGCAGCTCGCGATACTTCGCTTGCAGGGCGCCCCGCCGCAGCTTGCGCGTCCGCGTCAGTTCAGCTTCATCGGCGTCGAATTCCTTATGCAGGATGACAAAGCGCTTGACCTGCGAATAAGCTGGCAGCGAATTGTTGATCGCCCGCAGCTCGCCGCGGATGATCTCATAGACTTCTTCCCGCTGCGACAAATCGACATAGGTGGTGAAAGCGATGCCCCGTTTCTCCGCCCAGCGCGAGACATTCTGAAAGTCGATCACAATAATCGCCGAGACGAAGTCCATATCCGCCCCGCCGATCGTCATCATGTCTTGCACGTAGGGGCTGAATTTCGCGCGCCCTTCAATATATTGCGGGCTGAATTTCTCGCCGGTCGCCAATTCAATCAGATCCTTGACGCGCTCCAGGTAGATCAGATGGCCTGTCTTTTCGTCCATGTGGCCCGCGTCGCCGGTGTAATACCAGCCTTCAACATCGAGCGCTTCACCGGTTTTATCCGGCTGCTTGTAATAGCCTTTGAAGCGCGCCTTGGTGCGGATGAGGATTTCTTGATTCTCCGCGATCTTGATCTCGACGCCCGGCACGATCACGCCGACGGTCTCGAAGCGAACATCGCCGCGCAGATGCACCGTGCCTATGGTCTCGGTCGAACCGTATAACTGGCGCAATTCAATGCCAATGGCGCGGAAGAAGCGGATGATATCGGCGCTCAGCATGGCGCCGGCGGTCAGCACATTGCGCGCCCGCGTCAAGCCCAGCTTGTCGCGCAGGGGCTCAAAGATGGCGTATTCGCCCAACCAGCGCAGCAGGCGCAGCGGCGGCGGAATCGCGCGGTGCTCATCTTCCAAATCGATGGCGCGGTAGGCGATTGGCATAAAGAGGCGGTACATCAGGCGATTTAGCGGACTGCTGTCGTTGATGCGGAATTGTACAACGCGCGCCAGATTCTCCCAGACGCGGCTGGGGAAGAGCAAACCGGCCGGCGCAATCTCGCGCATATCGGTCGGCACCGTCTCGGGGCCCTCGGGGAAGTTCACTTGCACGCCATTCAGCAGATGGCTGGCGAAGCCAAAAGCCTGCTCCGCCAGCCAAGCCATGGGGCTGAAAGACAGCCAGTTGTCTTCCCGCCGCGAGTCGACATATTCATCGTTGAGCGCGTGCCCGTAGACGAGTTGGTGATGCGTGACCTCGGCGAATTTGGGCAGGCTGGTCGTGCCTGAGGTCATGCTGAGGATGATCGTGTCGCCGGGCTCAGTCGAAAGCGCCATCTCGTCGAAACGCCCCGGCTGCGCTAGGCGATAGGCGGCGCCAAGCGCCTGCACAGCGCCGAAGCTCGCCAGCCAGTCGTCGTCTTCGTAAGACCACATGCCGCGCTCTTCCCAATAGACGACCTTGAGAATCTGCGGCAGGCGCGCTCTGAGCTCCAGCATCTTGTCGACCTGCTCCTGATCGTGGGCGCAGACGATGGTGGCGTCCACCGAATGAATCACATAATGAATATCCTGGGGGCTGGCATCGCTGAAGACGCAGCAGGTCTTGCAGTGCAGGGCGTGCGCCGCGATCTGCGCCCAGTACATCTCCGGGTCGTTCTCGCCGATGATGACCAGCGTATCGCCCGCGCTCAAGCCCAGCTCGAGCAGACCATTGCCGAAATCGACCACTTGCTCATAAAGCTCGCGCCAGCTGTATTCCTGCCAGATGCCGTAACGCTTCTTGCGCTGCGCCACTTCTGCGCCCAATTCGCCGACGCGCCGCAGGAAGGCTTTGGAGAGCGTGTTCTCTTCGGGGCGCAAGGGTCTGATCTGCTTATCCAACAGCGATGTGTAGACCTTGCCCGGCGTCGCCTGGCGATAAGGGATAGGCTGCGGCTGCGCCGAAGACAGAGCCATCTCAATGCTCGCCCTCGCCCAGGTAGGCATCAATGACCGCTTGGTTGCGGCTAATCTCGGCGGGCGCGCCTTCACCGATCTTGAGGCCGAAATCAATGACGGCGATGCGGTGTGAGATATCCATGACCAAGCCGATGTCGTGCTCAATCAGCATGATCGTTGTGCCCTGAAGCTCATGAATATCGAGGATGTAGCGCGCCATATCCTCTTTCTCTTCGATATTCATGCCGGCCATCGGCTCGTCCAGCAGCAGCAGCGTCGGCTCCAGCGCCAGCGCCCGACCCAGCTCAACCCGTTTGCGCAAGCCGTAACTGAGCGTGCCGACGATCGACTTGCGGATAGGCTCCAGCTCCAGGAAGTCGATGATCTCTTCGACCCGCCGCCGATGAGCGATTTCCTCTCGCTGCGCCGGACCCCAAAAGAGGGCGCCCGCCAGCATGTTTGTCTTCATGTGGATATGCCGCGCCGCCATAAGGTTGTCGAGCACGGTGGCGTTGGTGTAGAGCGCGATGTTCTGGAAGGTGCGGGATATGCCCAGCTTCGCCCGTTGATACGGCGGCAAGTGGGAAATGTCTGTATCTTCAAATAAGATGCGTCCCCGCTGAGGACTGTAAAAGCCGTTGATGCTGTTGATGAGGCTGGTCTTGCCGGCGCCATTCGGTCCGATCACGGCGAAGATCTCACCCGAATTGATCTTGAATTCGACCGCATCCAAAGCCTGTATGCCGCCGAAATTCAGCGAGATTTCATCGACATGCAGCTTAACCGGCACGGATCACCTCTGTATTAGGAAGGCGGCAAGGGCGAGCCCCTGGGCGCGCCGACGCAGACCGCCGACACGGACTGTCAGTCGACCGATTCCCCGCCTGATCTGTCAGTCACAAAGATAGCAGACCGAGACTACAGAGGCAAACGCGTCCAAGCCGGGTCAAGCGCGTTTGATGAGGGGGCATCACCGGGCGGCGCTGAGCGCTTCTTGCCGCGCCGGCGGCGGCGAGTCGGATATAGTTAATGCCGCATCGCTTCAAGCTCTGCCCGAATCGCCAAAGCCAGCGCATTCATGTCGTCTTCGCTGCAGCGCTCGCTTACTGGCAGGCCCAGGTGGCGCATCACCCGGTAAGCGATGTCGTCGGGCGCTTGCTCGGGCATGCGCGGCACGATGTGAAAATGCACGTGCGGATGCTCATCCGATTCGGCGAATTGCATGATGTAGGTCTTCAGGCAGCCGGTATGCTTTTTCAGCGCCAGGGAAAGCTCGCGAAGCAGCGCGCCCAGATCGGCCGCTTCAGCGGGGGTCAGCTCGTCCAGCGATTCGATATGCCGCCGCGCCACCAGTACCAGCCAGCCGAGATATGAGGTGTTGTAAGCGTGCGCGGCATCCCAATATTCGCTGCGATAGATGCTGTCCCAGGGTGGCGCTTCGCCAGCGTCCCGCTTTTGCATCAGCGCGCAGCTCATGCATTCCTTCATTGGCGTCCTCCCGCGTCCGGCGCTTGCCTCATATACACTATCCCGTTTATCAGGTCTCGCGCCCGATCCCAACTAGGTTGCCGCGGGCGCTGACGGTATAATTCGGCGCGTCGCCCTTTAATGCTGAGGCGAGGACGGATGGCGAAAGCAAATGAAGGCTCCAGAGCGCTGGCGCTGGTCGGCATGCCGGGCGCGGGCAAGACCGTCTGCGCCGAACATCTGCGCGCTCGCGGTTATTACACCTTGCGCTTCGGCGCGGTCGTCGTCGATGAAGTGCGAGCGCGGGGCTTGGAAGTCAATCCAGGCAATGAGCGCATTGCGCGCGAGGAACTGCGCGCCCGACATGGCATGGCGGCAATGGCGGTCGTCTCGCTGCCGGCCTTGAAGGACGCGCTAACGCGACATCAGAGCATCATCATCGACGGCTTATACAGCTTCAGCGAGTACAAGCTGCTCCTGGCAGAGCTGGGGGCGCCGCTGCTTCTCGTCGCGGTAGCCGCGCCCCGCAAGCTGCGCTATCAGCGGCTGTCGGCTCGCCCCGAGCGCCCATTGACCGCGCGCGAGGCCTACGAACGCGACATCCAAGAAATCGAGGCGCTGGAAAAAGGCGGCCCGATCGCAATGGCCGACCATACGCTGATTAACGACGGCGCGCAGGCGGCGTTGCTGCGTCAGCTTGAGGCGCTGCTTGAATCGCTCGGCTTCAAGCCCTGACAAAAGCGCGCTGCCAATGCCCTTCATCATGGCAGAATGCAAAGCGCTGGTCATATCCCGCTCAACTTTCTCGGCGCCATCATTATTTCTCGGTGTACTCGGTGCTAAAGTTATGTTTCCGCCGACTTCGATATACCGTCGCCAAATGCCAAGTTTACGCTTGCGAAGCGCCGGTGAATCGGTTTATATTTGATGGGGACGTCCAATTTGCCGTTGCGGTGGATAGAGAGAGACATGACCGCGACCGACTCCATGCAGGAATATCTGGCGGAAGCCTTTCGCATTGCTTACTACCAGCCGGAAAGTCCCTACGTCTCCACCTCTGCCTTAGCGGAAGAAATGCATGTCTCGGCGCCCGCCGTCACCCGCATGGTTCAGCGATTGAAAAACGCCGGCTATCTCGACCACGAGCCTTACCGCGGCATCCGCCTGACCGAAGCGGGAAAGCGCGAGGCGCTCGCCAATATCCGCCGTCACCGGCTGGTGGAGCGCTTCCTTGTCGATGTCATGGGTTTCGGCTGGCACGAAGTCCACGATGACGCCGATGACTTGGGCTTGGTCGTCAGCGATGTCCTGGTGGACAAGATGGATGAGATGAGCGGTTACCCCAAGCGCTGCCCGCATGGCGAACCGATCCCGACCGCCGACGGCGCGATGTCGCGCGTCATCGATTATCCGCTGTCGGATGTGGCGGTCGAGCGCGACTACGTCATCAGCCGCGTGCACACCCACGACTCCCACAAGCTGCGCTACTTCAGCGAATTGCGCCTTGAGCCGGGCAAGCGCTTCCGCCTGGTGATGCGCGCGCCCTTCAAGGGTCCCCTGCAGCTGCAAGTCGATGGTCAGACGCATTTCCTCGGTCACGAGTTGGCCGGGACGCTGCGGGTTTGCAGCGAAGCGGAGTACCTGCTGGTTTAGCTTCGTCGTATTCTCCAATCTGGGCTACACTCTCTTCAATCTGCGCCGATGACGCGGCGGCTAATCGATGTTGAATAGAATAGCGCGGTAGGCAAGAGAGTCTGTACAGTTCAAATGTTCTTCCAGTATGCTATACTGCCTTTGCATTTGCGGACCTGTCGTCTAGGAGGTGGATTATGATTGCAGGCGAAGTCGTAAAGACATTGGAAGAACCAGTCGAATACGAAGACGAAGATATAGAAAATGCCGACGATAATGAAGAGCCGGTAGATGTTTCAGAGTACAGGATAACTAGCTTCGGTATAGACTACGATGTTGACGGTATCGTTCGGAGGCTGAAAAAGAAAACAATTCGCCGCCCCGAATTCCAGAGAGCCTATGTATGGCCCATACGACGTGCCTCTAAATTCATAGAATCATTGCTGCTGAGGTTGCCCATTCCAGGCATATTTCTTTACCGGGAGCACGGTAGCCACGTGCAAATGGTAATAGACGGACATCAGAGATTGGAAACCTTGCGACGCTATTACGACGGCGTGTTCGACAAAAGGGAATTTGCGCTTGTTGGCGTTAGAGAGCATTTTGAAGGCTTGAGATATCGAGACTTGACACACGAACAGAGTGCAATCTTAGATGACTCAATTATTCACGCGACAATCATCAAACAGGATGAACCCAATGACGGCGGCTCCAGCCAATATGAGATCTTTCAGAGATTAAACGCAAATGCTACACCTCTTTCGGCACAAGAGATTAGAGCGGCGAGTTTCCGCGGACCGTTCTGTGATCTACTTGTTGTACTCAACAAGAACGAGGCTTGGCGCGAACTGTTTGGCAGAGAACACAAGCGCAGGCGTGACGAAGAACTTATACTTAGATTCTTTGCATTGTACTTCAACTCTAGCCACTATGAGCGTCCGATGAAGGGATTCATGAACGAATTTATGACTGCGAATCGCAAGCTTCAGAAATACTCGGTAAACCGGCTAGAGGATCTCTTTGCAATTACGATCAGAACGGTGCTGGAGCAAATTGGACATCGTGCTTTCAAGCCGACGCGCGCTGTTAATGCGGCGCTCTTCGATTCAGTTATGGTAGGAGTTGGCCGTAGATTGGAGAAGGGGCCAATTAAGTCAAACATGGAAGCAGAGTTTGGTAAATTGCTAGAAAGTGAAGAGTTCAAGACGGCAATTGGGTACCGAACATCTGATGAGGACCGGGTGAGAACTCGTATACAGCTCGCGACGGAAGCCTTTGAGGATGTAAAGTGACATATGCATCTTGATATAGTCCGACACGAAGAGAAACTTCAGTACCTTTTTACACAAGCGAAGCAAATGCAAGACTTGGATGACCTTGACGAAGAGGCAAAATCGGGATTCGTCTCGTACCTTTGTATTCGTACTTTCGGATACATTGAATCAGCCATCAAGACGATTCTAAAGGAACATGTTAGGTCCAAAACAAGCGATACGCAAACCTTCAATTATGTAAACTCCCAATTGCGCAACTTAAGGCTTCGACGTGATAACATTATTGAGCTAATTGGAACTTTCGATCGACAGTGGAGCGAAGGTCTGAAAACGCAGATTACTACGGATCACGGCGACTCGCTCAAAGCTATAGTTCTAAACCGCAACGAAATCGCTCACGGAGGGGACTCAGACATTTCATTGCGAGACCTTGAAGGCTATTTTGCTCACGCGCGAGAGGTGGTCGAATATGTGTTTAACGTATGCAAAACGTAGGCTAGCATGGCAAATATAGTAATCACCCCCGCCCATACATCCGCCCGCCGAACTCCTCCGAAAGCGTATCATCCAGCTCATCGGCGTACTGCGCCAGCCGCCGGATGATCGCGTCCGCCTCCCCCGCATCCAGGCCCGCCAGCAGCCGCTCATGATAGAGATAGACCACATCCTCATGAACGCCGAGCGCCGCGTTGGTCAGCTGCAAGTTCAACTCCAGCAGCCGCCGATACAGCGCCAGCAAATTGCTTGATGGCAGATGCATGATCGGCGACAGCACTTGCAGGTAGCCCTGTTCCTCCGGCGTCAGATACACTTCAATTAACGCCGAGCCGCGCTGGAAGTTCCAGCCGTAGCCGCGCTCCACTTCCATCCGCGCCGATTGCGGATCGACGCCGATTGCCTCCAGGATGCCTTCTACCGCCCGTAGCGAAAGATCGAATTGTTCGTCAGCAGGCTCAAGCGGCTTCTTTTCGCCGCGCCCAAACAGTCGTCCCATAATGCCTATGACTCCGCGACTGCCCCGCTCGCGATGCTGTGCCCGCAGCGCAGACAGCGGCCTTCATAATCGCCGACTCGCGCGCCACAGTGCCCGCATGGTCGCCTGGCGCTCTCCCCGTAAAGCGCCGTAAGTTTGTCGACCTGGGGCGGGAGCGCCGCCTCCGCGCGATCGATTGCTTGCGCCGCGCCACAGGTCTCGCAGTGAAGACCGCCATACAGCCGCGCCCGGGTGAGCGAGCCGCAGGCGCGGCAATACTTGGCATCGGGCCTCAACTGGCGGTCGCGAAGCAGTTGGTCGGCCAGGGCGGCGACATGTGAGATCTTTGCCGCGAGCGCGTTGCCAGCGCCGTCAACATTGCGCGTTAGCAGACCCAACAGCTGCCGGTTGTCGTCATAGAGTGGATTGCCGCCCGCGTCCGGCATTTGGCTTGGCGGAATTGTCGTCCGCAGCCACTGGCGCGCGCCCCGGCGATTGAGCCGAGCAACAGCGCCACGCAGCCGCGCTCCACCGTATCCCAGGGCGATGAAGGTCGAGTCTTCGCCAATCATTGATGGCGGCGCGACCGACAATTTGCGCGCCGGTCGCAGCGATGTTTCGATCAGCGCCAGGTCATGCGCGGGAAAGCGCCTGAGGATCGTGCCGGTCAGCTGCCGCTCGCCATCCAGCATCACCGTCACCTGCTCGGCGCCGCCAATCGCGTAGCTGGTGGTGGCGATCAAGCCGGCGCTGTGGATGAAAATGCCGCTCGCAGGTCCGTTCAAGCCGCCGACGATGCCGATGACCGGCGGCGTTTCAGCCAGTTGGGCGCGCGCTTTACCCATCGCCGGCAGTTGACCTGGTTGCGGCCGCGCCGCCAACAGTTGATTTAATCCCTGACGGATTTGCCGATTATGCGGGTCGTGCGCCAGCGCCTGCTCCAGGCAGCGAATCTTGAAGGCGCTTTCCTGGCGCGCCTCCGCCAGCCAAACATAAGCGGCCGCCCGCCCCTTGTCATCCAACGCGCCGTCGCCGACCAGGCGATTCAGCCGGGCGACCGCCGTCTCGACCTTGCCATCTTGCATCAGCTCAATTGCTTGCCGCAAGTCGCTCTGCACGCTCATGGTCTTCACGATTCCGCGTCTGAAGGGACACGCTCCATTTTAGCCCGATTCTCCTTCAGCCGTGCGCGCGGCGCGGCGTTATGGTAAGTTGTACTCAATTGAAGGGAGGAGGGCAGGCGATGGAAATTGAAGGCAGATTGGATGAAATGGGCTTGATATTGCCGCCAGCGGTCAAGGCGCCGCCCGGCGTAATGCTGCCGTTTTCATTTGTGCGGATTCACGCGGGCATCGCCTACATCTCCGGGCATGGACCGCAGAAGGCCGATGGCACAGTGGCTGGTCCCTTGGGAAAAGTCGGCGCCGATGTCACGGTTGAGCAAGGATACGAGGCGGCGAAGCTGGTGGCGCTATCGATGCTCGGCAGCCTCAAGCGCGCGCTCGGCGATTTGGATCGCGTCAGCGCCTGGCTGCGCCTGCATGGCATGGTCAACTGCGCGCCCGACTTCGCCCAGCAGCCGGCCGTCATCAACGGCTGTTCCGATTTGATCCTCGCGCTCTACGGGCCCGACCGCGGCGCCCATTCGCGCTCGGCGGTGGGCATGGGGTCGCTGCCATTTAATATGGCGGTGGAGATTGAAGCGATGGCCGCCATCGACTAAGCCTCACTCGCGCTCAAGCAGCAGATTGCGGAAACCATCGACGCGCGCGCTCCAACCGGCGGGCGCGTAGGTGGTGCTGTCCATTTGGAAGACGAGCGCCTCGCCGCTGAAGCACGCCCCGGGGCGAAGCGCGTCGCGTTCATACAGCGTCATCGCGCCGCCGCTGGGCGAGGGCTTCTCGCCGACCGGTTCGGCTTGGTGGGGAATTAGCTCCGCTTGCTCAAACTCGGGCTTTTCGATCGCGCCGCTGCCGGCGACGCGTAAATTGACGATCTCGACGCTGCGCCAGCGGATGGCGTGACCGTATGTCCGCTCATGCGCTTCGTGAAAAGCCTCGACCGCTCGCTCATCAAAGCGGATATTCAGCTCGTATGCCTGCCCCTCATAACGCATGTCCAGCGTTGAGGTGAAGCGCATATCGGGCTCGGCGATGCCTTCTCGGCGCAGCTCGGATTCCGCCAGCGCCAACAATTCTCGCTCGGCAGTTCGCAGTTGCAGCAGCGCCTCGTCTGTCGCGGCGCGCAGGACCGAGCGGCTGTAATCAATGGCGACATCGGCGATCAGCAGACCGAGCGCGCACAACACGCCGGGCGCTTCCGGCGCCAGCACACGCGGGATATCCAGCCGCGCCGCCGCCTCGCAAGCGTGCAGCGGTCCAGCGCCGCCAAAAGCCACCAGCGTGAAATCGCGCGGATCATAACCGCGGGCGACGGATACGCGCCGAATCGCCCGGTCGATGTTAACGTTGGCGATATCGACAACGCCCTGCGCCGCCTCCATTGTGGTTAAGCCAATCCGCCGCGCCAAGTCAGCCAGCGCTCGTTCGCCCGCCGCCAAATCCAGCGCCATCGCCCCGCCCAGAAAATGCTCGGCATCCAGCCTGCCCAGGATCGCGTTGGCATCGCTTAGGGTCGCCTGATCGCCACCCAGCCCGTATACAGCCGGTCCCGGCTTGGCGCCGGCCGATTCCGGACCTACGCGCAAGGCGCCGCCGGCATCCACGCGCGCCAGCGATCCCCCGCCGGCGCCGATCGTTTCGATATCCAGCATGCGCACGCGGGTGGGCAAGCCATCGATCGCTGATTCCGGGCGCGGTTCGGGCTGACCGGCAATCAACGCCACATCGGTCGATGTCCCGCCCATATCCAGCGTGATGATCTTGTCGAAGCCAGCCGCCTTCGCCAGGTGAAAGGCGCCCATCACGCCGGCCGCCGGTCCGCTGAGAGCGGTGTGGATGGCGCCCTGCCGTACGCGGCTCGCGCGCATCACCCCGCCATCGGACTTCATGATGCGCAGCGACGCATCGGAGCGAAGCGCTGACTCCAGTTTGCCAATATAGCGCGACATGACGGGCCGCACATAAGCCTCCAACGCGATAGTGCTCGCCCGTTCATACTCGCGAAATTCCGGCAGCGCCTCCGATGACAGCACCACCTGCCAGCTTTCCTCCACGATGCCGCGCTCCAGAATACGCTGCTTGACTCGCTGCTCGTGCGCCGGATTGACATAACTGAAGAGCAGGCAGACGGCGACCGCATCAACTTGATCGGCCGCAACTTTGTCCAGCGCGTGATCAAGCGCCTCTGTGTCCAGGGGCGCCAGAATCTCGCCGCGGAAATCGAGCCGCTCCCGCACTTCATAACAGCGTTCACGCGGGATCAGCGGCGGCGGGATGCGCGGATGTATGTCATAAAGCGCTGGACGATCCTGCCGGCCGATAAAGAGCAGGTCGCGGAATCCGGCTGTTGTCAGCAGGGCGGCGCGCGCGCCTTTGCGCTCCAATATGGCGTTGGTGGCGACTGTCGACCCATGCGCCACCTGCCGCAGCGCCGCCAGCCCGCCCGGCGTGATCGTCTCCAGCCCGGCCAGCATCGACCGCTCGGGATTCTCCGGGCTGCTTAGCAGCTTGTGAATCTTCAGCCCGGCGCCGTCGCTCAGCGCCAAGTCAGTGAAAGTGCCGCCGATATCAACACCGGCTCGCATTCTTCTTCCTCGCAGATGTGTCCGTCAGAATCACGCGCTCCATCATAACACCAGCCCGCGGAATGTAAAACGCAGCGCATGCGCGCGGGCGTTTACGCTGCTCATACGCGGCTCTATCAAGCATCTAATAACGCGCTTTCTTTTCTCTTACGCAGGCGGCGTAGGATAAAACTGTCGCAAGTAATCAGGCAATTGTAGGGGCTACCCACCGGGTCGCCCACGAAAAAATCAGGAGGAACGATCATGATGATCCGCACACGCAATCCCTACTTCCGGCTGGTTGACGATCTGCTGAACGACGCTCGCCCTTGGCTGACCAGCGGCGGCGAGTTTGAAGCTCGTGGCTTCAGCCTGGCGCTAGATGTCGAGGAGCAAGCCGACGCCTATATCGTGCGCGCCAACATGCCCGGCGTCAGCCAGGACGACATCAGCGTCAACATTCACGATGACACGCTGACCGTCAGCGCCGAGAGCGCGGCCGAGAACCGCGACGAGAATAGCAAGATGCTGATCCGCGAGCGGCGCTTTGGCAAGTTCAGCCGCAGCCTGCGCTTCCCCACCGTTGTCAATGGCGACGCGGTAGAAGCCAGCTTCGAGAATGGCGTCCTCAGCATCACGCTGCCCAAAGCCGATCACGTCAAGCCGCGGCAGATCCCGGTCAACGTCATTGGGGCGGGCGGCTAAGACCAATCCGGGGCAAGTCACTTCAGGGGCGGCTCTTGGGTCGCCCGCTGTTATTCCAACCCCCGCCCCAAAAGAACATCTGTAGGGGCGTCTTGCTGAGACGCCCGCGTATTTGCCAGCAATGCGTTTGTGGCGGAAATCGAAGGGCGAGACAAGCCTCGCCCCTACAGATTTTGCGTAAAGGCGGGCGAGCCGATGGCTAGCCCCTGCAAACGGCTTTGTGATCAATTGCCGCCCCAGCCGCCGCCGCCCGGCGTCTCAATGATCACGCGGTCGCCCGGCTGAATATGCGCTGAATGCTTCCCGCCGACGATTGCCGCGACGCCGCCGCAAACAATGGTGTTGACTCCGCGCGCCCCCGGCTCCCCGCCATTGATCCCGTAGGGCGCCCGCAGACGCCGCTCCGAATTAATCGTGATCGTCGCCGGCGCCAGCAGCTCGTACTCGCGCGTGATGCCATCCCCGCCGCGATGCTGGCCCGCGCCGCCGCTGCCATCGCGCAGATGATAGCGCAGCACGCGCATCGGCAGGCTGTATTCCAACGCTTCGACCGGCGTATTCAGCGTATTGGTCATGTGGCAGTGCCGCCCGGACAAGCCATCGCCCTGGCTTGAGGCGCCGTGCCCGCCCCCCAGCGTTTCGTAATAGACGAACTGCCGCTCGCCATCAAAGCCGCCGACGGCGAAGTTGTTCATCGTACCCAGCGAAGCCGCCGGCACAAGCTCGGGCAGCGCCTGCGCCAGCGCTCCCAGCACGGTATCCACGATGCGCTGGCTCGTCTCGGTATTGCCGACGACCACCGCCGCGGGGAAGCGCGGATTGAGAAAACTGCCCGCCGGCGTGATGACATCGACCGGCTGGAAGCAGCCGTGATTGACCGGGATGTCTTCTTCCGCCAGAGTGCGGACGCAGTACCAAGTCGCCGAGCGCACGATCGCCGGCACTGCATTGACATTGCCAGGCGCCTGCGGCGCGCTGCCGCTGAAATCGACGGTCATTTCCTCGCCGCGCACTTCGACCTGCGCTTGAATCGGTATCTCAAACTCGGCTTGCCCATCGCCCTCCATCGCGTCGCTGAAGCGATAGACGCCATCGGGAATGCTGGCGATGATCGCCTGTGTCATGCGCCGCGAATAATCGAGCAAGGCGGCCGCGTGCTCGATCGTCGTCTCGACGCCATGCTCGACCATCATGTCAAGCAGCCGCTCCTCGCCGATGCGGTGGGCTGCCATTTGCGCTTCCAGGTCGCCCACGCGCTCAGCCGGGTTGCGGCTGTTCGCCACGATCAGGTCCATGGCGCCGTCGTTCATCCAGCCGCTCAGCCGCAGCTTGACCGGCGGAATGATGATGCCCTCTTGATACAGTTCCGTGCTTAAAGGCGCTGAACCCGGCGTCATGCCGCCGACATCGGCGTGATGGGCGCGGCTGGCGACGAAATAGCGCAGGTCGCCACCGGCGAAGATCGGTGAAATCATGGTGATATCGGGCAGATGGGTCCCGCCGCGATAAGGGTCGTTGAGCGCCACCAGATCGCCGGGGAAGAACTCCTCGAATTCAGCCACCGCCGCCGCCACCGACGCCGGCATGCTGCCCAGGTGCACCGGAATATGCGCCGCCTGCGCGATCATGCGCGCCTCGGCGTCAAACACGGCGCAGCTAAAATCCAGGCGCTCGCGGATATTCGGGCTGAAGCTGGCGCGCCGCAGCGTCACCCCCATTTCTTCAGCGACCGCGGCAAAGAGGTTCTTGAAGACTTCCAGACTGATGGCGTCAACCGGCATCGCAGTCCTCTTTCTGAACGACAGTTGCGCCTATAGGCTAGCATAACGCGGCGCGACGATGTAGGGGCTGCCCATTGGGTCGCCCGTCGCCCAACAGCAACTTGCCTCCGGCGGCGCCAATGGTAAGATTCAGCCCCAGACAGAAACGTGTCCGCAGGGGCTGCCCATTGGGTCGCCCGAAACACAGTATCGAGGGCAGTGAAACGTGCAGGCGCTTCTATTCGCCAACGGCGAACTAAAACGCGGCGCAATGCTGGACCGCGCGCTCAATTTGCAGGAATCGCCGCGGGTCATCTGCGCCGACGGCGGCGCCCTTCATGCCCGCGCGCTTGGCTTGACGCCGCATACTATCATCGGCGATATGGATTCGCTCACCGCTGCGGAGCTCGCGCAATTCAAAGCGGCCGGCGCCGAAATCATTCAGCATCGGCAGACGAAAGACGAGACTGATCTCGAGCTGGCGCTGCGCCATTGCCGGCGGATCGGCGCGTCGTCAATCACTATCCTGGCCGCTCTGGGCGGGCGCTTCGATCAGGCTCTCGCCAATATCCTCTTGCTGACGCTGCCCGAATTGAGCGACATGCGCATTGAGATTGTAGCTGGCGACCAGTCCGCCCGCCTCTTGCGGCCCGGCTCGCATCGGCTCGAGGGCGCGCGCGGCGATACAGTTTCGCTGATCCCTCTTGGCGCCGCCGCCGAAGGCATCACCACCGGCGCTCTGCAATACCCGCTCGCGGACGAATCGCTGCGTCTGGGTCCAGCGCGCGGCATCAGCAATGTTATGTTGAACGATACGGCAAGGGTCGATATTCGCGCTGGGCTGCTGTTGCTCGTCCACACCAGCGGGCGCGCCTGATGACCACATTCACCATCATCAAACTTGATGCCCGCGGGGAATACGAATTGTCTTATGAGGGCAAGCTGCGCGAACGCGCGGACAGCTTCATCTGCATTGACGCCGTCTTCAGCTTTGCCGATCGCGATTTGGGATATATCAAGCTGCGCCGGGGCGATCGCTTCCGCGAGTGGTTCTACGCCGAGCGCTGGTTCAATATCTTTCGCGTAGAGGATGGCGCAACGAAGGCGCTGAAGGGCTGGTACTGCAATATCACGCGGCCGCCTGTCATCAAGCCGCGCCAAATCTCTGCCGAGGATTTATGCCTGGATGTCTTTGTCTATCCCGATGGGCGAACGTTGCTGCTTGATGAAGAAGACTTTGCTGAATTGAACTTGCCGAAAGATGAAGTGGAAAAGGCCTGGCAGGCGGTGGATGCGATTCGCTTTCGCGTGTCGAAGCGCCTGCCTCCCTTTGATGAAATTCGCCAACAATGAGCCTGGCGCCGACCAGCTCAATCCAGCGGACCCGTCACTCAAGATCGGGCCGGATGACCAGCACGGGCACATTAACATCGTGCATCACTTTGTTGGCGACATTGCCGAAGACCAGGCGCACCAAACCGGAGTGACCGTGCGTCGTCATTACGACCAGGTCCACATCTTCCTCTTCGATATACTCGACGATGTGCTGCGACACGCCAACAGCGTCGATGATATGCAGGCGGCAGTCGATGCCTTGTTCCCGCACCTCGTTGCGCAGCCCAAGCAGATGCTGTTTGATCTCTTCCCGAATACGGTTCGCCAGTTCATACTCGCCCGCGATTGCCAAAGAATCCACGAATTCATGCATCGGCGGCGTAAAGATATGCAGCAAAATCACCTCGCCGCCGCTGATGCGCCCGAAATCGACCGCATAAGGCAGCGCGCGTTCACTCCAAGCCGAGCCATCGGTCGGCACAACAATCTTCTTGAAGGGTCGGTGTTGGAACATCGGAACCTCGCTTTCCAAGTAAATCGCTCTAAACCCCAGTATATCACAGTTGTGCAAGATTCTCGTTTCGCCATTGACGCATTGAAACGAACCTGTACAATAATGCTCTGAAATCTACATAATTCTCTATAAAGGTATATGGCAAAGTCTAAGAACCCCGACCTATCTATCGGTCGCAATCTCAAGATCGCCGTGTTCCACCTGGGTTCGGGCATGGCGGATGTCTTGACCACCGGCGTGTGGAATCGCATCATGGTCGCCGATCTTGGATTCAGCGCGACTTTCGTCGGCTTGTTGACTGGCTTGCGCTATTTCCTGGCGCCAATTGGCATCATCGCCGGGCGCTATTCGGACAGGCATACGATTGGCGGCTATAGGCGCTTATTCTGGATTTGGCTCGGCCGCGCGATGATGGCGATCAGCACATTGACGCTGGGTTTTGCTACAGCCGAGCTTGTGCGGCGCGCGGGAACTGGATTGCCGGATCAGACGCCGGCGGCGCTTTGGATCGCGCTGATCTTCTCCTTCCTCCTATTCAGCCTGGGCGGCGCTATCTCGGGCAGCACCTTCCTGGCGCTCATCTATGACCGCGCGGCCGATCATCAGCGAGGTCGCGCCGTCGGGCTGGTGTGGACTTTTCTGCTGCTGGGCTTCACAGTTGGCGGCATCAGCTTCAGCATCATGCTGCCGCACGAGGAAAGCGGCGGCGCCATCGCCTTCAGCGCCGACTCCGTCTTGACACTCTTCATCGTCACCGCGATCGCGCTGAGCTTGATCTGGTTTATTTCGCTCTTGGGCGAAGAAAGGCGCGCGCCCGGTAAAACGTTGTCTATGGCGGAAGGCGCCACCAGCCTGCGCCGCGATCTCTCGCTCGTTTGGCGCAGCCGGCCGATGCGCTTCTTTTTGTTTTATCTCACGCTGTCTATGGCTTTCGCCTTCTTGCAAGACACGGTTCTGGAGCCCTTTGCCGGTCAGGTCTTTGGCATGGAAGCGCATATCACCAATCGCTTCGCCGCTTATTGGGGAAGCATGTCGATTCTGGGCTCCTTCGCTTCTCTTTTCTTGCTGCGCCGTTCGCCCGCCTTCAACCACAGCAATTTGTCTCAAGCGGGCATAGTGGTTCTTATACTGGGCTACCTTGTATTCGCCGCTTCAGCGCTCGCTGAAATCCGGCCGCTGGTGACACCGGGCTTGATCCTGCTGGGCATCGGGCTTGGCGTTTGGAATATCGGCACGCTGGGCTTGATGATGGACTTGAGCCCGGCGGGCAGCGCTGGCGCCTTCCTCGGGTTCTGGACCTTCTGCGTGACCTTGGCGCGGGGCGCGGGCGTCGCCAGCGGCGGCATCGTTCGCGATATCATGTTGGTTGTCACGGGCGATCACGCGCTTGCTTACGGCGCCGTATTCTGTGCAGGGCTAGGTGGCTTGCTGCTTTCCTGGCTTGCGCTGCGTCATGTGCGGCATGGCGGCAGCCGCGAAGCCGTCCAAAGCGATGCCGAGCTCGCGGCGATTCTCTCCAACGCGCTGGACTAAGACCGCGTCAAGCTAGCCCCGCAGCCAGTCCAGATTCTTCCGTTCGTAGATGTAAGCTCTGCGTTCGTCTTCACTGAGTCGATCGCTCATATCGACGACTTCCCGAAGGTTCATTTCACCGTCTGTAATCCTCGCGCGTCTAATGTCCGCAAATTGAAATACGGTTCGCAGGATCTGCGCCTCCAGGATGGCGTCGCCGCAAGTGCCGATGCCCATGAGTCGCCCGCTCAACGTAATCTCCGCTGTGCCCTCGTCGATGTGAATGCCAGCAACCGACAAGCCCAGCAGCTTGATCCAGTCTTCGGTCTCGACATCGGGGTCCGGATGATTCCGTTCCGGATCAAAGAGGGCGCTCAAAGCCAGCGAAAGCTCCGCCAGCGTGTTGCTTCCGCGCGCCAAGCCCGTATCGACTGGGAGCAGGTAACTCTCGCAGCCGACCTCAATGCCGCGCCCCTGGTAATTGCTGAAGCTGCCCAGCCAGAATTGTGTCTTTAGCCCTTCGGAAAGGACGTTCGTTTCGGACAGGAAGTGCGTTGCCCAGGCCTGCCATTTCTCAAGCAGCGGCGCGAAATCTTCGCTGTTGCCGAACCCGAGCGGCGTGCCTACCAGCTCAAAAGGAAGCGCCTCCAGGATTGCTACCCCGATAAGAGTCCAAACCGACACCTCGGCGCAGGTAACCGGCATTTCGTTTAACCTGAACTGCTGGACGAAGTAATTGGTTGGGTCGAGGCGATTTATCGCGCGAAGGCCGTCGTAAAGTTCCATGCCTTGCGCGACAGCATTACGATGGGCGCTTGCCTTGCTATCGCAGGGCGGACCGAGTTGGTCATCCCCCTGCGCATTGACAGACAAAGTCAGCAAGCCGACAACAACAAGAATGATCCCTATCCTTGGCAAGTGAAACACTCCCCCCACAAAACCGCTACAGGCGCTCGCTCAACAGTGCTTCGACATCGGTGAATCCCATAATGTTGTAGCCGGCGTCAACATAAATGACTTCGCCCGTGATGCGCCGCGAGAGATCTGAGGCGAGGAAAAGCGCCAAATCGCCGACATCATCCTGGCTCACCAGTTCCTTCATCGGCGAGGTGACCTCGGCGTATTTGAGCAGATCGCGGAAGCCGCGGATCCCGCCGGCGGAAAGCGTCTTGATGGCGCCAGCGCTGATGGCGTTGACGCGGATTTTGCTGCGCCCCATATCAGCCGCCAGGTACATCGTAATCGCTTCCAGCGCCGCTTTGGCGATCGCCATCGCGTTGTAATTCGGGATAACCTTGCGCGACGCGTTATAGGTCAGGCTCATGATGCTGCCGCCGTGCTTCATCAGCGGCTCGGCGCGCCGCGTCAACTCGATCAGACTGACGGCGCTGATGTCAATCGCGCTGAGCAAGGCTTCGCGCCGCAAATCGACGAAGCGCCCGCCAAGAGCGTCGCGCTCGGCAAATGCGACGGAATGCGCCAGCACATCCAGCACCCCATATTTCTCTTCCACCGCCGCGAAAACCGCGTCCATCTCGTCCGCGTTGGCGACATCAGCCTTGATGAATAATTCGCAGCCGATCGACTCGCCCAGGGGCCGTACGCGCCGTTCCAGCTTGTCCATGGCGTAGCTCAACGCGATGGTGGCGCCCTCGCGCTGCAAGGCTTGGGCGATGCCCCAGCCGATGGAGTTCTTGTTGGCGACGCCGAAAATCAGCGCGATCTTGCCTTCCAGTAAACCCATGTTGTCCTCGCCCTTGTTGCCGCGTCGTCTAATCGTCCTGTCGGCTGCTGGCCTGGCGTCGAAGCTCAGCTTCAAGAAATTGGATTCGCGCAGTCAAGCTGGCGCGCCCGTCCTGCGCGTCCATCTCATTTTGATGCCGCTGCGCCATTTCTCGGTCTAGCCGGTTGTTCACGTCCCGGCTGTGACTGTCGACCCTCGTCTCCAGGTTGCCGATGCGCTCGCTATGACTGTCAAGCTCTCTTTGGATAGCGTGCGCAAGCAAACGGTAAGCTGTCCATACGCCTCCCAGTACCGCGATCAATCCTCCGGCAAAGCCCAGGATGAGGTTTCCATCTATCATATAGCGGCGCCCCCTCAGCTAACCGAATATGTCAAAGCCGCTGAGATCCGCGGGTTCCAGTATCTCGCGATACTTATCGTTGCTGTAATTGACTAGCTTCTTGAGGTGCTCGGCGTCGCGCTCGTCAAAAACTTTGGGGCCGCCCCAAACAACCAGATTCTGCCCTTTGACCGCTGCCATCCTGCCTAATCTCCCGGGCGTGCCCCCCAATGCGGCGGTACAGATCTCCGCCCATCGCGGTGGGGGCAGAGCTGACAGCACTAAGACTTGCTTGGTCAGTTCAACATCATCAACTGTAGGAGCTTGACTTTGCTTCTTATCGTGTCGAACAATCGTAATGTCTTCCCATTCGCTCATGACGCCTCCCGCATACTGCATACTGCAACCGCTATCGTCTCTTCCAGCGGCGCCACCGTCATCGGTTCTTTCTATAGCTATAATATCGCATAGATCTGGCGCCTGCCAGACCACGACCGCATTGACCGCAGCCGGCCGACCTGCTAACCTCATGCTTGGCGGCGCAAACGCTGCCGCGACAGTTGGAGCCGACCCATGTCTGAACCTGAGCGCATTTTTGTCACCATCGCCATCGACTTCTCCGATGAGATCCTGAACGAATTGCGCGAGATTTCGCCGCGGCTGCATATCGAGCGCCACTTCCCGCAGGCGCCGCCCGATGTCATCGCCAGAACCGAAGTCCTCTATACAACTGGCTACTATCCTGAGCCGGAACAGGCGCCCAAGCTGCGCTGGATTCAGATGAATTCGGCTGGCATGAATCAGGCCCTGGGGCACAGCATCGTCCAGGCGGAAGATATCATTGTGACCTCCACCAGCGGCATCCACGCTACCAATATGGCGCATTACTGCCTGATGATGATGCTGATGTTCAATTACCAAATGCGCGCCGCTTTTGAATTGCAGAACAGAGCCGAGTGGCCCCAGCATCCGCATGAGTTGTTCACGCCTGTGGATATGGATCGGCGAACGGTCGGCATCGTCGGCTATGGCAGCATCGGCCGCGAATTGGCGCGCCTCTGCGCGAATATGGGCATGACCGTGCTGGCTTCAAAGCGCGACTTGAGCAATACTGCCGAGGTGAACGCCTTCGCCATGGAAGGCACGGGCGACCCCACCGGCGATATCCCTGATCGCATCTATCCGGCGGAAACGGTCGCTTCAATGGCGAAAGACTGCGATTACCTGGTCGTGACGACGCCGCAGACCGCCGCCACCGAGCATCTGATCGGCGACGAAGTCTTTGAGGCGATGAAGGAATCGGCAGTGCTGATCAATGTATCGCGGGGCGCCATCGTCGATGAGAAGGCCCTGATCACCGCCTTGTCCTCGGGCCAAATCGGCGGCGCCGGGCTGGATGTCTTCGAAGAAGAACCGCTGCCGAATACAAGCCCGCTATGGAATCTCGACAACGTAATCATCACGCCGCATTTTTCCGGCTTCACGCGCGATTATCATGACAAGGCGGCGCTCGTCTTCAAGCAGAACTTGACCCGTTACCTCGAGAACCGCCCGCTGCTCAATCAGTTGGATCGCGCCAAGGGTTACTAGAGCCGCTCGTTCCCTTCGCAATCAGGAACGCAGCTCCGCCTTCAGCCGATGCCGCGCCGCGCCGATGATCTTCTTGCGAATCTTGGCGGCGTTTTTGTCCGTCAGCGTCCTGCTCTCATCCTGATAGGTCAGCGCATAAGCCAGGCTCTTTTTCCCCGGCGGGATCTGATCGCCAGCGTAGACGTCAAAGAGCTGCGCCTCTTTCAGCAGCCGCCCGCCCGCCTGCCGGATCACCGCTTCCACCTCGCTCGCCGGCGTATCGGCATTCACGACCAGCGCGATATCCTCAAGGACAGCCGGCGTCGTTGGCAGCGCCTCAATCGCGTGCAAGCGCTGATGCCGCCGGATCAAGGGCTCGACTGCGAATTCGCCGTAGAGCGCCTTCGCCTCCGCCAGCTTGAAGCGCGCAGCCACTTGCGGGTGGATCTCGCCGAAGCTGCCGATACGCTCGCCTGAGACCAGCAGATCAGCCGATCGGCCGGGATGGTAACTGCTGTGCGTACCGCGCTCTAAGGCGAAGTTGCCGATATGCAAAGCCTGCAGCAAGCGCTCCACCACGCCTTTCATATCGAAGAAGTCCATCTCCTCGGCCGAGCCGCCGCCCCACCAGGCGCCGTTTCGCGCTCCGGTCAAGAAAATGCCCAGACGCAGTGGTTCTTCCGGCAGCAATTCATCGCCGCCCAAATACACTTTGCCGATCTCGAAGACCTGCTGCGTCTGCTGGTAGCGCGCATTATTGGCTGCGTTTTCCAGCATGTTGATCATCAGCGTATGGCGCAGGGCATTGCGCTCGCTGGCGGCTGGATTGGCAATCTCCACATAATCCGCCGCCGGCAGCGACGACTCCATGCCCGCCGGCGTCAGCAGCGCCTCGCTCTGCGGGCTGGTGAAGCGATAATTGATTACTTCATACAAGCCTTGCGCCACCAGAATATCCCGGATGCGCTCTTCAATCAGCACCGCCGCGTTCTCTCGCTGCGGCGGCATTTCATCAGCCATGATTGTATCCGGAATCTGATCGTAACCGATGATGCGGGCGATCTCTTCCAGCAGGTCATGCTGGCCCGCGACTGGATCAGCGCTGATATCCAGCCGGTGATCGGGCGCCGTCGCCCGAATGATGTCACCCGCGATCGCCACTTCAAATTCGAGCCGCCGCAAAACCTGAGCCGCCTGCTGAATGGTGACTTCCATGCCCAGCAGCCTGTTGATGCGCTCAACGCTCAGCTCAACGGTCGGCGATTGCGGCGGCGCTGGATACGCGTCCAGCAGGCTTTGCGCAACTGCCCCGCCGCCCAACTGCCGCATCAGCTCGATGCCGCGCTGGCAGCCCAGAATCGACTGCGACGGGTGTACGCCGCGGCTGAAGCGGGTCGATGCTTCGGTGTGAACGCGCTGTTCCCGAATCGTCTTGCGGATGCTGATATTGTTCCAGGCGGCCGCTTCCAGCAGCACGTTTCGCGTCGCCGCGCTGATCTCGCTGTCACCCCCGCCGATGACCCCGCCCAGGCTCAAAGCGCCGGCTGTATCAGCCACCAGGATCGTCTCGGGTCCCAAATCGCGCAGGACATCATCCAGCGTCTCCAGTTGCTCGCCGGCTTGGGGCAGGCGCGTGATGATCGTCGGAATGCCGCCAGCCCGCTCGACCAGCTTGTCGTAATCAAAGGCGTGCATGGGCTGGCCCAGCTCAAAGGTCAGATAATTGGTCACATCGACGATGTTGTTCCGCGGGCGCTGGCCGACTAATTTGAGGCGGCGCTGCAGCCAGAAAGGCGACGCCTTAACGCGGGTATCGCGCAGGAGCGCAAGCGTGAAGCGCGGATTCAATTCCGGCTCGCGGATGTCGATTTTCACCTGATCCTCGATTGGATCGCCCTCGGCGACGAAATCAAATGACGGGTATTTCATCTCGACGCCAAGGATGGCCGCCACCTCCCGCGCCACGCCAATCATGCTGAAGCAGCGCGCCAGGTTGGGCGTGAATTCGATATCGAGAACGACATCGCCCAGCACATCCGCGAGCGGCGCGCCAGCGACATAACGCGCCTCGTGCTCCATCACTATCACGCCTTCGTGCTCGTCCGATATGCCCAACTCTTTCTCCGAGCAGACCATGCTTTTGTTGTAGACGCCGCGCAGCTCCTTGCCTTTGAGCGTCATCCGCTTCGGTTTGTCGCTGCGCCCATCCCAGACTTCCGCCCCTTCCATGGCGAAGGCGCTCCAGATCGGCGGGTTAATGGGGCCAGCGTCTTTGTAGCGGAAGAGATTGGTCGCTCCGGTGACGCATTGCTCCAGTCGCTCGCCGCCATAATCGACCAGCGCCAGCACCAGCCGATCGGCATTGGGATGCGCCTTTACCTCGACGATGCGCGCCAGCAGCAGCTTCTCCCTGTCCCAGACCAGATGATCCGAGCGCGGCATGCGGACGCCCGGCGCTGAGTCCTGAGGCACGCCGATATACTTGAGATGCGCCACTTCCAACCCGGCCACGGTCAGCCGCTCAGCCAGCAATTCCACCGGCGCATCAATGTCGACAAAGTCCTTCAGCCATGAAACGGGGACTAGCATCGGTCGTCAAATCCTTCCATGCGCTTATTCCAGCGCCTTCAGTTTACCGTTCGGGAATCTCCAGCTGCGCCAGCCGCAGCATATAAGGCGGCTGGCTCTGGCTGTCGTTCCAGTCAATCCGTTCGCCCGTCTGGTTGTTGTAGAGAATCGCCACCAGCTCGTATTTGCCTGCGGGCGCGCCGCCAACATCAATTGAGAATTGGCGCAGCCGGCCTTCGTGCACCAGCGGCAAATCGAGTTGGGCGACATTCCGCCAGTCGGCGCTGATCAATTGATGAGACAGGCTGTATTCCTCCGCAGGGAAATCCGCTAGCGCCGCCCAGCGGTCGATGAAGAGCGCTCGGCCGCCGTCCGCGCTGACTGTGGCGCCGACGAAGTCATACCCTATTTGCTCTGTTGCGCTAGCCATCATCACTGAGGCGCTCTGGCAATTCAGCAAGGGCCAGCCAAAGGTTAGGTAAACGGTGTCGATGCCGAACTCCTGCGCTGCGCATAGCTCGTAATTCGCCCCGCGCATGAAGGGTTCCAAAGCCTCCGCATCGGCGTCCGTAATTGTGGACGGCTGATAGAAGACGCGCAGGAACGGCTCAATGATAGCGTTCTGCCCGACATAAATCCTGAATTCGCTTGTATCCGCTGGCGTGACAAGCTCCAAGCCGCGATCGGCAAAATAGTATTTGCTCTGCGGATAATTGATGTAGGCGGGCCAATGCAGCGAGGTGAGGTCAACGCCATAAGTGAGGATCGGCGCCGGCAGCGCGGATTGCCCCGCAAGCCGACTGACGACGTGCCAGGCTGGTTGCTTGAAGGGCAACTCGCGCCCGCGAAACAAAGCCGCCCAATCGGCCTCCCGCTGGAATTCGATGCCAGCCAGCGGAAATAGCAGCAGCGCAACAACCAGCCAGCGGCGCCAGCGAATCAAGCCATAGAGCCCGCCGGCGACTACAAGAAGGAAAGCGGGCCAGCCGCCGAGGGTAAAGCGCACTTTGCTAATGGCGAAGGCATCGCTCAGCAGCGCGACGAGACTGAAGGCGATCAAGAAATACAAACTGATCAGGATTGGGCCTGTCACATTAATCGTTCGCTGGCGCCAGCCCAGCATCAAACCGGCCGCTGTCGCCAGCAGCAGGACCAGGCTTCCGTTGAATCCAACCGCGTGCAAAGCGGCGAGCACCTGCCCCGGGTCAGCGTCCTCCGCCTGCCAGAACGCGAAGGTTCGCTCGATGCCGCCGGTGAGCAGGACGCCCAGCCAGGGCGAAAACAGCAGCAGACCTGCCCCCACCGCCAGGGCGATGCGCAGCCAGCGCTGGTCTTTAGGCTGGTGCAGCAGGTGATAGGCGCCGAGCGCGACGAAGAGCAGCGCGCTGAATACGTGTGTATTTGCCAGCGCATAGCAGGCGCCCGTCAGCGCCAGGTAGTCGCTTTTCTTCGCCGCCCGGTCGCGTTGGCAAAGGCGCAGGTAAAGCCAGAGCGAGACCGCGCCAGCCAGCATAAGCAGCGGATACATGCGCGCGTTGGCGTAATAGAAGTTGAAGAAGGCATTGCTGACGATGACGATAAGCGCCAGCAGCCCAGCCGGCGGCGCAACGAAATCTCGCGCCAGCCGGTAAATCATCGCCAGCGAAAGCACGCCGGTGAAGAAGGTTAGCACGCGCAGAATCGCAATCTCGTGGCCGACGAGATGGCTCCACAAATTGAGCAGTATGAAGTAGAGCGGCGCGTGATTGGGGCTGTTCCGCGTGACCGACTCCAGCACATCCAATGGCGAATAGGGACCTTCAATGACCAAGCCAGCGTCGTTCATGAAGTAGAACTCGTCCACTTCGGGCACAACCAGGTCCAGCTGGCGCGCGCTCATGCCGGTGACAAAGAGCAGAATCGGGATCACCCAGATCCAGTGCCCCAGCCAGCGTTCGCCGCCGCCAGCGATCGCGCGCCTGCCTCTTGCCAATGCGCTCAATGGAACCTCGCTCGCCTTAGAACTGCTGCAGGAAACGCAAGTCGTTGCCCCAGAAATAGCGGATATCCTGGATGCCGTGTTTCAGCATCGTAATCCGCTCGGGCCCCATGCCAAAGGCGAAGCCGCTCCATACGCTGGGGTCGTAACCGCCGTTGCGCAGCACATCGGGATGCACCATGCCGCTGCCGGCGATCTCCAGCCAGCCGGTATATTTGCAGACGCGGCAGCCTTTGCCACCGCAGAGGAAACACTCGACATCCACTTCCATGCTCGGCTCGGTGAAGGGGAAATAAGAGGCGCGATAACGCACCTTCGCATCAGGGCTGTACATGCGCTTGGCGAATTCGGCGATGGCGCCCTTGAGGTCGCTCATGCGAATATTACGCCCGATCGCCAACCCCTCAACCTGGGTGAACTGGATCTCGCTGCGCGCCGTCACCTGCTCCTGCCGATAGCACATGCCGGGCAAGATGACGCGAATCGGCTTCGTGCCGCCATCGCCCAACTCTCGCATTGCGCGGATCTGCCCGGGCGAGGTATGCGTGCGCAGCAAAACTCGTGGATCCTTGGTGTAAAACGTATCCTGCATATCGCGCGCCGGGTGATGCGGCGGCAGGTTCAGCAGCGTGAAGTTGAACTCGTCTTCTTCGACATCGCGGCTTTGATAGACCTGGAAACCCATATCAGCCCAGATCGTCTGGAACTCGCGGTGGGTGCGGGTGGACGGGTGCAGCCCGCCGCCGCGCCGGGGATAAGCCGGCAAGCTGATATCGATCTCGCCTTCTTCCAGATCGCGCGCGAGGAGCTGGCTCTGTATCAGGGACTCGCGCTCGTCGAATGCCTGGCTAAGCTCCTGCCTCAAGGCATTAACCCGCTGCCCAAAGCTAGCCCGTTCTTCCGGCGGCAGCCCGCCAATCCCGCTGAAGAGCGCGCCAACCGCGCCTCGCCGCCCCAAATAGCGGCTGCGCCAATCGGACAGCGCTTCCTGCTCGCTGACATTCTGCAGCGCAGCCAGCGCGTCTTGACGAATCTCCGCAATTGAGTCAGACATCTCGCCTCCTTCTCCATGCTCGCCGCGATGCAGCTGGAATCCGCCCGCGATAAAAAACGCCCTCATCCCCAACAGGGACGAGAGCGCAAAGGTTCCCGCGGTACCACCCTGATTCAGCGCCAATAACCAGCGCCGCGCTTGTTTCGTCCATTCACGCCGGACGGGCGGAGCGGGCTACTCAGGCGCGCTTGCTCGCCCGTTCACCCCTCAGCTCGGAAGGGAATTCCGCAACTGCCGCCGCGGGCGCTTCCAGTCTAAGGCGCCCACTCCCTGGCTTGGCAGACGCGTCGCCGCGCTCATGCGGACTGTCTTCGTCATCGCCTGTGGATTCGTTTTCATCCGCCGTCATTATTGATTGCCGCGCCCTTTAATGTCAAGTGGATATTGGAAGTTCTCGGCGAGCGGCTCAGAGCCGAGTTGTATAGTCTCCCTTGACGATCCACTTGTAGGTGGTTAATTCCTCCAGCGCCATTGGCCCGCGCGCGTGGAGTTTCTGTGTGCTGATCGCCACTTCGGCGCCCAAACCCATGGCGCTGCCATCGGTGAAACGCGTGCTGGCGTTCCAGTATACCGCCGCCGAATCGACCTCGTTCAGGAAGCGCTCGGCGTTTGCCGCGTTCTCGGTCAGGATGCTGTCCGAATGCTGCGTGCCGTGGCGGCCGACATGGGCAATCGCTTCGTCCACATCATCGACGACTTTCAAGTTCAGCGTCAGATTGTACCATTCGGTGTCGAAATCGTCGGCAGCCGCCGGCACGACGCGATCGTCCCCGCCGACAATCTTGTAGGCGCGCTCGCCGGCATGGAATTCGACGCCGGCCGCGCCCAAAACATCAACCACTTGCGGCAGCAAATCAGCGGCTAGAGACCGATGAACCAGCAGGGTCTCCATCGAATTGCAGACGGCGGGCCGCTGCGTCTTGGCGTTGTCCAAGACCGGCAGCGCTTTGTCCAGTTTGGCGCTCGCGTCCACGAAAATGTGGCAGACGCCAATGCCGCCCGTGATCACCGGTATGCTGCTGTTTTCGCGGCAGAAGGTATGCAAGCCGTTGCCGCCGCGCGGGATGATCATGTCAATGTATTCATGCAGCCGCAGCATATCAGTGACATAGCGGCGGTCAGCGCTGCTGATGTATTGAATCGCATCAGTCGGAATCTCATGCGCCGCCAGCGCCTTCCGCATCACGCGCGTCAGCGCCATATTGCTGTGCAGCACATCGGAGCCGCCGCGCAGAATAACGGCGTTGCTCGTCTTCAACGCCAGCGTGGACACATCCACCGTCACATTCGGCCGCGATTCGTAAATCGTCCCCAGCACGCCGAGCGGCGTACGGCGTTTCATCAAGCGCAAGCCGTTGTCCAGGGTCGAATCCAGCAGCGCCTCGCCCACTGGATCGGGCAATTCAGCCACCTTTTTTACATCGGCAATGATGCCCGCCATTCGTTCTTCCAGGTCGATGCGGTCGCGTATCCAGATTGGATCGACGCCGTTGCGCGCCGCCAGTTCCAGGTCGCGCCGATTGGCTTCCAGTATGCTCAGGCTGTTGGCTTCCAGCGCTTCGGCGATCGCCAGCAGCGCCGCGTTCTTGTCGGCTGTGCGAAGCTGAGCCAGCCGGGCCGCGGCCGCTTTAGCTCGCTTGCCCATTTGCTTCAAGTCGATAGCTTCGATAGTGGCTTCCATATATGGCGCCTTCCTCTTCCCGTGATGCCGCACATTAACATTTACTACAGCGGCGCGCGAATTGCAACAGCAAGCGCCGTGATGCCGATTCAGGACGATCCATCAGGCAGTTTGCGCCTGTTAGTGGCTAGAAGCCGCCATCTTGTTGAACGGCTGATCAAGGATTAAACTCTTTCTCGTCTGTCGCAGTGCCGCATCGGCGGACATCAAAGGCGGTCAATTTTAGACGCGAAGAGGTAATCGCAGATGCTATTTTCTCGCTTGAAAGGCGAGCAGATCGTAAATTGGAGCCTCATCTTTTCCGTCTTGCTTTGCGCAGCCATCATTGCGCTGGGCGGCGCGCTAAGCCAGTTTGAGGTCATTCCCTTGCCCGAGGACGGTTTCGTATACGAATGGCAGCTGGCAGAACCAACGGCTTGGGGGCAGCTCACCGCCTGGCTGGGTTTCGCCATGCATCAGGTGCTGATCTGGGGCACGATCGCTTACGCCCAGAACCGTTACAGCAAGCGCGATTACGGCACTGCCCTTCGCCCGGTGAATTTGTGGGCGATTGGCATTAATTTCGTTTTTGTTGTCCTCCATTATCTTCAAACGATGTTCTTTTATGATGGCATCGCCCAAGACCTGCCGAGCTGGACGGCGCAATTCGCTGTCGCCCTAATGTTGATTGTCGTCCTGGGCATGGAGAACCAGCGGCGTGGATTATTTTTCGGAAGGAAAATTGGCTTTCGAAAAGCCTTCACCGACGGTCTGCGCAAGTACCATGGGTTTTTCTTTAGCTTCGCTGTGATCTACACCTTCTGGTTTCATCCCATGATACCCACTTGGGGGCATCTGATCGGCTTCATTCACGTTGTGCTGGTGATGACGCAAGGCTCGCTCATGTTCCTGCGCGTCCACCTGAACAAGCGCTGGATGTTCTTGCTGGAAATCTTGGTCTTGCCACACGCCTTTCAAGTCGCGCTGAATCAGGGGAACGATATCTGGCCAATGTTTTTCTTTGGTTTCGCCGCGATATTCCTCATCACCCAGATGCATGGTCTTGGGCTGAAGCGCTGGGTGCGCCAGGCATTTTACGGTTCTTTCTTGCTGCTCACGCTCTATGTCTACTTGGTCATGCGCGAGCCTTATCAGGTGAATGAGGTGATCCGCATCCCTCTAATCGAATATATAGTCTTGTTTGCGATGTACGGAATCTACTTGGGGGCGGCTATGGTGGTCAGCCGTTTTCGCGCCTTGACCAGCGCCGAAGCCCGGGGCGGCTAAACGCGCTTAGCCTTTGAAAAGCTGGCGCAACTCCAGTTCAAAGCCGGGCAGAACGCCTTCGCCATCCAGCTTGCCATCTGTGCCGACGGATTCTATCTTGAGTTTGTCGTCTTCGTCGAGCCGGCAGACTTCGGCGCTATTGCGTTCAGGAAACAGAAGCCAAACCAGTCGAGTGCCGTTGCGCAGATAAATCGCCGCCTTCTCGTGAAGTTCGGCGACTGTGTTGCTGGGCGAGGCGATCTCGACCGCGAGGTCGGGCATGAAACCCGCGTACGTCTGCGGAAATGGCGGTGACGGCATCCTTTCCTTACGCACGAAAGCGACATCCGGCGCATACAAATTGTGGCGATCATCGGGCGGCGAAAAACCACCTTCAACACCACCGTAACCTATATCATGCTGTTTCAAATAATCCCGTAATTCGCCTGCAATCTCAAAGGCAAGCCATTGGTGCAGTAGATTCGTCGGCGACATTTCAATGAGTTCTCCATTGATCAACTCATATTTTCTGTCTCGCGCGCCGTCCCAACCCGGCAACTCCAAGACATCATCCACGGTATAGAGGCGCTTTTGGACTTCCATATCCGAATTTTGTCCTCATCCCACTTAAGGCGATTCTATCACGGCGAGGCAAAGTTTGGTCCATCTGCGTACTGGCGCTACAGCAGCGCCAGGTTATTACGATGCAGCGCCGCGTCGCCGTAGCTATAGCCCAGAATGTCAGCGATGTCGCTCGACTTGCGGCCGCAGATTTGGCGCAGGTCTTCGCTGCGATAATTGCTCATGCCCTGCGCGATCGCCTGCCCCTCGGGCGTCAGCACCGCCAGCGTGGCGCCGCGCTCAAATTCGCCGCGCACCTCGCGTATGCCCACCGGCAGCAGGCTCGCCCCGCCACGCAGCAAGACTTGCGCCGCGCCCGCATCCACCACCACCGAACCTTGCGAACGATCCGTCAGCAGCCAGCGTTTGCGGCTCTCCGAGCGGTCTTTTGCCGCTTGAATGCGTGTGCCGAGCCGCTCGCCGGCCACCAGCCGCTTGATCACATCCACTTCGCTGCCGCTGGCGATGATGGTCTCGATGCCGCTGCGGCTCGCGATCTGCGCCGCCTGAATCTTGGTGACCATGCCGCCGGTCCCGATAGCGCTGCCGGCGCCGCCAGCCAATTCAAACAGTTCATCCGATACTTGCGAGATCGTCCTAATTAGCGCCGCGCTTGGATTCTTGCGCGGATCATCGGTGAAGATGCCCGGCTGGTCTGTGAGGATGATCAGCAGGTCGGCATCAACCACGCTGGCGACCAGCGCCGAAAGGTTGTCGTTATCGCCAACGCGAATCTCTTCGGTGGCGATTGTGTCATTTTCGTTGACGATGGGGATGATGCGCTGCTCGATTAGCGTGTCCAGCGTATCGCGCGCGTTGAGGTAACGGGTGCGGTGGCTTAGGTCGTCGCGCGTCAACAGGATCTGCGCCGCCGTGATCTCGAAGAGGTCGAAGAGATCCTGGTAAATGCGCATGAGATGGCTTTGACCAACCGCGCTGAGCATCTGCTTCGCTGGCACCGACTTGCCCAAATCGGGAAAATTGAGCTGGCTGCGCCCGGCGGTCTGCGCGCCCGAAGACACGACGATGACTTCGTAGCCGGCTTCGTGCAAGCCAGCCACCTGCTGCGCCAATTCCAGCATGCGCTGCCGATTCAAGTTTGGCGTGCCCTTGGTCAGCACGCTTGTGCCCAGCTTGAGCACGATCCGCCGCATTGGATGCCCCTCCTGGCGGGCATTTTATGGCAGCTTGCCTCAGCTTGGTAGGCGGAACAGCGCTTCATCCGCTCGGTTGGCAGGCGATCCGCTCAATCCCAGCCCGCCAATCGCAGCACGTAACCCAGCCGCAGCGCCGCCCGCCGGGTCAGGTCTTCAGCTTGCGCCAGCGCCTCTTCCAGCGGCATCGGCTTGTCCACGATAGAGAAAGCCGCTTGCACACCCGCTTTATGCAGGGCGCTGTCATCGATATTGAGCCCGCCGACAATGGCAATGGTCGGGATGCCCCGCGCCGCCGCCAGCTTCGCCACACCCAGCGGTCCTTTGCCATCAAGCGTCTGCCCGTCGATCTGCCCCTCGCCGGTGATGACCAGCGCGCAATGATCCAGCTTGTCGCGAAAACGATTCTGCGCCAGCACCAGGTCTATGCCCGATTTGAGCCGACAATTGAGAAAAGCCATCAATCCAGCGGCGAAAGCGCCAGCCGCGCCACCGCCCACAGCCGCTCTCACATCGACGCCGCGCTGCTCATAAACGACCGTGAAGCAGTGACTTAAGTTGCGCTCAAGCAATTCCACCATCGCCGCGTCCGCCCCCTTTTGCGGTCCAAATACGCGCGCCGCCCCGCGCTCGCCCAGGGTCGGATTCTCCACATCGGAAGCGATCACGATCTCGACATCGCGCCAGCGCTCGTCCAAGCCGCCCGCGTCTATTGTAGCGAGCGCCGCCAATCCAGCGCCGCCAGCCGGGATCGCATTCCCGCTCCTGTCCAGCAGCTTCAAGCCCAGCGCGCCAAGGCAACCCATGCCGCCATCGACCGTCGCGCTGCCGCCCAGACCGATAATCATGCGCTCGACGCCGCGCGTCAGCGCATCCGCCATCAGCTGTCCCGTGCCATAGGTGCTGGCAGCCAGCGGATTCAATTCGGAAGGCTTCAGCAACTCCAAGCCTGAAGCCAGCGCCATCTCGATCACCGCCGTCTTGCCGCCGTCGATCAACCCATAGTCGGCTTCGATTGGACGCATCAGGGGGTCCATCACCGGGATCGTAATTCGTTCCCCGCCGGCTGCCAGAAAGGCGTCGAGCGTGCCGTTGCCGCCATCGGCGATTGGCAGCTGCTCGACCACAGCGCCCAGACCGGATTCCTCGAGCCCGCGCGCAATCGCGGCGCTGGCTTCAGTCGCCCTCAGGCTCTGCTTGAAAGCGCCGGCCGCTACCAGGATTTTCATGCGCTCGCCTTCGGTCATCGGTAAAAGGCGCTCCAAACGCTCCCTTGAATCAGGCTGTTATAAACGACACTATAGAGGATGAATCGCTTACAATTATATCAGCATGAGGCGGGGCAGAGATGGACAGGAACACGGCGCTTAAGGCAATTCAATCCAGCGGCATCGTCGCCGGCATGCGCGGCGCTTTCCCGCCCGATGTCGCGCTCCATGTCGCTGATGTCCTTATGAACGAGGGCATTAGCGTCTTTGAGCTGATGATGAACTCGGAGGCGCCGATCGCGGCGATGCGCGCGGTCAAAGCTGAATTTGGCGCCGAGGCTTGCGTCGGCATGGGCACCGTGCTAGATGTCGATACGGCGCGGTCTGTGATTGACGCCGGCGCTGATTTCGTTGTCTCGCCCGCTTTCCAGCCCGATGTCGTGAGCGCGGTTATGGCGCGCGGCGTCTTGATGGGGCCGGGGGCCGCGACGCCGTCGGAAGCGGTCGCCGCCTGGGGCATGGGCGCGCCGCTCATCAAGCTATTCCCGATTGGCGCGCTGGGGATTGATTATTTCACGGCGCTGTTCGGTCCGCTCAAACACATGACTTTCATGTGCAACGGCGCGGTGAACGATCATAACGCGCGCGAATTCATCCGGGCGGGCGCGGTCGCCTGTGGCATGGGCGCCTGGCTGGTCGGCGATGGGACCTGGTCGAAGTCCAAGCTGCGCAGCCGCGCGCGGATTCTGGTCAATGCGGTGGGGAGTGGGCGGGAATAAAATTGCGCCTTGACTTTACTTTCGTAATTCGATACCGGAGAGCCTAACGGAATAGGTGGTGTATCGGAGATCAGAATGAGTATCTATTTGAGTGATTCAGATATCGATTACATACTTGAAGAAATAGACATAGCTGACCGTGTCCAGCCATTTATTGAGCGTGAATACCTGGTGGATTACGTGGAGACTAGGGTCTTGCAAAGCTTGCCTCGCAAAATATTGCCAACCGGCGAGGAGTTGCTCGAGACTTCGGAAAAGCTGCTGGAGCTAGAGGCGCTCACAGCCGCCTATCGTTCGCTTAATTTCCATACGATAACAGGATTACGCAGAAATACGGAAGAAACAATGGAAAGGATAATAAAGGAAAAGCGCGCCGAAATCACTGAGAAAGAGTGGCGGATTCCGCCATAGGTGCGAATGGCCGCGCTGCATGGTATGCTTTACGGAACACAAGACAGCCATGTAGGATAAACAATGCAATCATCACATTACTACTTCTACCGCGATGATGTTGCAATAATAGACGATGACCTGCTGATAACAGAAGCGGTCAGCGCTGAATCCATTGACCTCATTGTGACCTCTCCGCCTTATAACGTCGATATTCAGTACAAGAGCAACAAAGACGATCTCACTTACGAGGAGTATCTGGAGTTCTCTCGTGAATGGATGTCTCGCTGTTTTGACTGGCTGAAAAGTGATGGGCGATTCTGTCTCAACATTCCGCTCGATAAAAACAAAGGGGGCCAGCAAAGCGTCGGCGCGGATTTGACCACGATTGCCAAAGAGATCGGCTTCCAGTATCACTCGACTATCGTCTGGAATGAGGGAAATATTTCACGCCGTACGGCTTGGGGCTCCTGGATGAGCGCCTCCGCACCCTATGTCATCGCTCCTGTAGAACTGATTGTTGTGCTGTACAAAGACTCTTGGAAGAAAACGTCTGGCTCGCGCGAGAACGACATCACGCGCGACGAGTTCATGGCTTGGACGAATGGCGTTTGGACATTCAATGGCGAGAGCGCGAAGCGAATCGGGCATCCCGCCCCATTCCCAATTGAGCTGCCGACGCGCTGCATTAAGCTCTTCAGCTATGTGGGAGATACCGTGCTTGACCCCTTCCTTGGCAGCGGCACGACTCTGGTTGCGGCAATGATGAATAATCGCTTGGGCGTCGGAATCGACATTGATGAAGGTTATTGCGCATTGGCGCAGAACCGCATAGAAGCGGCATTGAATGAACGCAGTCAACTGGTAATGCTCTAGGAAGAGAATGTGAGCAAGAAACCGTCGCTTGCAAGTCTGGTGTTTGCGTACTTTGAACAACGTCCCTTTGTTGAACTGGCGCACGATGATTGGGTGGATGAAGTCATGCGCCAATATGAAGATCTGCACGGTCGAGTTCCTCGCGATCCTTGGCGCGCCGCCCGCAAGCTGCATGAAGAGGGCAAGCTGCAAAAGGTACGAAAAGGCGTTTACAAGTACGATCCGCGTTTGGTCTACGATCCTACGCTGGAAGAATTCACGGAGCAGCAAAAGAATTACATATTTGTAAGAGACCAGCATCGCTGTGTGGTCTGTGGCAAGAGCCGTGCTGATGGAATCGAATTGCATATTGACCATATTGTTCCGCGCGATAAGGGTGGGCGCGCCATCATTGACAATGGCCAAGTGCTTTGCGCCCAGCACAACTTTCTAAAAAAGAACCTCGACGCAACTGAATCGGGCAAACGGCTCTTCATTCGCCTCTATGAAGCAGCGAAGGGCAAAGATAACCAGGATGTATTGACCTTCTGTCGCGAAGTACTTGAAGTCTTTGCAAAACATGACGTGAATGGTCACATTGACTGGACGCCCTGATGGGACATAGTCCCGCCTTTATCGCTTCCCGTCCCAAACGCCCAGGCCGCAGCTTCGGCTGCTGGCTCGTCGCCTTCGCATCGCTTCTCATCAGCTCCGCTCTCATCGTCCTCAGCCTCCTCCTGCCGCCCATCAACCTGCCCGAGCGCCTGCTCGCCGCGCAATTCAGCCCGCTCAATGCCGAGTCGCCCATTGTCGCCCTTGAGAGCGACTTCCGCCTCAGCTTGCAGCCCGGCGAAACAGCCGCCGATTACGGCGTCAAGATCAAGCGCATGTCGGTCGACGAATTCAAATCCGCGGAGGCCCAGCGTCCAGACTGGCTCACAGTCGCGCGTTTGGCGCTGCCAGACTTTCTGGAGCAGGGCAGCCCCCTCTACCTGATCGAATCTCGCGGCGAGCCGCCAGCGAATCTGCGCATTGAACTCGCGCCGCCGGCTGACGCGCCGATGCCCGCAAACCGGCTCGCGCTATATGGCTGGAACGGGGCAAGTTGGCGCTTCATCCCATCCGAGTTTGTCGTTGACGCGCTGCAAGGCGAGGTGGACTTTGCCCCGCTCGCGGTCGCCGCTTTCCAACTCCGCGCCGCGGCGCCCATCGTCTTGCTTTCCCAAGAGGTCACACATGATTTGGCTGAGGAGCGGGCCGCGCTCGCGACGATTCTGAGCCCGGCGGGTTTGCGCGCTGCGAGCGACGGCAGCTTGATTGGGAGCCTGGCGCCAGGCGGATCCAGCGGCGCGCAGTATCTGTTCATGCCCTTGATACGCAATTTCTCTGATGCGCGCGCCATCGATATCGCGACCATCGACGCGCTCATCTCGCGCCCCGCATTGCGAAAACAGCATATCGCCCGCATCAGCGATCTGGCGAGCTACAACCGTTTTGACGGCAACTTTATTGATTATCGCGGCTTGCCGCCTCATCTGCGGGAGGATTTCGCGCTATTCATTGCCGAGTTGGCGGCGAGTTTTGCGCTGCGAGACCTGCGCCTCGGCGTCGTCATTGAGCCGGAGCGCGCTGCTGATGGCGCTTGGCGCAGCGCCGCTTACGACTGGCGTCTCATCGGCGAAGCGGCGGATTATGTCCAGCTCCGCCCGCTGATCAATCCCCGCGCTTACCGGCAAGACGGCATGGGCGCTGTTGACGATCTCCTGCGGCGGATGACCGGCCGCATCGCCCGCAACAAAGTCCTGCTTGGTTTAAGCGCGCGTTCCGTCCGCGAAGTCGGGCAGCTGCAAAGCCCTATCGGCTGGCACGCCGCTTTCGCCGCGCTTGGCGATGTTGTGCTCAGCGCGGACGCCGTCAGCCAGACCGGCTCGATTGAGCCCGGCACGATCATCCGCGCCTCGCTCAGCGGATACAGCGCGCGCTGGGGATTGCAGCCAAGCATTCAAACAGCCTACGTCGATTATCTTGATGATTCAGCCGCGGCAATTGCGCGTGTCTGGCTGGCTGATGCCGCCGCCATGCGCCATCGCCTGGGGCGCGCGGCAGCCTACGGGATTGCCGGCGTCGCCTTTGACGACCTGCTGGCGGCTGATCACAGCCCGAGTCTCCCGGGCGCCATATTCGACTTCCAGGCCGGGGGCGCTGAAGACGCGCAGCCCATGCAGCTGCAGGCGCGCTGGTCGATCGCGGGCGAGGCGGGGCCGCTTGATCAAGCGCATGCGAGCCTTGATGCCGAGCTAGTGCTGACGCTCGACGCGCCCGATGGCAATTACGCCGTCAACTGGGCTGCCGTCGACGAATCCGGCGTCCAGAGCGCCCGCCGCGGCGCCGTCATTCCATTGTTCCGGCCGACCGCAACACCAAGTCCAACGCCAGTTCCAAGTCCAACGCCAGCCCCACGGCGCGCCGTCATTGTGGCGCCGGCCGAAGACGCCAGCGCGCCCGAGCCACCCAGATTCGCCGCCGTCGCGCCACCGCCCGGCAGCATCAGCATCGAGCTCGGCGGCCACGTCCAAAGCACGAGCAGCGGGCGAACGATTGGGGCGATGCGCTCGGCTGGCATGTCATGGATGAAAATCCAGTCGCGTTTCTATCAGCACGCGCAAGCCGATCTCTCCGGCGAAATCGCTAGCGCGCACGGCAACGGTTTCAAAATCCTCGTCGGGACTGTCGGCAACCCGGCGGAAATGGCGAATGGCGGACCAGCTTATGTCAATGCCTACACCGACTGGCTTCAGCGAATTGCCTGGCAAGGCGCCGATGCTATTGAAGTCTGGAACGAGCCCAACCTCGACCGGGAATGGCCCCGCGGCCAGATCAGCGGCGTCGCCTACGCGCGGATGCTGGAGAGCGCTTATCAAAAGATCAAGGCGGCAAACGGCGCCACCATGGTCATCAGCGCGGCGCCCGCCCCAACTGGCGCTGAAGCCGCCTTCCCGGGCCAAGTCATGAATGATGACCGCTGGCTGCGCGAGATGGTGTCTGGCGGCGGCTTGAATTATCTCGACTGCGTTGGCGCGCACTACAACGAAGGCATCATCCCGCCGAATCAATCCAGCGGCGACCCGCGCGACGGCTACTATACGCGATTCTTCTACGGTATGCTCAACACCTATTATGGCATCACGAGGCGCCCCATTTGCTTTACCGAATTGGGTTATCTTACATCCGAGGGGCTTCCCGCTCTGCCGTCGTATTTCAGTTGGGCGCGGAACGTCACTGTTCAGCAGCAAGCGGCTTGGCTGGCGGGGGCGGCGGCGCTGGCATCGCAGAGCGGGCAAGTGCGCTTGTTTATCGTCTGGAATATCGACTTCACCCATTACGGGACGGATCCACAAGCGGGCTACGCCATCATCCGTCCGGATGGCTCTTGCCCCGCATGTCAGGCATTGGCTGGCGCGCGCTGACGCGGGTAAAGCGACTGACGCGCGGGCGCAGCCCGGTGTAAGATCGGGGCGGGCTTTGGCGCCCAGGAGTTGAAATGGTAACCAAGGCGGTACATAAGCAGATTCGCGGCTTTGTGATCATTTGGCTCGCCATCACGCTCATCATAGTGATCGCTACCTTTCTCGCCATCTATTTCACATCCGACACCCTGAGCAACCAGCCGGCTTCGGGCAATCCGCTGTCGCTGTCCACCGCCGACGATGCAGCGGAAGAAGCGACCGAGGCCGCGGTTGCGCTGCCGAGCGCGTCGCCGGAGCCAACGGCAGCGCCGACCTTAACCTTGCCCGAGCCCACGATGCCGGTCTTCCTCGAAGAAGTTACGCTTGAGCCGACATTGACGCCGACGCCATCATCGACGCCGGTGCCAACGCCCTTTCCGGTGGATGTCAAGCGCTTTGAAGTCGGCATCCAGGTGGAAGCGGCGCCCGATTTCAATTCTGAAAATCAAGACAATTGGTACCGTTCAGTGGCGGCCGATCTGGGGATGCGCTGGGTGAAACAGCAAGTGCGCTGGGATCAGCTGGAGCCGGCAGCGGGCGAAATCAACTGGCGCCTGCTCGATTTTGTTATGCCAAGCGCGCGAAAATTCGATATCAAGATGCTGCTTTCTGTGGTGGGGGCGCCAGCCTGGGCGCGCGAACCGGAAGCCGTCCTCGAAAGGAGGGGACCGCCCGCCGATCCACAGGCTTATGCCGGTTTCGTCGCCGCGATTTTGAATCGCTATCGCGGTCAGATTCACGCCATTGAAGTTTGGAACGAACAAAACCTCAACCGCGAATGGACTTCGGTGCATGGGCTTGATGCGGAAAAATATGTCGAGCTCCTGCGTGTGACCTATCAAACGGTGAAAGCCATTGAGCCTGGGACCATCGTCGTCAGCGGCGCCTTGTCGCCGACCGGCGTCGATGACGGCGTCTCTGCTGTGGACGACTTCCGATATCTGGAGCGGCAGATTGATGCTGGCGCCCTCGATTGGGCCGACTGCGTCGGCGCTCAGCACAACGGCTACAATATCAGCCCCGATTTTCGCTATCTCGATATCCCCGATGACCCGACAGCGATATTCAGGGGACCATTCATCAACCGGCATCATAGCTGGAGCTTCCGCAGCACCTTGGAAGGCTATGCCCAACGCATCCGCGCAGCTGGAAAAGACACCCAGCTTTGCGTAACTAAATTCGGCTGGCCCACTTCTGAAGACCTCGGCGGCGCGCGCCAAGGCTTTGAATTCTCGCTGGATAATACGCTGACAGAACAGGCGGAGTGGATTCCCAAAGCCATGAGCAACATGGAAGCCGGTGGATTCGTTTGGCTGGCTTTCGTCTGGAACTTCAATTATGGTCCCCATGCCGGTTACGCCATCGGCAACGACAATGTTCCATACTCGCTTATCGGTCCGGGCTTCACCTTTCGACCCGCCTACGCTTCGATAAAGGCTTGGCAGCAGGATTATCTCGCTCGGCTGGAATCCTGAGATGCCCGGTCTATGGAACAAGAAGCTCGTCGCCTTGGCGCTCGCTTGCCTCTTGGCAGCCGCCTTGGGCTTTTTTGGCTGGACTCTCACGCAGCCCAACCGGGATCCATTCAAAGCAGGCGCTATCGCCGACGCGCCTTTCCCCTCATTGACCTATGGCGTACAGACCTTCCTTTGGTGGGACGGGGGCAGAGCCCGCGTACACCTGGACCTTGTCAGGCTGATGTCGTTCAGCCACGTGAAGCAGACCTTCGCCTGGCGCGATATTCAACCGCAGCCCGGCGTCTGGGACTGGCGGCAGGCGGACCGCATCCTCGGCGAAATCGAAAGCCGCGGTTTGAGGCTCGTCGTCCGTCTCGGCCAGTCGCCGGATTGGGCGCGCGCCCCCGGCGCCCTGCTCGCCCACGACGCGCCGCCGGCCGATCTCTCGCAGTGGCGCGCTTTCTGCGCTGCGGTTGCCGAGCGCTATCAGGGCCGCGTCAGCGCCTATCAAATCTGGAACGAGCCCAATCTCAGCCGAGAATGGGGCGATCAGCCGCCTGACGCCGCCCGCTATGTTGAATTGCTCGCCGCCTGCAGCAGCGCCATCCGCGAAGCCGACCGCGCCGCTGTTCTGATTTCCGCTGGTTTGGCGCCCACCGGCACCAACAATGACCATGCGCTCCCCGATGATGTTTATTTCGACCATCTCTATCGCCGGGGATTCCAACGCTACATTGACGTCGTTGGCGTCCACGCGCCCGGTTACGCGCCACCCGAGATCGGACCCGATGACGAGGAGACGCAGCAGCGCTGGTTTACCTTCCGCCGCGTCGAAGACCTGCGAAAAATCATGCTAAACTATGGTGATGAGGCGAGGCAAATGGCGATTTTGGAATTCGGCTACACCATCGACCGCCTCAACCCAGCCTATCAATGGTTCAGCGTGACCGAAAAACAACAAGCTGAATACCTGGAGCGCGCTTATGAATACGTCATCGCCAACTGGCGCCCCTGGGTCGGCTTGATGGTGCTGATCTATCTGCCCGATCCAGGATGGCAGCCCACAGACGAAGAATACTGGTGGTCCATTCTCGAGCCCGATGGCAGCGGGCCCCGGCCAGCTTATATCACGGTCGCCAATATGCGCAAGGTCTGCGGCGATTTTGTCATTCCCGAACGCGCCTCCGATGGGCTGGTGGCTTTGGGCAAAGTCAAGGCGCCAATTTGCCCGGCTTGAGGACCCGCCGATTCAGGCTTTGTGATACAAGCTGCTTGAGTAGCGCGCGTGTTTGCGACGCTGGAACACCAGCGACAATACTTCGACGTCTTCGCTCGCAAAGAGCGGTTATCCGACGATGTAAGGTATACTTGCCAGCAATATGACAAGCAAATCGACATGGATCAATTTTTTCAAGGGGCACGCCCTGATGACCAGCAGGATGAGTTATGTCCTGGTCATCTACTTGCTCTTGCTCGCTGCGCTATTGCGCACCTATGACCTGGCGAATTTGCCGCTGGGCTTCAGCGAAGACGAGATCGTCAACATTCGCTTGGTCCACAACGTCCGGCAGGGGGATATCTTTGTCTTCTATCCCAGTGAGGATGGCGGGCGCGAAGGCGCGTATCACGTCTTCATCGCCTTTGTGACCTCATTTGTCGGTGAAGGCACGATCGGCTTCCGCATTGCCTCAGTCTGGCTGAGTCTTATTTCGATCGCCATTATCTACACGCTTGGCAACCATCTGTTTAATCCGATCGTCGGCGTGCTCGCTGCCGGGCTGGTCACCGTCAACATGAGCAGCATTCTGCTGGCGCGCGCCGTCTCCAGCGATGCCACTGTTATTTTCCTTGTTTCGGCGATTATGCTGGCATTGGCGCGCTCGCTACCCGTCTATCGGCGGACTCGCGTCGTCACCTCCAACATTGGCTCTTTCGCTGCTTTGGGCGCGCTGCTGGGCATCGGCGTCTACCTGCATCCTTCCAGCCTATTCATCATCCTTGGCGCCATGGCCTACATAGCCCATCTGCTCTATATTCGAAACATCCTGTTTCGCGAGCGGCGCAGCTATACCGGGTTTGCGATTTTGCTGATGATCATTATCTGCATGCCCTATCTGATTTCGTCGATCAATCTGCCCCAGTACGCGGCGGTCCAGCGCATATTGTCGCAATACGACGATGGCATTCTGCGCTCGGCGGCTGATGGTCTGCTGGGGATTTTCGCCAGAGGCGACTTGGACCCGCGGCACAACCTGCCCGGGCGGCCCCTGGTGGATGCCTTCAGCGGCTTGCTGATGATCGTCGGGTTCATCATTTGTGTGCTGCGGCGGCACCGTCCGCGGTTTATGCTGGTGCTGATTATGTTTGTTATGGCGCTGCCGGCGGCCCTGCTGGTGGAGAACAGCCCGAATTTCGCCCGTATGCCGGTCATAATGCCGCAACTCGCGATCTTCTTTGGCATGGGTTTCTATTCGCTGATTCGCGCGCCCGTTTTCGCCGATGTCATATTTCGGCGGATGGCGGTCGCCGGCGTGTTGATCTTGCTGGCCATCAAAGTCGTCTGGACCTGGACCGATCTCTTCGCCGGTTGGCGTGATGACGAAGCAGTTATGCCGCTTGTCAATGGCGAGCTTGGGCAGATTGCCCACTATCTTGATGTCGTCGGCGACGAGACGCCGACCGTTTTCTGCTATTCAGCCTGGGCCAATAGCGAGCCGAAACCGGACTTGGGGGACGGCGACAAAACCCGGCTGATGATGAATCGCTCGCAGTTTGCCTATCACGAAGCTGATTGCCGGCAGAGCCTCTTGCTCACCAATGGCGGCGAGAAACAGCGGATCGTCTTTTTCGACGAAGCGGCGCTTGATTACGTGCATCCCTATTTGCAGGAATGGCTTTCGCATGGGCAGTGGGTCGCCGGCAACCTGCCGCGCGATACCATCGTTGAGCTGGATACGGCTCAGTTGCTGGCTGATCGCGCCGGCGCCTTGACGACTACCGCGCCGCTCTCTTACGCGCCCGAAGTGGGCCTGCTCGAGCCGATTGCCCCGCCAATCCGCTTCGGCGGCAATTTGACCCTGCTCGGCTATGAGCCCGATGTCAAGCGCGAATTCCTGCCCGGCGAGAGCGTCGATGTCATCACCTACTGGCGGGTGGAGGGCGAATTCCTGCCCGATATCATCCTCAAGAATCACATCCTCGCCGACCCGGTCACGCCGATAGGCATCCGTGATGTCATGAGCATTAACCCGCTCATGCTGCGCGAGCGTGATGTCTTCATTCAAGTGACGCCAGTTCAACTGCGCGAAAATACCCTGCCGGGCAAATACACCGTCTCCGTCGGCGCCTATCGAGAGAGCGACCAGGTGCGCCTGCCGGTTTTGAAAGACGATCAACCGCATGGCGACCGCATCTTCCTCTACGACATTGAAGTGCTGCCATTGACGGACACTGATGAAAGCGGCGGCTAATGTTTGAGTTGGTCTTCTTGGGCACATCGGCCTCCGCGCCGTCCATCTATCGCGGCTTGCCAGCGCTGGCGGTGCTGGCGGGGGAGCAGCGCTTTTTGGTCGACTGCGGCGAAGGCACGCAGCGCCAAATACTCCGCAGTGGCATCGGCTTCAAACGGCTCAATCGCATCTTCCTGACCCATGCGCACCTGGATCATATTCTCGGTTTGGGCGGCTTGCTCTCAACCTACGGCCGCTGGGAAGCGCTGGACGAAATCCACATCTGGGGCGGGTTGCCCGCCATCGAACGAGTGCAATCCCTGGTTTATCAAGTGATATTCCGCCGCCAGACGCCGCCCGTTCCAATTTACTTCTATCGCACATTGCCCGACGAGATTCTCGTTCAGGGGCGGGGTTTCACCGTGCGCGCCTTCCCCGTATCGCACCGCGGCCGCGAATGCTATGGCTACATATTTGAGGAGGACGCGCGCCGGCCCTTCTTGGCGGACAGGGCGGAAGCGCTTGGCGTTCCCTTCGGGCCCGAGCGGCGGCAGCTCGTCGCCGGCGAATCCATCATCACGCCCGCGGGCCGCGTCGTGCATCCCGACGAAGTCCTGGGCGCAGTCATCAAAGGCGCGAAGGTCGTCATCACTGGCGATCTGGCGCGCGTCGATGACATTTACGACGCTGTCCAAGGCGCCGATGCCCTTGTGATCGAATCAACATACCTCGACCGTGACGCCGATATCGCGGGCGAAGTTGGCCATATCAGCGCGCGTCAGGCGGCTGAGCTGGCGCGCGACTGCCAGGTCAAGTTTCTCTTCTTGACCCATATCTCGCGCCGCTACCGCGAATTTGAAGTGATTAGCGAAGTCCGCAGGTACTTTCCCGATTCCTACGTCGCGCGCGATCTCGATCACTTCGCCATCTTTCGCGATAAGCGGCCGCAAAAGATCGAAACCCAAGAGCGCCAGCCTGCCGCTGATGAATTGCCCAAGGAGGCGAATGAAGATGAGCCAGAATGATTGGGAACGCCGCAACGCTTACGTCAAAGAACGTTTCGCGCGCGAAGACGACACGCTGCGCCACGTGCGTCAGCAGACGGCGGCGCATGGCATGCCGCAGATCAGCCTGGAGCCGAACGAAGCCAAACTGCTGCAGCTGCTGGTGCGGCTCAGCGGCGCCCGGCGCGTCATCGAAATTGGCGCGCTCGCCGGCTACAGCGGCATCTGCATCGCCCGCGCTTTGCCCGCCGACGGCCAGCTAATCACCATCGAAGTGAGCAGCCTGCACGCCAAAGTGGCGCGCGCCCATTTCGAGTATGCGGGCTTGGCGCAGAAAGTGACAGTCCGGCACGGCGCCGGCATGGACGTCTTGCCGAAGCTGGCTGTCGACGCGCCATACGACCTCATGTTTATCGATGCCGATAAAGGCAATTATCACAATTATCTAGCGTGGGCGGCGGACCACCTGCGCTTGGGCGGGGCGGTGGTGGCGGACAACGCCTTCTGGGGCGGCAATATCTTCAACCCGCAAACCGAAGATGACCAGGCCATGGTCGCCTTCAATCGCCGGCTGGCGGAACATCCGCAGTTCGACAGCACAATCATTGAAGTCGGCGATGGCATCGCTCTCGGCGTCAAGATCGGCTGACTGATACGTTTCGAATGTTGTAGGGGCGACTCTGTGAGTCGCCCGTTGCTGCGACAATCTGTAGGGGCGGGTCGCGTAGACACTGACCGTCAGCCATTGGGTCGCCCGCTCACTGCACCGCCTCGATATCAATCATCCCCTCGCCATAGACTCGACCGGCTTCAATCACGATCGGCGCCCCAACATCAACCGTCGCGATCAAATCGTATGTCGTCGCGCCAGTGATGCGCACCGGCACAATCTCCCCGACCGGCAGCTCGCCCTCAACCAGCACATAGCCATCAATTTCCGGGGCGTCGCGATAGCTGCGCCCGAGGCTAATAACATCGCCGGTTTCCGCGCCAGCTTCATCTTCGCTGGCGCCATGCCCTTCGACCAGTATCTCCAGCGTCCGCCCGACCAGCGCTTGATTCTTCCGCAGGCTGATCCCGCTTTGCAATTCCATCAGGCGCTCGTATCGCTCTTGCTTGATGGCGTCATCGACATGATTCGGCAGCGCCGCGCTGGGCGTGCCCAATTCGTAGCTGTATTGGAAAGCGCCGACGCGGTCAAATTCCAACTCGCGAACCATCTTTAGCAGCGCCTCGAATTCTTCCTCAGTTTCGCCCGGATAGCCGACGATGAAGGTGGTGCGCACCGCCAACGCCGGCATCAATTGGCGCAGCGTCCCGATCGTCTCGTAAACCCATTCTACTTTCGCGGGCCGCTTCATGCGCTTGAGCGTCTCGCGGTGCCCATGCTGCAGCGGGATATCGAGATAGGGCAGCACCTGCTCGTGCCGCGCCATCGTCTCCATCAGCCGCCGCGTCACATAACCGGGATAGGCGTAGAGGATGCGCAGCCAGGGGATGCCCGGCGCCGCTTCGACAATCGCGTCCAGCAGATGCGCCAGACCGTTCTTCAGCCCCAGGTCATAGCCATAATCGGTGCTGTCCTGGGCGATCAGCATCACTTCCTTGACGCCCATCTCCTGCAGCCGAATCGCTTCCGCCACAATCGCTTCCAGCGGTCTGCTCACCGCCGTGCCCTTGATCCGCGGGATGGCGCAGAAGGCGCAGGGACGCCGGCAGCCATCGGCGATCTTGAGGTAGGCGGAAGCGCCCTGCACGCTCGCCCGCAGCACGCCGCGCTCATCACTGCCGACCACATGAGCCTCGCCCGGCAGATGATAAAGCGGCTCGGGGTGCTTTCGCCCGCGCAGCCGTCGGATGAGATCGAAAATATCCATCCAGCGCCGCGTGCCGATTACGCCATCCAGCCCGGGCGCTTCTAGGGCAAGCGTATCGCCGTAGCGCTGCGACAAGCAGCCGGCCGCGATCACCATCTGATCGGCTCGCTTGATCTCCACCAACTCGCGCAGGGCATTAACCGATTCTTCCTTCGCCGCGTTAATGAAGCCGCAGGTGTTGACGATCAGCACTTCAGCCGATTCGGGATCGCCGACGCCGCGCATGCCTTCGTGGTTCAGCACCTGCGCCATGCTCTCGCTGTCCACCGTGTTCTTGGCGCAGCCCAGGCTGAGCAGGTAGTAGTTGTTTTTGCGTTTGGCAGGCATTTTCATCTTTTCCGTTATTTCCACATCAGTCGAAAACAGTCACCGATGACGGCGAGATGCCTCTTGCACACAAGCGTCACGCCCCTTCCTTCGTCGGCGGCAGACCCGCCTGCGTCACCCGCGGCGGCAAAATCGCTGTCGGCGGACCCGGCGTCGGCGTCGCGCTCGGGACCGGCGTCATCGTGGGCCGAGGCGTCGGCGTCGCGCTTGGGACCAACGTGATGGTCGGCGTGGGGCTTGGTCCCGCAGTCGCCGGCGAAACATTCGCGGCTGGAACTGTCGCTTCCACTGTTGGGGGAACCAAGGTCGGCGCCCCCGCCGGTCCCAACTCGACGATTGCTTCGGCGGCTGTGAAGCGGATGTCGGCTCTCTGACCGCGCCCGCCGATTTGCCCCTGCTGCTGCCCATTCCAGATCAGATCGAGCGCCATCGCATTAGCCGCCGCCAGCGTGATTTCGCTCACCGCATTGTACTCCAGCAAAGTCCCCGGCGCCGCGATTCCGCTGAACTGCTCGACGCCATCCACCTGCGCGGTAATCCAACTGCGCTGCGTCAGCAAAATGCTGACCAGGATGCCGCGGCCGCCATATTGCGCCCGGTCCGTTCGGGTTGGCGCGCTGACAACGGTATCGGTCGGCGCGGGCGCTTCAGTCTCGGTCGGCGGCGGGGCGGTCGCTTCCGCATCTTGACGCGGCGCAATGATATTTTCAAAGCCGACCAATTCAACCGTCACATAGGCGATGGTGGCGATTGCCCCCGCCGAAAACAACAAGAGCAGCAGCATCCGCAGCAGGCTGCCACAGGTGGACGAACGCCGATCCGCCAGCTGCATCTCCTGCATCGGCTGCGTGGAACTGAGCGCGCGCTCCGCTTCCGCTTCTTCCGGCCGCCGTCTCCGCCCGCGCCGGCTGCGCCGCGCCCGCTCCTGCGCCACCCGCATTTGGTCGTAGAGCCGCAGCACATCCTCTTCGTCCAGCTTGAGGAAGCGCCCGTAGATCCGCAGCATGCCGCGCACTTGAATCTCCGGCACGCCAGCGATCTCGAATTCGCCGGCTTCAAAGGCTTCCAGGATTGGCTGGCGGATCCTCAGCGCCGCGACCGCGTCTTCAATTGTGATCTCGTTGGCTTCGCGCGCTTCACGCAGAATCTGCCCGAGGGAGTAGGCATCCATCAGCTGTGACGACCCTCAATCAAATAACCCCGCCGTCCAGTATAACCTGCAACCAGCGGGGCTACGTATTTCGTCTCGCCCGGCGCTCGCGGAGCGCTGACGGCGCTAACCCTATATTCTATGCTTCTAGCTAACCATTTCGGCGTCCGTCTCTGGGTTTTCTTCGGCTGCCGACGCCGCCTCTTCTTGCGGCTCCGCCGTTTCTTCGGCGTTCTCCTCAGTTTCGTCTTCCGCCGATGTTGCGTAGCGGAATCCATCCGCCATTATGTCTTCGGCGCTGACGATCTCGCCCCTCGCGCGCGCCGCCAGGAACTCCGGCAAGTCATCTTCCGGCACAATCGTGACGGTCAACGTTGGCGCGAACTCCGTGCCCAGGCGCACCGGCACCGCGTGCGTCCCCACTTCGCGCAGCGATTGCTGGCTGATGCGCCGCCGATTGATGTCTACGCCGGTCTCGCGCTCCAGTTCATCAGCGATCTCCTGCGTCGTCACCGAGCCGAAGAGCTTGCCCGTTGATGCCGCCCGGCGGCCGAAAATCAACTCGCGGCCATCAATCTGACGCGCCAAGTCGTTTAACATATTGTTATACTGCGCCTTGCGCGCTTCGACATTTTCGCGGATCGTCTCCGTCTGCCGCAGCGCCGAGTTCGTCGCCGACACCGCCATCTTGCGCGGGATCAGGTAATTGCGGGCGAAGCCATCGGCGACCTTGACAACTTCACCGGCGACGCCATGTTTGTACAAGTCTTGAAGCAAAATCACCTGCATCCGATACCCTCGCATATTCCGCGTCAACTGCCGCGCAGGCCGCGTCTTCCCTAAACTAAACTGGTATATTATAGCGATATCGCCGCCCCTGCCAAGTGGCAATCCAACCCGCGCAGGCGTCCAGCCGTAGGGGCTGCCCATCGGGTCGCTCGCATCGCAACCGGCTGCAGGGGCTACCCATCGGGTCGCCCGCGCCTGCGGCCATAGCGCGCTTCTCAGGGAAAGGTCATGACGCAAAGCGACGTCCTGGACAATCGAGAAATCATCGAAAAAGCGGTCATCGTGCTCGCTGGCTTTGTGGCGAGCGGCTTGCTCGGCTTGGTTCGCCTGGCGGTGGTCGGCGCGCAATTCGGCACCGGCGCCGCCTACGATGCCTTCGCCGCCGCCCAGCAACTGCCCGAGTCGGTTTTTGTGCTGGTCGCCGGGGGCGCGCTCGGTTCGTCTTTCATCCCCATCTACGCCAAATTCCGCATCAGCGACCAGGAAGCGGCCTCCCGCCTCGCCAGCGCTGTGATGAGCCTGTCGGCTGCTGGCGCCGCGCTGCTCGGGCTGCTCGTCCACGCCTTCGCCCCGCAGTTGGTGACGCTCATCCTCTATCGCGAGCGCCCGCCACAGGAACAGCAGCTCATGATCGATATGGTGCGCCTGATGATGCTGACGCCCGTTGTCTTCAGCATCAGCGGTCTCTTGATGGGCTTGCTGCAATCACACACCGCCTTCTGGCTGCCGGCAATCGCTCTGAGCATGAACAATATCGGCATCATCATCGGCGCGCTTTTTATCGCGCCAGCGCTCTCGCCGCATCCGGACGTGGGCCAAGTCGGCGATCTGAACATCATGGGCTTGGCTTATGGCGCTGTCTTAAGCGCGCTGCTGCATCTGCTGGTGCAGCTGCCCGGCGTCGTCAAGCTGCCGACGCGCCTGCGCCCCCTGCTCGCGCCTGGCGCCCCCGGCGTGCTGGATGTCCTGCGCTTGATGGGTCCGCGCGTTTTCGGTCTCGCCGTCGTGCAGATCAATTTTCACGTCAATATCATCCTGGCAAACACCATGGCCGCCGGCAGCGTCGGCGCTGTCCGCTACGCTTTCATGCTGACCTTCTTCGTGCTCGGCATCATCGCCCAGAGCCAGGGCTCGGCAGTCTTTCCCACGTTGGCGGCGCTCAAAGCCGAGGGCGATTACGATGGCTTCAAAGACCGCCTTTCGCGCGCCATGCGCAATGTGCTCTGTTTATCCTTTCCCGCCTCGACCCTGCTGATTGTTCTGGGCGAGCCTTTGGTCAGCGTGCTTCAGCGCGGCGAATGGACGGCGGAGAGCACGAGCGCGGTCGCCTGGGCAATGGGCTTCTACGCCATCGGCATCGGCGGCTTCGCCCTGCTGGAAGTGCTCTCGCGCGCCTTTTACGCCCTGGAAGATACAAGAACGCCCGCCATCGCCGGGGCGATCGCCATGATCAGCAATATCGCGCTCAATCTCATCTTCATAAAAATCATTGGCGATCCCGGCAGTCTGGCGCGGGGCGCGTTTGCCGGGCTGGCGCTCGCCAATGCCCTGACCACGATCGTGGAAGCGCTGGCGCTCTGGTGGCTGATGCGCCGACGCCTGTCGGGCCTGGGTTCGACGCCCGGCATCCACGATCGCGACATTCTGACGAGCGCTGGCGGAAGCTTGCTCCTGTCACTCCTGATGGCAGCCGCCCTCGGGCTTCTGACGGGGGCTTTGCCCGCAGGCGGTTTAAGCCTGGCGCTGAGCGGCTGCGCCCTGGCGGCGCTGATCTTCTTCGGCGGCGGCTACCTGTTAAACATTAGCGAGATACGCCCCTTGCTCGAACCCTTTGTCCGCCGCCTGCTGCCTTTCAGGGACTAAGCCATTGTTTCTTGCCCGCTTGCCAATGCTAGTTGTAGGGGCGACCCTTGGGTCGCCCACCCGCGCATTAAATGAATGGTAAGGGCGCGTCACAGGGTCGCCCGCACAATAGGAACTGTAGGGGCGACTCTGTGAGTCGCCCACTCGGCCAACAGATTGTAGAGAAAAGATTGAACCATGACCAACCAACTTGAAGGCAAAGTCGCGGTCATCACCGGCGCCGGGCGGGGCATCGGGCGCGCCATCGCCATCGGATTCGCCGAGCAGGGCGCCAAGGTAGCCTGCGCCGCCCGCACGCAAACACAGATTGACGAGACGGTCGGCTTAATAGGCGCCGCCGGCGGCGACGCCATTGCCGTCCGCTGCGATGTCACCGACGCGTCCGCTGTCAAGCGCCTCTATACCTTAACCCGCGCCCGATTCGGGCCGGTCGATATCGTCATCGCCAACGCCGGGGGCAACTTCTCGCGCGCCTCGGTCGAAGAGAGCGACATCGCCGATTGGGAGCGGACCCTGCGCGTCAATCTCCTCGGCGTCTACTACACTTGCAAATACGCCATTCCCGATATGAAAGGGCAGGGCGGGCATATCATCGTGGTCGGCTCCGGCGTCGGTCACCGCGTCGTCGATGACGCGCATTCGGCCTACGGCGCGGCCAAAGCGGGCGCCTGGATGTTCGTCCGCGCCCTGGCGGCTGAGCTGCGCCCCGACCATATCTGCGTCAATGAACTGATTCCGGGCTTGGTGCAGACGGAGATTACGGCGGCGGTCAATCGTTCGGACGATACCGCATTCGGCGCCGAGTGGTTCAAGCAGCCCGAAGACGTTCTGCCGCTGGCGCTCTTCTTGGCGACCCAGCCGCTGACCGGTCCAACGGGTCAGAGCTTCAGCCTGATGCGCCGCGATTCGCAGTAGCGTCTCACAAACGAAGAACCTGTAGGGGCGGCTCTTGGGTCGCCCATCAATGAAGTTTTCTCCAATATATCGGGCGACTCAAGAGTCGCCCCTACAACCACCCGTAAATTAGGTCTTCACCCGCGCGAAAAGCGCCTTCAGATAAGCGGCTTCGGGGAAGCCCACCGGATGATCCAAGGCGTGGCCGGTCTTCACTATGATCTCCAGCTTGAAACCGGCCACCATCGCCGAGCGCTCCACCAATTGGTAGAACATCTCGGCATGGATGCGGCTTGAGCAGGAGGCCATCACCAATAGGCCTTCATCCGCCAGCAGCCGCAGGGCCATCTCCACCAGGCGCCGATATGCCAGCACCGCATTGCGCATGCTGGCGCGGCTATTGGCGAAAGCGGGTGGATCGACAATCACCATATTGAACTTGCGCCGCGCCTGGATCAGCTGCGTCAAGCTGGCGAAGGCATCGCCCGGCGCCACATCAATTAACTCCGTATCGAATCCGTTGCTCTCCACATTGCGCTTGAGCGTCTCCAGCGCTGGCTCGCTGGCATCCAGCGCCGTGATCGCCCGCGCGCCGCCCGCCAGCGCATACACAGAGAATGCGCCGGTATAGGCGAAGACATCAAGCACGCGCCGTCCCTTCGCCAGTTCGCGCGCCTTCTGCCGATTGTCCCGCTGATCGAAGAAAAAGCCGGTTTTGTGCCCCTTCTTCACATCAGCTTGAAAAAGCAAGCCGTTCTCCACAAACTGGACCGGTTCGTCAGCGCCGTCTCCAATCAGCCGTTGCCCATCCTCCAAGCCATAAAGCTTGGCGACATTCAGCCGATCCGACTGCAGCGCGCGGCTCAAGCGCAATACCAGATTATCGAAGACAATCGTCTCTTCCAGCGCGCCGATAAGCGCTTCAAGATGAGGCAGCCAGGCGGTGCTATACAGTTTCATCACCAGCGTTTCGCCATAGCGGTCGATGATGAGCGTCGGGAAGCCATCGCTCTCGCCATAAACGAGCCGGTAGCCGGTTGTGCCTTCGTTGATCAGCGGGCTTCGCGTCGCCTGCGCCGCCTTCAGCTTCTCGGCGAAGAAGGCGCGGTCAATCCGAAGCGGTTCAAGCGTCTGCAAGACCTTGATGCGAATTGGCGACAGCGGATCGTACAAGCCCACCGCCAGGAAGTTGTTCTTCGCCCGGTCGTAGATGACCGCCAGGTCGCCGGCGTTGCCCAGGTGGCTCTGCCGCAGGATGGACTCTTCAAAGACCCAGGGATGCCCCTGCCGCAGCGCCCGCTCGGCCGCGCCCTTGACGCGCACCGAGATGTTCTTCTCCGCCGCGGTTGGCAGCCTGCTGTAGTCAATCATGCGTCGCGCTTTCCCGCTAGCCGCCGGCTAATCCGCTGGACCCGCTTCGTCCACCCGCGCGATCTTCAGCTGAGCCTCTTCCAGCAGCGCTTGACAGTGGGCGGACAGCTTCTGCCCCCGCTCATACAGCGCCACCGATTTCTCCAGCGATAGCTCGCCGCTTTCCATCCGCGCCACCAGCGCCGCCAACTCGTCGTAAGCCGCTTCGTAGCTCAGATTTTTTATGTCATCCATCAATCGTCGACCCTCACCCGGATACGGTCTCTTGATAATTGTACGTTCAATCGCTGATCTCTGCTGACCTGCGCCGCCTCGCGGATAAGCGCGCCGCTTTCGTCCGTCACCAAGGCATAACCGCGCGCCAAAATGTGCTCTGGACTGGCCGCCTCCAACGCGTTGGTCTCGCTCGCCAGCCGATCGCCGAGGCGCTCCAGCTTTAGCGCCGCCGCTCGCGATAAACGCAGCCTTCCATCCGCTACATCACGCTGCGCCGCCGCTATCATTTTGCGCGGACTGAAGAAACGCAGCGCGCTCTGAGCTTGCCCAAGGTCGCGCGAATGCTCGGCGAGGCTATTGCCCAGCAGCCCGGCAAGCCTCGCCCGCAGCCGATCCAAATCCAGCAGCAGATCATCGCGATTCGGCGTCGCCAATTCGGCCGCGGCTGAAGGCGTCGGCGCCCGCAGATCGGCGACGAAATCCACGATTGTGAAGTCAATTTCGTGTCCGATACCGCTAATCACCGGTATGCGACTGCTCGCCACCGCCCGCGCCACGCGCTCGTCATTGAAGCCCCAGAGATCTTCCAGCGAGCCGCCGCCGCGGGCGATGATGATGGTGTCGATATCAGCGCGCCGATTGAGTCGCTCCAGCGCCATCACTATTTGCGCGGGCGCTTCCATCCCCTGCACCAGCGTCGGGCTCAATACGACCTCAGCCAATGGAAAGCGCCGGCGCAGCACATTCTGTATATCGTGCCAGGCGGCTGCGGTTGAAGACGTCGCCACGCCGATGCGAACAGGGAAGGCGGGAATCGGCTGCTTTCGCGCCGGGTCAAACAAGCCTTCCGCATCCAGCTTGGCTTTCAGCGCTTCAAACTGCCGATGCAAATCCCCGATGCCGCCGACCGCCTCAATGCTCCGGGCATAAAGCTGATACTCGCCGCGCGCCTCATACACGCTGACCCGCCCGCGCGCCAGGATTTCATCGCCGGCGCCCACATCAATTCGCACCGACCTTGCCGCCCCGCGAAACATCACGCAGCGCAATTGCGCGTCGGCGTCCTTGATTGTGAAATACCAGTGACCGGAACGCGCCACCGTCAGATTCGAGACTTCGCCCCGCACCCAAACGTCTGCCAGGACATCGTCCGCATCAAAGAGCTCGTGGATGTAGCTCGTGATCTCGCCGACGGAAAAAGTTTGCATCGCATATCCCGTTGTGATGCCGCGCTTCGACCGCTACAATTATCCCAGATTTCGCTATTATCGGCTAATGAGGATGGGCAATGGCATATCTCAACGAAGACGAACGCCGGGCTCTGCTTGATGATCTCAGCCGCATGAGACTCTGGCGCGCCAAATTCAAACTCCGCTTGATGGATCCCAAGGGGCGGCTGCTCTACCTGCGCAACGTGCAGCAAGCCGGCGAATGGCACACCAAGTACGTCCTCGAAAGCCTGGGCGCGCAGGTGACGCTGGTGGAAATCAACCAAGCCGAGAACAACCAGCCGCGCAACAAGCAGAAATTTGAATTCGTCAACGTCATCGTCGAGCCCACCGCTGACAACCGCAGTTGACGCAAGTTCCGTCGGATTATCAATACAAGATCGCGACATGTGGGTCAGCCGCCAGTTGACCCGTACACAGAAAACTCGCCGTCGCAGTTTTGTATAGGCGAACATTCTGGTCACGCGCACTCGTATTTCTCAGTAGGTGCAAGTAAGTCATGCGAAAAAGCGCGATGCTAATCTGATTCGAGATCTGTAGGGGCGAGACTTGTCTCGCCCACTATGTCGCCATTGTACATGTGGGCGACTCAAGAGTCGCCCCTACGACGTTCCTTCATTTTGTTGCATTACTTTATTGGACTTACTACTATGACCTCTGTGCCTCTTTATTATTGAATCCGCTCACGCCCCTACAACTTGCGATTGGACCGGTTTCGATATTTTGTGTGAGCGCGGCAGACCATATCGCTGCCGCCGGGCGGCTGTGGTGAAAAAATCAATGCTCCCCGTGCTCATGCAGCGGATTGTGTTTGTGATATATCCCCTGCCGATGCATCAGTTGGTGCAGGCGATTGTGCGCCGCTTCGATCGCCGCGCGGGTCTTCTTATATTGGCGCGCCGCCGCTCGTGGCGCCAACGTGTCCACATAAGCAATCGCCCCCTCGATCTGCTCCAGAACCGCAATCGCGTCTTCTCGCTTGAAGGGACGCGCCCCGTCCACGCACACTTGCACGCAACTGCTGTGCGCCGCAATCTCGCCCGCCCGTCCCCCGTGGCTGCCGCGGACGCGCAAGGCGATCCAGGTCGACTCGCTGACGAAGACCGAAGCGCCGCCCGCCGCCTCCAGCGCGCCATCAACCGACTGCGCCTCCATAGCGAACCCGCCGACCACTACTTCAATCTTCTCAATCGGCAGCGCCGCCGATTCGACCCGCCAAGCCAGATCCACCGTGCCGCCGCCTACTGGCAAATCAAGCCGCCCGCCCGGCGACAAACCGGCGACTTCCAACTCCAATAGCGGACCAACCGTCACAAAGGTATTGCCACCCTTGACCGCCGCCATCCAATTCTCATAGCTGAATGCGCGCTCGCCCAAATGAGCGTAGGTGCGGATGCCGCCCAAAAGCGAAGCCGCGCTCATCTTGTCCGACCCGCCGACAACCGGAATCTGATAACCCAAATTGAGATAGCGATACCAATCGAGCAGCCCGTAGGGCGTAATCTGCGCGCTGAAGGGATTGAAACTCATCATCTCAATCGCATGCGCCAAACCCAGCACGATATCGGCGGCGCGCTCCGCCTGCGGGTTGGGCGCATGCGGCAGCACCACCAAGCCATTCTGCTCAATGCAGCGCTCCGCCCATTCAGCCATGCTCACATCCAGCGCATCGCCAATCGCCGATTCCGATGGTCCACCGCTGCACAAGGGATGGATCATCGCCCCCGAATAACCGAGCAGCGAAATATGCCCCAGCGCCTGCATGCGATTCTCCGTGCCGACGCGCACCAAAAACTCGCCATCGCCGCCGAAGTCCTTCGCGCCCAGGGTCGTCCGCCCGTCAAAATCGCTGACGTTGCTGAACATCTCGCCCCATTGGCTCGCCAGCAGATTGACGACATTGACGCCCTCGGCCGACCCCTCCAGCAGCGCCGTCTGCGGACTGAGAAAATGCACGTGCGTGTCCGCCGAGACCCAGCCGCGCTCGCCCCAATCCAGCAGCTTCTCCAAGGTGAAGGTCATCTCCGCCGTCTCCGCTGTCACCTGAAAGCTGGTCCTTATCGGCTTTATCTCATAACCGCGGCTGATCTCGACGAAGACCTCGCCCAGCGGCAGCTCCACTTCGCAATGACCGGGGATATAGGCGTACTGATTCTGCCCGTTGACGAATTCGCCGTAGTTGTCTTCAAACCAATAGCCGTTGACTCGCCGGTGATTCCCGCGCGGCGGCAGGTACTCGCCGTATTCGCCGTGAAAATGGATGCGCGCGGCAACCTCGCGCCCGCTCTCATCCCGCACAAGCACACGAACCAACTGCCGCGCTTCATAAGTCCATACCGACCAGCCCTCAGACTGACTGAGATCCGTGGTCAGCCATTCACCGTCTTCAGCCTGCAAATACAGCTTCGCCTGCGGATGCGCCGCAAATTCGATGATCGCGGCACTATCCGAGCGCGCCGGCTGCGCATTGGTCGCCTCGCCGAACCACTCGTCGCGCGCATAATCCAGTTGCGCCCTCGCCGAAATCACCGTGCCGAGATCGATATCAACGCCATCCAGTTCGCCGATCGCGTTGAACTTCACCCCATCCGGCAGCGCCAATGGCAGCTTTCGCCGCGTCCAGGCGCGCAGCGGATGCGCTTCAACTTGCGTCGCGCTGACGCCGTAGATCAAGGCGCGCTCGCCTTTGCTTGCCAGGCGGATTTCGCTGATGGCTTTGTCTGGCTCGGGGTTGGGCAAGGCGTAGAGCCAGATGTGCTCGCCGGCCGCGTCTCGTCCGCTGCCGTGCCGCGTCTCGCCCCGTCCATAGGTCTCGGCCGGCAGGCGTCCAAGCTCGCTCATTTCCGAAGCGCTGCGGACCACCGTGTCCCGCGTATGTGGTACAGCCGCGAAGGCGCTCGCGCCCCAGTAAACGCGCGCCTGCTGAATGGCGAAACGCCGCCGAATCGGTATGCTCGCCGTGGCGCCATCCTCATAGCGCAGCGAATATTCCGCGACCAGGTCACCCAGCTCATTGGCTGCCATCGTCCCTTCCCCTGGCTGAATCGCATCGACTTCCGCGAGATCTGAGGGTAGTTCCGGCCGCCTGTCTTCGACGATGTGAGCGAAGATCAGGTAGCTCGCTTTGAGGCTGTCGGTCGATATGCGGACTTCGCCGCCATCCAGCAGGATCGCATTCGCCTGGCCAGCGGCGCCAAAGGCAAAGGGAATGCCGCGGTAGCTCTGCGCGCCAAAGGCATCGTCTTCGCGCCGCGCCAGCCGCTCATCCAGCATCGCGCGGTCACAGTTAAAGCTGTCTTCAAGATTGATAGGCGTGAATAAATCTGAGGCAGGGGCAGGCATCTGGGGTTTCTCCAATTGCGCGGCATTTGTCTACTATTCTGATTGTATCGAAAAACAGCGGTATTACTTTGGGAACGCTGTTAGGCTCATCAACCGCAGAAGCCGATTGCCTGAACGCTAATCTCAGTAAGTCCAATAATGTTATGCAACAAAATGAAGGAACGTCGTAGGGGCGACTCTTGAGTCGCCCACATGTACAATGGCGACATAGTGGGCGAGACAAGTCTCGCCCCTACAGATCTCAGATCAGATTAGCATCGCCCTTTTTCGCATGACTTACTTGCGTTTACTTCTGTGTGCTCTGCGTCCTCTGTAGTTGAAAAATCTTGAACAGCGCGATCCGTCCTCAATTGTTCATCACCAACTCAAAATCGGCGCCGCCCAGCACGCGCCCATTCACCTGAATCTCCAGCCGCTGCCGCCCGGGATAATATTTTCGCGTCGAAATCGGACGGATTGCGAATCGCTTGCTGATCGAGACTGCTTCACCGGCGGGCAAGCGCAGCTTTTTCAGCTTGAATACCTTCGGCGCGGTCCTGCCATTCGCTTTGACAAAGTGAATCACGAAGTCAATCATCAGCTTGCAGGGCTCACCGCTGATATTGCGCAGTGAGAATCCAAATTCAAGCTCATCCCCAAACTGCAATATTGCCGGTTCAAGCGTCAATTCGCTCAGTTCGACCGCCGCCGGTCCATAACCCAAAATCGCCAGCGCCCGTCGATCGCCGCGCTTCACCAGCGTCCGCAGCGCGTGATTGATCAGCCAGAGCCGTTCTTTGCTCGCGCCCTGCGACCAGGCATCCATTCGCGCCAAGAGCAGCTCTGGATGATCCTTGCCGATGTCGTTCAAGTGATTCGCGACCGAACGCCGCACGTACAGCGAGGGGTCGTCTTTCAAGCGCTCCAGCAGCGCGAGGCTCGGCGTCGGATCAGCGATCAAGCCTTTTAGTTGAGCGCCCCAGGGCAAGCGAGGTCGGCTGCCTTCGCTGGCCAGCCGCCGCAGATGCTCATCGCTCGCTGTCGCCCACAGGCGCAAACGCGCCATCGTTAATTCCGGCTCATTGACGATAAAGGGGCGGACGGCAAATTCGCATGACGATACGCGGGTGACGACTGGCATGGCTTCCAGCGATTCTTTTGGGTGCTGCAAGCCATAGCGCTCGATGAAAGCGGGTATCGCCATCAGCCGCAGTCCCGCGTCCGCTATCGGCTCGAATCCGCGATCTTCCGCCAGGATCGAAAGCAGCACCCGCAGCGCTGCTGGATAATCCGGCGGCAGGTATTCTCGCAGCTTGTCCGCGATCAGCAGCGTACGCGCCTTCAGCGCAAGCCCGTCCAGCTCCTTCATGACCGCCGTCACGAATCCGGTGGCATCGAAGCCGGGATGCGCCGAGACAATCCGGTCCGCAATCTGCTCAACCAACTGTCGGTTTATGAAGTCTTTCAACAGCGGAAACTCGGCCATAACTCTCAGCGGCTTTCCAGCTACCAATTGTAGGGGCGACCCTTGGGTCGCCCGCCGTAATCAATCTGGTTCGTTTACTCCTGCCCGGGATCCACGCTCTGCCAGAACGCCACCCGATTCCCCGTCGGATCAAGAAACATGCCCAGCGCGCCGAAACCGGGCACCTCTTCGCGCTGCAGTATCACCGTCCCGCCCAATTCCGGCACGCGCGCCATATCGGCATCCAGGTCATCGCTGTGGAAATACAAAATCACATCGCCTGGCTTGACGCCTTCACCCACCACCGACAGCGCCACGCCCATATCGGCGCCGGTATTGAACATGACGTAGGTGAAATCTTCGCTCATCGGGACTTCCTGCGCCTGCCAGCCCAGCAGCGCGTTATAGAATGCCTTCTGCGCATCATTATCCGCCGATGCAATCTCGACATGTACAATTGGACGCATGATCTTTCCTCCTTGATAGAGTGAATGTTTGTTCTCCCCGCCAAGTTTAGATTTTTTGTTCTAGTCTTGTCAAGCCCCATTGTTGCGCGCCTGTTTCGGGCCTAATCCAACGAACCAATCGCCCGTATCCTGCGTATACTGTTATGTGGTTGGACATCTATCGGCAACTTTATTCGTCACAGCAATTCGAGGTGGATAAATGCGCGTCATTGTGCATACGGGCAAAGGCGGGGTTGGCAAAACGAGCATCTCGGCGGCGACCGCCCTGCGCTGCGCCGAGCTCGGCTTGAAGACGATCGTCGTCAGCACCGATACGGCGCACAGCCTGGGCGACGCCCTTGATGTCGAGGTCGGCCCCGAAGCGATGCAAATCGCCGAGAATCTCTGGGCGCAAGAGCTCGATACCCGTTACTCGATGCAGAAGTATTGGGGGAAAATCCAGGAATACCTCGGCGCCTTTTTCAATCGCGAAGGCATTGCCAAGGTCAACGCTTCCGAAGTGACCATCATCCCCGGTTTGGAAGAGGGCGCCCAGTTGCTTTGGATCAGCGAATATTTCCAGGCTGACGAATACGATGTGCTCATTGTTGACGCCGCGCCCACTGCCGAGACGATCCGTCTGCTCAGCCTGCCCGATGTGACGCGCTGGTGGGTGGAGCGCTTGATGCGCATCGCCCGCGGCTTAGACAGCGTCATCCGCCCGGTGCAAAAGCTCTTCACCCGCGGCAAGAAAAATGACATCGGCATCGACATCGCCGATAACGCCTGGGATCAAGTGCAGCTTCTCTTCGATACCCTTGATGGCGTGCGCGATCTGCTGACCGACCCCGAACACGCCAGCATTCGTCTGGTCGTCAATCCCGAGCGCATGGTCATCCGCGAGACCCAGCGCACCTACACCTATCTCAATCTTTACGACTACGCCACCGACGCCATCCTCGTCAACCGCATCTTCCCCGACGAAATCAGCGATCCTTTTTTCAAGCGCTGGAAAGAACGCCAGGCGGAGAATATAGCCTTCGTGCGCGAGGCTTTTGGCAGTCTGCCCCTGCTGAAAGCGCCGCTTTTCGGCGAAGAAATGGGCGGCTTGGAGATGCTGCGCCGCCTGGCTGATGAGTTGTACGGCGATCGCAACCCGGCCGAGCGCATGTTTGACGGCGTCGTGCACAAGCTCGAACAGCTTGACGGCGACTCGAGTTGGATGCTGCGCGTGCCCATTGGCTTTGCCCAAAAGGAGCAGCTCGATCTTTATCGTTCGCGCGAGGAAATCACCCTCAGCGTCGGTCCCTATCGCCGCAATATCGTCCTGCCCGACGAATTGCGCAGCCTAGAGATCACCAGCGCCAAATTCGAAGAGAAATTCCTCAACATCCGCTTCGAGGAGCAGGCGGTATAGAACTGCCCGCCCCTTTCAAGGTCTGTAGGCGGCGACTCGGTGAGCCGCCCACTGTCCCGACCACATGCGCTTCGGGCGTTTCGGCGAAACGCCCCTACAGCTTCTTATTGTCGCGGGCTTGTTATTTTGTGTGAGCCAAGTCGTGACTTGCGGGAAACTGTGGTGAAAAAAATCTCGGTGAACTTAAGAAATCTCGGCGCCTTCGGTGGGAGGGGCAAAGCGGCGCCCTATCCACTGCTTGCGGACTCAGTCGTCCAGCTCAACCCTGATCTTGCCGCTCTTGCCGCCGGCGCTGTCGTCCTCGCCTTGTTCGTCGTCCGCCGCTAGATTGGCGCGCGCCTGCGCCTCATGCTCAGCCTCGCCATGCGCATCGTGATCTTCCATTTCGCTGGCTTTCTTGATCTCGTCAATGGCGGCGTCGATCAGCACGCGGAAGCCAGTGGCGAATTCGTTGCCCGCCGCCTGCGTATGTTCCTTGAAGCGCGGCGGCAGCAGCGATTCCATCGCCTTGCCGAATTCTTCCAAGCCCCGGCGCTGATGAAAAATGAATTGTTCAAGCGGCGTCTGGCCATCATCGCCCACCGGTTCCTCCGGCGCCGGATTCATCTCTTCGCTCATCGCATCGCTCCTCGCTGCTTCAGCGTCATCATCTAACTATACGCCCGTCAGTCAATATAGTTGCAATCCACTGCGAAGGAGTATATCCGAGCTTGTGTTTGGCTTGTCGGCCCGTATGCTCCCCTCTCCATTGCAACGGCTGAGGACAGCACGGGTTTCATCGAGTTGGAAAAGAATGCGAGTTTCAAGCCCCGTATCAGGCGAAATTTGTAGGGGCGACTCTGTGAGTCGCCCAAAAGGTACGCGAAAATACACAACTGTGGGCTCGAACATTCGCCAGCGAAAAACTGTCATGTCGTCAGATTGCAATGGTGAGGGGTAATTGCTCCGCTCAATCTCCCTCTTGCGCCAACTGTTCCAGCAGCGCCAAATCCTTCCGCCGGTTGCGCTCGCGCCAATACAGACTGCCGACCAGCGTCCCCAATATGACAATCACAACCGCCAGCCCCAGCGCCAGGTAACGCGAATTATCGGGCGTGATGAAGAAACCGAGCAGCGTCCGATTCCAGGCATCCGCCAGTACCGCGAGATCACCCGGCGCGCCGACTTGCAGCGCGACATAACTATCGTTGCCGAAGACCATGCCCATCGCCGCCGCGCCTTCGCCCGTGTACACAACCCACTCGCCGCTTGCTAAGGTCTCACGTCCCGCTTCAGCGAGCTCGCTCAGCGCCAGCCCCCCAATCGCCTCGGCCGCCAGCGCGATTTCCGGCGAGGCGTCGTCATGGGAATCGTCCGCCTGCGCCAGCGTCAGCAGGGTGGTTCGCGCCGCCGGGTCGCGCTCGACGAAGCTGATGACCACAACGCGCGCGCCGGCTTGCCGCGCCATCAGCGACGCCGTCGTCTCATCATCGACGTCATAGACCAACACGTGCCAGGTGCCATCAGCCAGATTAACTTTGTCACGATAGCTAGGCTGCGGCGCTGCGGCGCCCGTAATCGCGGCGAGTTCCGCTTCCGCCCCGGCGACGGCGTCGCTGGCCGCCACAGTCGCCGTGCGAATGGTCGCCCGCGCCTCCGCCAGCTGGAACTGCGCAATATCGTCCGTGCTCTGATCGTCCCAGCCTGCGAGGATCGGCACGTTGAAGGCATAAGACTGAAAATAAGGCGTGGACGCGCCCTCGCCATCTTCGGCTTTGAGTATGCCGCCGGTTATAGAAACCAATAGCAAAACGGTACATGAGATCGCGCTGAAGGGTTTCATCGATCGCTACCCGCCAAGCACTTGCAGCTTCAAGCGATTTAGCGCCTCAATGCGCGCCTCGAGCCGAACGCGATGCCAGATCAGCGTGATCGGCATCAGCGTCAACCAAAGCAGCAGGCTCGGCAGCAGCGCGGTTGCCACCCCGCTTGTCGCTTCAAAGCTGCCCTGCGCATTCTGTGGGCTGGCGCCAACGATCACCGGGTGAATCGTCTCCGGCACGATGCGGATGATGAAAAGCGTGATCAAGACCGTCACGAAAGCCAGAATGCCATAAACCGACATGAAGGCGCGGCGCTTGCCCTTATCGTCAATGCCGGCGCGCAGCATCAAATAAGCGGCGTAAGTCAGGCACATGATCGCCGCCGATGTCAAACGCGGATCCCAAGTCCACCAGGTATTCCAGATCGGCCGCGCCCAAATCGAGCCCGTCAGCAGATTGATCAGCGAAAAAGCCAAGCCCACCTCGACGCCCGCCAGCGCGATTCGGTCCCAAGTCTCGCGCTTCCGCGCCAGATAAATGACGCCGCCAACGACCGTCAGCCCGAAGGCGGTGAAGGCGCCAAAAAACGATGGCATGTGGATATAGAATATGCGCTGAATCTCACCCTGCTGGATATCTGTGCCGACGACCGCAAACCCCAGCGCCAGCGTTCCCGCGAAGCCTAAAGCGGTGATGATCGTCAGTATTCGCAGCAGACGCGGCTGCGGGCTTGAGTCTATCCGCAAATCCTCTGCCGCTGACTTTCTGTTATCCCCCACGTAAGCCTCCCCTGCAACGTGAAAACTATAAAATTCTAGCAAGGATTTACAGATATATCTAGGTTTAAGGCGCGAATCCCAGGGCAATCGCTTCAAATTTATCTTTTACCACCGAGTACACAGAGGACACAGAGTTTAGGTTCTTTTGCCGGCTCTTCCCCTAAATCCACTGTTTGAATTAGGCAGGCATGCCGCTGCCTTGTCGACAAACTTCCTTCCCATCCAAAACTATTGCGACAAAATGCCGCGAAATCTCTAATCAATCGCATTTCTCGGCGCTCTCGGTGTCCTCGGTGGTTAAATTTCAGTTTAGGTTTGCCCATCGCAAGGGATGCCAGTTTTGAAGCGATTGCCCTGGCGCAAATCACTTCGCTTTCCGGCGAATTGCCGTCATTCTTCCACAATGTATTCGTAGAGCAGCAGACACAATACCAGATAAATCAGCGCGATGGCGGCCAGCATCCCTAGGGGGGCCTGCCATTCTGCCGCCGGCGCCCCGCCCAGGATGCCTTTGGTCGCGCGTACTGCCGTCAGAAGAAAGGGCAAGATGATTGGCAGCATCGCGATAGGCAGCAGCGCCTCGCGCGCCCGCGTCTGAACCGTCATCGTCGCCAGCAGCGTTCCAATCGTGGCGAAGCCGAATAGGCCGAACGCCGTCGTCAAAATGATCCAGCCATCCAGCAGATCCATGCCATAAAGCGCCGTCATCAGCGGCAGCAGCGCCAGCCCGACTATCAGGGTAAAAATGAAATTGCCCAGCAGCTTGCCGGCGAAGATCGCCGCGCGTGAAACCGGCGCCAGCAGCAGCGCGTCGAGCACCCCTTGTTCGCGCTCCTGCGCCATGCTGCGATTGAAACCCAGCAAGCTGGCGAATATCAGCGTCACCCACAGCACGCCGCTGACGGCTTCTTCCCGCGCGCCCTTGTCCAGCTCCAGCGCGAAACTGAACACCAGTATGCTCAAAAGGGCGAAGAGCGCCATCACGCTGACCAACTCCCGCGCTCGAATCTCGGCGCGCAGATCTTTGCTGATGATAGCAACTACACAGTTGATGAAGGGTGTTTTCATGCGCTGGCGGAGCGATAAATCTCGGTCATATCGCGGCTGAGGATCGCATCGTCGTAGCCGATTTTACCACGCGCCAAAACCAGCGCGCGCTCAGCCACCGGCGGAATGCGCGCCAGTTGATGCGTACTCATGATGATCGTGCGCCCGGCGCCACTTGCGGCGGCAAGCATCTCATCCAGCCGCTCAATAGCCGCTTGATCGAGCCCGCTGTAAGGCTCATCCAGCAGCAGCACATGGGGCTGATGCAAGCTGGCGCGCGCCAGGCTCAAACGCTGCTTCATCCCGCGTGAGAATGTCCGCGCCCGGCTGTCCGCCCGTTTTGATAAGCCAACCGACCGCAGCAAGTCATTGATCCGCCGCTCCCGTTCGTTCCGGTCAATGCCATACAGTTTCCCGAAAAAATCGAGGTTTTCCCGCGCCGTCAAGTTTTCGTAGAGCAGCGGCTGATGCGCCACCAAGCCGATCCGCGCCCGCACCGCCATCGCCTCGCGCGGCATCTCCCAACCGCCGATGCGGATCGCGCCCGCCGTCGGCTTGCTCAAGCCACTGAGCAGCCGCAGCAGCGTCGACTTGCCGCTGCCGTTGGCGCCGAGCAGCGCCACAAATTCGCCGCGCCGCACCGTGAAGTCAATGCCTCGCAAAACAGGCAGATCGCCATACGCCTTGCTCAGCTGCTCGGCTTCAATGATCGCCGGCGCCTCATTCATCGCTATCCGCCATCAATTGCGCCAGTTTCGCCTTCAGTTCACGCCGCCGATGGTGATACAAATCATGGTTAATTTGCCCCTGATCGTGAGCTTCCTCCAGCCGCGCCAGCTCCCCCACCAAGCGCTCAATCTCGCTGCCAGATAGGTCCTTGCGCCGCCTGAGCAAACCGATGCCGCCCAGCAGCCCTCCCACAACGGCAACTGCGCCCAGCAGCAGGGCGGGCAGCGTCTCGCTCGTGACGACCAAGCCATCATCGCTGCTTGTCGCCGTTGGATCGCCGCTGATGCCGAATCGCAGCGCCGGGTCGCGCTCCAGTTTTAGGTCAGCGCCGTAAGTCTTGTAGCCCTCAGCGCTTTCTTCTTGCGTCAGCCGCAGCCAATCGCTATCCAGCAGCAAACTGTCCGGCAGCGTCACCGTCACCGCCGCGTCGATCAAGTTATTGAAAGTCTGCTCGAACTTTGCCGCGCCTGCATAAGGCAGCCAGTACTCGTGGATAACCTGATGCGCTTCGCCGGGCAGCACCGGCTGCGTGTCGATTGCCGAGTCGGGCAACCGCTCAATGCCTTCAACCACGACATAACGCCCATCGGCAGCGCCGCTCAAGAATCGCGCGCCCAGCGGGAACTGAATCAGCAGCGAAGCTTGGCGCCCGTCATCAAAGCCGCGCCCGCTGGTATAGACGCGATCAGAACTGTTGCGATAAGTCAGAATCTGCGAAATATACAGCCCGGCGCCCAGGTCCTGCAAAGTAACCGGCTCGATGAATATGTCAATCCGCGCGACGCTGACGACCAGCGGATCATGCGTCGCATCGTAAACCCTTATGGTCGGCGCAGGGTCTTCACCCGGGAAAACGCGCCGGCTGAAAAAGCGCTCGCCATACACTGCGCCGATCACATATTCGAACTCGCCCGTCAGCGGAATCTCATTGAATTGGAAATTGCCCTCGGCATCGGCTGTCGTCTCGGCAAAGCTGAAACCGACTTCGTTATTCCCGTAGCGCAGCCGCAGGAGCGTCTGTTCCGGCAGCAGGCTCCCCGCCGTGCCCGGCAGCACCCGGCCTTTTAGCGCGCCTGCGGATAAGCGCTCGGCTTTTTCCGCCGCCGAGAGCGAGGCAAAGCGCGCGTATGCGGCCGCCGCCTCCGCTTCAGCATCCGTAAGCGCCGAGCGGAAAAGCTCGCGATTCAGCTTCGCGCCGTAATCTACATCGCTGAAAACCGGCGGAATCACTGCCGGCAGCTCGCATTCGTCACAGCCTTCGCGCCAGACTCGTTCGCCGCTCGCCAATAACTCATCATCGTATGCCAGCGTATAGCTATACAGCGCCACATCCCAGCGTTCACGCTCGCTAAGCGCGTTTTCCCAGGGCGGCATCAGGACTTCAATTCGACCCGTCGTGATGATCTCGAACCATTCCAATGGCGACTTCGCCGCCACCAATGACCGATTCGTCATATCCAGCGGCCGTTCGACGTTGCCGGCGGCCACCAGGTTTCCGCGCCCATCGCCGCCGATCCCATGGCATTCAACGCAGCGCTCGGCGAAGATGGCCGCGCCCTGCTTAATGTCCGCTTTCCAGCGGGGATCAGCCTCCGGGACCATGGCTTGCGCGCCGGGCGGAGGCGCCGTCGCGGCGATCTCCGGCTCCCCGCCCAAACCGCCGCAAGCAACCAGAGCCAGCGCCAATAGCGACAAAAGGCAGCCGCGCCCTGCGCTCATCAGGTCGATTCTCCCGCAGTCGATTCGCCTTGCGCCGCGCGCATTCCCACGCGATAAGCGGCGACCGCCTCTTCGATCGCCCGGTCAATCCCTTCGGCCTCATCAGCGTCAGCAATTGGGCTGCCATCGCGCTCCAGCTGATCGGCCGCGCGCAGCAGTCTAATCCCCCGCTGCGCCCAGACCTCACGCTCTTCCCGATAATCGCCTTCGTTGATCTTGCCGGTGGCGAAGTCCTCATCAAGGTCGCGGATATTCGTCAGGACGCGCTCATAATAAGCGTGGATTCGCTCGCGCTGCCGCCGCAGAGGCTCTTCCGCCACCCCTTCTCGGCGCGCCGGACGCAGCAGCGGACCCGCCACAATCGCCAGGGCGACGCCGCTCAGGATTAGCGCAATCAATAAACCGGGGACACTCATCGCTCTTCCGCCAGCAGCGTCTCAATAGCGGTTTGCGCATCGAAGTAGCGAATGCTGCCGATGAAGAAGCGGCGCACATCACCCCGCCGGTCAATCAGAAAACTCTCCGGCGGCGCTTCCACGCGATACAAGTTGGTCACTTTCTCGCCGATGTCTTCGCCGTTTGGATAGGCTAAGTCAAACTCGTCAATGAAATCAAGCGCCTTCTGCCGCGAACTCTCGAGCATATTGACGCCTATGATGGTGAACCCGGCGCGCCGATAATCTTCATAGAGCGCGTTTAAGTCGGGCGCTTCATCGCGGCAGGGCGGGCACCAGCTCGCCCAGAAATTGATCAACACCACCTGACCGCGATAATCGCTCAGTCGCAATTCGTCGCCGCTGAAACCCGCCAGCGAGAAATCGGGCGCCGGACCACTCGTCGGGCGCGCCGCGTTCCGGCGGGAAAGCTGCAAGCCCAGCGCCAGCGCCAGCGCCAGCACCGCCGCCATCAGCGCCAGTGAGCCAGGGCTGAATCCGCGGCGCTTTGGCTGCCTTTTGCCGTTGCTCAGAAACTCCAATGGGTCGCTTTGATTTCGCATGATTACGCGTTCAGCGCCGCCCGCGCGCATCGTCTTCCAGCCGCTGACGAAGGGCTTCGTCCGTCATCTCGCCAGCGCTCTTTCCGCTAGATTCTCTGTCCGATTCATAAGTTCCCAAAGGTGAGGGCGAGGTTAACCTTGGCTGCGCGCCAAAGCGGCGAAAGGTGAATGCGCCAACGCCGATCGCCAGCGCCGTCGCCAGCAGTGGCATAATCACGGTCAGCGCTCGCAAGACCGGATCCTGCGGCACGCCCACGACATTGTCGCCGAAGCGCGCCACGAAACTGTCAATCACCGCTTGATCGCTGCGACCCGCCGCCAGCTGAGCGCGAATCTCTTCTTTCCACTCGACGCAGGCGATCGTCTCGCAATCATCCAGCGGAATATTCTCGCAGACCGGGCAGTACATCCGCTCCGCCACCCGAATCACATCATTGTCCGTCACGCCCCCAGTTTGCGCCCAAGCCTGCGCCGACAGCGCGAACAGGGCAAGCAGCGTCAGGAGCGGGTAGCAGGCATTGCGGGCTGAGCGTCCAGGGTTCGGTTTGCTCAGGCAAGAGAGCTGCGTCTCGGGGCGGGGCAGGCTCATGTTGCCTCCGCCTCGCTCTTAGGCCCCGCGCTAGCCGGCGCCACCTTCGGATATGCCGCAATCACCGTGCCGATCACCAGCAGAATGCCGCCCCACCAAACCAGGTTCACCAGCGGGTTAATATAGATGCGGAAGGTCGCGCGTTCGCGGTCGCCGCTCATTAGCAGCACATAAAAGTCGTTTTCCAAAGTGCTGTGCGCGCCGGCGATCTTCATCGGCAGCTGCGGATAATCATCAATCCGCGGTCGCAGCCGCGCGATCTCGCCGCCAGCGCGAAAGACCGTCACCGCCGCGATATTCATCATGCGCCCATCCACCGCCTGCGCCCGAATAAAGTCGTCATAACGCAGCGCGTAATCTTGCACCGCTATCGCCTCGCCGCGCGCCAGCGTATGCTGCGTTTCCGTCTGAAATACCGTGCTCGCGATAACGCCGATGCCGATTACGGTCACGCCGAGATGCACGATATAACCGCCATAACGCCGTTGATTGCGCCGGAACAGCGCCGAAACCGCCCGCAGCCAGCCCTCGCCCAGCGCCCGCCGCCGCGCCGCCGCGCCGCGATAAATTTCAATCAGCGCGACGTAAGCGGCGAAAACCACGACGCCATAACCGAATAGCGCCACGGCAATGCCCGTCCCGCTCAAGGCAATTGCGGCGATGCTGGCGATGGTCAGCCCAAGCGGCAACTTCAGCGCTGCGCCGAGGCGGCGTAACGAGGTCGCGCCCCAAGCCGATAAGGGCGCCACGCCCATCAGCACATACATCGCGATGAAAAGCGGCACGACATAGAACTCGAAAGTCGCCGCCCCGACCGTCACCTCTTTCCCCAAGAGCAGCTCAGACGTGATCGGCAAGCCGAAACTGCCCCAGAATATCGCCAGGAATAGCGCGATGAAAACCACATTATTCAGCACAAACAACGATTCGCGGCTGAGCAGATTGGCGAACTGACGCTCATCGCGCAATTCGCCCTGCCGCCAGCGCCAAAGCAGCATCGCCAGCGCAACCAGCGTCAGCGCCGCCCAAAACGCCAACATCGGGAAGCCCACTTCGCTGCGGGCGAAGCTATGCACGCTTTCGATCACGCCGCTGCGGGTGGCGAAGGCGCCGAACATCACCGCCGAAAAACTGGCGATCACCAGCGCCATATTCCACAGCTTCAGCATGCCGCGCTTTTCTTGAATCATGACGCTGTGGATGAATGCCGTCCCCACCAGCCAAGGCAGGAAGGCGGCGTTCTCCACCGGATCCCAGCCCCAATAACCGCCCCAGCCCAGCACATCATAAGCCCAGCGGCCGCCCAATATCAGCCCGATGCTCAAGCAGATCCAGGCGATCAGCGACCAGCGCCGCGTCGCCTTGATCCAACCGGTCGACAGATCGCCCGAAGCCAGCGCCGACATAGCGAAGGCGAAGGGGATAGTGAAACCGACGAAGCCCAAATACAGCATCGGCGGATGTATCACCATGCCGAAATGCCGCAGCAGCGGGTTCAAGCCCTCGGCGCCCGCCCGCAAGTTCGCCTCCGTCGGCGCGATCGCCCCCGGCGGTATCAGCGCGGTGGATACAACCTGCTCGGCTGGCGGCGCGTCCGGCAAGATCCACCAACGTTCAAAGGGATTCTCTACAAACAGCGACAAGCCGAGGAAAAACGCGAGCGTCGCCATCATGAATGCGATGGCATAGGGCATCAGCCGCCGTTCCGCCCGCCAGTTGAGCCCAATCGCGGCGCTGGTGAAGGCGCTCATCAACAGCGACCACAGCAGCAGCGACCCCTTCTGCGAGCCCCAGAGCGCCGTGAATCTATACAGCGCCGGCGTTTGCGGATCGGTCACGCTATAGACGTAGGCGAACTGATACTGCTCCGTCATCAAAGCGCCGACCAGCGCGCTGGTCGCCAGCAGGGCGGCGGGGAAGGTCAGCAGCGCGGCATTTCGCCCGCTGAGAACGAGCCCGGCGGAGGACCTTCGCGCGCCACAAGCGGTGGCGGCGATCGCATAAACCGCCAGCGCGAAAGCCAGCGTAAGCGACGCCAGTCCAATCTCAGCGAGCATTACTGATGTTCCGGGATGCGGCTCAAACCTTCGGGCGCGGTGCTTTCTTCAAAGCGGCTCGGGCATTTCAGCAGCAGTTCCGTCGCCGCGAAAACGCCGTCCTGCCCCAGCGCGCCGGTCAAAATCGCCTGCGCCTCATGCTGCAGCAAATCGGGAATCGCCGCGTCTTCCACCACAATCTTCAAGCGCGGCGCATTGCTGTCGAGCAGCGCCTCATGCAGCGCCGTCGCCAGATCTTCGTATTCGTTGGAGATATTGACGATCTCAAAGCGGATGATCGCCTTCTCGCTGTCGTATTCAATGCTCTCGCCGTCAACCGCGCCCGATATTCGCACCGTCCGCCCCAGATAAGAGGCCTCATCCAGCAGCTCGCCCACGGTGATGAAATAGCGCGCGCCCTGCAGCGTACCCGATATCAGCAAGTACAACACCGCGACCAGAATCAAAAGTCCGGCGCTGATGAACTTGAGCCGCTCAGAGCGTTTCTTCTTCGGATGCTTAGGCTTCTGCCAACTAAGCTCTGTCATCCAGGTCCTCAATGCGCCCGATTCTCAGCCTTGCTCGTCCTCATCGTCTGTGGATTGGCTCCAGCGAATGACAAAAACGCTGATAATGCCGGCGATGCCCAAGAACAATACCAGGGTTGTCATGCCTTCAGGCGAGGCAGACGCTTCGCCATCCTGCGCCAGCGCCGAGCCAATGCGACCGACAAGCAGAGCCAGCAAGATAAAGGCGCGATTCGCCGCGCATATTCCTGCGAGTTTGTTCATCAGTTTCTCCAGCATCGCCAACCTTTATGTTGTCCGTTTCCCCGGTGGTGGAAATTCCCACGCTCGATCTAGATCGCATTTAACTTCAAAATGTCATATACCGTAAAAGCCGCCAGCAATGCCAGCGCCGCCGCCGCCACCAGCAGATAACGCCAGCGATGGGCATAACCAATCGTCCAGAAACGCCGCAAGCTGAAGAATATCGATATCATCGCGATCAGGTTGATTAGCAGCAGGATCGGCACGGTCGCGTCTGCGGCAATCCCGACGATCGGCAGCAGGAAGGGCAGCAAGGCGTATTGCAGAATGCAGCGCGCGCCAGAAAACATCAGCGACAGCGTCAGCGCGTTCTCTGCCCCCCGCTTCAGCGCCGCTTCACTCTCCGCCGAAGCCAAGCCCGCCCCTGACCGAATGAGGAGCAGCCGCGCCATTAGGTTGTCCGCCCGACTCAGCGCCACTTTTCGATCTCTCCCAAAAGCGCAGTCGCTTGCCTAAAACGCCATGGGCTAAGCGCCCGCGCCGCAGCTGATAGGCGCATTCTATCACAGCTCCCAGCGCCAAAACAGAGACTGCTTTCGCGCAGCCAAGGTTTCTTGACTTGCGTTGGCGCCGGTGCTGCGCTTGCCGCCAGCCTGGGATTATGAGGGTACTGTGAGGCGCCTTTGGACAACGATAACAACTGAACAAACTGTTACGCACGATGCCGGCGAGCCCGAATGGCTTGACTTGCCTTTGAGCGACTTCGTTGTCCCGGCGGCGGAGGTCGAAGAACTGCCTCTGGTGCAGGAACTAGATCCTGCATGGCTGATTCAGTCAAAATGGGTGATTGATGAAGTCGATGTTGGCTATCCTCTTATGCCAACAGTGGAATACCGGGACCCCCTGGGATTCACGTTATACATGGAGAATATAAGTTTCGACGCTTCAGACGACTTCTATACTCCGCTTGAATTCACTTCTGATCCCGTAGTATTGGTTCATAGATTGGAAAAACTGGGGTATACTTATTCTGGGCTATATACGTTCATTGTTCGTTGGGCAGGCAGCCACGCTACCCGAGAGGTCGGGCAGTTTTCGATAACGATAACTGCTTCTGAGAGCGGAGGATACGATGAATAATAAGCTGACCGCAAAGCAACTCAAGGAAATTGTCGCCTTTCACAACAAGGTTGTTTCGGGCAAGATACGGACAGGAAACAGAACCCGCATAATCACCGACCCCGAAGAAATTGCCAAGCTCTCGCCCAACATCCTCAGCCATTATACGGTAAAGCGCCGCCGTCCCCCGGCCGACCGCAGCGCCCAGCAATAACATCTCCCCGGCACTCTCGAACACCGTGTGCGCCTCGATATTGTTGGGGCGTTCTGTATCTGCCTTTAGCGGCGCAACGCATTATCCACGCTTACTCGCCCTGCAACAACTGATCCTGACTATCGAGAAACGCCACCAGGTCGGCCAATTGCTGAATCGTCAGCTGACCGCCATAAAACTCCGGCATCACGGCCGCATAATCCGGCGTGATGTAATCCATCGGCCGCACGATGCTCTCCACTAGAAATTGCCGCTGCGAATAATTGGCGAATTGCCGCAGGTTCAGCCGGATATCATTGATTCGCGTCCAGGTGCCAGCGGTCAAGGGCGCGATCGCCTCATTCTCGTGGCAGCCGGCGCAGCCCAGCGGCGAACCGCCCAGAGCCGGCTCCAAGCCATTGTAAAGCAGTTGCCCCGTCAGCGGATCGCCGTATATCGTCTCCAGCTCGAGCAGTATCTCGTCCACATCGGCGCCGACCGATTGCGCCGCGATCAGGTCATCTAGCGAGGCATAATCCAATACCTGCTCCAGCATCACCTTGACTTCGGCATGGTTCGGCTGGTAGCCGCAGTCCAGCGCCATCGACTGATATATCGCGCCCAGCCGAAAGAGATTTGCCAGCGCCATGTCGCGGTCGTTCTCGAAATCCAGCGTCAAGAAGCCGGCGAAGGTTTCTTGCTGTCGCGTCAGCTCTTCGTCCAGGCAGCCGACGAAAACATCCTGCGCCACCGCCGGCAGCGCTAGCATCTGCACAGTCAGCAATAGCAAGCATAACCTTTTCATTTTTCGCTTCCCCAGGCAAATGCAAAAGCCCCCTGTTAGGGGGCTCTCTTGACATGTGCGGCTGTATCATCTTGATTGATCATATCAGTAGATTCTGTAGGGGCGACCTACCAGGTCGCCCGTTGCCAAACTCTATGCCTTTCCGCAACGCCCTGTTCGCCGCCCTGTCCGCCGCTCACTACTGCGTCAACAGGAAAGCGACAATATCGGCCAACTGCTGATCGGTCATGCGCGCGCCGAAGTTCACCGGCATCAAGCCCGAACTATAGCCGTCCACCACATAATCCCCGGGCCGCGTGATGCTCTCCACCAGATACTGCTCAAGCGTGTAATCGGCGAACTGCGGCAGCGTCAGCCGCTCGTCCCGAATTCGCGCCGCCGTCCCGATCGTATCCGGCGCCGACGCGCCATCGCGGTGACAATCGGTGCAGCCGAATTCCTGGTCGTAGAGCAACTCGCCACTGACGGCGCTGCCGATCACTTCCTCGGCTTGCCAGCGCTGCAGGATGCCTTCGACATTGTCACCGGCGGGCGGCGGCGGCGGCTCGCTAGGCAGGGAGCCGTCAGCCAGCGGCTTGCCATACTGCGCCACTGCGATGAAGTCTTCTGTCGTCCAGCCCGCGCCCTTATCCCAATTGAGGATGTAGGCGGCTAAATCTTCGATCTGATCTTGGCGCAGGGGCCCGCCAGCGGTCTGCGACCAAGCAGCCATTCCCGTGCTGTTGGGGTAAACCCGCGCGCTGCCGGGCCGCCCGTGAATCAGGGTGGTCACGATATACCCTTGCAGATCGCCAGCCCAGCCTACCTGCGCCAGCCGCGTCCCATTGGTGTTGAAGAATACCTCGATCTCGTTGTCGCCCGTTTGCTCGATATCAACCACCGTATCCCAAAGCGGGAAGAGACCGTTGTTGACCGCCGTATCCAAGGATTCGAGAATGGCTATGCGCTCGGCGACGGTGCCGGCAATCGCCATGTTCTGCTCTTCAATCTGCGCTTCCAGGTCCGCAATGGCGGCTACAATCTCATTTTGCCGTTCTTCCGATGGCGGCTCTTCTGAATCGGTCAATTCCGCCAGCAACCCGTCGACCGATTTGTTCAGCCGCACCAGCGCTCGATTGGCATTGGTGACCGCCGCGGTCTGCAAGCCGACCGGGTCATAGCCAAAAAGATGCGGGTTATTCAAGCCCGGCGCGCGATCGCCAGCGCCATATCCCTCTTCGCCGTGACACTCCGAACACAGAGACGCGAAGAGCTCGGCGCCGCGCTCAATTGAACGACCGGTATGCTGCTGTACAAAAGCCTGCATCCGCGCTTCTTCGTTGATCGCCACCCAGCCCACCAGAATCATCATGCCGACAAACATCGTGATTCCCGCGAGGATTCGACCTTCGATTGTCCGGATGAAAAGTAGATTCATATGACTGTCCTGTGATTGCTTCGCTCTGCGCCGCGCCTAAGATTTATGGCTCTAATCGAAATACGCTGACGCTTCGTGAATGAACAGATGATCGCTGAAAATGCGCCGGACGGGAATCGGATTGCCCGCGGCATCCACTTGATCGGAATACACCAGAATCGGATCGCCGGCTTCGTCAGTTTGGACCTCGCCGCCTTCGATCAAAACGCTGTCCCAGCTGACGATCCAATCGAGCCGCTTTAGGCTCCCTTGATTGTCAGTGATGACAAGCGCGCCCCATACGTTTGGCAGTTCTTTTGGCTCCGCCTCCAAGTGATGAGCGAACTCTTCCATCACCCGCATCAGCGTCGGCGCCTCAGCCGCGGGAATCGCGCGGAAGCGCAGCGGCAGTTGATTCGCGCCAACATGTTGATCTTTAAGCTCTTGAATCATCTGATCGAATTGACCATTCGCGCTGACTTCGGCATTGATCGCCGCCAGCGCATCGCTCGCCGCCATATCGTCCGCATAATGCAGCTGCGCCGTGCTGTAGGCCCCCACAATCATCTGATCGAAGGGGATCGTTCGCCCAATGCCGACCTTGCTGTGCGCCGGCTCAAATGTCAATTCGTGTACGATCTCGGTTTCGGCTGATGTCTGAACGGCGAATTTCGCCAAGCCCATATAACTCAATATGGTCGTCACTGAAATCAGCAGGCTGGCGATGGTCAGCATAAAGCGGCGATGCGCGTAACGCCGGCTCGGCGTCACATCAAGATAAGGCAGCAGCGCCAGACCGCCCAGCGCGATCGTCGGGAAAGCCACGCCCCAGAAGAACTTGTCGCCCAGCTTCAGCGCCCCCTGAATCCACAAGAAATACCAAGGCGCCGTCGTGCCCAGCGGCGTCACCTGCGGATCAGCGTGGTTCTCCAGCGGCGCGTGATAGAACCAGATGCAAAGCACAGTTATGATGAAGGTCGTCGCGCCCAGCCACATCATCTCGTAAGTCAACATGTCGGGGATGAAATAAACGCGCTTGTCCAGCGGGACGCGCTTGGCGGTGTCCTCGCCGATATTCTCCTTCTGCGGCGGCAGACTGTGCCCGTGGATCACCACCTTGTAATAATGCACGCCGAAGAAAACGAAGAGCAAGGCGGGCAGCGCCAAGACATGCAGCAGATAAAAGCGCAGCAGTCCATTCGCCCCCAGCTCCGGAGCGCCGCGCAGCAGTAAGTTGACCTGCTCGCCAACCACCGGCGTCGCTTCCGCCATTGACGCGCCGATCGTCACCGCCCAAAGCGACAACTGATCCCAGGGCAGCAAATAACCGGAGAAACTCAAAAATCCCGTAATCACTAACAATAACAAACCGGTGAACCAGGTGAACTGGCGCGGCTTCTTGTACGAACCGGTAATCCAGGTTCGCATCATGTGCATCGCCACCACCGCCACCATGAACTCGGCGCCCAGGCGGTGCATATCGCGCATCAACTGACCCAGCGGCACATTGCTCAAAATCGTCAGCATATCGCCGTAAGCGATCTCCGGCGACGGCGTATACCAGAGCATCAATAGAATGCCGGTGATCGTCTCGAAGAATACAAAGTAGGAAGACAGCCAGCCCAGCCGAAAGGTCGGGTACATGCCGGTCACATCGCGATTGAAATAAGACGGGCGCATGTGCAGCCAAAAGCCATCGGCATGCGGCGTCAAACGGGGGTTCGGCCGCCGGCTCGCCGTTTCGCCGCGGAATGCCTCGCGCAAGTCCTGTACGTTCAAGCCCGCGGTCAAGCGCTCGACCGAATCATCAATGCCTTCAAAGACCGCTTTCTTGAAGCCTTTTTCCTTGACGTCATCGAGGAAGGACGGGAAGGGGAGGATGGTCATGGCAACTCCTCAGTTTTGACCAGCGGCGCTAAGGGTGCAGCTCGCCGATGATGCGCGCGCCCGTGTCGATTTGTATGCTCGTAATCTGCCGTTCGGGGTCCAGCGGAATCGCCCCGCCATCGGTCGGCGTCTCCACCGTCGTTCCATCGGCATAAGTCACAGTCGCCACGAATTTGTCCAGATGCCGCGGCGCCGGTCCTTCAATCCACACACCGCTCAACTCAAACTTCGAGCCGTGGCAGGGGCATTCAAAGCGGAAATTGGTCGGCACCCATTTCGGCAAACAACCCAGGTGCGTGCAAACCTGATACAGCGCCCGCATGCCTTCGGGCGTGTGCGAGATGTGGAAGCGCCCGGACGCCACCGTCACCGGCGCCGCGCCCACCCCCGGCAGCTCCTCCGGATTGAAGGCGAAGGTGCCGCCGAATTCGCCCTCTTTGAAGCGCGGAAAAGCAAACCAGATCAACCCGGCGGAAGTCTGGCCCAGCAGCAGAGCAATAGACGCGCCCCAAATATAATAGAGGAATTCGCGCCGGCTGGGCGCCGCCACCTGGACGCTGGGTCTCGCCGCCGCCCGCGTCACAGGCGCGCTCATCGCCGTTGGATTAGTGCGTTCTGCTGTTGCCATAAGCCTTCCATTCCCACAGGGCTGCCGCGTGAAATGATCAGGATTCTGCGCCGCGTCGCAGGCAAGCTGAACCGATAGTTAAATATATCACAATCGAAGCGAGAGTTACAAGTAAAAAGTTTTCGGGATTCGGTTCGTCTGTCTCGCTAGATTCGTAATGCGTAGGGGCGACTTATCAGGTCGCCCGCAACGCGCTAGAATAGACATAGAACTACTGCTTGCGGAGAGCCACCCGATGCCGCCCATCACCATCCAGCCGAACGACCGGCACCTGACCAAATACTACAGCGCCATCAAGGAATTGCGCGCCGCCCAAGCCAAGCCGACCGAAGGCAATTTGCGCCGCGCCTTCGGCACGCTCTTGACCGGCCTCGGCCGCCGCCGCAAGCTGACCCTCATAGACGAATACGCCACGCAAGGACAGGGCAGGCGCCATATCCGTCCCGATGGCGCGCTGGTCGACGAGTGGAAGCGACCCTTCGCCTTCTGGGAAGCCAAAGACAGCAGCGACAATCTCTTCGCCGAAATCGAAAACAAGAAAGCGGTAGGCTATCCCCTCGATAACATCATCTTCGAGGACACCGTCACCGCCGTTCTCTACCAGGACGGCTACGAAGCCCGCCGCACAGCCATCCGCGAGAAGAAAAACTTCGCCGCGCTGCTGAGCCAATACTTCAGCTACAAGGAACGCGCCCGCCAGAATTTCAACGAAGCGGTGCAATCTTACGGCGAGCAGATCCGCGACATCGCCGGGCAGCTCAAAGCCAAGATCGACGCCGCTCACAGCGACAACCCCGACTTCCAGCGCCAGTTCGATGAATTCATGGCGCTTTGCCGCCGCTCGCTCAATCCCAACATCAGCATCGAAGCCGTCGACGAAATGCTCATCCAGCACCTGATGACCGAGCGCATCATCCGCCGCGTCTTTGATGCCGACCAGTTTGCCCAGACCAACGTCATCGCCGCCAAAATCGAAGAAGTCATCCGCGCGTTGACCAGCCGCTACTTCAACCGCGCTGACTTTCTCGGTTCGCTAAATCAATTCCACAAAGCCATCGAAGCCGCCGCCGAAGACCTTGATTTCAGCGACAAGCAGACCTTCATCAATTCCGTCTACGAGCGCTTCTTTCAGGGTTACAGCGTCAAAGTCGCCGACACGCACGGCATCGTCTACACGCCGCAGGAGATCGTCGACTTCATGTGCGCCGCCGTTGAAGAAGTCCTCGAAACCGAGTTCGGAAAGAAGCTCGGCGATGAAGGCGTCGTCATCATTGATCCGGCCACCGGCACCGGCAACTTCGTCGTCAATCTGCTGCGCCGCGCTTATGAACGGAATCTGCGCAATTTTGAGGACTTTTACCGCCAGCGCCTCTTCGCCAACGAAGTCATGCTCATGCCCTACTATATCGCCTCGCTGAATATCGAGCGCGAATATTACGAGCTCACCGGACGCGCCGCGCCCTTTGAGGGGCTCTGCTTCGTCGACACCCTCGATCTCGCCCGCGAGCGCCAGATGACCTTCCTCACCGAAGCCAACACCGCCCGCGTCGAACGCCAGAAAGCCGCCGACATCAACGTCATCATCGGCAACCCGCCTTACAACGTGGGCCAGGTCAACGAGAACGACAACAATAAGAATCGCAAATACGACGTCATCGACCAGCGCATCCGCGAGACCTACGCTAAAGATTCAAAAGCGACATTGAAGAACCAGCTATACGATGCCTACGTGCGCTTTTGGCGCTGGGCGACCGATCGGCTGGGCGAGCGCCCGGGCATCGTCTGCTACGTCAGCAACAACAGCTTCGTCGACGCCTATGCCTTTGATGGTTTCCGCAAGCATCTCTTGCAAGACTTTGACAAGGTCTATCACTTGGACTTGGGCGGGAATATCCGAAAGAATCGACCGGGGCGGTCAATTGGCAATGTCTTCGATATTCGCGTCGGCGTCGGCGTGACGCTGGCGATACGCAACCGGCAGAGCCAAGCCGATTGATTTGCTCTGAGTTTGCGATATAATTCGACCAAAGGGAAGCGATTGAGGAGACAGCATGGCAACGCAAGCAAACATCGGGCAAATTGAAGCCAATCCTACACCGCATACCAATCTTCAGCGAATCACCACGATTGAAGCGACCTTGCCGCATTTTGCGACCAATGCGGATTTGGAACGACATACCAAAACGATTGTAATGTGGTTCATCGCCACGCAGATCGGTCTTTTCGCGGGCTTGAGCGGCTTAATCATGCTGGCGCTCCGTCTAGCCGAACTCATCTAGGAGAAGCCGCCAATGCCCGACGATTCCCAATCTCAAATTCGCATTGCCGAACTGGAGCGTACTGTCCAACAGTTACGCGAACGCGTCGCCGCTCTGGAAGCCGTCCAGCCGCACATGGCGACTAAAGCCGAGATGATCCGATCGCGCGGCATATTCAACTTTCATTTTGGGCGGCGCAAGCGCAAAGAAACCGATAAGACCTATTGGATTAACAATGACCTGAATTTCGCGTTGGCGCTTGCTGTTATGGTTGTTCTTGTCCTGACATTTGCGCCAGTGGTGGTGGATGTCTTGTTCGCGCTATTCGCTTATGTCCGCTGATAAGCTTAGGGGCAAGCTCTTCTTCCTTCGCGTTCCTGATGAATGGACTAAAGCGGAGAAACTGGAGTTCTTAGCGAATCAAGCCGCATCGGACAATTCAATACTCCCCGCTTCCGCTTCTAGCGGCAGGCGGCAGGCGGCAGGCGGCAGGCTGATTCTGCGCCTATCACAGTCGCCTGGGAATGTCTAGCCCCTAACCGCAAAAACACTTGGCTGCGCAGCGAGACCGAAGACGAGTTTGACAGCTTCCTTCCAATAGGCACAAAAGCAGCCAAACGCGCCAGTGCCACAAATCCCGAAACAATTTTCAAGACTTTTTCAGGCGGCGTCAAAACAAACCGCGACCAGTGGGTATATGACTTCGCCTTTGACCCGCTGGCAAAACGGATGCGCAAGTTTGTTGAAAACTACAACGCCGAAGTAGACCGTTATTCTCGGCAGAATCCGAAACCAGAGGTTGACAACTTTGTGAATTATGACTTGATTAAATGGAGTTCCACATTAAAGCAGCACTTGGCTAGAATTAGATACACGAACTTTCATGCGGCTAAACTCAGGTTTGCGTTTTGGAGACCATTTGTGAAGAAATGGCTTTATTTAGATCACTTGCTTATTGATCGAATGCTCTTGCAACATCGGCTTTTCCCCGACGAACGCGCCGAAGCAGAAAACCGTGAAATTTGTATCTCTTCGGTTGGTGTAAACAGACCTTTTCACATTCTATTGTCGTATATTTTGCCTGATTTTCACCTAACGGGCGACACACAATGTTTCCCCTTCTACACCTACGACGCCGACGGCAGTAACCGCCGCGAGAACATCACCGACTACGCCCTCGCGCGATTCCGCGCCCACTACAGCGACCCCGCTATCAGCAAGTGGGACATCTTCTATTATGTCTACGGGCTGCTGCACCATCCCGGCTACCGCGAACGCTATGCCCTTGATCTCAAACGCAACCTGCCGCGCATTCCCTTCGCGCCTCCCCGCGCCAACGACGCCGTAGGGGCTACCCATCGGGTCGCCCGCGATGGACAAACCGGCGGCTTCCACGCCTTCTCCCAAGCCGGCGCGCAACTCGCCGAGCTCCATCTCAACTACGAATCCGCCGACCGCTGCGAACTCGATTGGCAATCGACCCGCAAACCCGTCAGCTACCGCGTCGAAAAGATGCTGCCCAAAGGCAAAGTCGATTCCAGCGAAGACAATTACAAGGTCTACAGCACGCTCAAATACAACGACACCCTGACCCTGCACGGCATCCCCGAGCGCGCCTTCGCCTACCGCCTCGGCAACCGCAGCGCCCTTGATTGGATCGTCGACCAATACCGCGTCAAAACCGACAAACGCAGCGGCATCACGCACGATCCCAACGGCTACAGCGATGACGAGCAGTACATCCTCAAGCTCATTGAACGCGTCATCACCGTCAGCTTGCGCACGGTCGATATTGTCGAAGAACTCTCGGAACTCCCCTTCCGCCCCGAATCGACCGACTAGCTTTCCCCCGTGCCTCCGCGTCTCTTTGGCGAAAAAATCTCTGTGCCCTCTGTGCCTCTTTTTTAACGAGCCTAGATTTCTAGTAGAGTCAATTAGACTCGATATTGCCGTTTTTGTCATGGATTTTGTCCAAATCGTTCTATTTGTGTTACATTTCAAGTGGCAGCGGAAAGCGCCAGTTCTCTTTGCGACATCCTCATCGGGATGAGCGCCTACCACAGTCTGCGATAACTGGTCGATCTGTCGTCACGCATAGTCCTTAGAGGCTCAAAAAAAGATTAGCCCATTGAGGTTAAGCGACCGTGCGCTGCCATTTGTAGTAACTGCGTGAGACGAAAACTCAATCGAATGCGGGCCCGAATCAGCAGATTTGGTGTCTGGTGAATATTTTTTGTCACGCAATCGTGTCAGAGTTTCCGGGCATTTTGCTGATTGCACGCGAAGCTACTGGCTCGTTATTTTGTGTGAGCCAAGTCGTGACTTGCGAGGGACTGTGGTTAAATTTCAGTTTAGTTTTGCTCGTCGCAGCGGATGCCAGTTTTGAAGCGATTGCCCTG
>JAJEGA010000094.1 GCA_022820125.1 Anaerolineae bacterium | reverse complement strand
TAAGTAATGCAACAAAATAAAGGAACGTCGTAGCGGCGACTCTTGAGTCGCCCACATGTACAATGACGACATAGTGGGCGAGACAAGTCTCGCCCCTACAGATCTCGAATCAGATTAGCATCGCCCTTTTTCGCATGACTTACTTGGAATTACTTCTGTGTCTCTGTGGCGAAATAAAATGCCCAATCCAAACACGCGCTGCGCCAACACATTCATTGATGCTCTGATCGCCGCCGGATTAAAGCATGTCTGCCTGGCGCCCGGTTCGCGGCATACCCCGCTGGTTTTAGCGCTGGCGCGGCATCGCGGTGAGATCGGCTTGTATTCGCATCTTGACGAACGCAGCGCGGCATTCTTCGCCCTGGGTTTGGCGCTGGGCGCGGATGAACCGGCGGCGGTGGTCTGCACTTCGGGCTCGGCGGCGGCGAATGTCTTCCCCGCGATTGTCGAGGCGCGTCAGTCGCGTCTGCCCTTGATTGTGCTGACGGCTGATCGACCGCATGAATTGCGCGCGAGCGGCGCGAACCAGACCATCGACCAAATCAAGCTCTATGGCGACTACGCCGATTACTTCTACGATGCGCCACTGCCTGAAGCGGACGCGCCCGCTGTCGCCATGCGCAACCTGAGGACGCTGGCGGCGCGCGCCTTCGCTACAGCGAAGAACCAGCAAGGCGTCGTACACATCAACTTCCCCTTCCGCAAGCCCTTTGAACCGACTGAAGATGATGCGCTGGAAATTGACCGCAGCCCACCCGCCTTGTTCAGCGCGCCGCCAGCTAGCGGTAGCGCTGAACTGGCCGCGTTGCTAACGGATGACCTGCTGAACCGTCGCGGCATCATCTACTTTGGACACGGCAGCTGCCGCAGCGAGAGCGAGCGGGCGCGGATGCGGCGCTGGGCGGCGAAACTCTCGGCGGTCAGCGGCTATCCTATCCTGGCGGAATTTACATCAAATATGCGCGCTGCGAATACTGTGGGCGCCTATGAATGCGTTATGACATCGGCTGCCTTGAACTGCGCTCAAGTTGAAGTCTTGATTCGCTTTGGCGCGCCGCCTCTGGGCAAGCCGATGCAAGACTTCTTGGCAGATACGGAGTTGGCATACCACATCTATTGCAGCCGCGCAGGCGAGTGGGCGGACGACAGCCATCGCGTCACGCATCATTTGACCGTTAATCCCGCAAGCGTCGATGCGCGCGAATGGGACGGGCTTGGGCGCTTGACGCCGCCGACGACAAACTGGCGCGAGCAGTGGCTTCATGCCGACCGGTTGGCTCGTCAGGTTGTCGCGCAAGCAATCGACAAGGGCGCGTATTTCGATGGCGCGGTCCTCTACGATGTCGTCGATTTGATGCCGGCCCGGGGCGCGCTCTTCGCCGGCAACAGTTTACCCGTGCGGCATCTCGATCAGTTTGGGCAGCCGCGCGGGGAGCCGGTTATGGCTTACGCCAATCGCGGCGCCTCCGGCATCGACGGCAATGTCTCAACCGCCTTAGGCATTGGCGCGGCGCGCAGAGGCAAACCGCTGGTGGCGGTCCTTGGCGATATCACGCTCTATCACGACATGAATGGCTTGCTGGCGATCAAGCGCTGTGATGTGCCGCTGACGATTGTGCTGCTCAACAACGGCGGCGGCGGCATCTTTCAGCGACTGCCGATACGCGAATTCGAGCCGGAATTCAGCGATTATTTCCTCACCGCCCACAGCCTCGACTTCGCCCACGCAGCCGCGCTCTATGGCTTGAAATACGTCCGCGCTGATGATCGCGCATCGTTTCGGGCGGCATTTGGCGCGTCATTGCTGGGAAAGGCATCGACGGTGATTGAAGTGCGCACCGATGCCGCCGTCGACCTGAGGCGGCGGAATGAGCTCATGGCGGCCGCGCGCCAGAAACTGAATGCCATGATTGCCTAAAACTGCAGATGTAGAACAGGAGACGAACAATGGTGACAAGCAAAGAAGCGCAAGCGCGGATCAAATCGCCGGATTTAATGCGGCTGGTCGATTGGCAAGAGGTGAATGTTTACGAGGACATCACCTATCACAAAGCGGACGGCATCGCCCGCATCGCCTTTGACCGACCGAATATTCGCAACGCCTTCCGTCCCAAGACGATCGACGAAATGACCGAGGCGCTGCTTGAGGCATGGCACGATGGCGCGGTCGGCGTCGTCTGGATCACGGCTAACGGGCCCAGCAGCAAAGACGGCGTTTGGTCTTTTTGCGCGGGAGGCGATCAGAAAGTGCGCGGGCATTCCGGTTATGTCGGTGATGACGGTCTGCCGCGCTTGAACGTCTTGCAGTTGCAGCGTTATATCCGCAACATTCCCAAGCCGGTGATCGCGGTTGTTCCTGGATTTGCCATCGGCGGCGGGCATGTGCTGCACGTTTGCTGTGACCTCACTATCTCCAGCGACAACGCTATCTACGGCCAAACCGGTCCTATCGTCGGCAGCTTTGACGCTGGCTTTGGCTCGTCGTTTTTGGCGGCGCATATCGGGCAGAAGAAGGCGCGCGAAATCTGGTTCCTCTGCCGCCAGTACAGCGCGGCTGAGGCTGAGGCGATGGGCATGGTGAACACGGTCGTGCCGCTGGCGGAACTGGAGCGAGAAGCGCTGCAGTGGTCGCGCGAAATCTTGAGCAAGAGCCCGATCGCCTTGCGCTTCATCAAAGCCGGCTTGAACGCCGAGTTGGACGGGCAGACCGGTGTGCAGGCGCTGGCCGGCGATGCCACGATGCTCTTCTACATGACGGAAGAAGGCAGCGAGGGCAAGAACGCCTTCTTGGAAGGGCGCAGACCAGATTTCAGCAAGTTCCCGCGGCGGTCTTGAGCGCGGCGGGGAATGCAGGGCTATGTCTGACCGGAAGATTCCGCTGAAGCCCGACAGCGATCAGCTCTTTTTTGCGATTGAAGGGACGGGATGGACCTTTGCCGAGGTCAATCAATATGTTTCCCTCGCCTGCGCGGCAATTCTAAACCACACGGCGCTTAATGCCGGCGACAGGGCGGCGATTTTGATGCGGCGGCCGGCGCCATTCGCCTTGACGCTGCTGGCGCTCATGCGCATGCGTGTTGTCAGCGTACCCTTGAATACGCGCCTGACCGCGAGCGAACTGGCTTGGCAGGTGAAGAACGCTGATTGCCGCCTGGTGATCTGTGAAGCCGATACCAAGGCGCAATTGCGTGAGATGGATGTCGCCGTCTTTGAATTGCCGGCGCTGAACGCTGGCGGCGCCCTTCCCCAATATGACTGTTACGGCGCGCTGCGTCTCGATGAAGACCTCGCCATTATTCACACCTCGGGCACAAGCGGCAAGCCCAAAGCGACGCTTTTGACGCATGGCAACATTTATCACAGCGCGATGGCGTCGGCGCGGAAGCTCGATGCGCCGCGGAACGAGCGCTGGCTCTGCGTCTTGCCGCTCTATCACGTCGGCGGTTTGAGCATCATCCTGCGTTCGCTGATCTATGGCACAGCTGTCGAATTCGGGAACTCGCCTTTTGACGCTCAGGAGACCAATCGCGCGCTTAGCGAGCATCCCATTACGCTGGTATCGCTCGTGCCGACGATGCTGCAGCGCCTTCTGGACGCGAAGACTCGCCCCTGGAATCCGCTTCTGCGCCTCATCTTGCTTGGCGGCGCGGCGCCCTCGGCCGAACTGGTGCAGCGCTGCATTGCGGAGAAGCTGCCCATTGCGACAACTTATGGCCTCACCGAAGCGGCATCGCAAGTGGCCACCGCCCTGCCTGAACTCGTCTACCGCAAACCGGGGACGGTCGGTAAGCCGCTGATGAATACACAAGTCCGCATTATCGACGAACGAGGCGAAGACGCCGCGCCCAAGATCCCGGGCGAAGCGCTCGTCAAAGGCGCTACGGTCATGCGCGGTTATTACGGCGATCAGGCGTCGACCGACGCAGCCCTGCGCGATGGCTGGCTCCATACCGGCGACATCGGCTACTTGGATGAAGACGGCGATCTGTTCGTCCTGCAGCGGCGCGAGGATTTGATCGTCAGCGGCGGCGAAAACATCTATCCAGCCGAGGTGGAGGCTGTCTTGCGCAAACATCCCGCCGTCGCCGAAGCGGTAGTGCTGGGCTTGGCAGACGCCAACTGGGGACAAGTCGCCGCCGCGGTCATTGAGCTGCGAGTGGGGCGGTCCGCCGCTTCCGATGACATCATCGCTTTTTCGCGTCAGCGCCTTGCCGGCTACAAAATCCCGCGCCGTATCACATTTGTGGCCGCCTTGCCGCGAACAGCCTCGGGCAAGATTCAGCGGCGGGCAGCGTGGCGGAGCTTCAATGACGCGATATCGAGCGAAGAGTAGCGGACATCACTACAATATCGAGATTCGCGGCGCCGGCGATCCGCTCTTGCTCCTGCATGGATTCAGCGGCGACGCCACGACCTGGCATGAGGTCATTGAGCGCCTGGCGGATCATTTTGCGTTGATCGCCATTGATCTGCCAGGCCATGGCGCCAGCGACGCGCCCGCCGATGCGGCCAGTTATCGGATGGAGTCCCTCGCCTCTGACCTGATTGGCCTGCTGGACGAACTTAAGCTGAAGAAACCGGGTTTGCTCGGTTATTCAATGGGTGGCCGGCTGGCGCTGTTTCTGGCGCATCAGTGTCCTTGGCGATTTGGCGCCTTGATCCTGGAGAGCGCTTCGCCCGGCTTGGCTGACGCGGGCGCGCGCGCTGAACGACGCCGACGTGACAATGCGCTGGCGGACGCGATCGAGGCGAATGGCGTCGCGTCATTTGTCGCGCATTGGGAAAGTCTGCCGCTATGGTCGACCCAATCTGAGGCGCAAATCCGAGCGCAGCGCAAGCAGCGTTTGACCAATAGCGCACGTGGGCTGGCGAACAGTCTGCGCGGGATGGGCGCTGGCGCCCAGCCAAACTTGTGGGGGCAGCTGCCAGACATCACTCTGCCGACGGGATTGATCGTCGGCGAGCGCGATGACAAGTTTCGGCTGGTCAATCAAGCGATGGAAGAGGCAATTCCTCGAGCGCGCTTCATGATCATCCCCGGCGCCGGGCACAATACGCACCTGGAGAATCCGGACGCGTTTTGCCAAGCGCTTCGGACCTTTCTATCGAGTCTCTAGGCCACCGATGGCGTCGGCGACGAAGCCAGCGTATTGCGCGCGCATTTTCGGAATGGCCTCCGGCGCCGGCGCGAATGACGGATAATGCGACAGACGGGAAGCGCCCCACAGGTCCCAGAAGGGCAGGGCGCTTGCGTTCAGCTTGTGGTTCAAAGCAAGATAATGCGCGCTGTACAAGTTCATTGCCTCAGGTCCCAGCGCCCAGAGGATTTCCAATCGGCTTTTTCCCAGGTCCGCCAGCGGATCGCCCATCATGGCATCTTCCCAATCGATGATCGCTGCCAGCTCGTCGCCATTCCAGAGCAGATTGCCAGGCCAGAAGTCGCCATGCAGCAGAGCGGGCGCATTATGCTCGACCTGCGGCATTGCGCGCAGAATCACCTGATGAAGCTCGCGCCGTCCGCCTGCCCGCGGCGATTGCTCGCCAATTGCCGCAGCGTCGATTTTAGGGAGGAATGAAAGATCGCAGCGGCTCAGATTGATCGAGTGAATGGCATAAAGACCCGCGGCGAGCCGGCGGCAATTGGCCTCAATATGAGCGGCGTCCAGCTTGGCGGAGCCCTCCACAAAGGTGGTGATGAGGAACGGCGGCTGATGCTTCTCGAAAAGATAGAGGGCCTCCGGCGTTGGCAATCCCGTCTCCTTCAAGACCTTGAGCAATTGGAATTCATGCCGGGCGATGTGTGGGTCGCGCTCGCGATCATGCTGACTGTGCGTCAGCAGGATCAGGCGCGTCTCAGTCTTCGCCCCCGTTGAAACATGGAGCGCGGAAGCTCGGCCCGACAGCGCTCGAATGCTCAGCAGGCGCCAGCGCGGATCAATCGCGCGGACGCTTCGCTGGATTTCTCGCTCGCATAGTATCATCATGCTGTCTTCAGAATCCTCGGCGCGTCGGTGCAGCAGCCTCGTCCGCGAGCGCGGAAATGCGCCTCGTTGCCGCGCGTGAAGGTCAATTACGCCGATTGAAATCATAGCGGCAAAATTGCGGATGTAGAACGAAAACTTGCGCATCGCCTATAAGACGCGTTATAAGTGCGATGGTGGAACAAATGGATTCAGAGGAGATTGGATAGGATGACTGTGAATCGCAATTGCTATTGGGTGAAAAACTTGGCTTTGTTCATGCTGCTGGCGTTTTTGCTGGGCGCGTTGAGCTTTGGCGCGGTTGTCGCGCAAGACGCCACCGATGTGCTCGTCTGGTCGCTGGGATACAGCGGCGACTACAATGACACGCTCGTCGAGCGCTTCAACGAAGCCAATGACGATGTCAATATCGTCTACGAAGATGTCTTGACCGGCACCTTCACCGAGAATAATCAGAAGGTGCGCATCGCCCTGGAAAATGAAGCGGGTCCGCATGTCCTCGGCGGCGTCGATGTTGGCGCCAACTTGCAGGCGCTGGTCTCTACCGGGCAGGTTCTGGACTTGACCGAGTATTATCGCGCTTCCGGTTTGATCGATCGCATTCCGCCAAATCTGCTGTCGCAAGTCACGATAGAGGGGCGGATCTACGCCATCCCGCAAAACATGGAATCGGTCGGCGTCTTCTACAACAAAGACGTCTTCGCCGAATTGGACTTGGACGTGCCGACAGAATGGGCCGAGTACATTGAAGTATTGGAGGCGGTCAAAGACGCCGGTTACTACGGCTATACCATGGGTCTGGCCGGCGGCTGGCCCTCGGCGCTGATGGCGTCCATGTTCATGTACAGCAGCGCCGGCTCGGAGTATATTGACGTGCTGAGCGGCACGCAGCCCTGGACCGACTGCGACAATTGCCTGGACGGCTTGAACGCCTTTTATGGCATGGTCGCCAACGGTTACGCCAATCCAGAACCGCTCGGCATCGACTACGATCAGTCGCTTGACCTGTTCTATCAGGGCATCAACGTCATGGTGCTCAATGGTCCCTGGTTCATCGACGCATCGGCATCAGCCGAGCCCGATTTCGAAATTGGCTTCTTTTATCTGCCGGCGGTTAATCCCAACACCGACATCAAGACGCTTGGCGGCATCGGCGGCTCGTTGATCGTCGCTGAGTACGCCGATGTGGACGCCGCCTTCAAGCTCTTGGATTGGTTGACCACCGAAGAGATAGCGGTGCAAGCGCTGCGTGAAGTGTCGGTGCAGCCGGCTTTCTCCATCGACGTGCCGGACGATATCGCGCCGCTCACCTATCAGATCGCTTCGGAAACCGCCGCCAATGTCGATAAGATCGGCTTCTGGCCCGTCACCTATCTGCCGCCCAAGGTCTTCGGCGATATGAACCAGATCGTCCAGGGCATGATTGGCGGCATGCTCACGCCGGAGGAGCTGCTCAGCGAAATGCAGGAGACGCACAGCGACTATCTGGCGGAGAACTAAACGCCCGCATTGACGAAACCTGTAGGGGCGAGACTTGTCTCGCCCTCTTGAACCAACAGACTAAGCGGGCAGGCAACGCGCGCAAGGAGCCAAATCAGTGGCGCAAACGCTAAGCGCAGCGGGTAAAAGAAGCCATAATCCACGTTTTCGCCTGGACCTGATACCTTATCTGTTCATCCTGCCGGCTGTCGTCATTTACGTGGTTTTCAATCTCGGTCCGGTGCTGGCGTCCTTCTTTCTGAGCTTCTTCAAGTGGGATCTGCTGGCGCCAACGACAGAGTTCATCGGCTTTAGGCACTACGACTTCATCCTCAATGATGACCGTTTCTGGAATGCGCTGAGCCATAATTTCATCTTTCTCGGCTTGGCGGTCGTAATTCCCGTTTCTATGGGATTGATTCTCGCCGTATTCATCTATGAAATAGGCTGGGGTCGCGTGTTCTTCCGCGCCGCGCTGTTCTTGCCCGCCATCTTCTCGGGCGTGGTGATCGCCTACGTTTGGAAGTGGATTTATCATCCCTTCGCCGGTGTGCTGAACCCGACCCTCGAACTAATTGGTCTGGGCGCATTCACGCAATCATGGCTGGGCAATCCCAAGATCGCGCTCTACTCGACCTTCATCGCCTATACTTGGGCCAGCTTCGGTTATTCGATGGTCATCTTTCTCGCCGGGTTGCAGGATATCTCCACCGATATTTTTGACGCGGCGCGGGTTGACGGCGCCGACTTCCGGCAGAAGCTCTTTTATATCACGATTCCCTGCCTCTATGACGTATTCACCTTTGTCATCACGTTGCGCATCTTCACCGCGATGGGTGTCTTTGGCGTCATCTACATCCTAACGGGCGGCGGACCCTTCTACTCTTCCGATGTCATCGATATCTACGTATTCCGCATGATCGGCAATTTTGAAATGGGCTGGGCGACCGCGGCGGCGACGGTCAACACGGTTGTTGTCGTCTTCATCTCAACTGGATTCATCAAATGGCGGGAATGGCGCTCATGGAGTTCCTAAGCCGAAGGACGCGGAGGCGGCTGCAGGGCGCGCCCTTCTACTTATTGCTGATCTTGGCGACCGTCATCACGCTGGTTCCCATCATCTGGGTTTTCGCCAGCGCGCTGAAATCGAACAAAGAAATCCGCGAAAACGCCCTCGCCCTGCCGCAAGAATGGCGCTTTCAGAATTACATCGACGCCTGGTTCGGCGCCAGCTTTGACGCCTATTTTTTCAACAGCATATTCATCACGGTGACAAGCGTGGGGCTGGTGCTGATACTGAGCTCGCTGGCGGCGTATTCCTTCGCCAAGATGCGCTTTCGCGGCAATCAGTTGTTGTTTTTCATCTTTCTCTTTGGGATGGCTTTTCCACTATCCGCCAAGCTCGGTCCCTTGCTCTCCCTCATGTACGAATTGAACCTGGCGAACAGCCGTTTTGGCTTGATCCTGGTATATGTCGCCGGCAGCCTGCCCTTCGCCATTTTGATGCTGCGCGCCTTCTTCCAGGGCTTCCCGCAAGAATTGGAAGACTCGGCTTCGCTGGATGGCTGCAGCCGTTTTCAATTTTATCTGCGCATTTTGCTGCCGCTCTCCAAGCCGTCGCTGATGGCGCTGGGCATATTTGTTTTCATGGGCACCTGGAACGAATTCTTCCAGGCGCTGCTGCTGATCAACGAAGACAGCAAGCGCACGCTGCCCCTCGGCTTGACCGCCTTTCAGGACGAATACTTCACCGACTTCGCGCTCTCTTTCGCCGGCATCAATATCACGGCGGTGCCGGTGATCATCGTCTATATCATGTTTCAACGCAACTTGATTGAAGGCATCACCGTTGGCTCGCTTAAGTAAGGCATTTGATTTCGCATCCGCTTTGTTTTAGATAAGGGATAATCATAAGCATGGCAAACGCACAGCCGAATATCGTCTTTATCATCGCCGATCATCAAGCCTATTACGGACATGATCGCGAAGGGGAATACGAATACAAGTGGGAGAATTATGAGCGTTTTGCTTCCGAAGGAATCCGTTTCGACCGCGCCTATTCCGTCTGCCCGCTCTGTTCGCCCGCGCGCAGCAGCATGATGACGGGTATCTACCCGAGCTCGCACGGCATCATCATGAATACCGAAGCGGAGATCTTCGGCAACCAGTCCGATCTTGACTCAGGTCAACCGCTCTACAGTCATTATCTGTCGCAGGCTGGCTATCGAAATGGCTATGTCGGCAAGTGGCACTGCGGCCGCCAGCGTCTGCCAATTGACTACGGCATAGAAGGCTGGAGCCTGCCGGATTACGGCAAGATCTATATGTCGGACGCCTACAAGTCTTATGCCGAAGAACGTGGATTCGGCGATGCGCGCGCCCAAATCGAGTACAACGTCAACTATCCGGAGTGGCGCGGGCAGGAGATTGTCTTGCACGACCCATCGCCCTGGAAGTTCATGAACGGCTCAGGCATCCTGGCTGGCCCGCCGGAAGCCCACGAGGAGCAGTTCGTCGCCCACCTGGCTTGTGAGAAACTGCGCGAATTCGCCGCCAGTGATCAGCCCTTTAGTCTGGTTGTCAGCTTGTGGGGGCCGCACCAGCCCTATTACCCGTCAGCGGAATTTGCCGACATGGTTGACCCCGCCGGCATCCCTGAGTATCCCAGCTTTCGGGACGACCTTGGGGGCCGGCCTTTCCGCCACATCATGCACCGGGAAATCTCTCATCGCAGCGCTCAAGCTTTTCAAGACTGGTCAACCTGGCAAGAGATTCTCGCGCGCTGTTATGCGCAAGGGCATCAGACGGACGCCGCGGTCGGCGATGTGCTGGATACGCTGGACGAGCTGTCGCTTTCGGAGAATACCATCGTAATTTGGCTGGCTGATCATGGCGATGCCGTCGCCAGCCACGGCGGCTTGTGGGACAAGTCTTCCACCTTTATTGAAGAAGTGGCGCGGGTGCCGATGGCGATCCGTTGGCCCGCCGCGATTGAGGGGGGGCAGGTATCCGACCGGCTCGTCTCCAACATGGATGCGACCGCCACTATGCTTGACGCCGCCGGCATAGACGTGCCGGGTTATATGCACAGCCGCAGCGTGCTGCCGCTCGGCCGCGATGGGGCGAGGGACCAGTGGCCTGACGAGTTGATCTGTGAGCATATGGGTCATTCGTTTCTATTTCCCATGCGTATGATCCTGCATGACCGTTACAAGTATGTCTTCTCGCTTCATGACATGAATGAGCTTTATGATCTGCAGGACGACCCATTTGAGATGAACAACCTGGTTCACGACCGGCAGTACGCCGACGTCATCGCTGATATGCGCGGTCGTCTGACGCGGCAGCTTGAAGGCTCAAGCATGCGCAATGAGAGAATGAAGCGGATCTTGCTGCTCGCCTTGGAATATGGTCAATAAGTTAGCGGAACATGTCAGAGGCGGCCCTTAGCGATACTGCAGGTTGAGCGCCGGTTTGGAAGCGACCGCTCAAGACCGCGCTACACCTCAATCCTGGCAATCTCAAACTCGCGTTCAAAGCGCTCGCCGGTGTCGATTATGGTTCCGCTTTGTCTCACTCGCGTCTCGAAGTCGTATACGATGAGCTTGACGAAGTAGGCGCCATCGGCAAGCTGCCGAGCGTCTATATCATGTGCCGTCAGCAGATCACGCCCGATGACATTGTCGTATTGCAGCGCCTTGTTTCCGCCACTGTCAAAGAACTGGAGCGAAAACGCGTATTCATCGTTGGTGTTATTCGTCCAAGCCAGATAGAACCGGAGCGCATCTGACGCGGCCTCGAAAGAAGCGTTGCGCAGTTGGACGCCCGCATCATATTGGATCTCCAGGGCGCTGCCGCCATCCATGGCGGAACATGGAATATCAGCGCGGACAAACAGATCAATAGAGTGGGACTCATCTTCCTGGTAGCGCGCGCAGAATTTGAATCGAGGCGCGAACCAGGATTGGTAGGCTGAGCTCTGCTCGGCGTTGAAGTCAGCCACGTTGCTGACCAACCAGATGGCGGCATCGGATTCCAGGTTGTAGCTGGCATCAGCATCCGGATTTTCTGTAGTCCGCACTATGACGCTTCCGCTCTCGTCGCTGGCTATGGTCACGACTGCTTGATCGATCGGCGAGAAGCGGCGTATGTGCTTCCTGATATCATCGGCATGTTCCGGCGACGGCGGAAACAAAACGACTTTCCCTGGCCGAGAGTCAATGACGGAAGGCTGCCGCAAGGCATCGACAAAAGCCCGCGCGATTGGATGGCGCTCAAGGAAATCGCGTGGGCAGCTGTCGCGCAGGTCGCTTATCCGGTAAATCGAAACGTAATCGTCGCTGTATGCTGGGTCAACATAGCGAAAGCTCTCGATATGTCGCTCCCAATAATAGCGATCGTGATGATGAACAATATGGCTGAATCCGTCGTCGACCAACTGTAGGATTCCGGCAAGATATTCGTCTTGATTCTGGATTATGCAATTTGTAGGCTGCAGATTGTTCCAGACGCTCAGCACGGGATTGGTTTTGATGTAGTCGTAGGCTTTTTCCGGCGTGCGGCTGATGGCGCCTTCCGCGTGAGGGTAGCCGCTTAGCGATTGAAACAGCATGTATTGCTTCGAATTAATCCGACCCAGCGGCAGGTGGATGAGCCGGATCTCGAAATCTTCCTCTTGTTCGAGCCAGTCCATATAGGCGAATCGAGCAAAGGGAATCGACTTTTCCATTAAAGGAACATAATACTCCAGCGCCAAAACTGCGATCAACAGCGCGATGACCCAAGGGCGCGCAGCCGACGGTCTCATGGATTTTAAGGCAATATAGCCATACCCAGCCAACAGGGCAAAGGGCAGAAGGAATCCGATCTGAAAGCGGTGGGTCTCGACAAAGGCTTTGAAGACCGACGGCAGGATTTCATTTAGATAGTGCTTGGGCAGCGGAATATCAGGATAGACGACGCCGTTGATATGGAGCGTCGAGCCTAAGCGCAGTATGAAGAACAGCGAGGCGAGCGCCAGCCACGGCAGCATCTTGCGCCTGGTCGCGCGGGTTATGAAGCCCAAGATTATGAGCAAGGCGGGCAAGAAACCGATATAGCTTGTCCCGCTCCAATGCAGTGTCGCCGGCGTTTGGAACAAGGACTCCAGCGCAGGGCCAATAATCGGGTTGTTATGATTGACGAACGAGGAAATTAGATCGTTGCGAAACTCCTCGCTGTGCCAGTCGAGCGCGTTTGCATCGGTCAACATGGGATAGATTATCCAAATGCTCGTCGCCGCAATCGTAAGCGCCAACAACCCCATGTGAAGCCAATAGCGCATGTCGCGCCAACGTCCGATAGCGAAAGCGACTGCGAAGGCGGCGAGACTGATTATGAGACAAGAGAAATTGTAAAGCGTGATGGTGCTGGATAAACCGGTGACGAGACCGGCGGCGATGATCAGCCGCGAACGCCCTTCCGCAATGCCGCGGTGAAAGCAATACAGCGCAAGAGGAACCGTGGCGATGGTGGCATCGTGAAGCTGATTGGGCTGGCCGAGCGCGTGGGGGCTGATAGCAAATACGCAAGCGCAAAACAAGGCGATCCATTTGTCCTTAAACAGCCACAGTGCGTAGACATACGCGGCGATGGCGTTCAAATACACGACCAGCAGAAATGCGACGTTGAAGGCATTGGAAACAGGCATGAACTGTTGCAGCGCAATCTGCAAAGTATTCATCGGCATTGACGAAAAGGGATGATGGACGAGCGACAAGCCCTCGGGATAGAACATGATGTTTGTATAAGAGCGATCCGCCAGACCAAACAGGATCTGCTTCCAATACCAGACATCCCAAATGTGAATGAAGATGTCGTAGCTGTCGCCGGTAGGCAGATAGAAGGCGTCTGTCTTGAATACGTAGGCGATTGTCGGGAAGGTCATCACCAGAATCAGCAGCGAAATGATGATGACAAAGTGGCGATGTTCGCTCAAGACAGAGACGATGCGCAAGTTATGATTGAGGAACGGTCGCAATTGATTCACCATCCATTGACAATTCGTCGCAGCCGGTGCGCGAATAATTCCAAGGGCGCCATGCCAGCGCCTGTTGCAGCGTCTTTAATCATAGCAGAGACATCACTTAAGTGGCTGTCATGCGCTGATGATTTGGCTTGTCGGACGCAGTCGGCTGGGGCGTCTAACTGAAGCGCGACTAGGACCTAACCTAAGCGGTCGCCACCTCGCATGACGACCCTATAGCGCCTTAGCGGAAACCGTGATCGCGAATCATCAGCTTAAGCGCATCTTCAGCAACTTCCAGCGTGCGGTCGATGTCGGCGTCGCTGTGCGCCGCTGAGATATGACTGCGTTTCAGCGCCAGCGGGAGCATGAAAATGCCGCGCTTGACCATTTCGCGGCGAAAGCGGGTGTCGGCTTCGGTATTGTTGCGCAGCAGGTCGGCGTAGCGGGTGATGGCGCCACTCATGAAGTAGGGGGCGAAGACCGAGCCATAGCCGGCGACGGTCATGCTGATATCGAGCCGATTCGCAATCTCTTGCAAGCCGCTGCGCGCTCGCTCGCCCAGGCGGAAAATGCGTTCGTGAACCGAGCCGTCTTCCAACGCCGCGATTGTCGCCAGCGCGGCCGCGGTCGCTACCGGGTGTCCGTTGGTGGTGCCGCCGAAAAAGACGTCGCCGCCAGCGCTGGAAACGCGCAGCATGAGGTCTTCTCGCCCGGCGAGCGCAGCGCAGGGATAGCCGTTGGCGATCGCCTTCGCCAGCGCCGTCAGATCGGGCAGGACGCCGAGCGTCTCCTGGTATCCGCCGAGCCCGTGGCGGAAGCCGGTGATGACCTCGTCAAAGACGAGGATGATGCCATGCTCATCGCAGAGGCGGCGCAGCGTTTGGACGAAGTCGATCCGCGGCAGGACGCAGCCGATATTGTGCGGAATCGGTTCCAGGATGATAGCGGCGATTTCGTGACCCCGCGCTGATACCGTGAGTTCAAGCGCTTCGATATCGTTGAAAGGAAGCACGATGGTGTTTTCGACCGCTTCGGGCAACATGCCGGCCGAAGCTGGATCTTTTGCCCCGATCTTCTCGGGCGCGCTGATGATGTTCAGCAGCAGATAATCGTGCCCGCCATGAAAACAGCCCTGGAATTTGACCAACTTCACGCGCCCGGTGACCGCCCGCGCCAATCGCTGCGCGAGATATGTCGCCTGGGCGCCAGAGCCGAGGATCAGCGCCATCTCGGCTGACGGCACATGCTCGACCACTTTTTCCGCCAGGCGAATCTCCAGTTCGGTTGTTCCCGCGCCCGTGAGGTCGACCCCCTTCAGCGTATCGGCGACGGCGGCGTTCACGGCGGGATGGTTGTGCCCCAGGATGATAGGACCGTAAGCGGCGTGGTAATCGAGATAGCGCCGGCCGTCCGCGTCATAGAGATAGGCGCCCTCGGCGCGTTGCCAGACCATGGGATCGGGCAATGCGCGCGCGCCCGAGTTGACGCCGCCCGGCGTGACGGCGGTCGCTCTTTGAAAAAGGGACGCATTGCTCATGTCAGTTCAACTCCAGCAGTTTGCGCGAATCACGATTGCTGTTCGTATCCAGCCCATTCTAGGTCCCGCGAGTCTACCCGATGAAATTGTACTCAATAAAGGGGCATCATATTCGCGCGCTTTAGGGCGACTCACAGACTCGCCCCTACAAGGCTTGTCCCGAATTGAATTTTTCGCATCCGCCGCACAGCCCGCTGTGACCTCGGCGCCGCCTCATTTCCGCTCTGGTAAAGCCCTACAATTCAGCTTCGTTTCGCGCCATCAGTGCGGGACCAATAACTAGCGAACGAGCCAATTAGGGCAGTGACGCGTTAAACTTGTGATGCGATGCGGGGCGGACCCGTCAGCGAGAGGGGCGCCAGCGCGCCGATTAAACCAGCGCCGAGGAGTGCAATCTTATGCGAAGTACATATCAGCCGCCCGATTCCGCAATCTATGCCGATCAACTTGCCAGGCTGGCTGAGCTGCTGCGCCTGGAAATCTCGGAAGACGACCTGAAAGCGCTGTCGGATCAACTGCGGATGATTGACGCGCTGGAAGAAGCCGAGCTTCGCGATATGCCGCCGATACTGAAAATGGATGCGGACTGGCATGACTGATACGCGCTCTCTAATCAATATGTCCATCAGCGAAGCGGCGGCGGCGCTGCGGCGTGGCGAGACGACATCAGTCGCCTTGACCGAAGCCATACTCGCGCGCATCAAGGAGACCGAGCCGACGCTGCAGGCTTATGCCACGCTGCCGCTAGACCGGGCGCTGGCGGCCGCGGAACGCGCCGATCGGGAATTGGAAGCCGGGCGCGATCGCGGTCCCTTGCATGGCATCCCCATCGGCGTCAAAGACAACTGTTACACCAAGGGCATCCTGACAGAAGTGGGATCGAAGGCACTGCAGGGCTTTGTGCCGGATTACGATGCGACGGTCGTGCGCAAGCTCTACGCGGCCGGCGCCATCCTGATCGGCAAGACGCGCTGCCATGAGTGGTCCTGCGGCGGCAGCGAGCCGCCGACGCGCACACCCTGGGATCTCGAGCGATTCCCCGGCGGCAGCAGCATCGGCTCCGGCGTCGCCTTAACGGCGCGCTCAGCTTACGGGACTATCGGCACCGATACCGGCGGATCGATTCGCATCCCGGCGTCTATCAATAATCTTGTCGGCATGAAAGCGACATACGGACGCGTCAGCGCGTACGGCGTGCTGCCGCTGGCATGGTCGCTCGATCATGTCGGTCCCTTGACGCGCACGGTGCGCGACAATGCATTCATGCTGGGCGCCATCGCCGGGCACGATCCCGATGACGCCAATTCCGCTCGGGTCAAAGTACCCGACTTTACGGCTGGAATAGAGCACGGCGTCCGCGATACCCGCATCGGCATCGACCGCGATTATTTCATGTATCCCGGCGTGGTTGATAGCGTGCGCGCGGTTACCGAAGCCGTCATTGCTGACTTGGCGCGGCTGGGCGCGGACATCATTGAGGTCAGCCTGCCCGAGCTGGCGCTGACCCGTGAGACCCTGATCACTATCCGGATGGTGGAATCCGCCAGCTACCATCGGCATCGGATTCGTGAAAAGGGGCATCTTTACAGCCCGGGAACGCGCGCCACCTTGCAGATGGGCGAAGTCGTGCTGGCGACGCAATATGTCGCCGCCTTGCGCGCCCGCGAGCGATTTCGGGCGGCGATGAAGAATCTTTTCCGGCGTGAAAAGCTGGATGCGCTGATTGCGCCGACCATTCCCGTGCCCGCCCCGCTTCTCGAAGATGTCTGGCAGCCGCGTGATGATATGGCAAATGGCGAGACGCCAACCGCTGGCTTCGTTCATCACGTTTATCCAGCCAACTTGAGCGGTCAGCCAGCGATCAGCGCGCCTGGCGGCTTCACGCCCGAGGGCTTGCCGGTGGGCTATCAGTTGCTGGGCAAGCCCTTCGACGAAGCGACGCTCTACCGCATTGCTTACGCTTATGAACAGACGAGCGACTGGCGCCGGCGACAGCCGCCGCAGGTCTACGAATGAGGAGCAGCGCCATGCCCCGGACTTATGCTGAAATGCTCGCCGAGGCAAATGCCGCGGTTGCCGAGACCGCCGCCAAAATCGCTGCCGATCCACAGCGCCCGGTCTACCATCTGATGACTGCCCCAATGCGCCTTGCCCCCAAGGTGGCAAAGGACTGCGCTGCGCTTGAGCCAGCAGCGCTGGAACGGTTTTTGCTCGCAAAAAGTTGTTTTATAGGCAAAATACGTTATACTCGCATTGATAGCGCTTCGGAACATAAGCGACTGATTTTGATAGGAAAGGAGTGTGCTTGAGTTGATAATTCGCGGCGGATTCTTGGTTGGCGGATCGACATGAGACGGGAGTGAATCTACTATGTTACGCAAACTTTGCTTAATTGTTCTGGCTTTGGCGCTGATAAGCGTGTTCGCTGTCAGCGCGCAGGATGAGCCGCAGTACGCCGGCTTGGATCAAGACTTGTCCGGCATCACCATAAAAATGGCGAATATTGGCGGCGGTCAATATGAAGCCATGTATGAATCCATTTCAATCTTCGAGGAAGCGACCGGCGCCACGGTTGAAATAGTCGCCCTGCTGGACGGCTTTTCGATGGATCAGAAGCTGAAGGTGGACTTTGCGACGGGCGCCGCGGATTACGACGTGGCATGGGATCACACCAGTTTCGTGGCGCAGTACACACCCTTCTTGCTGCCGTTGCAAGATTACTTCAGCGATGATGAATTGGCGCCCTTCAGCCCGGCCATCCTCGATGCCGCGACCATCGACGGCAACCTCTACTTGATACCGCGTCACGCTGATATCAGCCCGATCCACTATCGCGCTGACCTGTATTCCGATGAGGCGATCGCTGCGGCTTATATGGACGCCACCGGCGAAGCGTTGACGCCGCCGACCAATTTGGAGCAGATTGACCGGCAGGCGCGCTTCTTCGTCGAGAACGGGCACAGCACGCTGGGCTATACCTTGGCGGGCAAGGAAGAGGCGCTGACGGGCCGCTTCTACGAAATGCACTTCGCCAGCGGCGGCTCGCTCTTTGATGAGAATTACGAGCCGACCTTCAATGACGAGATCGGCGTGGCTGTGGCCGAGCTGTTGGCTGGCTGGTATGCCGACGGCATCATCCCGTCCGATACCACTTCGCTGTTGTGGGATGGCGTCGCCCAATACTTCTGCAACAACGATGTCGCCATCAAGCTGGAGTGGTACGGCTGGTACGCCTACTTCCAGGATGCGGATTCCTGCGCGGTGGCCGGCAACTTCGGCTTGGCGCGCGGCTTCACTGGCTTGTCGATCGGCGGCGACGCCGTGCGTCCTTCGGGCTGGGCGGGCGCGCATGCCTTCTCCGTCCCGGCGACTGCGCCCAATCCGGAAGCGGGTGTGCAGTTGATCAAGTTCCTGGCTTCGGAACGCGTCGCTTATGAAGAGGCGGCTCTCGGCTTCTTGCCAACGCGCGGCGATGTCTGGGATCGCGTCATCGCCGATGCCTCCGGCGCCGAGAATCCCTTGGATCGAGAACGGCTGGAGCTGGCGCGCATCCAGGTCGGCGAAGATTTCAAGACGCCGCCCTTGATCGCCGAATGGATCCCCTTCTCCAATATCTTCTACCCGCATCTGCAAGCTGTCATCCTGGGCGATGTCAGCGCGCAGGACGGTTTGGACGCAGCCGCGGCCGAGACCCGTGAGATGATGGCTGACGCTGGCTATTACGACTAGCTTTGGCGCAAGCTCATGCGCCAGTTCGATTGCCGCTGGCGCCGGGCTGGTGGATGAATCACTGTGAAGCCCTTCCCTCGCCTTGAGGGGAGGGCTTCGGCTAGACGCCCCACGTCAAGGTATAGATAACGCATCGCAGAGATGGCTACCGATTCAAACGCGCCGACTGACAAGGCGCCGGCGCAGACGCGCTTTATCGAAGTCAGCCGAATTGAGGCGGGCTTTTTCCCTTTTGCCATGATCTCGCCCGCGGTGATTCTTATCCTGTTGGTTGTCGGTTTTCCGCTGCTTTACTCGCTCTACGTGAGCTTTACCCCCTACGAATTGCTGAAGCCGAACAGCTTGAATTTCACCACGGCGAGAGCGCTGCGCAATTATCAGAAGCTGCTGAATGATGAGGTTTTCTGGCGCTCGCTTTGGAATACGATAGTCTTTTTGGCGGTGACGGTGAACTTGAGTTATGCGCTATCGATGGCGCTGTCGCAGCTGCTGGCGCGGGTGACGGCGGGGCAGAGCCTGCTGCGGACGCTATTGATGGTGCCGATGATGTTCGCGCCCATCCTTGTCGGCATGCAATTCCGTTGGTTCTTCAACGCCAATGTCGGCTTGGTCAACAACTTCTTGATCAGCGTCGGGCTCATCCAGGAGCAGGGTCAGATCGCCTGGCTGGTTGATGTGCCCCTGGGCATGATCTCGATCATGATCGCCTCAATCTGGATGAACATCCCCGTGCTGACGATTATTCTGCTGGCCGGCACGCTGTCGCTGCCAGCGGAAACCTTTGAAGCGGCGGAAGTGGATGGCGCCTCGGGCTGGCAAAAATTCCGCTTTATCACATTCCCGCTGCTGGCGCCCTTTTCTTATATCGCTTTGACCATTATGTCGCTGGATATCGCGCGCGCCTTTGACATTGTGCGCATCATGACCGATGGCGGGCCCGCGCGGCGCACCGAAATGCTCTGGACCTACATCACCCGCCTGGCGATTGAGGACACCAAATTTGGCTTGGGCTCCGCCATGTCCTGGATCACGGTAAGCCTGTCGGTGCTGTTTACGCTGTATTTCTTTCGCCAATTGGTTAAGGCGAGGATCGTCCGGTGATCACACGCAGCGTCGGACCCAACCGAGGGCGGAACGACCTCATCTGGAATGCGGTGGCTTGGGTGGTTCTGCTTTTGTTGGCGCTGCCGGCTTTCTGGATCATCATGACGGCTTTTCGTCCCAATGTAGAGATCAACACTTTCCCGCCGGTTTGGATCCCGCGGCGGCTGACGCTGGAAGCCTACGCCAATATGTTCGGGTTGAATCCGGAGGTGCAGCAGCGCGTCGCGGTCGAGGCTTATCTGCGCAACTCGCTGCTGGCATCGGGCCTGAGCACGGTCGTCGCTGTGTCCTTGGGCACGCTGGCTGGTTACGCGTTCGCGCGCTTTCGTTTTCGCTTTCATACGCCCTTGTTTCTGGGGATCATGCTATCGCGCGCGGTGCCGGGCGTCGCGCTGAGTTTGCCGCTGTTTCTGCTCTTCAATCGCGTGGGCTTGGTCAACAATGTCCTGGGCTTGGCGCTTGTATACGTCGCCGTCAATATCCCCTTCACCGCCTGGCTGATGGATGGCTTCTTTCGGCAGATCCCCAAGGAACTGACAGAATCGGCATATATTGATGGCTGCGGACATTGGTCGGCGTTCTGGCGCATCGAGCTGCCGCTATCGCTGCCGGGGCTGGCGACGGCGGCCATATTCGCTTTCCTGGCTGCCTGGAACGAATTTCAGATCGTCAGCGTATTGGCACGCAACAATGCGGCGAAGACATTCCCGCCCGGCTTGTTCGCCTTCACCGAACAGTTCACCGTCGATTGGCGCGGCATGGCGGCGATGAGCGTGATAATGATGGCGCCAGCGGTGATATTTGTGATTTTGGTGCAGCGCAACCTGGTCAGCGGTTTGACCTTCGGCGCGGTCAAGGGCTGAGGCGTCGCGCTCAATCGCAGTGGAAGACCTCTTCGATATTATGCCACCATTCGCCCTCGGCGCGCTCTTCGACCGGCTTCTGCATCGGCATGCAGACATCCCACCATTTCTGCGTGGTTTCGTCGGCCGCCATCTTCGCCATATCCGCTTCAAAATCCTCGCCATGATATTCCATGTAGGCGAAGAGCAGATCGCCATAACGGTAGATTGAATAATTGCGGATATTGCATTCTTCGATTTTCTTTAATACGCCGGGCCAGACATCCGCATGCAGGCGGATATATTCCTCCGCGTGTTCTGGCCGTATGCCAATGACTTGTCCAAAGCGTTGCATCTTGTCTCTCCTATTTCTTCGAACTGTTGATCGAACTGTTGAAGTTTTCCGGGTGACGGTACATCACCGTCTGCAAATGCTCGCAGTATAGCGCCAGGACGCCTTCGTTTTTGTAGACTTCGTAGCTGACCTTGACCAAACCCATTTCTGGATATTTCGGCTCCTTGCTCAATTGGGTGCGCACGGTGTAGATGGTATCGCCGATGAAGACCGGTTTGATGAAGCGAAGTTTGTCGTAGCCATAGCTGAAGGTATGAATGTTGTTGTGCGCCATCAAACCCAAGCCGATGCTGAAGACCATTGAGCCGGCGACGAGCCGCTTGTCGAAGATGCCTTCATCGCGGGCGAAGATTTCATCGGCGACGTAGGGGTGCATATCAAGAACGATGGCGTTGAAGATCATGCACTCGCCTTCGGAAAGCGTGCGGCGGATTGATTTGATCTTGGCGCCGATTTCGAAATCCTCGTACATCCAGGTTTCGGTATTAAATAGCGGCAAATCCTTGTGCATTTCTACGGGCGTGTTTTCCGGCATGGCTCTCTCCTCAACTGCCAATGGCATATTCCGACATGATGCGCCGGGTATCTTCGCCGATGCGCGGCGCGCCCTTGGCGCTTTTCAAGACTTCGCCGTCAATGCGGATGGGGCAGCGCGTCGTATCCAGCTTGACATTGGCATCGCGCGATACCTCTTGAATCATATCGATGACTTTGAATCCTTCATGCTGGAGCAAGCGGTCCCAGGTCAAGACATCGGCGCACCAGATATCCTGCGGCTCCAGGATAGCGAGCCAATGCGCGGTTGATTGCGTCTTCAGCAGCTCGACCAGGATCGCCTTGATTTCGTCCCGCTGCGTGAACCAGGTGGCGGAATCGGCGAAAGCGAGCAGAGGCGGGCAATCCAGCAGTTCACCCAAGACTGGAATTGAACCCATCGCCAGGGCGAGAAAACCATCAGCCGTCTGATAAATGCCATAAGGCGCGGCCAGGTAGGCGTGCGCATTATTGATCGCGCTGCGCTGCGGCTGCTTGCCGCCGTCGTTGAGATGGGTGGTGAGCACCTCAAATTGAAAGTCCAGGATGGATTCCAACAAGCTGACCTGGACCAAGCCGCCTTCGCCGGAGACGCCGCGGCGAACCAGGCAAGCCAGAATGCCCTGCACCAGATGCGCGCCGGTGAAGAGATCGACGACTGCCAACCCGAATGGCGTCGGCGGCCGGTCGGCATCGCCATTGAGCCAGACCAAACCGGAGATCGACTGCAGCAGTAGATCTTGACCCGGCTTGTAGACCCAAGGACCTTCATTGCCGTATCCGGTGATCTCGCCATAAATGATGCGCGGATTGATGGCGCGCGCCGATTCGTAATCCAAACCCAGGCGCGTCATCACGCCGGGACGAAAGTTCTGAATAACGACGTCGGCCTGTTTGATCAACGCTTTGGCATGCTCAAGATCAAGCGGATCTTTCAGGTTGGCGGCGAAGCTCTCTTTGTTGCGGTTGATCGAGTGAAAGAGAGTGCTCTCGCCATCAAGTTCCAGCTCGGAGATGTACAGCTGCCGGCAGAGATCGCCGCCATCGGGCCGCTCCACCTTGATGACGCGCGCGCCCAAATCGGCGAGACGCAAAGCGGCCGAGGGTCCCGACAGAAAGATGCTGAAGTCGAGTACGAGCAAACCTTCCAATGGTCTCATTGTCGCCTCTGTTTCATCGCTGAGCATACTGGACGTCCGTCGTCGGCTCAGGCGCATTTTGCCTCATCCGACAGCGAATCCATTTTGCTTGCAAAAACACTTTTTATCCGTAAAATATAGTCAGCAATGTCAATTCTGTCAAATCATGCGGCAAGCGGGTTTGCAAATCGTTGGAGGCGGAGATGGTCACTGTTGACACGCATCAGCACTTTTGGAATCTGGATGAAGTCGCCTATCCTTGGTTGGTCCCGGCTTATGGTCCCATCTATCGGAATTTCTCGGCGGATGAACTGGCGCCGCAGTTGGCAGCGTCCGGCGTCGACAAGACGGTGATTGTGCAGGCGATGGATTCCTACGCTGATACGGATTCGATGCTGTCGATCGCCGAAGCTTATGACTGGGTCGCCGGCGTCGTCGGCTGGGTACCGCTGCATGACCCGGCCGAGACGGCGAAGAAGCTGGATGAGTATGGGCGGAACCCCTATTTCAAAGGCATGCGGCATCTTATCCACGAAGAGACCAATCCGGATTGGGTCACCCAAAAGCAGGTGATCGAAGGGCTGCAAATCCTCGCTGATCGCGGCCTGACTTTTGATGTGGTGGCGGTCTTCCCCAATCACCTCAAGCATGTGCCAACGCTGGCGGAGCGAGTGCCGAACTTGAAGATGGTGATCGACCACTTGGCCAAACCGCCCTTGAGCGCCGACGATCGTGCTGTCTGGCGCGCGCAGCTGGCGGCTGCCGCCGAAAGCCCCAATGTCTACGCCAAGGTTTCGGGCTTGAACACGGTGACGCCCGACTTTGAGACCTGGACCTATGAAGACATCAAGCCGCTGGTGGATTATGCCCTGGAGCAGTTTGGCGCCGATCGCCTGATGTTCGGCAGTGATTGGCCCGTGGCCGTGCTCGCTGGCGATTACGCCAAGGTCTGGGACGAGACCAATAAGTGCCTGGCCGATTTGTCGGAAGCGGAGCGCGACGCCATCCTTGGCGGGACGGGCAATGCTTTCTACAGGTTGAATCTATAGGCTGTTCCCGCTAGGTTGCTGGCAAGGGCGTGCCGCCGCTTGCGCTGGATTCGTATGCCGCTTCCACCGTCGCCATCGTCAGAATGGCGTCTTCAACCGATGTGGGCAGGCTATCTGTCTCGCCATTGGCGCGGCGCATCAGGCTCGCCATCGTGCCAATGAATGCTTCGGGGAACCAGGATCCCTGGATGTCCAGCGTCTGCCAGGTCGCGTCTTCCGCGTCGTCGAGCAGGATGTACTCGAAGCGATCGGGAACGCCATCCGGGTAATTCATATTTAAGCCCGCGCGGATCTGAATTGCGCCTTTGCTTCCTTCGAACTTGACGTAGGACTGCTGCTTTTCCGCCCCGTATATGTGGCTGTGGTTGGTCATCACATTGACGCGTGGATTCTGCCCATAATCCATCATGATCATCGAGCGCGCGCCGCCGCGCAGGTCAGGCGCGCTGGGATGGCTCAAGGTCTTCGCGTAGACGCTTTGGGGATTGCCACAGAAGGAGCGGATGAGATCGACATAATGAATGCTGTGATAAAGGATTTCGCAGCGGGGCAAGGGGAACAGGAAGGGCCACAGATGCCAGGGCGTATTGCACTGCACACGGAATTCCAAGTCGTAGAGTTCGCCGATCAGACCGCGCTCGATCATGTCGCGGGCGGCAATGACGAAGGGCGCGTAACGCAACTGGAAATTGATAGCGGCGATGAGCTTCCGCTCGCGGCAGATGCGCAAGATTTCTCGGGCTTCGGCCAAGTCTTCGCCCATGGGCTTCTGGATGAGCGCGGCGCGGCCACGGGGAATCTCGCGCAGGATATCGGCAATGGCGCCGCCAGGCACCGCGATATCAAAGACGGCGTCTGGGGGCGCCTGCGATATTGCTTCTGACAGAGAGCCATAAAGCCGCGGAATGCCGAACATATCCGCCATCATCGCTGCCCGCTCGCTGTCGATATCAAAGCCGCCCGCCACTTCAAAGCCGGCAATTTGATAAGCGGGGTAATGAGCGTCGTGTGCAATCCCGCCCAGCCCAATGCTGACGATGGGCAATGGCTTGGCTGGCAATATTGCTGTTTGACGAATATCGTTGGCTAGCGGCATGTCTTCACTTCCTCGGCGAGTTCTGATTGAACGAGCGGGTGTCTCAGGCGGGCTGCTTGGCGAACTTGGTCAAGCCGGCGCGCGCGTTGATTTCGCTGGCGCAAAGCAGCAAGGCATCGACCACTTTTTCCGGGTCGCTGCTTTGACGGCTGGCGGTCAATTGCGTGACGGCGATGGCGGCGGTAACACCGACTTCCGGATTGCCGACGAGCACAGCCGTATCATGCAAGCCGATATAGGATTCATCAACGGCGGTGGAGACGCCGCTCGCGCGGAGCTCCGCGATGCGCGCCCAAAAGCCTTCACGCTCCTGGTATGACATTTGCCGGTAGCCCATGTCGGCTTCCAGGAGCGCGGCGAGGCTGCCATCGTCCATCGCCGATAGCAGCAGGCGCCCGGAAACGGTGGATACTAGCGGGAAGGATGTGCCGACCGATACTGATATCTGCACCTTTTCCGGGCTTTCCGCCTGGCCCACGACGAGCAGCTGCCCGCCCTGGATAATGCTGATATGGCAGGATTCGCGAATGGCGTGAGCGAGCTCTTGCATCGGCAGGTTGGCGACTCGCAACAGGTGCTTCAGCGGCGAGTGACGATTCGCCAGCTCAAAGAGCTTCAGGGTGAGGCTGTATTTCCCGTGCACCTCGTCTTTGATGACGTAGCCGCCTTCGACAAGACAATTCATCGTGCGGAACAATTGGCTGGCGCTGTTTGCCATCCGCTCGGAGATTTGCGAAAGCGACAAGGGTTCCGAGGCGCGCGCAAGCAATTCAATCACTGCCAGACCCTTCTCCAGCGCCGGCACGCTGTAGTTTGGCGCCGATTTCATTTCTGCCATTGTCCCTCTCCCTATGGAGGCTGCCGTTGCTGGACGGGCTAGGCTGTAGGCGCGAGCTGCTTGCGCTGCACGAGATAGAGATGTTGACAGGCGAGCACGATCTTTTGATGCTGGTTGAAGATTTCCACCTGTTCAACAACATAACCGTGATCGGAACGTTTGGGATAATCGCGCTTCTCGCTGATTGTGGCTTTGACGGTTATGGTATCGCCGATGAAGACGGGACGGATAAAGCGGATGCGGTCATAGCCATAAGAAAAGGCCACCGGATTTATCTCGTTGGCGGTCATGCCGATGCCGATGCTCAAGATCAGCGTACCGTGGGCGATACGCTCCTTGAACTCCTGCGTCTTCACCCATTCGGCATCCATGTGATGCGGGAAAAAATCGCCCGTTTGGCCCGCATGCAACACGATGTCCGCCTCGGTGATGGTCCGGCCGAAAGTTTCACGGCTTGAACCAATTTCGTAATCTTCAAAATAGGTCGTTTTAATCATGAGCATATCCTGGAACAAAATCGAAATGGGCGAGCTATCGCGCTCTGGTTGACAAGACCGCAGTCAATTACTATATTTTGCAGACAAAATTGTATTTTGCAAGCAAAATGTCTTGGCGGCGCGGCAGCAAGAAGCGCAGCAGAGAGGAGACCGGCATGGAAGCGAAGACCGTCTTGCGCGGCATCACCTGGAATCACTCGCGCGGGTTCGTTTCGGTGGTGGCGACGGCGCAGCGATTCAGCGAGATTCACCCGCAGGTCGAAATCATCTGGGAAAAACGCTCGCTGCAGGAATTCGCCGATGCGCCGATCCAAGGTTTGGCGGAAGAATACGACCTGCTCGTGATCGACCACCCCTGGGCTGGTTACGCCGCGCACAGCCAGGCGCTGCTGCCGCTGCAAACGATCATGCCGGCGGACTTCATGCGCGATCAAGCGGCGCATTCGGTCGGCCATTCTCATGCGAGCTACATCTTCGACGGCGGTCAATGCGCGCTGGCGATTGACGCGGCGACGCCGGTCGCCTCTTATCGCGCCGATCTGCTGGAGCGCCACGGGCTGGAGCAGCCGCGGACCTGGCGCGATCTGCTGGCGTTGGCGCGGCAGGGGCGGGTCATCATGCCGGGGATTCCCATCGACACGCTGATGAACTTTTATATGCTCTGCGCGACCCAGGGCGAGCCGCCTTTCGTCGATGATGAATGGGCGGTATCTGACGACATGAGCTTGGACGCGCTGGAACAACTGCGGGAGCTGGCGAGCCTCTGCCCCAAGTCTATTTTCGACTGGAATCCGATTGCGGTGTACGAGGCATTGTCACGGCGCGATGACTTTGTCTACTGTCCTTTCGCCTACGGTTATTCAAATTACGCGCGCGCCGGCTACTCGGACAACGCGCTGACATTTGACGATATGGTCGATATTGACGGGCGGGGCCGCTGCCAAACGACCCTCGGCGGCACCGGCTTGGCGATATCCAGCCGCTGCAAAAATACAGAAGCGGCGCGGGATTACGCGATGTTCACCGCGGGCGGCGAGATACAGCGCACGCTCTTTTTCGAGAACGGCGGCCAGCCAGGGCATCGCAGCGCCTGGGAAGACGCTGAGGTCAACCGGCGTTCCAATGATTACTTCCGCAATACGCTGCCCGCGCTGGACCGAGCTTATCTGCGTCCACGATTCCCTGGTTATCTGCATTTCCAGGATCATGCCGGGGCGCCGATTCGTGAATACTTGATGCGCGGCGGCAGTGGTCCGCAAGTGCTGGCGGAGTTGAAGCGGCTGTTCGAAGAAGCCAAGAAACTTTATGCCGGCTGAGCCTGGCGCTGATTTATTCCGGCCGCGTCTTACCGTAGGTTTCGGCGCAACGGGGTCTCAAAAATTGACTGATTTCGGCAAAAGCGTTAATCTTTGACACACCGTTGCGGATCATAAAATCGTTTCGGGCGCCTATGCCTAACAAGCTACTGGGGAGGTCAAGACCGAAAGCAAATCGTAGCAGAATTCAAAGTCGGATTTACTCAAGCTCTTGATGGAGATAGAGATGAACATGAAACGCTTTATCACGTTTACGCTAGTTCTGCTTGTCTTGATGAGCGGAATGGCGAACGTCCTCGGGCAAGACATGATGTATGCGGAAGCGCCGATGCTGGCGGAAAAGGTCGCTGCTGGCGAGCTCGCGCCCGTCGACGAACGCCTGCCGAGCAATCCCAAAGTCATCCCGGTCGTGGATTCAATCGGCAGCTATGGCGGGACATTGCGCTTTGGCGATATCGGCGAGCGGCTTGACGAAGGTTTGCGCATCCGTCACACCGGGCTCTTCCGCTACAACTTCACCGCCAGCGTTTATCAGGCGGATCTGGCGGAAAGCTGGGAATGGTCCAACGAGAATCGCACGCTGACCATCAAGCTGCGTGAAGGGCTGAAATGGTCGGACGGCGATGACTTCAACACCGAAGACTTCCGCTGGCATTGGGAAGACATCTTGAATGACCCCGATATCGCCCCCAATGGACCTGGCGGTTTCTGGCGCGCTGGCGGCGAAGTGGCGACCTTTGAAGTGATCGACGATCATACGTTCAGCTACACTTGGGCGATTCCGTATCCGATCGCGATGGACAGCTTCGGGCGCACCCACTTCTCCAGCGACAACAGCCTTTACGGTCCCTCGCATTGGCTGAAGCAGTATCACGGCAAATACAATGAGGACGCGCAGGCGCTGGCGGAAGAAGCGGGTTTGGAATCCTGGGTTGACCTGGTCAATAGCAAACGCGCGCAAGGCTACAACCTTTCGGCGCAACCGCTCGATCGCCCTTACATGGATAGCTGGGCGCCGATCATCATCGAGAGCGACCGCGTCCTGCTGGAGCGCAACCCCTACTTCCATCAGGTAGACGAAGCGGGCAATCAGCTGCCCTACATGGATTACATTGAAGTGTCCCTGGCGGGCGACCTCGACATTTACGCCTTGCGGCTATCCGCCGGCGAGCTGGATTTCGGTGTGCGTTATACCCGGCCGACCGATCTGCGGCTCTACCGCGCCGAAGAGGAAAATGGCGACTTCACCACCTATATCGCGCAGTCGCTTCGTCCATCCGAGTTCTCGCTTTTCCCCAATCAGAATTATCCCGATGAGGCTTTCCGCGCGCTCTTCCAGAATGCCGATTTCCGCGTGGCGCTGTCGATGGGGATTGACCGCGATGAGATGAACGATGTGCTCTTCTTCGGCTTGGCGGCGCCACATCCGGCGACGCCGCTGAAGACGCTGCCCTGGTTCAATAACGACTGGTTCAGCGAGAAGATCGAATATCATCCGGACAAAGCCAATGCCTTGCTAGACGGCTTGGGCTTGACCGAACGCGACGACGCCGGATTCCGTTTGCTGGCTGATGGCCGACGGGTGGCGATCATCGCGCACGGCTTGGTCGATCATCAATCGGGATGTGAACTGATGGCCAGCGATTATGTCGATATCGGCGTGGAGTTGATCTGTCAAGGCGCCTCGCCCGATCTGATATTTGATCTGTATACCAGCGGCGAAATCATGACCGTGATGTGGCATATCGGCCGCGCGACGCTCTTTGGGCGCGGCACGCCCGATCACTTCGCGGTGAATGACCCGGCGCGTCACTTCTGGGCGCATGGCTGGACCACCTGGATCTCTTCCGGCGGGTCAGCCGGCATCGAGCCGCCGCAGGAAATCAAAGATCTGAACGCGCTCTGGGACGAATTCAGCCAATACCCCAGCGATTCAGCGGAAGCGGCTGAATTGGGCGCCCAATACTTCAGCTATTGGGGCGAGCAACTGCCGATCATTCCCTCAGTCGGTTTGACGCCCCAGCCGGTGATTTACTCGAACCGGCTGCGCAACGTGCCGACTGCGGACTTGTTCTGGGGCTCGGATACCAACTTCTACGCGCCCTTCCATGTCGAGCAATGGTATATCGACGAATCTTAGGCACATGTGGCGGCGGCAGTAGCGATTTTGCCGCAATCCATCAAGCCTTGTAGGGGCGGCTCGCCGAGCCGCCCTAAAACATTACGGGCGTTTCATCGAAACGCCCCTACAGATGCCATACATGGAGGACAATTTCTCCTAAGTTGCGGCAATTTAATTTGACGCGATTGCCCTGCCCCTTGCTTGCCTAAGGCGCTTCGCTTAATGAGAAAAACATGAGCTTCAGCAAGTATCTGATCCAGCGCCTTATTTACGCTGTCCTTGTGCTGATCGTCATCAGCTTTTTGATTTTCATGATCGTCCAACTGCCGCGCGGCGATGCGGTTGATCGCATTGTCAACGCCCGCCAGGCGCAAGGCGACATCATCACCGAAGAAGACGAAGCGGCTTTGCGCGCGCAGTACGGGCTGGACAAGCCCATTTTTGTTCAATACTTCATTTGGGCGACGCAGTTCGCGCGCGGCAACATGGGGCATTCCATGTTGGGCATTCCGGTCGATAAGCTCATCAACGAGCGGATCGCGGCGACTGTGCTGCTGTCGGTCATTTCGCTGATCGTCACCTATGCGCTGGCTGTCCCCATCGGCATATACAGCGCGACGCGTCAGTATAGCCTAGGCGATTATTTCTGGACCTTTGTCGGCTTCATCGGCTTGGCGACGCCGAACTTCCTTCTGGCGCTGATTTTGCTATTTCTGTTTCATAAATTCTTCGGTTTGAGCATTGGCGGTTTGTTTTCCCCCGGCGTCGAAGAGCAGCCTTGGTCGCTGGCGAAAGCGCTGGATCTGCTCAATCACCTGTGGATTCCAATCATCGTGATCGTGACGGCGCAGACGGCGGGCACCATCCGCACGATGCGGGCGACGCTGCTGGATGAATTGGGCCAGCAGTATGTGGTGACGGCGCGGGCAAAAGGCCTTCGCTATCGCCAACTGCTGTTTAAGTACCCGGTGCGGCTGGCGCTCAACCCGGTGGTGAATTCGATCGGCTATATACTGCCGCGTCTGATCTCGGGGCAGACCATCGTCGCCATCGTCTTGAATCTGCCGACCCTGGGACCGCTTCTCTTCAGCGCGCTGCTGGCGGAAGATTTGGAGCTGGCGACCAGCATCCTGATGATCCAGAGCATTCTGGCGGTGATCGGCGTGATCCTCGGCGATATCATCTTGTCGCTGTATGACCCGCGCATCCGCATGGAAAAGGGGGTGAGCTGATATCGCCAGCAATTGATGAAACCGGCGCGGAGTCCGCGGCGAGCAACGTGATATCCGCAGCGGAAGAGCGCTATTATATTGCTTCCCAACAGCAGTTGATCTGGCGGCGTTTCAAGAAGCATCGCCTGGCGCTGATTTCAGCCGCCGTCCTTTTCCTCTTGTATTTTCTGGCATTCACTTATGAATTCTGGACGCCCTATCGCGAGGTAACCCAGCATCAGGGATATGTCAATACGCCGCCGACGCCCATTCGCTTCTTCGACGCGGCGGGCAATTTCATCGGTCCCTTTGTTTACGGGCTGGATTATGAGCTTAACCTGGATACATTCGAGCGCGTTTATACCGAAGATACGGAATCAATCCACCGCATTCGCTTTTTCGCGCGGGGGGAGCCCTACCGCTTTTGGGGACGGTTTGAGCTGGATCTGCGCTTCTTCGACGCCGGCGAGGGCAAGGTCTTTCTGCTGGGTTCGGATCAATTGGGTCGCGACGTCTTCTCGCGGATTTTGGCAGCCAGCCGCATAAGCTTGACGATTGGCTTGGTCGGCGTATTCTTGAGCTTTTTCCTGGGCGCGACGCTTGGCGGCATCTCCGGCTATTATGGCGGCTTGGTCGATATCGTGATCATGCGAATCACGGAAATCCTGAGCGCCATACCGCAAATCCCGCTTTGGATCGCCCTGGCGGCGATTGTGCCGATTGACTGGCCCGTCACCCGGACCTATTTCGCCATCACCATCATCCTGTCGACGATGACCTGGACCGGGCTGGCGCGGGCGGTGCGGGCGAAGCTCCTGGAAATGCGCGAACAAGATTACATCATGGCCGCCAAAATCGCGGGCGCGAGCGATATGCGCATCATTTATGAACATCTCTTGCCGGGTTATATCAGCTTCCTCATTGTCAATATCACCATCGCCATCCCGGGCATGATCCTGGGCGAGACCGCGCTCAGCTTCCTCGGGCTGGGCATCCGGCCGCCGGCGGTCAGCTGGGGCACCTTGCTCGAAGGCGCGCAGAATATCTCGAACATCGCCTTGTATCCCTGGCTGCTGACACCGGCGCTCGCGGTCATCGCGACGGTATTGCTATTCAACTTCGTCGGCGATGGCTTGCGCGACGCCGCCGATCCCTTCAAGGAACTGTAATCATGTCCGATGTCGTGCTGGAGGTAAAAGACCTTCACACTTACTTCGAGCTGGAAGAAGGCACGCTCAAGGCGGTCAATGGCGTATCGTTCAGCATCCGCAAGAACCGCACCTTGGGCGTCGTTGGCGAATCCGGCTGTGGCAAGAGCGTGACGGCGCAATCGATCATGCGGATCACGCCAAAAAAGAATAGCAAGATCAGCGGGCAGATCCTGCTGCATCGGGCGTCGGGCGCCGTCGACCTTGCGCGGCTGGACGAAGACGGCGATGAAATGCGCGACTTGCGCGGGCGCGAGATCGCGATGATTTTCCAGGAGCCGATGACGGCTTTCTCGCCGGTGCATACTGTGGGCAACCAGATCATGGAGGCGCTCTTCGTCCATGGCGAGCGGGATAAAAGCGCGGCGCGCAAACGCGTTATCGCGCTGCTGGATGAGGTTGGGATCCCGGCGCCTGAGAGGCGAATCGACGAATATTCGTTTCAGCTATCGGGCGGGATGCGGCAGCGCAGCATGATTGCGATGGCGATCGTGCTGAATCCGCGCCTGCTGATCGCCGATGAGCCGACCACGGCGCTGGATGTCACCATCCAGTCCCAAATCCTGCGACTGATGAAACGCTTGCAGCGGGACAACGGCATGGCGATTATGTTCATCACGCACGATTTGGGTGTCATCGCAACGATGGCGGACGATGTCGCCGTGATGTATCTGGGCAAAATCGTGGAATACGGCGCGGCGCGGCAGATATTCAAAGACCCCAAGCACCCTTATACCAAGGGGCTTATCCGCTCAATTCCCAAATTCGGGGCGACCGACGGCGCGCATCTGGCGACGATCGAGGGGACCGTGCCCGTGCCGCTGGATCCGCCCGATGCCTGCCCATTTGCCAATCGATGCGGCGAATTCATCGCCGGCAAATGCGATGTCCGGATGCCGGCGGCGGTGACAGTCGCGCCCGGGCACAGCGTCAGTTGTGTGCTGTATGAATAGTAAGGTTGCTTGTGTTGCGCGCAGGCGCGGCGAAGTTTGTCTTGCAGATGCAAACGTGTAGGGATGTTTCGCCGAATCGCCCGCGAAATGAGACACTGAATGGCATAACGCCGGGACGGAGCGAAAGAACGTGAAAGATCTTTATCTTGAGAACGAGTGGGAGCGGACCGAGCCGGACCTGCTGGCTTATTTGCCGGAGGACTTCGCCGGGGCGGGCGCCTGCAATCAGCATTTTCTGGTCGTCAAAACCCCGCCGGGCAGTTTCCTCGGTTTCTGGACGCAATCCACCTTTGAGAATGCGGGCGATCAGCGCGTTGTCGTCAGCCGCTCGCATGATCGGGGCGCGACCTGGACGCCGCCGCAAGCGATTGATGGACCCCAGCCCGATGACGCGCCGGGAACCGGGCTGGCCAGCTGGGGCTTCCCCATCGTCGCGCCGAATTTGCTGGCGGATGGCGGGCATCGCGTATATTACATCTACAACAAGAACGTCGGCATTGACGACGCCCGCGAGGACACCACCGGGATGGTTCGCTGCCGCTTCTCCGATGACGATGGCGCAACCTGGAGCAGCGCCCGTTATGATTTCCCGATTGCGCCGAGCGCCATCAGCCATCCCGACCCGGCTGTGCCGCCCAGTTGGATTGTTTATCAGAATATATTTGTCAGCCCGGAGGGGCATGTCCTGGCGCCATTCACCCGCTGGGCGAGCCATACTTACGATCCGGCAGTGAAGCTCAGCTTGAATCTGCTCGAGCACTGGTCCGAGGTTTGGTTCCTGCGCTTCGAGAATATCCTCAGCGAGCGCGACCCGAACAAGCTGATCGTCAGCACCTGGCCCAAAGCGCCGCACGGGATTCAAGTGGAGAATCCCTGGCGGCCCGGCGTCAGCGTCGCCCAGGAGCCGACGGTGCAGGCGCTTTCTGACGGGCGGCTCATTTGCGTATTCCGAACCTTGCGCGGCGTCAACTATTTTGCGCTCTCAGGCGATGACGGGCGCTCTTGGGGCGAGCCGCGCGCGCTGCGCTATGAACCGGGCGGCAACCCCATCCTGAATCCGATGGCGCCCAGCCCGCTTTATCGCCTGCATGACGGGCGCTACCTGCTGCTCTTCTATAACAACGACGGCGGCGCCAACGGCGGCAAATCACCGGTGGATTCGAAGCACAACCGCTATCCCGCCTGGCTGAGCGTCGGGCGAGAAATCGCCGGCGAAAGGGATCATCCGCTGCGTTTTGGGCCGCCGAAGATTTTTGTCACATCGAACGGCGTCCTGCTGCCGCATACCGGAGGGACGCAAGTGGCGGTCTATCCAAGCCTGGTTGATGACGGCGAGACGCGCATCTTGTTTTATCCTGATCGCAAGCATTATCTGCTGGGGAAAACCATCACTGATGAATGGCTGCGCGATTGTGACCCGGCCTACAATTCGGCGCGTATGCGGCCGCCGATTGCGGTGGAATCGCTAAAGGGATAAATCCGCATGAGCGACGCCAGTTTGCTGGAAGTGCGCGGCTTAAAGAAGTATTTTCCGATCGAGGAGGGCTTGCTGCGGCGCGTCGTCGGGCATGTGCGGGCGGTTGATCAGGTGAGCTTGAGCATCGGCAAAGGGCGTACGCTTGGCTTGGTCGGCGAATCGGGATCGGGCAAGACGACCTTGGGGCGCTGCGTTTTGCGCGCGATTGACCTGACCGCCGGCGAGATTCTGTTTCACCATGATGGGGCGACGACCGACCTGGCGCAATTGAGCCGGCGCGGGATGCGCGAGTTTCGCAAGCATTTGCAAATGATCTTCCAAGACCCCTACTCCAGCCTGGATCCGCGCAAAACCATCTTCGATATTGTCAGCGAACCGCTGCGCATCCATCGGATTGCCAAGGGAAGGGAACTGGAAGATCGCGTCAGAACGGCGCTGGAGCTGGTCGGGCTTGATGTGCGCTATATGAAACGCTTTCCCCATGCCTTCAGCGGCGGCCAGAGGCAACGGATAGGGATTGCGCGCGCGCTGAGCATCAATCCCCAGTTGATCGTCTGTGACGAGGCGGTCTCGGCGCTTGATGTTTCGGTGCAAGCGCAGATACTGAATCTGCTGAACGATTTGCAAGAAGAATTCAACCTGACCTATTTGTTCATCGCCCACGATCTGAGCGTCGTGGAGCATGTCTCCGATGATGTCGCGGTGATGTACGTGGGCAAGCTGGTGGAGCAGGCGCCAACGCAAGCGCTGTTCGCCCGCCCGCGGCACCCTTATACCGAAGCGCTGCTCTCCGCCATTCCACGACCCGACCCCGATCAGCCGCTGCCGGAGACCGGTGGTATCGAAGGCGAATTGCCAGATCCGGCGAATCCGCCATCAGGCTGTTATTTTCATCCACGCTGCCCCTATGCCGAAGCCATCTGCCGCGAAGCCGAACCGCCGCTGGTTCAGGTCGCGCCACAGCATACCGCCGCCTGTCACTTTGCGGAAGAACTCGAACTGAACGGTCTTGAAAATTGAGGATGCTTATGCCGGATAATCGACATATCGAAACTGGATGCGAAATTCCGACCGAGCGCTACAGCGACCAACCCTATGTCGTGAAAACAGACGATGGCGCCTGGCTCTGCACGATCACAACCGGGGGCGGCGTCGAGGGCGCTTCGGGGCAGCATGTCATCGCGGCGCGCAGCAGCGACAAAGGGCGGACCTGGTCGGCGCCGGTCGCTGTGGAGCCGGCCGATGGACCGGAGGCCTCATACGCCGTGCCCCTGAAAACGCCAAGCGGGCGCATCTATCTCTTCTACAATCACAACAGCGATGGCCGCCGCTATGTCATCGCCGATGACCCGCCCTACAAAGACGGCAAGTGCTTCCGGGTGGATTCGCAAGGTTGCTTCGTCTTCAAATACAGCGATGATCACGGCCGGACATGGTCGGCGAGACGCTACGACGTGCCCGTGCGCGAGATGGAAATCGATCGGGATAATCCTTACGGCGGCGCGGTCCGTTACTTCTGGAATGTAGGCAAGCCCTTCATCCTCAATGGCGCGGCTTATGTTTCGCTGCACAAAGTCGGCGGACTCGGTCACGGCTTTTTTACCCGTTCGGAAGGCGTTTTGCTGCGCAGCGAGAACATCTTGACCGAGACCGATCCGGACAAAATCGCCTGGGAGACGCTGCCCGATGGCGACGCCGGCTTGAGAACGCCCCCGGGCGGCGGTCCCATCGCCGAAGAGCATAGCTATGTCGTGCTGAGCGATGACGCCATCTACAGCGTTTACCGCACCATTGATGGTCATCCCGCTTATGCCTACAGCCGCGATGGCGGACGAAGCTGGACGGAACCGGCCTACAAGCGCTATGCCAACGGCCGCCTGATGAAGCATCCGCGCGCCGCCAATTTCGCCTGGAAGTGCGAGAACGGAAAGTACCTGTACTGGTTTCACAATCATGGCGGCAATTGGTACGAAGATCGCAACCCGGTCTGGCTCTGCGGCGGCGTCGAGGCGGATAGCGATGAAGGGCGCGTCATCAGATGGTCGCAGCCAGAGATCGCGCTCTACGATGACGACAGCTATGTTCGTATGAGCTATCCCGATTTGGTCGAAGACGGCGGCAACTATTATCTGCTGGAGACGCAGAAGGATGTGGCGCGGGTCCATCGGCTTGATCCCGCCTTGCTGGAAGCGCTTTGGGGTCAACTGGAAGCGGGCGCTTCTTCGGCGAACGAGGATTGCACTGTGGAATGGAACCTTGATGACGCCGCGGACAATCACGTCATGATGCCGCCGCTGCCCCCCTTCAACACGCGCGATCATCAGCGCCCCGATTATGGCGCGAAGGACATGCGCAGCGGCTTCACCGTGGAAGTCTGGCTGCAGCTTGAGCGGCTTGACGGGGACCAGCGGCTTCTGGATGCGCGCGCGCCGACCGGGCAGGGCTGGGCGCTGCGGACGACATCACGCGGCGCCATCGAAATTATCCTGAATGACGGACGGAGCGAAAGCCGCTGGCGCTGCGACCCTGATCTGCTGGGCGCCGGCAAGCGGCATCATGTGGCGGCAATAGTTGATGGCGGGCCGAAGATCATCTCCTTTGTCGTAGACGGCGTCTTGTGCGATGGCGGCGCATTCCGGCAATTTGGCTGGGGTCGATTCAACGCGTCTTTGCGCCATGTGAACAGCGCGGACAAGAATCCCATCATCGCGCCCGGCAGCGCCAGCGCGCGCGATCATGCGCCAGCTGAAGCCGATGCCCAGCGCGTCGAAATCGCTTCGGCGGTGCGGCGGCTGCGGATATACGACCGCTGCCTGCGCGTATCCGAGCTCATTGACAATTGCCGCGCTAGCCTTAGCTAGAATCAGAGGAAGACTGCTATGGGGCAATTCGACAGCGCCCTCGCTTCGGAAGCCTTCAATCAGAATCCTTACCCGCTATACCACGAGCTGCGCCAGCAAGCGCCGGTATACTGGAGCGAGGCTTGGGGCTGCTGGCTGCTGACCCGTTATGACGATATCACCTGGACCTTGCAAGATTACCGGACCTTCACCAGCCTGGGGCGCTTGACCGCCACGATGGAATTGCCGGAACCGCTATGGGAAAGGGTGGCGCCCTTGGTGCGCCACTATTCTCAGGGGCTGATCAATGTCGACCCGCCCGATCACACGCGAATGCGCCAATTGGTGCATATGGCATTCACCCCGCGCGCCATCCGCAAGATGCGGGCATACATAGAAGACATCGTCGAACGATTAATTGACGAGCAAATTGAACGCGGCTTCATGGATGTCATCTGGGATTTTTCGTATCCGCTGCCTGTTACCGTCATCGCCGAAATGATGGGCATCCCGGTGGATGACCATGCCAAGTTCAAACGCTGGTCGGGCGAGATTGTCGGCTTTATGGCGACGCCGAAGCCCATGCCCGAGGTTTTATTGAAATCGCAGGACGCCTTGCTGGCGATGCAGCAGTACTTCCGCGACATCTACGCGAAACGGCGGCTGGCGCCGGAAGATGATCTGATCACCGCGCTCGTCCGCGCGGAACTTGAAGGCGAGAAGCTAAGCGAAGAAGAGATGGTGTCGAGCTGTGTTACGATCCTGATCGGCGGGCATGAGACGACCACCTATCTCATCGCCAATGGCGTCTACGCCTTGCTGCAGCATCCCGATCAACTGCGGCGGCTGCGCGATAATCCTGCGCTGGACGCAGCGGCAACCGAGGAGTTCTTACGCTATGAAGGACCGTTCCAGCGCAACCGGCGCATCGCTGCCCGTGATGTCGTGATCGGCGATATGACGATCAAGAAGGGTCAACTGATCCTGCAATTCCTGGGCGCCGCCAACCGCGATCCGTCCCGCTTTGACCAGCCGGACGCGCTCGATCTGGCGCGCTCGCCCAATAAACATCTCGCCTTCGGCTATGGACCGCATTTCTGTTTGGGCGCGCCGCTCGCTCGCCTGGAGGCGCCGGTGGCAATCCGCGCGCTGCTGCAAAAGCTGCCAAAGATCCGACTGGCGCAGGACGACCTTGAATGGAACAGCGCCCTGTTTCGCGGCTTGAAGTCGCTGCCCATCGAGTTTGAGCGGGCATGATGAAAATCAGCGCGGTGAAGACCTTTCTCGTCGAAGGCGTCAAATACAATTGGACGCTGGTCAAGGTCGAGACTGACGCCGGCATTCACGGCTGGGGCGAGGCGACCAACTGGCCCGGCTCGCCGCTTATCGAAGCCGCCTGCCAGCACGTCGGCGAATTTGCGCTCGGTATGGACGCGCGCCGCATCGATTATATTTGGACCAAGATTTATCGTGATATGCACTGGCTGGGGCAAGCGGGCCCGCTGCTTTCCGCCATCAGCGCCATCGATATCGCCCTCTGGGACATCAAGGGCAAAGCGCTGGGGGCGCCGGTCTACCAATTGCTCGGCGGGGTCTACCGCGAACGGATTCAGCTTTATGCCAACTACTGGTTCATTGATGGCGATCATTCAGCCGCGAGCTATGCCCGCCAGGCGGAAGAGACCGTCGCCGCTGGATTCTCGGCGCTGAAGTTCGATCCCTTCGCTCATGTGAACTACGGCTATGGCGACGATCTCAGCGACAGTGGAGAATTGGACGAGGGGCGGAAGCAACTGGCGCTGGATTTGGTGGCGGCAGTGGCGGAAGCTGCGGGCCCGATGACGCCAATCGCGATTGAAACGCACGCCTTCCTCAATGGACCGACCGCGGTGGAGATGGCGCATCGCCTTGCCGCGCTGGGCTTCAACTGCATGTGGTACGAAGAGCCGGCGCTGCCGGAGTATCCTGAGGCGATCGCCGATATTCGCCAGCGGATACCGCTGCCGGTTTGCGTCGGCGAGCGCTTGCATTCGCGCTATATGGCGAAGCGGATTCTGGATGCCGGCGCCGCCGATATACTGATGCCGGACATTACGCGCTGCGGCGGCATCAGCGAAATGCGGAAAATCGCCAATATGGCTGAAGCTTACAATGTGCCAATCGCGCCGCACAATCCCAACGGTCCGATTTCTACGATAGCGTCGGCGCATACGATGGCGACCATACCCAACTTCTTCCGGCAGGAGTTTATGGTCAAGGATGTAAGCTGGCGCGATGACTGCCTGTCGCATAAACTTCCGATAGAGGCGGGGGCCTTTGTGCTGCCAACGCGACCCGGCTTGGGCTTCGACATCGACGAAAGTGTACTGTCAAGCCACCCCGGCTTAAGAAAGCCGCCTCGCGACCGCCGATACTATATCTGAGGGAGACGATCATTAGCGCAATTGATTGGGATGATGACGAAGGACTTTTCCGCTTGGCTCGGCAAGAGCTATTCACGGCGGTGGTCGGCGATATTATGGACAAGCTGGGCTTCCTGCACCAGTTCATGCCGCCGCAAATCCAGCCCTTAAGCGCTGATATGGTGGTCATTGGCCGCGCCATGACCGTTCTCGAAGCCGATGTATTCGAGGAACGGGCAGCCCCAAGGCATAATCCGGTTATGGAGAAGCCCTTCGGACTGATGCTGGAGGCGCTTGACGATCTAAAGCCGAACGAAGTCTATGTCTGCACCGGCGCCTCGCCGCGTTATGCGCTCTGGGGAGAGTTAATGAGTGCGCGGGCGCTGAGACTTGGCGCGGCCGGCGCCGTGGTGGATGGCTACCTGCGCGACACCGCCGGCATTTTGGCGTCGGGTTTCCCCGCGTTTTCGTATGGCTCATACGCGCAGGATCAGGGACCGCGGGGCAAGGTGATTGACTTTCGCATGCCGCTGGAAATCGGCGGCCTAAGCTTGCGCCCGGGCGATATCGTCTTCGGCGATGTTGATGGCGTGCTGGCCGTGCCCAGGGAGGCGGAGCGAGAAGTCTTCATCGGCGCCATTGAAAAGGCGCGCGGGGAAAAGCTCGTGCAAAAGGCGATTGAAGGCGGCATGAGCGCGAGCGAAGCTTTCCGCAAATTTGGCATTATGTAAACATGCCTAAAGTTCTGATCACCAACGCAGTGCCGGCGGACGCGCTTGAGCCGCTGGCTGGCGTCGCCGAGGTTATTCAAGGTCCCGCCGGCGGACGGCTAATGTCCCGCGAGGGCGTCCTGCGCCACGCGCCTAAACTGCATGGCATCATCAATCAGGCGGAACTGCGCGTTGATGAAGCGCTGCTCGACGCGGCGCGGCAGCTGAAGATTGTGGCCAATGTCGCCATCGGCATAGACAACCTTGATCTTGAACTGATGAACCGGCGCGGCGTTTGGGCGACCAATGTGCCCGACGCCTTCGTCGCATCGACCGCCGATTGCACGCTCGCCCACCTTTTGAATCTACTGCGTCGAATCAACGCGGCTGATCGTTATGTGCGTTCGGGGCAATGGCTGAGCGATGGCTTCCAGCCGGGCATTTGGGATGGCGCGCTTTTGGCGGGGAAGACACTCGGGATTATCGGTTATGGACGCATTGGCAAAGCCGTTGCCCGACGCGCCCGCGCTTTTGACATGCGCGTCATTTATCACAACCAGACAGCATCGGCTGATGAAGCGTATCGGACGCTTGATCAGCTTTTGGCTGAAGCCGATGTGGTTTCAATACATACGCCGCTCACAGCGAGCACACGTCATTTGATAAACGCAGCGCGGCTGGCGCAGATGAAACGAGGCGCGTTTCTGATCAACATGTCGCGCGGCGCAGTGGCGCATGAAGCGGCGCTGGTTGAGGCTTTGCGTGATGGCAAGATCGCCGGCGCGGCGCTGGATGTTTTTGAATTCGAGCCTGAGGTTCACGCCCAGCTGCTGCGGATGCCCAATGTCTGCCTCAGCCCGCATATCGGCGGCGGGACGCGCGAGAGTCGCTTTGCCGCTCGCCGCTTGTGCGCCGAGAATATCGCCGCCGTGCTGCTCGGCAAAGCCCCCGTCACACCGGTCAACGCGCCGAGCGTATGATGCGCTGCCGATCCCATTCTGTCCTTGTAAATGAGTTCCAGCAATAAACACGCCAGCATGCGCTTCGAGGGCAGGGCGCCATCCAGCGAGACGCGCGGCTTAAATTCCCAATCAAGCCCAGATTCATTATCGCGTCAGTTGGACTGGTGCTACAATGCCTTCAGATTCGGTTTCACCGGTTGTGAAACTGATTTGCTGCCGAACGAACAAGAGGACTTGTCCGTGTAACAGAAAGAGGGTGAGCGAATGTTGCTTGGCCTAATCGCTTCATGCCATTCGGCAGTCGAACGGTATGGAAAGGGCGTACGAAGCTTGGCGGCGCGGGTCAGCGTTCGCGTATGCCAATTTGTCATTATTGACGGCCGCCGAAGCTGACAGGCAGGAACAATTGCGGCATGAGACAACCCAGATTAAGCGATATCCATGTGTTAAAGCGAATCTTGGCCATGTTCTGCGCAATATTCGCCGTCACGCTGGTCCTTGGGATTGGCAAAAGGGAGGATGATTGGACCGAACGATGTTCCGCTTACGAACTCAACCAGGCAAGGGCGGGAGAGCGATTTGTGCCCTTCCACGCCGCGCTTACGCAAGGTCAGTACAGCCGCGCGGAACTCGGAAGACTCCGACAGACAGTGTGGCAAGACATGCCATTGTGCCGTGAGTTGGTTGAGTTTGCTTCGCTGTCTTTTCAGCTTTACAACGATCTGCTCTTGGTCGACGCTCTGCCTGAACTGGGCGAGACCGTTCCCGATCCCAGAGATTACGACCGTTGGTATGCGTTGTTTCTTCGTGTGCATCGGGATAGGTAAGGCTGGGATAAGCGCGGAATCGACCTTGAGGAAACGGATTCGACAACTGAACTTTGGTAGAGAGCTAGATCAAAAAGAATGGAGACACCCATGAGACTGTCATTGCGGAAGATACTGCCAACAGCGGCGACGCATTTTCTCCTGAGAGTTTGCGCCTTTCGCGTCAATAGCCTGAAGCGTGCCGAGAGCGGGCGTCGGCTGGCCAAGCGACCGACCCGCGCGCTCGCCCTGATCGGCCTGATCTTGCTCGGCGCTTTGTCGCTCGCCCCGGTGATGGCGCAGGAGCCCGCGCTTGCAGCCCCGACCGATCTGTCTGCGAGCGTCAGCGCTGAGGGTGTTACCTTGACTTGGACGGCGCCCGCCGGCGCCATAGACGGCTATGAAATCTTGCGCCGGCGTCCCTTGCAAGACGAAGCCGAGCTATCGACCCTGGTCGATAACACCGGCAGCAGCGACTCTAGCTACACTGATACCAGCGCTACCACCGCCGGTGAACGCTACGTTTATGGCGTCAAAGCCATTCGCGGCGCTGACCGGAGCGACTTGTCGCAGTCCGCCCAGGTCGATTTTGTAACGTTAAGCTGTGATATCGTGGCTGGAGACAACCACGACATCCTGCAATGCACGGTGGACGCCGGCGATCGGACAGTCACATCGGCGCTCTGGACCCCCAGCTTTGAGGAACAGTACGCGCAAACAACATCCAGACCATCAGCGACATGGGTGATCGCCGACGAATATTGCGGCTTAAGCACATCGGTCGCGGTGGATGCGGAGGTTGGCGAAACCGCGCTCCCGACGATGGAAACGACGATCACGCTAGAGTGCGCGCCAGCGCCAGCGGACACCTTGACTGTAAGCTGTGAAAACCTGGTCGAAAACAACCGGCATGTACTCAGTTGCGCGCTGAGCGGCGGCGATCAAACCATCGATTACGCTCATTGGATGCCCTCCTTCGACGCTCAAGAGTCTCAAATCAACGAGGGAGACCAGGCGACGGAAGCGAGCTGGGTCATCACCGAAGAATACTGCGGCCGGACCACCACCGTGCAGGTGGATATGTTGTCTGGCACGACGGTCATTCCAACTGTCGCGACCGATGTCTCGCTAGCGTGCCTCATCGTCGTGGATGACAATTGCAGCTTGGCGAACGCGATCCGCGAGGCCAACGGCAACACCCAGGTCGAAGAGAGCGGCGACGCCGATGGCAACGATGATTGCGAGGCTGGCGCCGACCCGGATGACACCGCCACCCCGGTCGAAACGGACGACGACATCATCCTGCTGACGAAAAACGTCACCCTTACGACGCCATTGCCCACCATAACCAGCCCGATTCAGCTTGAAGGCAACGGACACACCATCAGCGGCGATGCCGCGCACCACGTTTTAATGGTGGTTGAGGGTGACCTGATCGCCAATGATTTGACCATCACCAAGGGCCTCGCTTCGACAGTAGGCGGCGGCATCTACGTCAACAGCGGCTCACTTAGCGTAAGCGGCAGCACGATTAAGGATAGCAAAGCCAATGACATCGGCGGCGCTATCTATGCCATCGATAGCGATGTTGATATTTCCGACTCTATGTTCAGCGGCAATATGACGGTAAAGAGCCATGGCGGCGCCGTCTACTTCGTCAGTTCTACGGGCTTGCACACGCTGGACCTCGTTGGCGTCACCTTCAAGAATAACATGGCTACCGAAGACGGCGGCGCGCTAAAAACCGCGGGCGGCATCGTGAGCATCAACAAAAGCACATTTGCTGAAAACACAGCCGACGAAGGCGGCGCGATTGAAAGCAGCGAAACCACCCTCGAAATCACCAACAGCACCTTTAGCGCCAACAGCGCCAGGGAAGGCGGCGGCTTAAGTTCGTTCAGCTCCTTCGTGACGCTTACGCATACAACTTGGGCCTACAATTCGGCCGACGAACAGGGCGGCGGCATCGCCATCATCGGCTGGACGGGCAATTTCAAGATTCGCAATACGCTGATCACCGACAGCGCAAGCGGCGGCGATTGCCACAGCGGCCCCAACCCCAATATCATAATCGAGTTCGCCGGCAACTTCATCCAAGATGGCTCTTGCACGCCGCAAACAGCCGAGAGCCAGGCGGCCGAGCTTCAAGTAGCAGAGAGCCAAGCGGCGTCGGAAGATGACGCCGAATTGCAAGCGCAGGCGCAAGTCGTAGTCGCTGAGGCTCAAGCGGACGTGATGGCCGATCCCCTGATTAGCGGACTCACCGGCAACCCGCCGCATCACCCGCTGCAATGGGGGAGCCCGGCGATTGACAACGCCGACCCGATTTACTGTTTGCTGGATGATCAACCCTTAACCGATCGCCCGCAATATGGAAACTGCGACATCGGCGCTTATGAATATCCGAAGCCGCCACCGCCCCCGGCAGCACCGGATCCACCCGATGAACCGGACCCGCCAGATCCGACACCGCAGCCAGATCCGCCGCCACCGCCACCGCCGCCCGAGGAGCCGACGCCCTTTATCTGCCCGGCAAGCGATCGTATTTTGGTAAGATCGCCTCACGACGACATGCAGTGCGAGGAGATTGATACGATCACGCTGGACAAACACCCGGCGCTGCAAGGCGCCAGGCGCGCCATGCGGCTCTGGCGCTCCAATCGGGTCTGCACGCACTCGGTCGCTACTGGAGACAACCTGTTCCGTTTGGCCATCCGATATGATACAACGGTGGAAGTGCTAAAGCGTCACAACAACCTCGCGAACAATCAACTGTCCATTGGTCAGGTGCTGCTGCTGCCTTCATGCCAATCGGATGATCTCTACTTCGCGCCTGGGACGGAAGTCTGCTTCGTGGACCAGGGCGGTATTGTCTTTATCGATACCGCTTCCGCTGAACGCCCGGTCCACACGGTCGACGCTTATGTTAGCGATGGCATGACCTGTGGTCAGATCAGCCGGCCGGGCATCGTTGTGCTGGTCGCGGGCGGCGCCAGCGCCTAAGCAAAAGCCTGCGGCAAGGGCATTGGCTGTTTGCCTCCGAGTGATGCGCGTTTGACGCTGTCGCTCGGAGGCGATAGGAAACCGCACGGGCAATTGCGCCAAACCGCCTTCTTTAACCGCGGACGAGGCTCGCCGCCTAGGCGACCGGCGTTGGCTGGTTGAGAAAGGCATCTGGTCGGTCGCGACTGCCCGCCAGTGGCTGACGCGGCAAACTTGCCTGCGGCATATTGAAGCGCAGGGCTACAATTTCCCCGAGCCCAAGCGCCGCTGAAACATCCTTGACGCTAAGCGCCGCCCGCGTCGACAGCAATTGCAAGTAAGCCCACAAATTAAACTGTAGGGCGCTTCGGCGAAATGCCCAAGGAATGCGCTGGGAAAAGCGTGCGCCGCGACGAGACGCCCCTACGCGCTTCTTGTTTTGCTTTAATACTTTAGTGGCATTTGCCGACAGTTAACGGCAATGCGATATTGCGCTAATCTTCTGCTGCGCGAAGCATACGGGAGCGCCGAGCCGGGCACATGATGAAACTCGAAGATTTGAAGCTAGCGACTGTATGGGCGAAATGATTTCCACCGCCAAGTCGGGCATGTAAGGCACATAAGTCGATCGGGACGGCTGGGCGGCGCGTGGCAAACCTTCAAAAGCCACATCCGGAATCAGCACACAACTCCGATCGCCCGGCGGATGATAGCCGCATTCGACCGTCACTCGGCCAAGTCCGCGCTCCACAACATAATTGCCTATCAGCCGCGCAATTTCGGCCGCGATTTCGCTATGCTGTTGATTCGGTGACATCTTGACATGCAGCTCCCCGTCTATGAGGTAGTATTTCTCTGTCGGATGGCGCGGTTCTTGCTCCAGCCGCCAGACATCATCCACCGTGTAAACGCGCTCTTGGGTCGCCATCGGGCATCGCTTTCGCTTCGGTTCGGCAAGCACCAGTATAACAAGCCGCCTGCAAGCGCTCGCAAACCCATAGTGGTGGAGAAAGCGCGCGTCATGCGTTAATATTCAGCCCAAGCCAACCGTAAGAAACGGAAACAAGCATGCCGGTTCCGCCAGCCAAGAAACTGATTGAAGTCGCCTTGCCGCTGGACGCCATCAACGCCGCCAGCGCGCGTCTAGCAAATATCTGAGACTATAGAGGATTCAACAAACTCAGCCGATAAGGCTGAGGTGCAGCGTACCTACGCGCGCGCAGTCGGCAAATGTGGCAGGCTTTTGATCCTCTAAATCCTTCTGCAAGACCTTCACATAGCGCCATTCTTGACCAGTGAGGACGGTCGCCTGTTCAGCCCAGATGGTCGCTGAATGATCTTTCCTGGCAACTTCAATATCTTCACGGCCTTTTGTTTCGACCAGATAAGATATGCCGACATCGTCAACCACCACAAAATCAGGGTAATAATGGCGCAAGTTTCCGCGGGTATCGGTGTAGGGAATCGAGAAGCCGAATTGACGCGGCAGCTTGCCGAACATAGCGACATCCTTCGCGTTATCGAGAAATCGCGCAAAAGCCACTTCATAATTGTTATCACAAGCGACCTTGTTAAAGACTGTTTTGCGGCATTCCGGCGCGGCTTGCGACCAAGGAAAAGGCGCTACTGATGACAACTTCCGCCCGACGCCTTCCAGCACAGGCTCTTGCGGCTGCACCAGCTTTTCTCTAAGTACATCCAGGAATACTTTGATCGTCACCATTTGATGCAGTCGCTGACTTATTGCGCTCAGAATCTCCGGGCTGTCCAAATCAACTTCGCGCCCGAATGCGTGGAACTTTAGAAAGTCGCGCACTTTGGGCGCAAGGGCGGCGAACTGGCTCGGCAGTCTCACCTCTTTAGCGATTACGTTTGCATAATAAGCGACCACCTCTTGCGATGTTTGCGGCGTCGGGATGGTGTAAATGCGCTCGAAAAGTGTTTCGGAAGTGAGCAGATCCTTGCCCTCGTACAAGAATGTACGCTCTAAGTCTTCGCTCGCTGTGATTGGCAGTAGCTCGCCATTGTAGATGCTGGCGATATCAAGCGCTTCTATTTCTTCTTGCAGGCTGGTCGTGCGCGCAAGTATGGGGCTGAGCGTTGGCAAGGCGACATCGTATTCGGCTTTCTCCGGCTCTGGCTTGATAACCGTAATTTGCAGCTTATCCTTGCCGACTTGCCAGGTATCAAACTCGTATTCTTCTTCCTTCTCCAATTCTTCGACGAAGTTGATAAAAGCCGAATTGCCGATGATGTCCACCCGTTCCTGATACGGAGTTCGCAGGCCCCTGAACATCAATCGCAAGCCACGGCCTATGGTTTGTTCTGGCAAGATATTTGCCTTGGCGGTATAGGGGCGGAGCCCAACAATCACCGTTACGTTTTGCACATCCCAGCCTTCGCGCAGCATGAGTACGCTGACGATGGCATTGATTGGGCTTTCACCAAGATCAACTTCTTTCGCCGCCTTGCGTGCAATGTCCAGGTCCCGCTTGGATACTTCGCCCTTTCTGTCTGTATGGATGACCAATGTCTTCTCGCCGGCGAATTCATCAGGGAATTTGGTCCGCAAGTATGCAGCGATGTCATCCGCCTCTTTGGTCTTGTTCATCATGATAAAGAGCAGCGGCTTCTTCTCCATCTTCTCCATCGACGCCAGTTGTTCGCGATACTCCCGCCAGCGCTCAATCCCGGCAATGATGAAGGGTCCATACTTGATAGCGGTATCGTCGCTGAGGGATTCGCCTCTTTCGGTGATGCCTTTGACGGGCCGCTTGACAATATTGTCTCTAATCGCTTGCCTGAGCGGATAATCGCTTATTGTCCAGGCGAAAAGCGCGCCTTTGCTGTAGCGCGGCGTCGCCGAGAAATCCAGTTGCGCCGATAAACCGGCTGGATGCCCATCATGCAAGGCGCGAATCGTCTGATTCCAGGCGCTCGCAGGATCGTGCGTGTGATGCGCTTCGTCATTCAGCACCAGCACCGGCGATCCTACTCGCTCGACAATACGGTCGCGGAAATCAACTTCATCGTCGAGATTAGCCGGTGGCTTGCTGCCCAATACCGCCGTCATAATTTCCGGTTCATCATCTTGTTTCCGGTCTTCGCGGTCATAAAGCTGCTGGATATTGGTCAGGTAAAGCGCGCCTTCGGATGAGGCTCGTTCGGCGTCGCCGCGCATATAGAATTGCATATCCCAATAAATCTGGAGTTCCTTGGGAATCACCGGGTCATTCTGGAAGATGCGGCCGCCGGCAAAATCCCCTCGCAGCCGCTCAAAGACGATGACATTGGGCGCGATGACAAGAAAGGTCTTGGCGTAATCCGCGCTGTTTTCCAGCACAGCATTAAAATACTGCCAGGCGATTGCCAGCGCCATGACTTTGGTTTTGCCGCTGCCGGTCGCCATCTTGGTGCAGTAGCGGGCGAAGTCATCATAGCGGGGAAAGCGAATCTCATCGGCTCGATCATGCGGAATAAACTGTTGATAGAGCGAAATGCGAGTGCGGACCTTCGCCACCTCATATACATAAATCAGGCTTTCGATCGCTCGCTGCTGCGCGGCGTAATACTCGAACGGCTCGCCCGTCCGCAATTTGTGATCGCTATGAAACCAGTAATTCAGCAGCCTGCGCGATGTTTCGGTGGCGCCTTGATAGTTCTTATCACGCCATTCGCGAACCTCGTGGCTGATTGCCGGAACAGAGGGCGCGGTATTGCCATAATCTTCGAGGAAACTCATCTGCGCCGGGCTTGGCTTTGCCATGGTTACAGCACCTTTACTTGAATCGTCTTGGTCGTGTCGTTACCCAGAATATCAATCGCCTTTATCAAGACGGTATACTCCCCCGACTTGCTGTACGTATGGTTGGCGCGCAGCAGAAGCGTCCGGTCTTTGCGCGTCCGATAGCTCTGCCACTGATTATGGAAGGTGTCATCGCGGTAATTGAAGTCCACCGCCCAATAGTCGATCCAGTCCGACCAGTGGCGCACCGCCTTCGCCACATCGTCAGGCACGTCATCGGGCGGAATCATGAAGTCTGTCAGTTCAATGCTCAGTTCACGCCGCGCGCACTGATGAGCGACCGATAGCGCCGCCAATTCAAAGAAGCGGATATCGCCTTGATCGACCGCCTTTTTCTCCAGCACCTCGCGCGGGATTCGTAGAAAGCGCACTTTCAAACCGGCTTCGCTTGCGATCTGCTGCGCCGTCTCGTTCGTATCCAGGGCGAAGTCCCAACCCAAAATATCGACGCCGGCGACGCGTGGCGCATCTTTGCCCGTTCCAAGGGTCTGCTGGAATTCGATAGCGATATTTCGCACCTCGCCGACCGCCACCGGACTATCGACTGAGCCGACATGCACCATACGCCCGCCTTTTCGTCCATGCAGCCAGGTATAACCCTCGACCATTTCAGCGTGATACAGGTCGAGAATGAACTTGCGGTAGCTGCGCGTGATGAAAGCCGCGTCTTCGCCGAACTCGGCTTTCTGCCAGACCTGCCGCTCGTATTTGCCGAGATTCTGCACGATGAAGGGACGGATGTTATCGATGCCCAGCAAGCGCTTGCGGGAAGTGTGGATGGCGAAACGCCCGAGGTCGCAGGCGATCCAGCGGCGGTTGAGCTTCTCGGCGACGGCGGGGGTGGTGCCGCTGCCACAGAAGCAGTCAAGGACGAGGTCGCCTTCGTTGGAACTGGCGCGGATGATGCGTTCTAGCAGAGCTTCGGGCTTTTGGGTGGGGTAGCCTGTGCGTTCTGAAGATGTAGCTGCCATTATCGGGACATCAATAATGTCCCCTTGTAGTTTTCCCTTTGGATAAGTTCGACCATAGTACACAGTCCCATCGGTTCTTCGCCGCTTTATTCGAGCGTATCTATTACCTTCTTCATCAACTCGATTATATCGAGCCAAGCTCATATCTTTGTAGTCTACATAAGTGCTATTCCAAGTATGATCGGTTGATTTAGCATAGAAAAGAATTACATCATGTTCTTGCTGAAATCGTCTTCGCCTTGCTGTGCCTCTATATCCCTTATTCCAAACTACCTCGTTCCTCAGATTATCACGGCCAAACACGCTATCCAAAAGCGCTTTCACATAATGACTGACATTGGAATCGAGATGAACGTACAAACTCCCAGTCTCAGAGAGGAGTTCGTAGAGGAAGACTGCCGTCTCATAAATCCACTTGAGGTAGGACCCTAAGTCATTAGCCCCCCCCACGTATCCCTATAGGCTTTTTGCTCTATAATACTTGGTTCTTTGACAAAGCGCTCATCTCCGACCTGCGCCTGGAAAGAAAAATCCTGTCCGGTCGCAAAAGGCGGGTCGATATAAATCAAGTCCACTTTACCAGCGAACTCCGGCAGCAGCGACGGCAGGACGTATTTCTTGTCGCCCCATATCAGCCGGTTGCGCCATTCGGTATCCCGCCCGGAGGCGAACAACTCAAGCTGACGCCGGCGCTCTACCGAGTCTTCGTTGACGGTTTCGACGGTTTGGAAGGGCAGGGCGACTTTCAAGGGCGCGGCGCGCTTGCCGTCTTTGTCGTATTTGCCTTCCCAGATGAGTTCGACCATGGCGGTATCCCTATATGAAGTATCGTTGCGCGCATTTTACTTGCTTGGCGCTGTCCATACTAGCTTTGCTCTCCACCATCCGCGCCATCAGCGAAAACAGCCGCACGTTGAATTTCAATTCGCACAGCTTTGAAGAATGAATCCGGCAAATCTGGCAAATCGGGCTGGCTATGAATCGGGCGGGCAGATTAACAGCGTCCAGGCCTGCTGGCTAGCGAGTTCGCATTGCCGCGCCCGCCCGCCTCAAGATCCGCAGCTACTGTGGATTTGACATGCTATCATATCGTGACTAGAATCTCTTTGTCAGCACAAACTAGGGCTGTACATTTGCCGCTTTCGTCTCGTGAAATCGCGTGTGCGAATCTGCCGTTTGCCGCTCAATCTCTGTTTCAAACTAGATCTCGCAGATTGAGACTATGAAAAAATACATCTTACGCCGTGTCATCTTGATGATTCCACTCGTGTTTGGCGTGACCACCGCCACCTTCGCGCTGATTCATCTCATCCCCGGCGACCCGGTCGAGTTGATGATGAGCAACGCGCGGCAGCTGACACAGGAAGAGATACATCGGATTCGCGAAAAGCTGGGTCTGAACGATCCGCTGCCGGTGCAATATGTGCGCTATTTGACCAATCTGCTCAAAGGCGATATGGGAATCTCGGTGCGGTCACGCTCTGATGTCAGCTATGAAATCACGCAGAGGCTGCCCGATACCATCATCCTTACGGTGACGTCCATTTGCCTTGTGCTTGTGCTCGCCTTGCCCATTGGCATTCTGTCGGCTTTGAAGCGCGGCACCTGGATCGATACGGCGGCGATGACCTTCGCCTTGTTTGGCGTATCCATTCCGGCATTCTGGTTCGGTATCATGCTGATGCTGATCTTTGGGCTGTACCTCGATTGGCTGCCGACGGTGGGGCAGGGCAAGACACCGATTGAATTCGCCCGCTCGCTTATTCTGCCATCGGTGACGCTGAGCCTGGTTCTTCTGGGCTTGGTCACGCGGGTGGCGCGTTCCAGCATGTTGGAGGTGTTGAGCCTCGATTACGTGCGCACGGCGAGAGCGAAGGGCTTGGGCGCAAAGTGGGTCAATTTCCGCCACGCTTTGCCCAATGCCCTCATCCCGATCTTGACCATCGTTTCGGGTCAGTTCGCCGCATTGCTCGGCGGCGCCGTTGTCATCGAGAAAGTCTTCGGCTGGCCCGGCATCGGCCGGCTGGCGGTCGACGCCATCTTCGCGCGAGACTACCTGGTGGTCACAAACACGGTGCTGGTCTTCGCCTTGATGGTGATTGTCGTCAATTTAGCCACAGATATTCTTTATACCTACATTGATCCCCGCATTCGATTCCAATAGTGAGCGAGTCATGGCTGAGAACATAGTCGAACTGGCGCCAGACGTCGAACTCACCGAGGTCATCAGGCCGAAGTCCTTCTCGGTTATCGCCGCCCAGCAATTCATTCGGAATGGGCGCGCCCTGCTGGGGATAGCCGTTTTGCTGGTGCTGGTGCTGGCGGCTGTTTTTGCTGATCAGATCGCGCCCTACGATCCCTACAAGACCAATTACACCAACGTCAAACAGCCGCCCAGCGCGGAACATGTCATTGGCACCGACGAACTGGGGCGCGATAGCTTCAGCCGCTTGATCTACGGCGCGCGCGTCTCCTTGATGATCGGCGTTGTCGTTTCCGCCTTTTCCACCACCATCGGCGTCGCTCTAGGCGTAGTCGCCGGTTTCTTCGGCGGCAAAGTGGACATGGTCATCATGCGTCTCGTCGATATCATCATGTCTTTCCCCTTGCTCGTGCTCGCCATTGCATTGGTGGCGGTCTTCGGCCCCAGTTTGAACAACTTGATGGCGGCGCTGGGTTTCGTCTATTGGGTTGTGTTTACGCGGCTTGTGCGCGGTATGGTGTTGTCCTTGCGCGAGACCGAATACATCGTCGGCGCAAGAGCCATAGGCGCTACTGATTTCGCCATCATCTTCAATCATATATTGCCAAATGTATTTCCGGTCGTTGTCGTGCTGGCTTCGTTCAGCGTCGCTGAAGCGATCCTTGCCGCGGCCGCCTTGAGTTACCTGGGCCTGGGCGCGCAGCCGCCAACCGCCGAGTGGGGCTCGATGCTGAGCAACGCCAAAGAACTCATGCGCATCTTGCCGGTGATGTCCATCGCGCCGGGCGTCGCGATTATGATCACGGTGCTCGCCATCAATTTCATCGGCGACGCCTTGCGCGATGCCCTCGATCCTACTTTGCGCCATTGATTTGCATATTTGGCGCGATCTGCGATATTATCTGCGGTGCGCGTCTCTTAAGCTGCCCTATCTCGCAATAGACACAGAGACGAATCCCACGGGCAAACGTCTGCTGGACGGCGTTTCCGCCCCCTAGTTGTGCAAGCGACGCTCATCGGCACAATAAGGAGGCGATTATCGAAACATTTAATAGCAAGAAAACTGTCCGCTTTTCTCGTCAAATTGAAGTCGCCAGCAACATCGAGCGCCTGATCGCAACGCTGCAAGTTATGATCGCGCACATCGAGGTAACGAATCGAGACCAGCTGGGCATCGATCAGATCTAGTCCAGCCAGCCGTCACGCAGGAACACCAAACCGTCATACGCAAGCGAGAAGCGGAACTGCGCGAGCTGGAAGCAGAACTGAAGGACATCATATCTGCGCGGCTTGACGACAGCCCGCCCCCGGCAACTCGCAATCTTTTGACGAATTTGCTACAATCTCCAGCATCGACTGCCCTCAAGACATATAATCATGCTCCGGCTGCTCCTGGTATCCCTGTTCCTTATTCTACTCTTTTTAGCTTCAATGCTTATTCACGACGCTGCCATGCCACCGACGCCGATGACCGACGCTTGCAGAGACCACATGCTAGATTTTTACGCGGACGACGCCAACAACCGCCATATCTTCAACATCCTTCATCAATGGGGATCCTTTTGCCCTGACCAGCTCACAGACAGCCTGACTTTACCGCCTGATATTTCAAAGTGATGTCCATCGCGCCGGGGGTCGCCATCATGATCACGGTGCTCGCCATCAATTTCATCGGCGACGCTTTGCGCGATGCCCTCGATCCTACTTTGCGCAATTGATTTGCATATTTGGCGCGGTCTGCGATATTATCTGCGGTGCGCGTCTCTTAAGCTTCCCTATCTCGCAACAGACACAGAGACGAATCCCACGGGCAAACGTCTGATGGACGGCGTTTCCGCCCCTCAGTTGAGCAAGCGACGCTCATCGGCGCAATAAGGAGGCGATTATCGAAATAGTTTTGAGCAAGTAAACTGTCCGCTTTTCTCGTCAAATCGAGTTTGTCAACAGGAGCGTTTAATCGTGAAACTCAAAACCGCTTTAATCTTTCTCACGCTGGTCTTTGTTTTGGCGCTGTCGCTGACGCCAGCCGCCGCTGATGGCCATTGCCCGCAAGAGGGCGGCGCCTTTACCATTGGCGTCGACACCTTCTTGCCGATGGACCCCAACACCGCCGCCCATGACTGGACCTTCTACGCCATCACCAACATCAACAGTATGCTCTTCCGCATCGAGTCGGGCCAGCCAGTTGGCGACCTCGCCGAGTCTTGGGATATCAGCGAGGACGGCACCGTCTACACTTGGCATATTCGCCCCGGGATGATGTGGCATGATGGCAACGACGTCTTCCCCGAAGGCGAAAGCCGCGAAGTCACCGCCCATGACGTGGTCTATTCGATCTACCGGCAATATGATGACGAATCGTCGATCATGGCGGCTGACCTGCGCAATCTCTTTGTCTCAGCCGAAGCGACAGACGATCACACGGTTGTCTTAACGCTAAGCGGTCCCGACGCCATTATGTACGACAAGGCGCGCGGCTTGACCTTCACCGCTATCGTCGCCCAGGAAGCCATCGAGCACTATGGCGATGACTATGGCTTGAATCCGCTTGGTTCCGGTCCCTTTGAATTCGTCTCTTACTCGCCCGATGAAGAAGTTGTCCTGCGCGCCAACGAGGATTATTACATTGATCCCTGCCTGGACGAAGTTGTATTCCGCGTCATGCCCGATGTGCCGGCGGCGATGATCGCGCTTGAAGCGGGCGACATCGACTGGTGGGGCGCGGTGACGCCCGGCGACGATGTCGGCCGTTTCCTGGATAACGAAGACATGACCGTCATCAACTTCGGCTGCCCGGTCGCCACTCGATTGTACATGTCGGTGGACAAAGCGCCCTTTGATGATGTGCGCTTCCGCAAAGCGCTGTCTCACATGAAAGACGGCAACGCCATCAACGCGGCGCTGCGCGGGCCTACTCATGTGAAAGGCGCGGGTACCGCTGGTCCTGGCGTCGCTGGTTATGTCGAAGGGCTATACGACGAGTATCACAGTTATGACCCCGAATTGGCGATGTCGCTGATGGATGAAATGGGCATCGTCGACAGTGATGGCGACGGCTGGCGCGAAATGGATGGCGAGCTCCTGGAGATCCCGATGTTCTCCTGGAATTCTGATCCGGCGCCGGATTATGTCGCGGCGATGGTGGACGCGGGCGCCCAGGTCGGTCTCAAGATCCGGCCCGAGATCGCCGACCCCGGCACCAACAACGCCAGACGGATTGACGGCGAATGGGGCATCTATCTGGGGCAAGGCTGGTGTGGCGAAGGCGGCACCAACGCCCTCTGGGGCAGAAACGGCTGGATCTCCACGCTCGGCTACGAGGATGAAGAAATCTTCAGCCTGTTGGATCAGTCGGCGCAGAACCTCGATGAAGAATCGCGCGAAACCCAGTTGCAAGCGGCCACCACCCGCGTCGCCGCGCTTTACTTTGAGCCGGCCTTCGGCTTCTTCAACATCTTCACGGTCAAGAACAATTACGTGAAAGATTTCTTCGGTGGTGAATGGACGCTGAACCTGGTCACCGACGATCACAATGTCTGGATAAACGAGGACGAACGGTAGGCGCGTTGCCCTCATCGCGGCTCCAAGCAGTTCGATAGCGGGAGCTCGAATCTCTCGCGGTCCCTCAATATAATCCCCTTCCCTCATTTTGGGGAAGGGGCTGGGGGATGGTGGGCTTGGCGCGCTCGATCTTGAGGAGGCCTTCGCATGGACCTGAAGCATATCGCGGCGGATGTGCCGGATTATCGGGAGTTCCTCACGGTTGACGACCTGAACGCGTCCAGCCATCGCCTATTGGAACAGTATCCCGATCTCGTCAGCATTCGCGAAGTCGGCTCCACGCGCAATGGCGACCCGATAGAACTTCTCACCATTGCCGGCGGCGAGGACAGCGCCTTCGTCTTCGGCGGTCCCCATCCCAACGAACCGATCGGCTGCATGACCATCGAATACCTGTCAAAGCGACTTTGCGAGGATGAGCAGCTGCGCGCGGAACTGGGTTACACCTGGCATTTTATCAAATCGATCGACGCCGACGGGATGCGGCTCAACGAAGGCTGGTTCAAAGGACCCTTCACCCCGAGCAATTACGCCCGCCACTTTTACCGCCCGGCGCGGCAGGAACAGGTCGAGTGGACCTTTCCCATCAATTACAAAGGGCTAAGGTTCGACGATCCGCTGCCGGAGACGCGCGCCCTGATGCAGGTGATTGACGAGACCAAACCCAAGCTGCTTTACTCCTTGCACAACGCTGGCTTTGGCGGGGTCTATTATTATGTATCTGACCCGTGTCCGGCGCTCTATGAGGCATTTCATCAGATCCCCGAATGGTTCGGCCTGGCGCTTGACCTGGGTGAGCCGGAGCTTAGCTTTGCCGAGCCTTATGCGCCGGCGGTTTACCGCATGCTAACCAGCAACGATATGTACGATCATCTCGAGCGGCACGGCGTTGCCGACCCGGGCGCGGTCATCGGCTTCAAAGCGTCAAGCGCGCAATACGCCGAGCGCTATGGTTCCTTTTTTCTTATTGTGGAAATGCCTTATTTTGATGAACCGCGCGTCAACGATCAGTCACTGACGGCGACCATCCGGCGCGATGCCATTCTGTCGGCGATGGATATCGCAGTGGAGCACGATGATTGGATCCGCGGTCTGCATTCAACTGTGGAGAGCGACCTCCTCCTGGATTCGCCAGTCAGGCGCGCGTTGGAGGATTTCCTTATTATGAGCGCCGGATTTCGCGCAGCCGATCGCGAATGGGTCATGGCGGCGGATGAAACCAAACGGCCAGCCTCGCAGGCGGAATTGTTCAGCAATTTGTATACCTCCCGCTTCTACAAGCTGCTGAACACCGGGCTCTTGGCGCGGATGCTGCGGGCGGAGATTGAAAGCGGGAATGCGAGCGCCGCGATTCAATCGGCAAGCGCTGCGGCTGAAGCGCGATTGGCGGCGGACGGCGAGGCGCTGGAAAGCGCGCTCAATTACCGGGCGATTCCCATCCGCAGCCTCGTCGGCGTACAGTGCTGCGCGGGCTTGGCTACGGCCGCCTACTTAAACAGCAACTAATGTTTGATTGACCGCCAGCGACGATTTTGGCGCTCATCAAGGTTATACGCTTATGTAACGATAGGGGCGAATTATGAATATCTCAAATGGGCGCTCATATTTGATCGCTATCCTCATCGTCCTGTCAGCGGTCTCGGCCGCCTGCAGCGAAGGCGGGTCGGGCAGCGGCGCCGTCGAAGAAGTGACCAGCCAGGTGGCATTCGTTTACCGCGAAAACATCGAAGACTACAATTGGAGCCATTTGCACGAAATCGGGCGCCAATATATCGATGAGCAGTTGCCCGATCTGGGCACAAAATATGTGGAGAGTGTCTCGGCTGATGATGCCGAAAAGGCTCTGCGTCAACTGGCGGAAGAGGGGCACAAGCTGATCTTCGCCACGGCCGCCGAATACCATGAGGCCGTAGTGAAGGTGGCGCCCGATTTCCCCGAGACCTACTTCGAGGTCTACGGGGGCGGCGAAATCGCAGATAACATCGCTACCTATGACGGACGAATGTATCAGGCATTTTATGTGGCCGGCGGTTATACCGGCGAGATGACCGTTAGCGGCATCATCGGCTTGGTCGCGCCGGAACCGACCATTGAGGTCATACGTCATATCAATGCCATCACCGCCGCTTCGCTGCTGGTTCGGACCTGCGAAGACATCGCCGTCCACGTTCGTTGGACCGGCGCCTGGAACGACCCGGAAGCGGAACGCGCTGCCGCTCTGGAGCTGGTCGAGCTCGGCGCTGATGTTCTTGTTCAGCATACTTACAGCCCCGAGGCGCAGAAGGTCGCCGAAGAAAAGGGCATACGGTCGATGGGTTACGGCTTCGATATGCGTGAATTCGCGCCCAATGCCAATATGACCAGCATTATCTGGCAGTGGGGCTGGTATTATCTGCGCCGCATCAACGACATGCTCGAGGACAAATGGAAAGCCAAAGCCTACGATGGCAAGGTCTCGACCAAGGCGCATGGCCGTGGCATCGTCGATATGGCGGCTTACAATTACGACCAGATACCGCACATCATGGAAGCGCCGCCGCTCAAATGGCGCATCACTTGGAATGAGACGGTCAAGGATACGTTTGACGGTCCCGTCTATGCTCAAAATGGCGACCTGGTGCTGGCAAAAGGAGACAAGTTCCCTAAGGGTTATATCTACACCGATATGGATTGGTTCGTCGAGGGCGTGGTTGGCGACGCGCCTGGCGAGCCGCCGGCAATGGTCGAAGGCCGGGGACGCGATGTCGTTTGCCGTTAATCAATACCGCCCATTTACGCGCAAAAATTCTAGGGGCGACTGATCCGCAGTGTCGAAGGGCTGTGTCTACGCGCCCCACGCGACCTCTCGAGTCGCCTACCCAAGCGGGAGTAAATGATGCCCCAGGACTTGCCAAAACAACACCCGGATCTGGCCACGGCGATTGACTTGTACGCTGCCTGGATCCGCTTCACGATGCGCCAGAAACACCAGCCCGGGCTTGCCCTGGGCATCGTCTACGACGGCGAACTGCTGTGGGGAAATGGCTTCGGATACGCCGATATTGAGGCGAAGACGCCGGTCGCGCTGGATACGCGCTTCCGCATCGCCAGCATCAGCAAGACTTTCACCGCCGTCGCCATCTTAAAAATGCGCGATGCGGGGGCGCTGAGCCTGGACGATCCTGTCGCAAAATACCTCGACTGGTTCGACTTGCGTTATGAGGGCGCGCCGGAAATCACGATCCGCAACCTGCTGACGCACACGTCCGGGCTCCCGCGCGATTCGCACAACCCCATGTGGACCGAATGCGAGGCGCCGGAATGGGATGAATTTGTGAACGAGCTCAAATCTCGCCCGCCGACGCGCCCGCCCTACGACAAGTTCGCTTATAGCAATGTCGGCTACTCTCTGCTCGGCGGCATCATTGAAGCGGTCTCGGGCATGGCATGGGCGGACTACCTGCAGCTCAATATCTTGGATCCGCTTGACATGAGGGAAACGCGCCCGACGCCGCAACGCGACGACCCGCTGCTGGCGACCGGCTATTCACAGCTTGACGACAATTACCAGCGCAAAGCCATGCCCTTCTTCCTGATGAATGGCTTTGAAGCCTCCGCCAATTTCGCCTCGTCCATCAACGACCTGGTGAAGTACGCCGCCTTTCACCTGACTGACGAGGAGAACGCGGTGCTCTCGCCGCATTCCCTGCGCGATATGCATCGCATCCACTGGCTGGAGCCCACTTGGCGCTCAGGTTACGGATTGGGCAGCATGCAGTACAAGCTGGAAGATTGGTCAATCAGCGGGCACGGCGGCGGCTACCCCGGTTATCTGACCGGTTTCACGCTCTGCCGCGAACACAAGACGGCGCTGATTGTGCTCACCAATGCCCTTGGCAGCGCGCCAACTGAGTACATCAATCAGGGCTATAAACTCGTCTTGCCCGAGATCATCAAGGCGAACGAAACGCCTGCGCCCGAGGCGGACCCCGCCTGGCAAATCTACCTCGGCGAATACGCCCACGAATGGGGCTACGAGAAGGTCATCCTGCGTGGCGGGCAGCTGCAAATCGTCTCGCTTGACGCCATGGAGTATCCGCCGGTCACCCTCGAGCCGACCGAGGCCGAACACGTTTTCACGATTCAGGAACAGGGCGGCTCCAACGAAACGCTGCGCTTCGAGTTGGATGACTCCGGCGCGGTCTTGAGAATGTGGCTGAGAAATGAATACGCTTTTAAGAAAAGCCGGCAGTGAGAGATTGCTATGACGGACAGCATGGGTAAACGCAGCTTTGGCTTATTGGATGACCTGCGTTATGCGCGAATCGGCAGCGCCCGGCTGGCGCCCGGTGGCAAATATGCAATTTGCGATCTGACGCGGCACGATCTCGAAACCGAGCTCACGAGCACGTCGCTCTGGCGCATTGACCTGGCGAGCGGCGATGCGCGCCAGTTGACCCGGGAGGATGGCCGCGACAGCGCGCCCGCCTGTTCGCCGGACGGGCGGCAGATCGCTTTTCTTTCCGATCGCGCCGGTCCCAAGCAAGTCTTCCTGCTGCCGATAGACGGCGGCGAAGCGCGGCAGCTCACCCACTTGAGCCAAGGCGTCGATGGGCCGCCGGCCTGGTCGCCCGATGGCGAATCAATTGCCTTCACCGCCGGGCCCGCCGAGCGCCGAGATCCGACCGCGCCCTATCGTGTGACGCGCTTCATCTATCGTTTTGATGGAATCGGCTATATTGATGACGCCGCGCAGAATATCTTCGTACAGTCGATCCACGGTGGAGCCGCCAGGCAGCTCACCGATGACGCGCACCTGGACCGCACATTGCGCTGGTCGCCTGATGGCGCGGAGATTCTCTACCTCGCCTCCTTTGACCCAGATCGGCCCGACTTGTTCTCGGCTAAACTGCGCATCGTCAACCTGGAGGGCGAAGTGGAAAAGCTTCTGGGATTGGACTGGGGATTCATAAAGAACGCCGGTTGGCTGCCCGATGGGGCGGGCGTCATGGTTGTCGCTTCGCGGGGCGACCAGCCGATGGCGACCAAAGACGACCTCTGGATTCTGGATCGCGAGACCGGTAAAACGGAGAACCGAACAGCAGATTTGCCAACCGGCGTCGAAGTCCAATGGTTTCCCGTATTCAGCGCGGCGGACATCCTGACTGCCGATGCGGCCGCTTTAGTAAATGTCGTGGAACGCGGCAGCAGAGGCGTCTGCGCGGTCGCCTTGAATGGCGCCCCCGAATGGCGCAAGCTGCTGGGCGGGAAGCGAACGACAGGGCTGCACGACGCCGATGACCAGAAAATGCTATTCCTTTCGGGCGACCAGGCGAACCCGGGCGACCTGCGCATCGCCGCCTTGGATGGGTCAAACGAGCGCCAAGTTTCGCGCTTCAATGATGATCTGCTTTGCCAAGTCGAGTTCCCGCAAGTCGAAGAACTGCGCTACCAGACCCGGGACGGCACGCCGATTCAGGGCTGGCTGCTGCCGCCAAACCAGGGCGAGCCGCCGTATCCCACCATTCTTTATATTCATGGGGGACCCCACGGCTGGTACGGCTACCAATACGGCAGCGATTTTCAAATGCTCGCCGGCGCCGGTTTCGCCGTGCTATTCGTCAATCCGCGCGGTTCCACCGGTTATGGCGACGCCTTCGCCACCGCGCTATCGGGAAACTGGGGCGTCCTTGACCATAAAGATCTTTTAGACGGCGTGGACTATGCGATTGAAGCGGGTTTCGCCGACCCGGAGCGGCTGGGCATCTGCGGCCTCTCCTACGGCGGCTACCTCACTTGCTACACAATTGGGCAGACGAATCGCTTCAAAGCGGCTGTCGCCGAGAATCCGATAACCGATTTGGTCAGCCGATATGGCACGGCGGATATGGGGCCCTGGGGTTCGCTGAGCGAGCTCGGCGGCACACCGCAGGAAATACCTGAAGTTTATCGGCGGGGATCGCCAATCACCTACGCCCACAACTGCAGAACGCCGACGCTCCTGATTCAATGCGAAGAAGACTACCGCTGCCCCGCGGGGCAAGCAGAGCAGTTTTACGGGCGCCTGAAAGCGACGGGCTGCGTCGTGGAGATGCTGCGGATTCCTGGTGAATCGCATGTGGCTTCGATTACTGGTCCCGTCCGCGCGCAGAAGGCGCAAAACGACGCGCTGCTGGAATGGATGCAGCGCTATCTATGAGCGCTTATCGTTTGCGCGCTTGCAGCCACATCATGATCAGTTGCCGCTCACGCGCTCCAGTTCGCTCTCTTCGACTAGACGCCAGCTCGCCGGCAGGTATATTATCCCGCGATGCTCCATCTGTTCGATCACTTCCCTGCTGACGTGTACGCTGAAGGCGTAGGCGTAGGATACCGAGTCGATTACCGGACCGGCGACTTCGCGGGCGACCAAGTCAATCCAATACTGGCCCGGCAGCACGTTGATATTGTCTATGCGGCACTCTAATACGCTGTCGCGCTCCAGCGCAAGCGACTGGCGCGTTGATATCGGCACATCGATAAAACTGACAACGGTGTTTGCCGGATCAACGATGCGCAGCGAAAAGCGATAACTCGGCGTCGGCTCCCTGACATCCAGCGTGATGCGCACCAAGACGGATTCGCCGGTGGAGAAGCCCGTGATCTCGCGTCCGCTAACCGGGTCGTGCATGCTGATGTCCAGGATGCGAAAAGCGCCGGTGCCTTCGCGCAGGTCGGCGGCGATCCGGTCTTTGTCCGCGATGACCGTCGACCGGTCCAGCGCGCCTTGAAAATACGCGGTCAGGATCTCGCTGGGCGAACCCGATGCCTTAATGGAGCCCGCCTCCAGATAGATCGCTCGCTCGCAGAGCCGTTCAATAGAATAGGGATTGTGGGTGACAAAGATGATGGTGACGCCGCTGTTTGACAATTCGTCCATGCGATTAAGGCACTTCTTTTGGAAGTTGACATCGCCAACCGAAAGCACCTCATCGATCAAAAGAATATCGGCGTCTACATTGACGGCCACGCTGAAGCCGAGGCGCGCCTGCATGCCGCTGGAATACTGCCAGACCGGCTTCTCCAGCCAATCTCCCAATTCGGCAAAGTCTTCGATTTCCGCTATCTTCGCCTCCATTCGCGACGCGGTGAAACCCATTATGGCGCCGAGCAGCTTGATATTCTCGCGTCCGGTCAAGTCTCTGTGAATGCCGGCCGCGAGCTCGATCATGGGGAAGAGCCGTCCGTTTACATTCACCGATCCGTATGTAGCAGGGCTGACGCCGGCGATCAGTTTGAGCAAGGTGCTTTTCCCCGCCCCGTTTTTGCCAACAATGCCCAGCGACTCCCCCTGTTTGACCTCGAAGGAGACATCGCGCAATGCCCAGGGTCCATAAGCGGCGCGGTCTTCAAAGTTGCCGCCGCGCAGCTGGTCCACCTGACGCCGCAGCCAAGGACGCACAGGCAAGCCATAGCGTTTCCAGATATCAGAAGCTCGAAGCGCCCAGCCGTCCCTCATTGGTGATTCCGCTTTCGACTGAATTTTGGTCTATAGCACATCGACGAAGTAACGCGACATGAATCGATAAAAGGGCAAGGAAACCGCCAGCACAAGACCGGTGAACGCGGCGCTGATCAGCAGACCGCCCAGGTTCGGCGCCTGACCGAATATCAGCACCTGGCGAAAGCCATCGATAATTGGCACGGCGGGATTCAGCGTATAAATGAGCGGCCATTCGTCCAGCAGGTCGCGCGAAGAATACATGACCGGCGTCAGGAACAACCAGACTTGCATAATGTATTGGATGCCAAACAATATATCGCGGCGATAGATCGTAAACGCCGATAAGCCAATCCCCACAGCCCAAGCCATCGCGCCTGTCATCAACAGGAGCAGCGGCAGCCACAGCCAGGCTTCAGTAATCGGGATTTGAAAGAGCTGCAGCACGACGACCAGAACGATGCTGGACATCAGAAAATCGAAAGCGGTGGTGAAGAGCACAACGAAGGGAAAAATCTGGCGCGGCACCGGCATTTTGCGCAGGATCGTGCCGTTCGCCAAGACACCATGCGGGATGCGAACGACTGAGCTCTGAAAGAAGGTCCAGGGCACAGTCGCCGCCATGACAAACGCCAGCCGCGGCATGCCTTCGCTGCTCGCCCCGACCAATCCGCTAAGAAAACTCAGTATCACCGTGGAGAGAATCGCCGGGATAATCGCCCAAAGCGGACCCAATACTGTTCGCCGATAACGGGCGCGCACATCGCGGCTGACGAGCGAGATCAGCAGATTCCAGTAGCTCAGCCAGATTTCCCGCGTATTCTGTGACGGGTTGTTGTTCGACCACTGACTCACGGTTGGTCCGCCTTTTGAAGCGAGAAGACGCTCTTGCTATTATGGCGCGTAACACCTATATGCACAGGCTAAAATCCACGACGATATACACGGCAGCCTGCATGAAGCATCAGCCGCCGCTGTTCCGCGTGGACGCGCCGCAAGAGGGTCGCCATCCGCGCCTGGACCTGGCGGGGCGCCGCCCTTTCGCCGCCAAGCGGGTCGCCAAAGCGGAGACTGATGACCGGGTCGCGGTAAGCGGGAAACATCATTTGGAAGGTCGCCGCCAGGAAATGTCGTTTGTCTCGGTCTCGGTATCGGCGGACGATGGGATTGCGCAGCGCCCGCCGCGAGAGCAGGCCGCCGACGGCGACCGGCACGATTTTCAAGTTGGGGGCGTGACGCGCAAAGAGCGCCATACTGCGAGACCAGTGGGGCAGGGATGCCAGCGCCGCTTCCAAATCCAGCGCGGGGTCGGCTTCAATTTCGCCGCGGGGATAGAGCAGCAGCGACTTTCCCGCTCGCAGATGTCGCAGCGCCGCGCGAAATGTGGCGACAGGCTCGCTCGGATCGACCAGGATGACATGGCGCCGCATCGCGCTTAAACCCGGCAGGATGCCAAAGTCGTTCGCCAGGATAATCGTATCCCGCCGCGGCGATGCCGACAGCAGCGCATAGGCGTCGCCCAAACCGGCGTGGTTGCAGACAAAGAGCGCCGGTCCCGTCAGCGGCACATTCTCGGCGCCATGGATGTGGATGCCCTCGGCGCCGATACTCAGCAGCCACTCGCTCGCGCCTTTTAGATGGCCATCGCGCGCGATTATGCGCTCCATCTTGCGCCCGAGCCGCGTGAGCTCCAGCACGAAGGGGGCGCAGAGGATGCGCAAGGCGGCTTTGATGAAGGGATTGCTGAAGCAGAAGGCGTCCACAACGGAAGTCGACATGGCGCGGTAGAGCTTGGGGAGTGATAGATTAATTTGTGTTGCGAACCTGTTGGCCATCAAATTGCCAGTGAACGGCGTTGTCGCGCATTTCACCCAGCGCGCTTGATTTTGCGCGACGCGCTTCTACAATAAACGATAGAGTGAATAATACAGCCAGCCAACCATCCTTGGCGCCCCTGCGGCGGGTCCAGAGCGAGGTATGCCAATGCAAGTTTTGAGCGACTTCATCCACCTTATGTTGGACCGGCGGGTATCGCTGGTTTCCAAGCTGCTGTTTTTTGCGCTGGTCGGCATCTATATCTTACTGCCAATCGACCTCATTCCAGATTTTCTGCTGCCCTTGGGCGTGGTGGATGATGGCGGCTTGATAGTAGCGGCGGTGGTCGGCTTCACGCGCCATGCTCGCAAGCAAGTTGCGCCCGACTTCGCTGCGGCCGCCCCCAGCGGCGATGTCACTGTACTGCCGCCTGATGCGCAGCCGGCGGCTGGTGGCGATACCGCCTTGGCGCAATCCAAGCATGCCGGCCCAGCCCCGACCAGCCAAGTCTTCATCCATCGCGATTCGCGCGGCTCGGGCTTAAGCTGCGGCTGCCTGGCATTGATCGGCCTGCTCTTCGCCTCGCCATTTGTCGGGCTGGCGATTCTGGCGCTTTCGAGCGGCTTGGCATTAAGCGGGCTGTTCGCGCCCGTCTTCGATTTGATCGATCCGCCAGCCAGCGTCAATCTGGTGTCCAGCCGCACGATTGTCAACAGCCTGCGCGGGCTGGGGCAATTGGTGACGGTTCGCGGCGAATTCCGCCAAACCGACCTCAAAGTATCCGTTCACGAAGGCATCCTTAACTCAGGCTATCACAGCGCCAATCATGTCGCGCTCGGCAGCATTGAAGCCGGGCTGGATATCACCCAATTTGACCGCGACGATGTGCGTTATGACGCGGCGACGGGCGCCATCCACCTGACCCTGCCGCCACCCATCATCACCAGCTGCAATATCGAGCACATTGACCAGGACGATTACTCGCTCTCCGTTTTGCAAAAGGATTGGGACGCAGTGCGGCAACTGGCGGAATATGAAGCCATTGCGCAGTTCCGCGAGGACGCGCTGGAAGGCGGCATCCTTGCGAAATCGAAAGAAGAAATCACCCACAGGCTCGGGACTTTCATCAATACTTTGACCGGCTCGCCAGTGCATATTGAGTTTGAAGACCCAGGCGAGGCGCAGTATGGCGATACCTGCCTGCCCGATTTACCCACTGGCTGGCAAATCGACGCCGAGACGGGCGAATGGACGCGGGCTAGCTGAGCGCCACCGATGCCAGTGAATTAAGATATTACGATAATCTAACGAATGTTTGATTAGATGTTTTCACTAATCTAATCTCTGTTAGAATACCCTTCGCATTTTTATTTACCCATCGGCTGCGGTATTCACAGATCACATCCGCCGCCACCCACGCGAAGGAAGCCTAACCATGTTCCAAAGAATATCTGCATTGCTTATCTTGCTTGCGGCGATTATGCTGGTGGCATCTCCCGCCTTGGCACAAGATCGCGCGACCAAGCTGGTCGTCCGCAACAATCTCAAGGATGGACGGCAATTTGAAGCGGTCTTCCAGCCTGGTCGATATGTACTTCATCCACTGACAAAGGGGCATGCCGTTGCGGATATGGAATTGCACGTCATCAGCAATCCTTCACGAGCTTGTTTTGTCCGTAACGACCTCAACCACCCCGATCATATAGGACTTATCGACCGATTATTGGTGGAGCCGGACACCGCATGGCGATATTTCGAATTACAGGATACCTGTTTCCTGCGCTTCGAGATATCCAACTATCGTCAAGGCGCGGTAAATATCCGCGAAGTCACGAAGGTCAAGACTGTTGAACTCACCGGTGAATGGCAAGAAGTTAGTTTCGGTCCTGGACGCTGGACTGGTTCCGCGAAGCACGGATTCTTTACAGCAGAATATCGGTTTGATCCCAGCAACAAAGGCTGCTTTAACCCCAGCGATAGCTTCTACGGCTTTGCATCCGTAACGAATTTCACGGTTGGCGCGCATCGGGCTTTCAATCTGGACGCTAAATGCGTTTTGGAGATGCGCGGGGTGAAACGAGTAAGGACCGACGACTTAACCAATAAATATGAGCCTCAGCCGACGACTATCGTCTTTGTCAAATCCAAGTAGCGGACTGCGTTGCTTG
>JAJEGA010000077.1 GCA_022820125.1 Anaerolineae bacterium | reverse complement strand
AATGGCGCACAGTTTACCCATCAGGCGCGGGCGCGGCGCAGAAGCAAGCTGAAGTTCGATAAAATCTGTGAAGCGCGCGGGATTGAACATCGCTTGACCAAACCGTATCATCCTTGGACCAATGGACAAGTCGAGCGCATCAACCGAAGCATCAAAGAATATACGGTCTATCGTTACTTTTATCAGAGCGATGAGGAGTTGCGTCAGCACCTGGAGCTGTTCTTGCAGGCATACAATTTTGGCAAAAGACTGAAGACCCTGAAGGGGCGAAGTCCCTATGAATTCATCTGTGATCGCTGGCGAGAAACACCGGAACGTTTTCATCAAAAACCACACCATCTCAATATGGGACTATACAGTTAGGCAATTGGTCGGTTCTACTCAAAAGCGATTTTGCATCGAGCCGACGTAGCCGGTCAGCTCGGCGTAACCGTAGCCGGTTTTGTCGCCGCTGATTGCGACGGCGCCTTCCCAATAGACGATGTCGGCGCTATGCAATTCCTGGTCGGCAGCCAGGGGCGAGACTTCAATGCGGAAGCCATCGTCGCCATTGACTGTGATCTCCCAGCGGGCGGGATATTCGGCTTCGCTGTGGGGGCTGCGCCAGGTATCGGCGACGGCGATGGAGAAATCGGCGGAATCGAGATAGCGCGTTCCCCCGTCGGCGTAAATGTAGAGACCGCCGAAGCTGCTTTCGATGGCGCCATCGACCTGGCGTATCTGCCCGATCATGAGTTCGGTGTTGTCGTCGAAGATCAAGCCAAACCAATCCCAACCTTGCGCCTCTTCGCCCAAGGCGGAGGTGCTGAATTCATGATCCATCCAGCTGTATCCGCTGACGTCAAAGATCTGGTCGCCGATAGTAATGCCGCCTTCGGTCAGCAGCCGCGTCAGACTGTAGTAATAGCTGGCGTTGCCGATCTCGGCGCTCTTTGGGCTGAGCCCATTGTCGCCTTGCAGCGCGGGCTGCTTCATCTGATACAGGTGCAGATCGATGGCGTAATCCTCGCTGGCGGCTTTGACGCGCGTCTTGTTTGCGTTGTCGTCTTCGGCGCGGACTTCCCAGTCTTCGAGCCAGACGCTATAGAAAGGATCGACGCCAGCGCCCGCAAGACCGGCGCCGCCGCGGGCATAGCGGACATCATGGTAAAAGGCGCCATTAGCGATGTCGCTGACGGTGAAGTGCGCCATGTAGATATCGTTTGTACGAAACTCGGAAGCCGATGATTGCGCGCGGGGCGAGAGCGCGCGGCGAAAGATCGTGAATTGGAAACCGAATCGCCGCTGCTCAGCGGTCGCCAGCACCCCGGTGTAATACCACCATTCGGTTTGGAAATCGGGATGGGCGCCATGATCGCGCGGGAAGCGCCACTCCCAAGGATCGATGGCGCGGGCGAATCCGCTGTTGTCTTGGGGCGGCGCCTGGAGCCGGGTATGGGCGCTGAGAGCGATGCCGCTCGATGGTTCATACAAGCTGACGCCGAAGAGAAGCGCCAGCCCAATGAGGAGCAGCAGGATTAAGATGCGCCAGTTCAAGTTCAGTCACCTTGGCGTAAAGCTCGCTATGTCCGCTCGGCTGATTATGCTTGCGAGAACGGCAGCTTGCAAGGCGCGCCAATCGCGACTATGAAGAAGCCGGCGCGGCCGCCGTCATTGAAGCGGCGATGGCGGAGCGGCGATACAGCCGACGCCAGCTGCCCGGCCATCGAGCAGCGCGCGGATTTCAATTGGAGACGCCCGCGACATCAAGAACGGCGTGCAGCAGTACGTTGCAGACCGCTTCGAGGTCTTCCGGCTTGGCGCTTTCGGATTCGTGGTGGCTGATGCCGTCTTTGCAGGGCGCGAAGAGCATGGCGGTCGGGCAGCGCGCGGCGACGTAGCAGGCATCGTGACCCGCGCCCGAGGTGATAAGCCGGCGCTTAATGCCGAGCCTTTCGCAGGACCGCTTCAACGCGGCGACGCAGCCCTCATCAAAGGCGACTGGCTCGGTGTGCGAGATTTGCTCCAGCGAGAGATCCAGCCCGATATCATCGGCGACTTCGCGGCAGACGGCGCGCAGCCGAGCGTCCATGGCGGCAAGCGTATCGGCTGATGGATGGCGGATATCGACGGTGAAGTTGACCGTGCCTGGGATGACATTGCGCGAGCCGGGACCTACTTCGACCTGGCTGCCAACGGTGCCGCGGGCGAGCGGCGCCTGTTGATGCGCGATGTCATCAACCGCCTGAACAACCTTCGCCATGCCGAGCAAAGCGTTTCGTCTGCCGATCATAGGCGTCGACCCAGTGTGGGACGCGAAGCCTTCCAAGGTGATATCGTACCAGCGGAAGCCCTGCGCCGCGTCGACGATGCCGACGGCGATGCCTTCGGAATCAAGGATGGGACCCTGCTCAATATGGCATTCGAAGAAGGCGGAAAACTCGTGGTCGCGGACGGAAGCCCCGCCGTGATAGCCGATGCGTATGAGTTCGTCGAGCAGGGTGGCGCCAGTATCAACGGCGACGCGCGATTGCGCCCAATCGAGATCGAAAACGCCGCCATAGACGCCGGAAGCCAGCATGGACGGGGCGAAACGGGCGCCTTCTTCGTTGGTCCAGTTGACGACCTCGAGCGGCGCGGCCGTGGCAATGTTGTGGTCGTTGAGCGTGCGGATGACTTCCAAGCCGGCCATCACGCCGAAGACGCCATCAAATCGTCCGCCGTAGGGTTGGGTGTCGAGGTGGCTGCCCATGCCGACTGGCGCCTTGTCGTTATCCGTGCCGACGCGGCGCGCGAACATATCGCCCAGCTCGTCAATCGTCAGGCGCAAATCGGCGTCGGCGCAAGCAGCGGCAAAGTTATCGCGCGCGATCTTGTCTTCATCGCTCAGGGTGAGGCGGTGGCTGCCGCCATTGGCGGTGGCGCCGATCTCCGCCATGTCCATGATGCTGTCCCAGAGGCGCGCGCCATTGACGCGAATTTTGTCGGTCATTGTTGTCCTCCGGCGAGTAGCGCCTAAGACTGTGGCGCTTTAGCGGGCGACCTGATAGGTCGCCCCTACAGACTTCGCATTGGTGGGCGACTCACCGAGTCGCCCCTACAAGATTCCTTACAAGACGGGATCGTTCAAGCGCGCCTGGCGTTTGCGCAGCGACTCTTTGAGCTGCTCAACCCGATCGGCGAAAGCGGGCGCTTCGATCAGATCCTTGGTTTCGTGAGGGTCGGCAGCCAAATCGAAAAGCTGCCAGGTTTCCGCGCCGTCGACGACGGTCTGGATGAGCTTGTTGCGTTCGTCCTTGATGCTGCGCTGATAAGGCGCGCCCGCTGGATGACCAAAGACACCCTGATAGGCGGAGAAGATATGCTTGCGGTGCATATAGGTGGCTTCGCGCAGCAGGGCGGTCAGACTATGGCCTGCGGCGCTATCGGGCACTGGCGCGCCGGCTAGCTCAAGCAGCGTGGGATACAGGTCGAGCAAGTAGAGCAGCGCGCCGCACTGTAAACCGGTCGGCACGCCGGGCCCGCGCATGATTAGCGGGATGCGCATACTGTGGTCATACAAGTTCTGCTTGCCCATCAAGCCGTGCTGCCCGACGCCCAAGCCATGATCCGAAGTGTAGACAACGACGGTATTTTCGCCTAAGCCGCGCGCGTCCAGCGTTTCGAGGATGCGGCCGATGTCATGATCCATCTGCGAGATCATGCCGTAATAATCGGCGATATGGCGCTTGATTTCGTCTTCGCCGCGCGGGTAGCCAGCCAGGACTTCATCGCGGATTTCGCGAACGCCGATATCAAAAGGGTGTTCGGGCGCGAAGTTTGGCGGCAGCTCGATCTCGGCGGGATCGTACATCGCATCAAAAGGCGGCGGCGGCGTGCGCGGATCATGGGGCGAGGTGAAGGCGATGTAGGCGAAGAAGGGCTCGTCGTCTTCGGGACAGCGGGTATTGAGAAAGTTGATCATCTCGTCGCTGAAGACGGTGGTGGAGTAGCCATCGGCGATATAGGTCTCGGCGGGCGGGTAGGCGCCGGCGGGGTCGAAGTCGTTGACGGGCATGGCGTATTGATCGTTCATGCCGCCGAAGAAGACCGCCCCGCTTTCTCCAAAGCAGCGGGCGTAGCTGCCGCGCCGATTGTGCCATTTGCCGGTGCCGAAGGTTCTGTAACCATTTTGCTGGAGCAGCTCGGGCAGCAGGGGGACGTCATCGGGCAGCGGATCGGGCGTGTCGAACAAGCCGCAGCCGGACATCAACATGCCGCGGCTGGGCATGCAGACGGCGCCCGAAGTCGAGCCCATGATATGCGCCTGGGTGAAGCAGGTTCCGTCTGCGATCAGCTGGTCGAATGTCGGGGTCGAAACGGCTTCGGCGCCCAGCGCGCCGAGGGCGGAGTGGCGGTGGTCATCGGCGATCATGAAGAGGAAATTGGGTCTGGTCATTCTCTAGGCCTTTTGGCGTAAGTCTCCTACCGCCATGATACTGTTTGCGGCTAGGGCTGGCAAGCATCTTTGAGCCGTTCAATCCTTTGCTTGTTAGTCAGTTCCTTTCATTTTGCAGATATTCTCCTTACTTTTTGAACCACTTCGTTTGATTTGCTCGGATTGCTGCTTGCGCTAAACTCTGCCCAACGGGCGGCAAGCTGGCGGCGACCGGGGAGACCAGTTCATTATGCTCCAACCGATACCTGAAGTCATGACCGTGCCCAAGTTTGAGGGCGGGGGGATAATCAGCTTTCACGAGAAGGACGTGCCGGTTCCTGGTCCTGGGCAATTGCTGCTGCAAGTGGGAGCGAACGCGCTTTGCGGCTCGGAGCGGGGTCAATTCTATGAGGGCAGCGTGGTGACGCCGGGGCATGAAGGCGCTGGCATCGTGGCGGCGGCAGGTCCCGAAACGAATACGCCGGTGGGGACGATTGGCGCCGTGTTCTTGATGGACTTCTGCGGCAAATGTCGCAGCTGTGCGCTGGGCTTCACCAATCAATGCCTGCATAAGCGCGCTGATTACGGCTTCAACGTCGATGGCGGATTCGGCGCATACGAGCTGGTCAACGAGAATGTCTTTTTCGCCGTCGACAGCGACATGAGTCCGACGGAGGCGACGCTGCTGCTGGATATCATGGGCGCCAACGGGCATGGGGTGCGACGGGCGCAGTTGATGCGGCAAGATATTGAGTCGGCGGTGGTGTCCGGGGCAGGACCTATAGGGCTGGGCATGCTGGCGATGCTCAAGGTCATGCTCGGATTTGACACGCCGGTGGTCATCACCGATGTAATCCCTTATCGGCTTGGCTTGGCCGAGCGGCTGGGCGGTCTGCCGGTCAATGTGGCGGAGATGTCGTTGGCGGAAGGCTTGAAGCGTCATGGGCTGGCGACGGTTGACGCAGGCTTTGACACCAGCGGCAAAGCTGTGGCGCGGCGCGCGGCCTTGGATTCGCTTTCGCGGCGGGGCGTATTGGTCTGCATCGGCCACGGTGAAGGGCTGGACCTGACAATATCACCTGATCTGATTGGGCCCGAGCGGGCGGTCATCGGCAGCGAATATTTCTGCTACAACGAGCTGCCCGATAACCTGGTATACTTGCGCGAACACAGAATTTACCTGATGCAAATCATCACTCATCGACTGCCGGTCAGCGATATTCAGCATGCCTTCGAGTTTTTCTTCGCAGGGGACACGGGCAAGGTAGTCATCGAACAATGACAGTCGGCGCGCGAATCAAGGTAGCGTTGGTGGGCGCGGGCGGCTGGGGTTATCAGCATGCTCGGGTCTTTGACGCGCGCGAGGATGTGGATCTCTGCGCCGTTGCCGGGCGTACGGAAGAACGGACGAAGGCGCGCGCCGAACAATTCGGCCTGCGCTGGTATCTTGATATCGCCGAGATGCTGGACGCGGAGAAGCCCGATCTGGTCAGCATTAGTCTGCCAAATATGGGGCATTATGAGCCCACGCTTCAGGTGATTCAGGCGGGTTATCCGCTGCTGGTGGAGAAGCCGCTGGTATTCGATTTGACGGAAGGCGACACTTTGCTCCATGAGGCGGCCGAGCGCGATCTATTCTTCGCGATCAACTTCAATCATCGCTATGGCAAGCCGGTTCAACTGGCAAAGGCGGCGATTGACCAAGGGCGGCTGGGGACGTTGGTCTTCGCGACCTGGCGTTTCGGCGGCGAAGGCGGCTGGGGCGGGCGCCCTCATGCGAATCTAATCGAAACGCAATGCCATGGCTTCGACATGCTGGAGCATCTCTGTGGTCCGATCGCTTCGATTCAGGCACGATGGCGCTGTCGCTGAAGTTTGAGAGCGGCGCAGTCGGCAGTTTGCTCGGCTCATACGATTCTTCCTACGCCTATCCGGAAACATCCCGTGTCGAGCTGAACGGGACGGACGGTCGCGTTCTGATAATCGATACGGTCAAGCGCTATACCTTTCATCGCGCCGGCGAAGAAACGGGAGAGATTTGGGAAGCCGGCTTCTTCAACGATGTCGAGCGCGAGTTTCACCGCACCTTTGATCGATACCTCGATCCGATGCTGGAAGCCTTCAAGCGGGGCGCCGATCCGCCGGTGCATGCGCGGGCTGGTCAACGAGCGCTGGCGCTGGCATGGGCGGCGATTGAGTCCTACGAGACGGGGCGGCGCGTTGATGTCGCTGATGCGGTGGATCAGCGCCGCTGAAGGCGAGCCGCTAGCAGCCGTCTCGTCCATAGGCTGTCATTAGAATTTAATAACTCTGTGCTATGCTTGGCGCATGAATCCTAGGACTTAGCAGACAGGTGACCACGATGTTTCGCGTATTAATGATTTTGCTCGCGGCGGCCGCGCTGATGATCCCGACGGCGGCGCAATCGACTGAAGCGGAGTTGACGCTGGAGCATAGCAGCAGCGTGCGCGCCGCCTCGTGGGACGCCGCTGAAACACGCATTCTCACGGCGGAGGGGAATGGGTCGATTCACATCTGGTCGGCGGAAGATGGCGAGCGCCTGCTTACTTACCATGAAGATGGCAGCGCGGTGACGCAGGCGCATTGGGCGCTGGCTGATACGGCAATTCTCTCCGCCGAGGAATCGGGCGCCGTGTTATTGAGCGATGCCGCTGACGGGAGGATCATATACCGGTGGGAGCTGGCTGGCTTGCCCTTGGCATTGGCGCTGAGCAGGGACGAAACAACTGCGCTGGTTTTCACGCGGGCTGGCGTCGGCGCGATCTTATCGCTTGAAGACGGCGAGATGATGCGGCGTTTCGAAGCGCCGGTGGAAATAGGCGGCGCGGCCTGGAGCGCGGATGAAACGGAAGCGCGCGCCTGGTCGGAAGCCGGGCGGATTTACGCTTGGGATGTCGAAACGGGGGAAGAGCGCAATTATTCGCTGCCACAGCGGGGCATGCTGCTCGGTCTCCAGTGGAATGCGGATGATACGCGCCTGCTGGCTTGGTTCACCAACGGCGGGGTGCAAGTCTATGAAACCGACGGCGACAGCGTCGGCGGGCGCGCAATCAGCGGCATGCGTCACCACAGCTTCGTCAAGCGAGCGGTCTGGTCGCGCGATGAATCGATGATTATGTCCTGGGCTGGCGATGACACGGTGCATATTTGGGCGGTGGACGGCGCCCAGTCGCAGCGCGTATACCGACATGACGACTGGGTGATCGGCGCGCGCTGGGATGACCTGGAAAAGCGTGTGCTGTCCTGGTCGCATATTTATGTTTACCTCTGGGACGAAGAATCGCCGCGGCGTTTGCGTCATCGCAATCTGGTGACTGGCGCAGCCTGGAATAGCGATGGCACGCGCATTTTGTCCTGGTCCTGGGATGGCGCGGCGCGGGTCTGGCGGGCATAACGTCAGGCTACATCAGCAGCGCGAAGGCTGCGATAATCGCCAGCGGCGTGAGGACGCCAATCAGGGCGCCGATGATGATCTGCGCCGGCGTGTGGCGCTCAAGCACCAGCCGCGCCAGCACAACGAGCATAAGCAGCGGCAAAAACAGCAGCCCTTTGCTGAAGCCAAACATCAAGGTGGTGGCTGAGATGACGCTCGCCATGCCGGCAGCGTGAAAGCTGATATGGATGAAGACGGTGCCGACCAGCATGAGGGCGAGCTCGGCAATCGTCACCAGCGTGACCAGATAGAATACCGGGTCGGCGCCGATGTGGCTGAACGACAGCGCGCAGATGAAGCCGCCCACAATTGCGATTGAATAAGGTATGTAACGCTCGCGGCTTTCGCGCATATGAAGATCGCCAATGCGTCCATTGCGCACCATGACGGACACAAAGAGAATCGGCGCGGCGCAGACGGCGACGGCGAACAAGGCGGCAAATGACAGGTTTTGATGACGGTCCGCGCTGGAAGTCCAGGCGATGGCGAAGATCCAGACCGCCCAGACGACCGGCGGGCTGAGCAAAAGCGATGTGATAATCGCCCAGGCATATTCTTCAGCTTCCACTCGCTGGCGAAGCGCGGCTGGCAGCGGCAGACGGATGTGCATCATTCTTTCTCAGGCGGCGAATTCAAAGTGCATTATAGCATTGATTATTATGCTTCGGCGATCGGCGGCGTATCGGCGGGCTGATGCAGTGGATGCTTCGATTTAGTTGGCGGGCATGGTGGTAAATGCTAGCCAGATTGCGGACGGGTCTTATCCAGCAGATCGAGCAACCCGCCTGGATAGAGCGGCGGCGCGTCATCGGCGCGGAAAAAGTCAAGGCGCTCCCAGCTGGCTTGGTAGAGGATTTCACCATTATCGACGCCGGTAACGGTGAAGTCGTCGCGATTCATGGCGGGGTCACAGAAGGCGCCATCGTAAATCATGACGATTTCATGGTGGGGCTTGCCTTCGTAAGTGAATATATTTTCGAGCGTACCGAGATAAACCAGGTCGGCGACTGCGGCATTGATTTCTTCGCGGACTTCGCGCGCAAGGGCGTCGCGGCCGCGCTCGCCAAATTCGATGCGACCGCCGATGGGCCGGTAGAAGGCTTCGTCTTTGTGGGCGTCGTAGCCGCGTGAGACGAAGATATTGTCCTCGCGCTGGAAGATACAGAGCGCGAGTGGACGAATGCGGCGTTTTTTCGTTTTCTTGGCCATGTAAAAATGCGCTATGACGGGCGACCCGGTGGGCAGCCCCTACTCCATTTCGAAGCGCGTGCCCAGCGCCTTGGGCGGGTCGGAGCGTAGGAAGGCGCGCAGGCGGCGCTGCACCGCGCGCGGCATATATTGGAGCAGGCGCTCGGTGAGACCGCCGCTGACGATCAAAAGTGTAATGATCATCAGCAGCCAGGGCAGGGCATTCAGCAGGACGAAGGGGAAGTTGATCTCCTGACCGAATATGAACAGCCCATTGGTCTGGATATGGCTGGAGACTGCGCGCAAAGCGGCGAAGAGATAGGCGCCCAGGACGACGCGAAACGGGTGCCAACCGCCGAAAATGACGATGGCGAGCGCGATCCAGCCATCGCCCTGCATCGCTGGCGGGCTCGACCAGCCCGGCTTGACATTGAGCGAGTACGCCGCGCCAGCCAAGCCGACCAATGCGCCGCCGAGAAAAGTGTACCAGTAGCGCAGGCGCTGCACGCGGGCGCCGCGGGCGTAAGCCGCTTCCGGGCGCTCGCCGATGGCGCGCAGGGTCAAGCCGCCGCTGCTGCGGAAGAGCCAGAACCAGATGCCGAACATCAAGAGATAACTGAAATAAACGAGCAGGTTCTGCTGAAAAAATACAGGACCGAGAATAGGCGCATGCTCCAGCAGGGGGATGTTGAAGCGCGTAATTTGCGGGCCGGGGATGCGCGTGAAATCGGCGCCGAGGAAGCGCGCCAACTCAGCGGCGAGCAGGGTAAGCACAAAGCCGACCGCCACCTGATCGCGGCGCAGCTTGATGCTGGAAAAGCCGACCAGCAAGGCGATCAAAGCGCCGACCAGCATGGCGACGGCGATGCCGAGGGCGATCTGCAGCGGCACATCAAGCACACCGGCTTCCTGCGCGGTCCAGGCGGCGGCGAAGCCCAGGACGGCGGCCAGCGCCAAACTGCCGTCCAGCGACAGGTTGACGACGCCGGCGCGCTCGGTGATGGTCTCGCCCAGGCTGGCGATCACCAGGGGCGTGGCGGTGCCGACGATGCTGCCGAGTGTGTTGAGGAATTCTTCGTTCATGGGTTTTCTTTAACCACAGAGGACACAGAGGTCGCAGAGTCTTCCACCGTATCATCATCAGCCAGCGTCCCGGGGAAGAAGACCTCCTGCACGCCGTGGAAGAGAATCACGAACAAGACCAACATGCCTTGCAGCACGCCGGCCAGCGACGAATCGAGTTGGAGCGCGATCTGGAGCCGGGTGCTGCCCGTGAGGATGGCGGCGAAGGCGAAGGCGATCAGCGGCACCCAGAGCAAGCGGATGCTCAGCAGCAGCACAACCAGCAACCCGAGGAAGCCGATCCCGCCCGATGCCAGCGGACGCAAATTATCGAAGGTGAAGAGGACGCGATAAGAGCCGGCGATGCCCGCCAGCGCGCCGCAGACGAGGAAGGCGCTAAGCGAAGTGCGTTCGGTGGCGACGCCGAGCAGCAGCGCCGAGCGCATGTTCCTGCCGACTGCTTTCAGGTTCAGCCCCCAGCGGGTGGCGTTGAGCATGACCATGACGATGAGAAAGGCGGCGATCACCAGGGCGATCATGAAGATATTAGTCGGGAATCTGGCTGAGAACTCGGGTAGCAGCGCCGGCGTTGGGAAGGGCTCGGTGCCTTGGGCTGAGCCGCCGATGCGCGGCTGCCAGGGACCGGATATCAGATAGATCGAGATGACGTTGACCAGGGCGTTGAGGGCGACGCCGCCGAAGATTTCGTTGACGCCGAGGCGGATTTTGAGGGCGCCGACGACCGCGCCCCAGAACATGCCGCCCAGCGCCGCCAGCGCGATCAGGAGCAGGTGGAGCAGGGGCGCGAGGCTCTCGCCCAGCGGGATGTATTGCGCGCCCCAGCTGGCGAAGAGCGCGCCCATCATCATCTGACCTTCGACGCCGATATTCCAGAGCCCGGCGCGGAAGGTGACAACCAAGCCGATGCTGACCAGGGTGAGCGGGATCCAGAAGTTGACGACGCCGCCGATTTTGCGTGTGTCTTTGAAGGCGCCTTTCCAGAGGGCGTCGATCACTTCGAGCGGGTCGCGACCGACAGCGATGACCAATGCAGCGCCGATAGCCAGCGAGATGGCGATGGGCAGGAGGAGGAAGGTGATGCGGATGCCGATGGCGCGTGGGTTTTTCATGGGGATTTCGACTGCAAGAGTAGGCTGTCTAGGTCTTCAAAGAAGATATCTTCAAATTCGCTCCACTTGATTCTGCTTGATTCATCCTTACGGCGGAAATTGTTGAACAGGAGAAGCACACGATTGATACTTTCGATAACCATGTTCTCGTCAATATCGTCAATGTTGAGATTGGCGATTGAATTAATGGCTTTTGGAAGTTGAGACGGCGCTAACAACAAGTGCAGTGAGATAACGTGAGTCAAGATGTGGAAGCGGACGGAGCGCCTCTGTGCTGGATCGAACTCTTTATTGATTCTGTCATGCTTCAGCAAAGCCTCAATTAGTTTATAGAATCGAGCGCAGAACAGATAGAAAGCGGGATGGGTGTCGTCGTCGAAAACAGCGCGGTACTTTTCGTCGTCGCTTGCGCCCAAGTAGTCGGAAGGCCGACCTCTGGCGTCGTCAGGTCTGCCAAGTCCAATTGCGATAACCGCTTGTGCTAGTGTTCGCAGATCTAAGATGCTCTTGGCCGGTTTTCCTTGATTCTTGTAATAGTTTTTTCTGCGGTCGTAAAATAACTGACGCTCAGTTTTAGCCAAGAAATACTCTTCGATGTTGCGGTGAACGCGGTCGAGGGAACGCAAGGCATAAGTAGGGACAGCTGTCTGACTGTTCGTCGCGCGGATGATAGTTTCTCGATCCTCGCTGCCGTCTCCTATAACGATTATTCGCGTCAACAGTCGTCGATCATCTTTCGTTCCGGGTGGCTGTTCACGAAAGTGCTGCCAAATGGCGCGTGTTGTTTGCAGGCCATTCACAATTTCGGGATTCTCCAAGCGCAAATTATATCCGCTCGGTACGAGAGATTTCACCAAGATCGTTACGCCATTGTTCAGCCACCAAAAGTCGTTTGAATCCCTCTCTCGCAAAGAGTCCTGTATTTGCTTATTGACCTTGTTGTCGCCTTGCCAGTCGCGGACGTTTGCTTCAAATAGACGCCAATGCAAATCACCGCCGTCGGATGTGATAAAGCCGAAGTAACTGTCAAGGCGAACCAAAGCGACATAGCTCCCGCCAGCGGCGTCGGCAGACAGTGGTTGCCCCGCGGCGATTAATTCAAAGTGTTGTGGAGGTTTCGCGCGTGAAAGGTCCAATAGTTCTGTTGCGCCAAGAAACTCGAATTGACAATTGCAGCCACTGATAAGGCGTTCCACCTTTGTGACCAACTGCTTGGCTTTTCCTCGCATCCTCTTGGTCGGTCCGCCAGCCTTTGTCGCGTATGAGAAGATTATGTTGATGTCGGGCGCAGCGGTAATCCGAAGCTCGTTATAGATGTCCCAGAACCACGCAAATGCCTGCAAAACGCCTGAATTATATTGACCCTTGAGTGCATACAAGTCGCCGTTTATTTGGAAGAAGTCGTCAGCCAGCGCAGAAAAAGCGTTTACCACGCCTACTTCCATGCGATTCTTGTCTTTTGCCTGAATCAAATGCAGGTCGATTTTCACTCCTTCCTTCATGTTCTTGTACCGCTCAACATTTGTGTCATCTATGCGATCGCCATTAACGAACAAGTGGATCGCGTCTATCCCGCCGTCGTAGGGACCGCCAACATTGCCGGCCAAGTGTTGGTCATCGGTAAGGTCGCGTTCTTTCAAGATTTGTTCGGCGACAAAATGCTCGAAAAATCGTTCTTCTCTCATGTCTGGAAATCTTTCAGCATGCAACCTTCTGATAATCTGGTCGAGCGTGATAATGTCGTGTTTCGGTGACATAGTTCAACTTTCCAGTTGCTTGCCGAGAATTGTCAGCGCCTCGCCTGTAGATCGCGCTTGCTCATAATATAGCCCGTAGTCCACCAGCGTTTCAATGACTGAAAATGGCTCGAAGCTCATTCTGGCTATAGACAGCTTCTTCATTTCACGCGAGGAGAAGTGGTCATGCAGTGTTGAAATCGTGACGCCCTCATAGAAAAGACTGACGATTCCTGCTCGGAAGGCGGCATCTTTCATTGTCTGTTCTTCAATTCTATCGGCATCCCAGACGAATTTTGTAGACTTGAACTTGCGGATATTCCAGTCCTTGAATCGTAGCAGTTTGCGCAAGTTCTCGTCGTCGCTGGTTCGCGCCATGTGTACGATTTTAGCAAGCGTTGCCATGGAAAACCCATTGAGCGCAAGTATCGCTTGCATTCCGCCGTCGCTCGCAAGCACATCATCGACATGCTCTCTGCGTATGAATTCGCCTTCTGTTTGTGCTGCCAGATTGCTAAGTATGTTTGCAAGCCCGATAGCTTCAGTGAAGCTATGCTTGTGGCGCGGTTTGCGCTGAAATACAAGCTGCAAGTCGCCCGGATTGACTGTTAGCCCTAACTCATCCGTAATCGCCATGTCACAGCCTCCATCATCATTGACGAGAACGATGATAGCGGCGCCACACATGGCGCCAATGCCTCACTTCAACGTAATCTTGACCCGATGCCAGGCGTTGTTGACATAACCCTTGAAGTTCCACACGCTGGCGATGGTCTCCGGCTGGGAGTTGGCGGCGCTGTCCCAGGCGCGCACCACCAGCTCGTGCGTCCCCGATGGCAGGTCGAACTCGGTCCGCCAGAGCTGCCAGGTCCAGAGCTGCGGCTCGTTGAGGAACTCGGCGCGCTGCCAGCTGCGCCCGCCATCGGGCGAGACGGTGACCCAGGTAATCTCGTGCTCGCCATCGCTCATGGCGTAACCTTCGACTTCGACCCGCCCGGCGGAAAGCAGGCTGCGGTCTTCCGGGCGCACGATGACCGAGTTGACCGGCAGCTTGGTCAGCTGCATGCCCTCATGATAATCGACATTGTAGATATTGATATGGGGCGGGAAGAGCTTGTAACCGACCTGCTGATAGTGGTTGTCAGATGGCTCGCTCTGGATGCGGATTTCGCTGAGCCACTTGACGCTGCGGGCGCCGATATAACCGGGCACGATCACGCGCAGGGGGCAGCCATGCGCCAGCGGCAAGGCTTCGCCATTCATCTCGTAAGCGAGCAGAACTTCGCAAGCCAGCGCCTTGTCCAGCGGGATGGAGCTGCCGAAGGCTTCGCGCTTGCCATCGCTCAAAAGCGTGTCCAGCCCGAGGAAGGCGACATGCGCCGCATCGGCGCTGCTGATGCCGGCTGACGCGAGCACATCGCCCAGCCGCACGCCCGTCCATTCGGCGGTGCCGATCGCTTCGATGCCCCAGGCGAGCCCATCGTCGATCGGTTTGTAGCTGACCATTTCCTTGCGCCGGTTGCCCGCGCATTGCAGGGTGGCGATCAGCGTACGACGCTCGAAGTTGTTCTTGACATCGTCCAGGCTCAGCGAAAGCTCGCGCGTTACCAAGCCGCTGACGCGCAAGCGATAGCTGTCCAATTGCAGGTGGGGAATCTGTGTATGGTTGCGCACGAAGAAGAGTTCAGTCGGCGTCACGAATTCCTTCGCCAGTTGGTTGAGCGGCGGACCGGCGTTGAGGATGTCGTCATAGGTTTTGGTGTCGTCGTGCTTTTCGCTGAGCGGCATGGCGTCAAGTTGTCCTTTTGGGTCGTGTTCGGGCGACCTGATAGGTCGCCCCTACAGATATTACGCGGGGAAGGGGTTAAAATTCGCCCCCGATCAGATGCCCCAGTTCGTCGATGCTTGTTTTCTCCACGTCAGGCACTTCGTGTACGCGCCCGGCGTAGAAGACGAAAATCCGGTCGCTGAAGGTGACCAGTTCTTCCAGGTCGGAAGAATTAAATATGATGGCTGCGCCGCGCCCGCAGCGCTCCAGCAACTGCGTCCAGATCCAGCGCGCCGAATCGACATCCAAGCCGCGCGTCGGCTGCTCCAGGATCAGCAGTTTGGGGTCGTCCGGCAGCAAGCCGATGAGCACGCGCTGTTGATTGCCGCCGGAGAGTTGTTCGATGGTATCGGCGGCGCGTCCGCGGATGCGGTAATGGTCGATGCGGGCGGCGGTGCGCTCGCCGACTGATTTCCAGTCGATCTGCAGCTTGTCGTCCGCGACCAGCGCTGTGTGCTCGGTCAGGGTCAAGCCAGCGATCAAGCCTTCTTCCAGGCGGCCAGCCGCGCCGAAGACAAGCCCGCGCCGGAAAAGCTGACGGTAGCTGGCGTTGGTGATCTCTACGCCATCGAAGCGCAGCGCGCCGCTATTGATGCGCTCGAGGCGGGCGCAGGCGCGCATGAAGAGCTCCTGACCGCTGCCGCCCAAGCCAGCCAGTCCGATCACTTCGCCAGCGTGAACCGTCAGCGAGATTGGCTGCATATCGAGGCGCAGGTCCTGCGCGACGAGCGCGTCGGCGCTGAAGACGGGCGCGCCGATTTCATAATGCGGGCGGCTTTGCGCCGCCAGTTCTTCGCCGAACATCATGGTGACCAGCCGCTGTTTGGTTTCGGCGATGACGACGCTGGTCAGATGCTCGTCGCTGAGCGGCATTTCCATCTCGCCCACCATCAGCCCGGCGCGCAGGACGACAACTTCATCGCAGAGGTCGATGACATCTTCGAGCTTGTGCGAGACCAGCAAGACGATCATGCCTTCATCTTGCGCCAGCCGTCGCAGGGCGTCAAAGAGGATGTCTTTCTGCTCCGCGGAAATGCCGGTGGTCGGTTCATCGAGAATCAGCGTTTCGACGCCCAATGCCAACAGACGGATGATTTCCAGCTGCTGCCGCTGCGCAATCAAGAGGTTGTCTATCGGCTGGTGGGGGTCGAGCTCGAAGCCGAAACGGGCTGATAGCTCGCTCAAGCGCGCTTCCGCCTGGGCGCGCTGCAGGCTGAGCCCCTCGGCGCCGCCGTAGATGAAGTTTTCCAATACGGTAAATGCGCCGACATCAAGCGGGTCTTGCTGCAGCATGCCGATGCCGTTGGCGATGGCGGCGGTCGGACCGGAGTAATCAATGATCCGGTCATCAATCAGGATGTCGCCCTGATCGGCTGGCTGGAAGCCGGAGAGGATTTTCATGAGCGTCGATTTGCCGGCGCCATTCTCGCCCAGGATGCCGACGATCCGCCCGTGGCTGAAGCGGACGTCGATGTCGTTATTGGCGTGGATGGGTCCAAAGCGCTTATGGATGTTCCGCAGTTCAATATCCATCGCTGAGCCAGGGCAGTGGTTCTCTCCGCAAGGCAATGCTTAATTGTAGCGCAGTCTGTTTTTTTGACCAATTTAGTCGGGAACGTTGATTTTGGTTTTTGGGCGATATGGTTGACCGTCACTGTTGATTTTGTGTTTATGTGGGCGAGCCAATGCTCGCCCCTGCAGTTTGCGCTTTTGCGGGCGGCGTTGGGTCTCTGGGTTAGCTTTGCGGAACGACTTCCAGCGCGATGATATGCGGGTGACTGGCTGTGCCGTCGGCGCGATAGGCGACTGCGGCGAATTTGTGCCAGCCGGTTTCTTTGGCGAACCAGTTCATGGTGACGCGATAATCGCGCAAGCTGCCGGCGCCGCTCTCACTGGTCTGCTGCAGCTGCTCGTCGACATAGAGTTCGACGCGCCGGATGCCCTCAGCCGGGTCCGAGGCGAGTATCTCGATATCGAAGATGAGGCTTTGCGCCACTTGCTGATTATGGGCGGGGAAGAGGATCTGCGCTTGCGGGATCGCCGGCGTGGGGGCAGGCGTCGCCAAGGGCTTTGGCGCAATGAGATTGCAGGCGGCGAGGCAGGCGAGGAGGGGCGCTAACTTCAGGAAGATTCGCGGCGAAAATACCAGCCTGGTCATATCTGCGAGTCACCTGTGTTTGCGGCTTGCGGACGTTTCCATCTATTATTCACCACAAAGGCGCAATCGACCGAAATTAGCGCAATAAATGCGACGATGCCCTTCCATTTATAGGCGTTTTCTTAGTGTCGAAGATCAGTGTCTACGCGACCTATGCGCGCCGCCGCGCGGCTTTAATGTGTGCAAGTCATTTATCCGAAACGCTATGCTTCGTGTAGGTGCGTCTCGCTGAGACGCCCGCTTTTCCAGCCATGTTCGTCGGGCGTTTCGGCGAAACGCCCCTACTTTTGCTGCCTCTATCGTCAATTCTCAGCGTGGCAGTCATCCAATTGCGAGAGTTGGGACAGCATATCGTCGACGTAAGCCGCGACTTCGGGGCGGATCTGCTGGGGCCTAAGGCTGTCGCTTTTCGGGTCCTCGCGCCAGGACAAGGCGCGTTCAATCAGTTCAGCCCATTGCGGATAGCGCTGCCTCGCCCAGCGCGCCGCCTGGACTTTGGACGGCGGCTCGCCCTGCGCCAGGGTATTGAGGCCGCGCGCGACGGTCAGCACAATGTAGGACAGCGCCTGTTTATTGTGCGGCTTTTTGACCGAATCGCGATAGTGGCGGATGTGCTCGCCGACAGCTTTTAGGTAGTCATGTTTAGGGATCTCATCAATCAGCGATTGTATCGGCGGACCCAGAAGCGCGACGCCGTCTTCGCGCAGCCTGTACCAACTGATGAGCCAGTCGTCTCCCGCTTGAATCAGATGGAAGGGCTCGCCCGGGCTGATGATGCCGATTGTGCTGGTCTGGCTGCGGAAGGTCCGCAAGGCGTCTTGCGAAATATAAGCCAGCTCGAGGCGGTCATGCCATTCCCGCTGACGCGCGACGATGCTCTGATGCAGCCGATGCAGAGACTCGAAGTTCGCTTTGTCGAGTGCTTCTGTCAGGACGACAACCAGATCGATATCGCTGATGCCGGGCGCGAAATCGCCGGTTATCAGCGAGCCGTAGAGGTAGACGCCGACTAGCTGGTCGCGCAGGATAGATCGCAATCCGGCGGTCAATTGCGCCAGGACCGGCTTGACCTCTTTGTCATGAGTATGCAATGCCGCTTGGGTCATAGGCATAGGCTGCGCGCGCCCGCCTAATGGCTCCTTTTGCGGAAGGCGTTGAGACCGACGCGAAGTCTTGAAGAATCCGTTAGACTATAGCGAATTGCTTGGCTCAGGAAAAGCGCAGACCTATGAAAATTGACGCCATCGAAACCTACCTGGTTGAGCAGGCGCTCGAGACGCCCTTCTATTTCTCGCAGTTCGAATTTCGCACGCGGCAGATCTGCCTGGTGAAGGTCATCGCCGAAGACGGAAGCTATGGCTGGGGCGAGGGTTATGGTCCGGCGACGGTGGTCAAAGCCGGCGTCGAGTTTTTGGCGCCGCTGGCGGTCGGTGAAGATCCGCTGCAAGTCGAGGCGATATGGAGCAAGATGCATTTGCGCGCGCTGGATTATGCGCGGCGCGGCGTGCTGGTGGCGGCGATCAGCGCCATCGACATCGCCTTGTGGGATCTGCGCGGCAAGCTGCTGGGGCAGCCGGTATCGACGCTGCTTGGCGGGCGGCGGCGCGAGCGGGTCAAGGTATACGCCACCGGCATGTACTTCACGCATAGCGGCGACTTGACCGGTAAATTGGTTGAAGAGGCGCGGCTTTACGCTTCGCAGGGATTCCGCGCTTTGAAGATGAAAGTTGGGCTGGGCCTGGAGACCGATGTCAAGCATGTGCGGGCGGTGCGGCAGGCGATCGGGGCTGATTTGCAGCTGATGGTGGACGCCAATCACGCTTATTCGCTGAGCGAGGCGCTGCGTTTCGCGCGGCAAGTCGAGGAGTTGGATATTAGTTTCTTTGAGGAGCCGGTCTCGCCGGAAGATTACGAAGGTTATCGCGAGCTGCGGCGGCGCGCGTCGATCCCGATTGCGGGCGGCGAATGCGAGTACCTGCTGGCGGGTTTCCGGCAATTGCTGAGTATGCGCTGCGTTGATATCGCCCAGCCCGATATTTGCGGCGCCGGCGGCTTGACCGAGACCAAGCGGATCGCGGCGCTGGCTTACGCTTTTCAGACGAACGTGATCCCGCATAGCTGGGGCACGGGCATCGCCTTCGCCGCCGGCTTGCACTTGGTCAGCACACTGGATATTGTGCCGGGTCGCTTGCGCATGCCCGAGGCGATGCTGGAAATGGACCGCTCGGAAAACGCGCTGCGCGACACTTTGACGCAGCCGCAGTTCAAGCAAGTCGATGGCGCCGTGGATGTGCCTACCGCGCCCGGGCTGGGCGTCGATGTCGACCCGGAATACCTGGCGCAGTACGCGCGGGCGGATTAAGTGATTCCCCTCGAAGCGATACAGGCAGCCCGGGAACGGCTGCGCCTCGCTGATGCGGCTTTGCGGACGCCTCTGCTGCGCCTGCCGATTGATGACGTGCCGGCGGAGATCTACCTCAAGCTGGAAAACTTGCAGCCGATCGGCTCCTTCAAGCTGCGCGGGGCGGGCAATGCGCTGGCGCGGGCGGGGCGGGAGGCGCTGGCGCAGGGCGTCTACACGGCGAGCGCGGGCAATATGGCGCAGGGCGTCGCCTGGAACGCGCGGCAGCTAGGCGTGGCTTGCAGCGTGGTGGTGCCCGATCATGCGCCGGCGACGAAGCTTGAGGCGATTGAGCGCTTGGGCGGGCGCGTCGTCAAGGTCCCTTTTGAGCGCTGGTGGGATGTGATTATCACTGGTGAATTCGAGGGGCTGGACGGGCTGTTCATCCACCCGGTGAGCGATGCCGATGTGATGGCGGGCAACGGCACGATCGGGCTGGAGATCCTGGAGGACCTGCCCGATGTCGCTGCGGTCGTGATCCCTTATGGCGGCGGCGGGCTGAGCGTGGGCATCGCGTCGGCGCTGCGCGCGCTGAAGCCGGAGACGCGCGTTTACGCGGCTGAAGTGGAGACGGCGGCGCCGTTGGCTGCTTCGCTGCGGGCGGGCGCGCCGGTCGCGGTCGACTATGAGGCGAGCTTCGTCGATGGCATCGGCGGGAAGAGCGTGCTGCCGGAGATATGGACCCTGGCGCGCGCGCTGCTCGATGGCTCGCTGGTGGTCTCGCTGGATGAGACGCGGGCGGCGATACGGCTGCTGGCGGAGCGGGGGCGCGTGATCGCCGAGGGCGCGGGCGCGGCGCCGGTCGCTGCGGCGCTGGCTGGACATGCCGGCGGCGGGAAGGTCGTCTGCGTGGTATCGGGCGGGAACATCGATAAGGAAGTGTTGGCGGGGATACTGGCGTCGGGGTAATCTACACAGTGGGCGACCCGATGGGTAGCGCGGGCGCCAACCTCCGGTAGCCCCTACATTGTTGCGCAAAAGGGCGACCCGATGGGTAGCCCCTACAGATTGTGCATGGGCGTCAGTCGGATGGCGGGACGGCGGCGAGGACGGGCAGCCCCGCGCCAGTCTCCACATCTTCGCGGCGGCGGACGATGGCGCTTTCGAGGTATTCGAGCACGAAGACGATAACGCCGCCGACGAACAAGCCAGCGAGGAAGCCGACCAGGGTGTTGATGCGAACGTTGGGGCGGGCGAGCGCGGTGACCGGGCGGTCTTGCAAGCGGGCGACGATGCGGTCTTCGCGCCTTCCCTTCTGGTTCTCATCATTGCGATAGATGACGAGCAGCTCAGCCCAGTTGGCGGCGATCTGCTCGGCTTGCGCGGGATTTTTATGCTCGGCGTCAATCTGGATGATGAGGCTGTCCAGGTCGGGCGCGATGCGGACATCGGCGCGCAGCTGCTCCGGCGTCATATCCATTTGCAGGCGGTCGATGACTTCGGCGGCGCGCAGGGAGCTGTTGAGGTAGGCGACATGGCTGTTGAGGGTTTGCTTGGCGGCTTGGGTCAAGCCGAAGTCGCTGCGGCTGGGCACGATGAGCACCTTTTGGGTGGCGCGGTAGACCGGGTCCATGGTTCGGCTGAAGGCGAAGGCGGCGCCGGCGGCGATGATGGCGAGCAGGAGCATGATCCAGCCGCGGCGGATGAGGATGCTGGCGTAGTCGATGAGGTTCATGGGGGTTAGTTTACCATAGGTGGGGCGGGGAATGAACTACAGAGAACGCAGAGGGCGCAGAGGGCGCAGAGGGCGCAGAGGGGAAGCCGCCGCCTGCTTTTGACAGGCTGGCGCAGCGCCACTATAATGGACGCGGACTCAAGGAGGCGGCATGGCAGCCACAACTGACATTCGATTCAAGCGTATGCAAGGCGAGTATCAGGTTTTGCACGAGGCTCAAGACGAGTTGTTTGATAAAGTCGATACTTTAGAATCGGCGGTGCTGGGATTGACCGAGATGGTCGCCGAAAATCGGAGGGAGATCGCAGAAATCCGGCAAAGCGTTAACGACCTGAACGAGAAAATGGACAGGCTGATGAAGCACCTGGATGTGCCGCCGAAACCGCCGGCGGGCTTCGTCAAGGAGTAAGCGCCGGTTCAATCCCCCGCCACAATTCAGCGTTCCTCATCAGTCAAGTCGGCCAAGTCTAAGCGACCGGGCGGGTTCAGTTCGCTGCGGCCGGGGTGAGCGGACGGTCGGCGGGTTTCACCACAGAGGCACCGAGGACGTTACGAATTATTGTCGCTGTCGACGGTCTTAGCTTTATAGCGGTCGATGATGTCTGTAGCGAGCGCGTCTATTCTTGCTAACACTGAGTCGCCCAGCCTGTATTCATCGAGCAGCTTTTCGAGAGTTCTATCCGAGTGAGTTATCGCTCTGTCGGTCGCTTTCGACAAACCGCGAATTTGGGTTTGGGCATTCCGCAAGTTTTCAAATTCGGCTGCACTGCCGGACATGCTCTGTCGCATTGTACTTGTAGCTTCAACAAGTCTTGAGATTTCGTCTAAATCGCTCTCTCCTTGAATCTCGGTTTCAGTGAGAACATGTCCAATGCCTTGGTCAAGAGTATTCCATGACCTTTTTAGTCGCGGAAGCTTGTCGGCGACACTTTCAGCAAACTCATTGAGATCCGCGGCGAACTTGCGAGCCAATTGTAGTCTCTTGCTATTCAAACCTTTCTGATTGGGATTCGCGTTCAGCTCAACAAATTGAGCGCTGTGACTGCGAGTTCGTTCCGACAACACATTCATTGGATCAATAAGATCTTGAATGACGTTTCCAATCTCGTCCACAGATTCTTCCGCAAGCACTATCGAATCAAGAAACCCCGGTGTGCTATCGTCGCGAGTTGCCTCGCCACTATCCTCAAAAAAATTATCTTGTCCCTTCCCTACATCAGACGGTGGACTACCTTCGGTACGCGGCATATTTTCGCCGAGAGAATCGCTGACAGGATTAGAAAAGTTGTAGTTATCGTTTTCTGCGAGTTCGATAATTTCAAGTATCTTGTCGGTCAATTCAGGCGCTTCGTCAAACTGTGTAGAGTATTTGATAGCATTATAGGACTTGATATCAAATCCAAGATCATCAAAGTCTTGGACAATGTGTATAGTTGGTTTATTTAGTGTGTGTCCGACACCTAACTCATAGTATACATTTGGATTTTGCGCGGTAAGATCGGCAATAACTACATCAGCTTCCGCTATATTCTGGACAATGGTCTTGAGAATACTTTGATGTGATGAAACGTCATCCGCGCGATTTACAGCGTGGTTCTTTGCCTCCAGAGGTTCCTTGATGAGTTTCTGATATACCGAGTCAAACTCACTTGCAAAGGGCATGATTACGAATACTTTCATCATTACTCCAATTCACTGATTATCCTGAACTGTAGCTTATCAGACATGTGTTCGATATTCAACTCCTATTTTCTCCCACCCTCCACGATCTTGATTTCATCCTCGCTCAGCCCATACAACTCATACACCAGCGCGTCGATTTCCTCGTCCACTGTCTCAATAAGCCGCTCGGTTAACCTCCGACCTTCGCCCGTCGAGCCCGGCAACTGACGGTGACGCTCTAGCATTTCATCCACTAGCTCGACCATTTCATTGTGCATCCGAACGTCGGCAGGATTGTCGAAGTCGATTTTGCGAATCGGGAGAGACCGCATTATGGCATTTGAAAGCCTAATGGTTAGATTTGCGCCGCCTGTTACCGTGAATTCGACGTAGCTTTTGAGCAAACGAGAATTGAGAATGCCTAAGATATACTCCAGTGTGTAGGGGACAGAGCTTCGCGATTTATGGACGAAGTTAAGCGCGTTGAGCGCTAACAAACCATCCTTATCCAAGTATCCGCGAAGAGACTTAGCAATTCTAATGAAGTACAGTTTCTCATCCATTTTGTGTAAGCCTTTGTAGTTTATCCCCGGCAATTCTAGCTGGGCTTTGTATGGTATTTCCTTTAACCGATACCGATCAATAGACGCGCCGACCAGCAGACCTTGTGTTTCTAAATCGATGTCGTACTCGCTATCAAAGATAAACTTCGTATCGTGCTCAGATGTGGATATATCAATCGGAGTTTTACATGACTTGCAATTGATTCTTTCGATATTTCTGTTTCGTTTGCCAGGTCGCTCAAAGCAGTTCAAACAGTGTGGACACCAAATCAGGTCGCCGTTACGACCATGTTCTAATCCTCTACCTACTTGAAATTCATCACCTAGATCGAACGATACTGAATCTACTTTGTGAACAATGGGACTGAGATTCGGCATTCGCGCCAAAGTAATCATGCTGAATTGGGCATCTCTAACGTCTTCCATGTCTAGATCGTCCAAGCGAATGAACTCGAAATTGTCCACGTAAATCCGCTGAATACGCGTAGTTCCCTCCGTCCTTGCGCTCACAAACAGCGCCACCGCCTCCTGTGCTACGCCGGGAAACTGACCAAAATCAGCCACGAGATTGAGACTGTGCTTATTGAGGATATTTTCACGGTAAGGCCGGTAAGACTCTGTTTTTGTGAAATTCTTCGGAATGAGAAAACCTAATACTCCATCCTTTCGTAGCAGGTTTTCTATACATTCATCAACGAAAACTGCAAAGATGTTCATGTTATGCGTGTCTCGTCCATACTTGCTACTAATGTATGGTAAGAATTCGCTGTCTAAGACTTCCTTACTTCCCCAAGGCGGATTCCCTATCACCGCGTCAAAGCCGCCGGCCGCCATGATCTCGCCGAAGCCGTCGGCGCTATCCCAATCGAAGGGCTTGACCTTGTACAGCGCCTCTTGATCAAAGAGCGCCAGCTGCTCGCCGCGGTAAAAGTCACTGCCGATGAGGGAGTTGCCCCATTTGATGTTGCCGCTGAGGTCGGGCAGGATGCGTCCGCCGGCGCTGAACATGATGGTCTGCGTGCCGGCCGCGTCCGATTCGTTCTCCAGCATTTTCAGCAGCAGGGAGAGCTTGCTGACTTCGACGGCGTTCTGGTCGAGGTCGACGCCGTAGATGTTGTTGCGCAGGATGCGGCGTTTTTCGGCGGTGCTGAGGATCAGGCCCGCGCCGGCGATTTGGCGGGTGCGGTTGCGGTATTGCCTGGGGCGCTCGCGGTAGTAATCCAGATGCCAGTCGAGCAGGTATTGATAAGCGCCGGTGAGGAAGGAGCCGCTGCCGCAGGCGGGGTCGAGGATGCGCAGCTTCTCGGCGTCTTCGGGCGTCTTGTCTTTCAGCAGCGCGCCGACCGTGTTTTCGACGATGTAGTCGACGATGTAGGCGGGGGTGTAATAGACGCCGCCGGCTTTGCGCACTTCGGGTTTTTCATCGACGCGCACCGCGCCGCCCGCGCTGAGTTCGATGACTTTGCCCAGGAACTGCTCGTAGACTTGGCCCAGGATATCGGCGGGCAAGACGGAGAATTCGTAGGCGCTGAAAGGAAAATACAGGCTGTTGATGATGCGGCGCAGGGGTTCGTCGGGGATGTGGATATTGAGCGAATCGCGGTCGGGCTCGCTGGCGCGCTTTTCCTTGCCGAAATGGAATAAGCCCGAGTTGTATTTGTCGTCGGCTTCGTTGAAGAGGATCTTGAGTTCTTCATAAACTTGCTTGCCATCGGCGGCGGCGCTGCGCAGGCGGCCGTAGGCTTCGATATCGCGGTCTTCGGCGATGCGCAGGAAGACGATGCGGTCAATCGTCCGCTGGACAAGCAGGTTGAGCTGGCGCTGGCTCAGGTCGCGGTTGTGCAGGGCAATTTCCCGGGCGAGGATTTCGCGCCAGCTTTCCATCTCGCGCAGGAAAGCCTGGTCGACGCTGAATAAGCCGCGGACTCGCTTGCCTTCGACCCATTCGCGCAAGGCGCCATTGGCGACCGCTTCGCGGCTGAAGCGCGATTCGAGCTCGTCCCAATGGTCGGTGTATTCGCCATATTGGTAATAGCGCAGGCGGGCGGTGCTGGCGGGGTCGCTGCGCTGCGGCTGGACGCGGCAGTCGTAGACGCTGAATTCTTCAAAGTCGGTTAAGACGCTGACGGGGGCATTGCCCGACCAGCCATAGCGCCGCAATTGGAAAGCGGGGATGGGATTCCGCTCCAGATTGACATGGGGCATTTTGGTCTCGACGAAGAAATCGGTCGCGCTGCCGATGTGGAAGCTGTAATCGGGGCGTTTGGATCGCTCGAAGCCCGCTTCCTTTATGGTGACTCGCGGCTCATGGCGCACTTGTCGCTTGTCGCGCATGTTCCAGCCCAGCGCCGTAAAGAGCTCATCGACAAACTGGACGCGCACTTCGGTTTCGCTGCCGGGCTTGTGGCGGTCGAACTTCTCGATTAGTTGGCAGATGCTGTCGGGGGCGGTCATTGGCATTCCTCGGTGGCGGGCGAGACAAGTGTCGCCCCTACAAGGCTTGTCCGGTACTGACAGGATTTCAACTTAACATGCTGCCAATCGGCCAAGATCTGTTCGCATAAGCGACCGGTGTAGGGGCGACTTATTAAGTCGCCCGCTGGGTTGCTCCAAAAACGCGCTGTCAAGCAGGCGATCAGGTTGATCGCCCCTACAGCCGGCAAACAGACGAAAGAAAAATGCGCGTCTGACTCGTTTAATTCCAAGTACCGGACAAGCCTTACAGGTATCTTGGTTAGCCCTCCATATCAATCACGATTTTGACCGCGCCTTCGTCCTGGATGCGGTGCAGCTCGTACGCCTCGATGACATCCTCGAACTTGAAGGTGTGGGTGATCATGTCGGCGACCGGGACTGTGCCATCGCTGATCCATTGCAGCGCCTGGCGCGTGCTGGCGTGGTTGGGCTCGTTGATCGTGCCGACATTGGAGCGGGCGGTGAGCGATTTCCAGAAGTATTGGAAGATGGGGAAGTCCATCGTCTCGAAGCGGGGCACGCCGAAGTAGAGGACGAAGCCGTTCTCGCGCGCGATCTCGATGGCGAGGCGGATGGACGCTTCTTCGCCAGCCGCTTCGATGACGACATCGGGCGGGTCGCCGCCGTTGAGCTCGCGCAGGGCGTCGGCGGTTGCGATGTCGGCGTTGTGCAGGGTGTGGGTGGCGCCGAAGCGTTTGCTGTAGGCGAGGCGGTAGGCTTTGAGATCGATGCCGATGACTTTGGCGGCGCCGCGCTGTTTCAAGGCGAAGTTGAACCAGAGACCGGCCGAGCCCTGGCCGATGACGGCGGCGGTCTTGCCGCGCAGGTCAGGCAGGGATTTGGCGGCGTAGAGCACGGTGCCGAATTGCTGCGCCTGGACCGCGTTTTCCAGCGGGGTGCCGGCGGGGAAGGGCAGCAGGCGGTCGATGGGCGCGCGGTAATATTCCTGCATGGCGCGGTGATCGGGCGCGAGGCAGAGCACGATGTCACCCGCTTTGACGCTACCGTTAACGGGATCGATGGCTTCGACCATGCCGACCATTTCGTGCCCGGTTTCGCCGATTGGCGAGGGATAACGGTCATCGGGCAGATAATGGATATGGCGGATATCGCTGCCGCAGAGGGCGAGGCGCAGCGTTTTGACGATGGCGCTGCCCGGCTGCAGGGTTGGCTTGGGCGCTTCGACGAAGGCGCACTGCCCGCGGGCGACAATCTGGACGGCTTTCATGTGGCTCATACTCCGGCTGGATTTTGGCAAACTGGCGTGGAGTATAGCAGTTGCGCGCCGATTGGTCATGCTGCTGTTGGGCGGGGAGACGGAATAGGATGGGCGAATGGGCAGTAATTCGCCGAGCGTTGGCTGACGGGGTAAATGACCCAGTAAATTGCTCTTGATTCAAACGAAATCAAGTCACTCTGGGAAGTCTAGGCCAAACTGGGTCGCACTACAGATTTGATTCCTGAGATTCAGCCGATTCGCTAGTAGATTCAAGACGGCGCGCTCTTTGAGTGACAGATTCGTCTGAGGTGGCTGGCAACTCGAGCTGTTTCTTGGCTGCAATCATGTCAAGCTCGTGGTTGTCCTTTCTTATCTGGAGTTCTAGCTCACGCTCCTTCCTAGATAACTGGCTCTCGACGATTCCTCTGATAAAGTCAGTAATCGCAGGCAATGCGTAAGTGATTGCCAGGGCGACAAGCACAATCGACTCGGGATACGCAGTCAGTATTAGCGCAATGGCGAGTATGCTCGCAATTGCGACTATGGTCGCCGCCGCCAGTGAACTGTAGCGGAATTTAATTATGGAGTCTTGCTCTTTTTCCGCCATCGAAAAAAGACGATTAGCGCTTCCGGGATAGATCTCTTCGTAGCGCGCGAATTCTTCCGCTGGCGGTATTGGCCCCTTGTAATGACTGACCTGTGTTAAAGTTCGAGCGATTTCGAGGTCTTGACGTTCGTCGTCGGCTTTCGCAGATTGATTCTCGGCGTCTTGATTTCGGTCCTCAGGACTCGGTTTTGGCCTTTCGTACGGTGCGGGCATTTGCGGTCTCCGCCTCAATGTCTTGCATTGCGATGTTCATATACTTGCCAACGAACGTCCACGACCGTTCTACGTCAGACCGCCCGTATCGACCCGGATATCGTTCTCGACCGTACATCGACGGCAAGCCCACTACACCCGTCACTCCATCAAGGATTGCTTCGGCACGCAGTTTCAATTTGTCGCTCATAACTACATCTCCCGTAGATTGTATTGAAGACATGCCTAACTAATCGTACGAGTGTTTCGTTAGCATACCACTATCGTCGCAAATGTTGCAACGCATGATAGAATAGCGCTTGGCAATTTCAGGCTCCCCTTGTTAGCGCAGCATCCAGAATTCGCTGGAACGTACGTGTTAAGAACTTAGCTTATAGTTTACCATCTTGTTTTCGCCTTTCAGTAGTGCTATAGAGAACAGGTGACACTTAGTTATAGAATCTGCCATTGCACGAGACAGTGGCGCGTTTTCACGGGCAAGGAAGGGCGATGAGCGAACAACATAGTTTTCAGGCGGAAACGCAGCAACTGCTGAACATTCTGATTCACTCGCTGTACACCGAGAAGGAAATCTTCTTGCGCGAGTTGATTTCGAATGCGTCGGACGCGCTGAATCGGCTGCAGTTTGAGATGCTGACCAATGACGATGTGGTGGATCCGCAAGCCGATTTGGAGATTCACATCGAGCTGGATGAAGAAGCGAAGACGCTGACGGTCAGCGACACCGGCATCGGCATGAATCGCGACGAGATCATCGCCGGCTTGGGCACGATCGCCAAGTCCGGGGCGAAGGCATTCATTGAAGCGATGGCGGACAAGCCGGAAGACGCCGCCGCCATCATCGGGCAGTTCGGCGTCGGCTTTTATTCGGCTTTCATGGTGGCGAAGCAGGTGGATGTGATATCGCGCTCGTTTCGACCCGAAGATCAGGCGGTCAAGTGGTCGGCGACCGGCGGGACGAATTATACGCTGGAGACGGCTGCGAAGGACGTGCGCGGCACCGAGGTGGTGATTCACCTCAAAGATGATGAAGAAGAGTTCACGCGCGGTTTCCGTATCAAGGACATCATCCGGCGGCATTCGGATTATGTCGCCTTCCCGATTTATGTGGAAGATGACGAAGAGCCGACCAACAAGCAGCAGGCGATCTGGCGGCGGGCGCCATCTGAAGTAGAGGACGAAGAATACGACAGCTTCTACAAGATGCTGACGATGGATTTCGCCGGCGCGAGCCATCACATTCACATGCGCGCGGATGTGCCGATGCAGTTTTACGCGCTGCTCTTCGTGCCGGCGGGCGGGCAGCGGAATATGTTCAGCCCGCGAAGCGAGGCGGGCTTGAAGCTCTATGCGCGCAAAGTGTTGATCGAAGAATACAATCGCGATTTGCTGCCGGAGTATCTGAGCTTCGTGCAAGGGTTGGTCGATAGCGAAGACCTGCCCTTGAGCGTCACGCGGGAGAGTATTCAGGCGACGCGGGTGATGGCGAGCTTGAAGAAGACGATCACGCGGCGCGTTTTGTCTGAGTTGAAGCGGATGGCGAAGAACGACCGCGAGAAGTATCTGAAGATCTACCAGGAGTTCGGCGCTTATCTTAAGCAGGGGCTGGTCATCGAGTCGGATGATCGGGGGGATCTGGAGCCGCTGTTGTTCTTCCAGACGACGCTGGATGACGACCCGAGCGCCTTTCATACGCTGGACGAGTATGTCGAGCGCATGTCGGAGAATCAGGACGACATCTATTACGTGGTTGCTGATGATTATGCGAGCGGCTCGCGCAGCCCGCATTTGGACGCTTTTCGCCAGCGCGGGATTGAGGTGCTTTATTTCACGCAGCCGGTGGATGCGATGCTGCCGATGGGCTTGGTCGATTTCAAGGAGCGCAAGCTGGTCAGCGTGGATTCGGCTGAGCTGGATCTGGCTGAGGTCGGCGCCGCGGCAGAGGCGGACGAGCCGGCGAAAGACGCGTTGGAAGCCGATTCCTTTGGCGCGCTGACGGAGCGGGTCAAGGCGACTTTGGGCGGGCGCGTGAGTGATGTGCGCGCGAGCAAGACGCTGGTGGGCAGTCCCGCGCGGCTGGTCAGCCAAGACGAGAGCAGCAACCGCTATATGTTTCGCATCAATCGCCTGCTGGATCAGGAATATGAGTTGCCGGTCAAGGCGCTGGAGTTGAATCCGCGGCATCCGCTGATGCACAACTTGAGCGGGTTAATCGCGGCTGGCGGCGCTGATGACTTGGTCGACGCGGTTGCCGAGCAGGTGTTTGAGACGGCGCTGCTGCAAGATGGGATTCATCCGGATCCGTCGAGCATGGCGGACAGGCTGACGCTGCTGATGCAGGCGGCGACCGAGTCGGCAGGCGCGGAATTGGACTTTGCGGAGGCGAAGACGGTGATCGGCGAGCCGGCGGCTGCGGAGACGCCGCAGATTGATTTGGGTGATTTGGATCTTGGGGATGCGACCGTCCCTGACGATCTGTAGGGGCGACTGACGCGCAGTGTCTACGCGCGCTATCAAGTCGCCCGCCAACCGCATTCAATTCTCAGGGGGCGGCCTAATGGCTCGCCTCTACAGCGCGCGCTTGTATGAGAATGAGTTGGAAGGACGAGATATGGCGGAGAACAAGACGCAGCGCAATGACGGCGATGTGCTCGCTTATCTCGAATCGGTGCCCAATAAGCGCCGGCGGGAGGATTCGCTCGTCATGCTGAAGCTGATGGCAGAGGCGACGGGCGAGCTGGCCGAGATGTGGGGGACGAGCATCGTTGGCTTCGGCAGCTACCACTATCGCTACGCCAGCGGGCGCGAAGGCGATTTCATGCTGACCGGCTTCGCGCCGCGCAAGCAGGCTTTGACGCTATATATCATGGGCGGGCACGAGCGCTACGATGAATTGATGGCCAAGCTGGGCAAACATCGGACGGGCAGTTCCTGCGTTTATATCAACAAGCTGGCGGATGTGGATTTGGATGTGCTGCGCGAGTTGATTGCGGAGTCGGTGGATTATATGCGAAACGCGAATCATATCGCCGGCGATTGATCTGCTGGGGCTTGGCGATGTGATTGTTCAACGCTCAGGGCGTGCGCGAAGCAACTGCCATTCACCGCAAAACGTATAGGTTTGCAGGCGCATCGGTGACGGGCTGGGCTTTGTGTATAATACGAGAACGAAGACTATGGGAAGCGCCGGTTCTGATGCGATGGATGGATTGAAGTTGCTCGGTCAAATGGTCAAGGGACTTGCCAAGACTGCGGAGTTGGTTGGCAAGGGCATTGGCTTGACCGGACAAGCGCTTAATGACGGCTCAGTTGCAGTGAGGACGGCCATGCCAGTTACAGAATTGACGTCGGTGTTTAATACGACCGATGAGACGATCAAGTTCGTCAATCAGGAATCGCCGCGGGACAGCAAGGAAATTCTGCCGCAGAGCGCGGTATCGATGAAGACGCCGAAGACGGACGGCGCTTGGGTGCCCTGGTTTCATCCGCCGCGCTTCGCGCCATTCAGCCGCAAGCGCATGGAGATCGTGGTTGATGACATGCCGGTGATATATCTCTGGCAGCGCGATGATCATATCTATTGGTGCAACCGCTTGGACAGCCAAGGCAATCCAGCCAAAGCATACGAGGTGCCGGGCATTTCGCATGTTGGCGGCAAGCGCATGCTGGTGGTGCGGAATGACCCGGAGAACGGCTACAGCGCTTTCTTGAGCGAGAGCGTGGAGAATAAGTAGGGCGGTTGCGCCACCTGTTTCACTTCACCACAGTCTCCCGCAAGTCACGGCTTGGCTCACACAAAATAACAAGCCCGCGACAATAAGAAGCTGTAGGGGCGTTTCGCCGAAACGCCCGAAGCGCATGTGGTCGGGGCAGCGGGCGACTGACCCCCTGTGTCTACGCGCGGCACAGAGTCCCCCCTACAGACGTCTTCCTGTATGGGGGTTTATAAAATAAGAGGCACAGAGGGCACAGAGTGCAGGCATGATAACCTCAATCGCTACCGTGACCGTCTTCGTCGAAGATCAGGATCGGGCGAAAGCCTTTTATACTGAGAAGCTCGGCTTTGAACTGATCAACGACTCGGAGATGTTCCCCGGGTCCGACATCCGCTGGCTGACGGTGGCGCCGAAGGGCTGCCCAACGGAGCTGACGCTCTTCCCCATGGGCGGGCAGTGGGAGCATTATCGCGAGGCGATGGGCAAGCCGCAGTGCTTCACGCTGCATTGTGACGACCTGGTGGAGACCTATCGCGAGCTGAGCGCGAAGGGGGTGCAGTTTCTGGGCGAGCCGCAGGTTCAGGATTGGGGCAGCTTCGCCATGCTGGTGGATTCGGAAGGCAACCAGATCGTTTTGGGGCAGCGGGCATAAGGCGGCGCTGGAAGCCGGCGACCCAATGGGCAGCCGCTACAGACGACTAGGGATCAAAGACGGGCGACACAAGCGCCGCCCCTGCAATGGTTGGGAACAAGGAGGCAATTGATGATTAGCCGGGTGGGGACGGTTTCGATATTCGTGGAAAATCAGGATCGGGCGAAGGCATTCTATACGGAGAAGCTGGGCATGGAATGCACAGCTGACAACGAGCTTTGGCCCGGCGCCGATTCGCGCTGGCTCTCGGTGAAGCCGGCGGGGGCGGAGACAGAGATCGTGCTCTACAAGTTTGATGAGAATTGGGAGCATTACCGCTCGACCTTCGGGCAATCGCAATCTCTGACGCTGCAATGCGAAAACATCGATGAGACCTACCGCCTGTATAAGGAAAGAGGCGTCGAGTTCCTGGGCGAGCCGGAGACGCAGTTTTGGGGGCGCTTCGTGATGATGAAGGATTGCGAGGGCAATACGCTGATTCTGGTCCAGGGCTAATGGCGCGGGATTTGCTGGCGCTTTCGCAACAGGTGGGCGCGGCGCTAATTGAGCGGGGCAATACGGTCTGCGCGGCCGAGTCTTGCACCGGCGGCCTGATGCTGAGCGCGCTTACCGACTGTGCCGGAAGCTCGGCTTATGTGGCTGGCGGCGCCGTCGCCTATTCCAATGAAGCCAAGATGCGGCTGCTGCGGGTTAGCGAAGAGACGCTGATCGCGCATGGCGCCGTCAGCGAAGCGGTGGCGGGGGAGATGGCGCGCGGGGCGCTGTCGCTATTTGACGCGGACTACGCGCTGAGCGTGACGGGCATCGCCGGTCCTGGAGGCGGCAGTATCGAGAAGCCGGTCGGCTTGACCTATATTGGCTTGGCGGGGCCGGCTGGGCTGCTGCGAGTGGAGCGGCGCGTCTGGGCTGGCGACCGGATTGGAAACAAGGCGGCGAGCGTCGAAGCGGGCTTGGGGCTGCTGCTTGAGGCGCTGCGCGGTTAATTTGTCCCCTCGTCGAAATTGACGCCGCGGTAGACTTGCGCCAAGGGCAGCTTGCAATCCAAGACATCAAGCGGAACGGCGTCATCCAAGGTCTCGAATAATGTCGTCCGCCAGCCGGATTCTGAGCGAATGGAGAGTTCGGCGCAGACGCGATGCTGGTCGATGATCAGGTAGGCTTGGATTGATGGAATTTCAAAGTAAAGGTCCATCTTCTCACCGCGGTCAATGTCAATTGTCGACGGCGATGTGACTTCAATCACGAGAACGGGATTAACCAACTCCATTTCGTTATCACGAGCATATTCTTCTTCACCACAGACGGCGGACAAATCAGGATAAACATATCGGGTCTCCGCCGCTTTTACCCGCATCTCGCTGCTCAGCAAGAAACACTCCGAATTATCCAACTGCCGCCCAATTGCCGTATTTGCATTTGACATGATTCGATTATGTCTGCCCTTAGCGCCAGCCATGCAACGTACCTCGCCATCGATGTATTCATGCTTCTCGAAGTTCGTTTCTTCCCAAGCGAGGTATTCCTCGACGGTGAGACGCACGGGGGTTTCAACTGCCATGATGTTCCTCACGTCAACTCAACGCGTTTCAAGTATAGCGCTAATTCGATGGCTTCGACAGGCAGTTGCGCAGTCCACGCCTGAATGCGCTGGAAACTTCACCACAGCCGCATCGTGCCGCGCAGGCTGCCGAATTCGCCGATGCGATAGGAATTGTGGACAGCGACCACTAGAATCTGGCGCAGGATGATTTTGGCGGCGCTGCGAGGCTAATTCCTGTCCCCGTAGAAAGTGACGCCGCGGAAGATTAGGGCAAGCGGCAGTTGAACATTGAGATTTTCGAGGGTAATTACATCATCCACGCTGGCAAAAACTTGCATTCGCCAGCCCACAGCGGCGCGCTCGTTAAGCTCCGCATAGATGCGGTGTTGGTCGATCACAAGATAAGCTTGGACAGACGGCAATTGCATATATGATTCGCGCTTGGTTCCGCGGTCAGCTTCCGCAGATGATGGCGATGTGACTTCGACGACAAGAATCGGATTAACCAGCGCCAGTCTGGAATCGTCTTCGTATTCCGGCTGACCGCAGACGACGCTTACATCAGGGTAGAGGTATCGATCATCACGGACTTTGAGCATCATATCGCTTGTGTTGACGCGACACGAACTGGTTTCCAATAGGTTTCCAAGGGTTCTAATGATGTTTGCGGCAATCTGGCTGTGTTCGCCAGTGCCGCATGACATGTCGTAGACTTCGCCGTCAATGAGTTCGTGCTTGAATTCGCTCTCCGCTTCGAAAGCCAGAAATTCTCCCGCCGTCCAATAGTGCCTGGGATTGGCTGCCACTTGCGCGCTCCCCGGTTGCCTTGAGATTAGTATACTCGTTTTCATGTCGGATTACAGTTCCGCGCTCCGTTGTGGATTCACCATAGCCCCAACGCGCCGCGCAGGCTGCCGAATTCGCCGATGTGATAGGCGTTGTGCGCGGCGACGACGAGAATCTCGCGCAGGATGCTGTGCCCCGCTTGTCCATGCGCTATCTGCGCCGTGAGATCGCGCGCTGGATCCTGGACGATGGCGATGAGCGATGCGCGGTCGGCGAGGAAGTTGTCGATCGTTGCCTGCCAGGCGGCGCCATCGGCTTTTGCGTCGGCTGGGAGCCAGTAATCGTCGGGGAATTTCAGGTATTGATAGTCGGGATTCTCAATGTAATCGAGGATGTCGGCTTGGGCGATGCGCATGTGTTCAAGCAGATGCCAGAAAGAGTAAGACGTGTTGGGCGGCTTGGTGTTGTAGCGCGCCGGCGGGAAGTTTTCGATCACGGTTTCAAAGGACTGGTGCGCTTGGCGTTTGCCGAGAGCGTTTACAAGCTGCTGACGAATGTGCTGATCGTTCAAGGCGGATTCGCTCCTGAAGATTTTAATAGCGGCGATTGCGGGATTGTAACATGCGGCTGCGGGGCATCGGGGTTTCGGGCAAGCGAGATAATAGTTCTTTGGCAAATGCCGGCGGTTTCGTTATAATCTGGACGGAAGTGAGCAAATAGCGTCAGGCAAGCGTAGAATAAGCATTGGCGACGCGGGGCGAAATTGCGTTACACTAGGGGGGAGTTAGTCGACAGGGCGATTATGTACGATCAATATCCAGTTCATGATGTGCCGCAGAACAATCTCATCCAGCGTTTCTTTGCGCAGCGCTGGAGCGCGATTGCGCTTGAGATCGTCATGACGATTGTGATAACGATAGCGGCTGGCGCGGCTTTCGACTTCTTTGAGCCCCTGGACGGCGCGGAGAAGACGTCCGCTGATGTCGCTCACAGCGCAAGCGGGACGGTTGAGATTGAGGAATTGACAACTCGCGATCCGCTTCAATTCATCAAGCAAACAGGCGCGGCGCGCATCCGCGAGCGGCGCTTTGCGGCCGGAGAGGCGATCTTCGCTTGGGCGATCGCTTTGGCGCCTGAGGATGTCGAGAGTTATGCCTGGCGCGGCTATGCCAATATGCAGGCGGGCGATTACGTTGAAGCGCAGGCTTATTATGGCAAAGTGCTGGCATTGAAGCCGGCGGACTTTGCCGGGCACAGCGCTTTATGCTGGGCTTTTGGCGAAACGGAGCAATATGATCAGGCGAAAGCGCATTGCCAACTGGCGCTGCAAAACGCGGGGAACCGGACCAATTACGCGATAGCGCTCGAGAACTGGTGTTGGCTGCGAGTGGAGACGGACGCGTATGACGAGGCGGCGAAGACGTGCCGATTCTCGCTGGAGTATGCGCCGGAATATGAGGAAGCGCGCGCGCTGGCGAATTACAATTTGGGCCGCGTCTTGGTTGCGCAAGGGAGAACGCAGGAAGCGCTGCCGCATTTTGCCGAGGCTTTGCGCATCGGATCGTCTTATTTGAAGATGTATTTGGAAATTGGCCGGATATACGATACACTAGGCAATCATTCGGCGGCGCAGGCGAGTTACGTCAAGTATCGCGAGTTAAGCGGTTTACGCGGCGCAAGCGTCGGGCAGGCGGATGGATAGCAATGGCGGCGGGCTGGCGCAGCCGCTTGACGGCGGTGGCGCCAGATGTGGTATACTCGTAGGCAAGTAGATTCGATCAGTGGTCATTGACTGAAAGAACGGGGGTAGATTATGAAGAAGGCATACGCGGAATATGATATTCCAAGACGTTCACTCAAAGACCGGGTACTCAGCCAGCGCCCGAGCGCCTTGATCATTGAGGGCTTGCTGGTGCTGGTGGCGGTCGTGGTCACGATCGGTTTCTTCACGCCGGCGCCGCCGGTTGAAGACAAGAGCGATGTGATTGCCGAGATGGAAGCCATCATCGCGGCGCAAGAAGCGGCGCTGCAAGAAGCGGCGGACGTTATCGCGCGGGCGGCGGAAGCAGCCTCCGTGCCGACGGGCTTCTTGAGCGCAAGCGCCGCCAAGAATATGGCGTGGTCTAGCCTGTCCAATGAAGAGTATCGCTCGGCGATTGCGCTCTACGATGCATTGGTCGCGGACGGCGAGGCGGATTTGCATACGATTTTCGCCCGCGGTTATGCCTACAGCATGATCGACGAGCATGGGCTGGCGGCGCAGGATTACTCGGTTGTTTTGCAGCAGAATGCCGAAGACCTGGCGTCGTTGAACAACCGCTGCTGGGCATTCAGCGAAATCGGCGAATATGATCGCGCGTTGGCTGATTGCGACAAGCTGATGACGCTGGCGCCGGATGCCGATTATCCCTATCTGAATCGCGGCATCGTTTACGAGAAGATGGGCGATATGAGCCGCGCGATGAAGGATTATGTCGAGTGGATCAAGCGGATCAAGACGAATGTCATACGCAATGACAATCTGGCTTGGGAGGGCAGCCTTGATGTGCCGATGTCTGAAGGCATCGTATACGTCTTCCCCTTCACTGCCAGCGCCGATCAAGAGATCGTAATTAGCGCCATCAGCAGCCAGCGCGACCTGGATGCCGACCCATTGGTCCTGATTCTGGATCCGGATGGGCTGCCCTTGACGGCGAATGACGACACGGGCGAATGGTGGGACAGCTATGTGCAGTTCCGCGCGCCGGTGAGTGGCGAGTACGCGTTGGTGATGACTCATGCCGGCGGCAGCACCGAGGGCCGGGTTGAAGTGTCCTTCGATATTGCGGGCATGTTCACGCTGGGCAATGACGGCGCCCGCTTCAAAGCCGATGCCTATCGCGCGCTGATGTCTGGCGATTACACCGTCGCGCTGGAGAACTTCCGCCGCGCGCTGACGATCAATCAGCAAGATGCGGAAGCGATGAACTGGATGGGCGTCGCCTATCGCTATATGGGCGAGTATGAGGCTGCGATCAGCCACATCAGCACGGCGATGCAACTGGACGAAAGCTACTCTCTGCCTTATCTCTCACGGGGCATCAGCTATGAAGAGATGGGTCAGCCGGCGGCGAGCGCGGCCGATTATTATCACTATGCGATGATGAATCGCGAGCGCACGCTCTTCCACGCCGAGCTTGAAGGCGACAGCGATTTTGAGCTGCCGATGCGCGAGGGCTGGGTCTACAGCGTTCCTTTTGACGCGGTTCGCGGCCAGACGCTGGATATTGCGGTGGCGACAGTCGAGCCGGGTTTCGTTGATCCGCTGGTTGTTTTGATTGGTCCCGAGGGGCAAGCGCTGATCGGCGATGATGATATTTCGCTCAGCGAGTACGATTCGGTCATCAGCAATTTCAAGGTGTCGAAGAGCGGGCAATACACGCTGGTCATCAGCCACGCCGAGGGTGGCGCCAACGGCACGCTCAACGTCGATATTGATGTGACGGAACGGGTGCCGATGTCAGTAGCCGACTTCGATGGCTATGGCTGCGGTCACTAAGCGCTGCTGAAGCATTAAAAAAACCACGAAGAGGCAAGTCGAGCGGCTTGCCTCTTTTTGTATGTGTTACGGCATTGCAGGATGGGCGACCCAAGTGTCGCTCCTACAGAGTTCCTCCAAAGGCGAGCAGGTCAGAAACAGTGCGCGTACGGGCGAGTTGCTGGCTTGCCCCTGCGTGTTGTGGCAAAGCTGAAAGTGTCAGCCGCCGGTGACGGAGCGGGACTTGCGGAAGATGCGCTTGAGGCGGGCGGTGACTTCCGCTGGCAGGGGCGGGCGCTCGAATGCGGCCAGGTTGGCTTCAAGGTGGGCGGGATTTCCAGTCCCGGACAAGATGACGTGCGTCCCGCTTTCGTCGCGGCAGAAGCGATAGGCGGCGTCAGCGATGCTTGGCGCGGCGCCGCTATCGACCAGGAAGCTTAAAGGATTCGCCGGATCAATGTCCTGCGGGTCGACTTCGCCGCTGTCGATCAGGCTTTGAATGGTCGCTTTGAGTTTCGCCGGCTGGCTGAGCGCGCGGCGGATAGCGAACATGATCAAGACGCCGATGTCCTTCTTGATCGTAGCCTCGAGGACGGATTCACGGGCGGTCTGATTCAGCAGGTTGAAGCCAACCATGACCACATCCCAGACGCCGTCTTGCAGGGCGCGCGCGAGCATCTCGTGCTCCAGGTCGCCGCTCCAGTTTTCGGTGACGCCGAGGAAGCGAATCAAGCCTTCGTCTCGCAAGTCTTGCATACCTGGCGCAATCTCTTTTAGGTAATAGGCATACTGTTCCGGCTTGAGCCCATGCAAGTGATAGATATCGATGTAGTCGGTTTGCAGGCGGCGCAGGCTGTCATGCAAGCCGGCGCGCAGTTCCTCGCGCGTGATGTTCTCGCCGCGCAGCTGTTTCTTGGTTGAGATGATGAGTTTGCTGCGATCGCGCTGAGCGACGGCGGCGCCGATGATTGCTTCGGTGCGATAGGCTTCGGCGGTGTCGATGAAGTTGATGCCGGCGTCCAATCCACGCAAGACCAGGTCGACCGATTCCGCTTCCGACTTGTTGTTGTCGCGCTGGCCGAGGCGGCTGGGTCCGCCGGCGCCGATGCCCATGACGGAAACTTTCAGTCCGGTGCGCCCCAATATGCGATATTCCATGTGCTCTCCTATTCGCTCCGAATGCGAGGCGATTATACCGCCACAGCCGCCCACAAGTAACGGTCAGGCTCGCTTGTAAGCGCGAGCTCGCAGAAGCGAAAATATGTAGGGCTTGACCGGTACTTGGAATTAAACGAGTCAGCCCCCATTTTTCTTCCGTCTGCTTGCTGTCTGTAGGGGCGATCAACCTGATCGCCCGCTTGACAGCACGTTTTTGAGCAACCCAGCGGGCGACTTAATAAGTCGCCCCTACACCGTTCGCTTATGCGAACAGATATTGGCCGATTGGCGGCATGTTAAGTCGAATTTCTGTCATTAGCGGACAAGCCTTGTAGGAGCGACTCTGTGCGCCTGCCACATGAACGCGGAACGGTAAGCGGGCGTCTGAGAGAGACGCCCCTACACGTTGCTTCTTTTGCATCACTGGCATGTAATTGCTCGTTCGACTCCGTGAATCGCCTGCGATGCGATAGGGCGATAGCAATGTCGGCGATAAAAGGATTGGTCCGAGATTTGCATTTGTTTGTGGCGATCGGCGCATTATGAGTTTGGAGCGCTTGCCCTGCTGCGGAAACCTGCCAATCTTCCCGTCTTAGGGCGCGTGCTGTTATAATCCAAGGCCTATTGTCAGAGGCGGGATATGACGAACATTCACACCTTTTCCATCGTCGCTTATTGTGCGGACGAGGACGCTTGGGGCGTAGCTGTGGCCAGCAAGTTTCCCGCGGTTGGCGCGGTGGTTCCCTGGGCGAGAGCCGGCGCAGGCGCGGTGGCGACGCAATCTTACGCCAAGATCGGGTTCGGTCCGGATGGCTTGGCGCTGATGGGCGAAGGGCTTTCGGCGGTTGAGGCCTTGAGCCGGCTGCTGGAAGCGGACGAGGGACGGGCGACGCGTCAGGTGGCGCTGGTGGATGCGCAGGGTGGCGCCGCCGCGCACACGGGCGCCGAGTGCCATGACTGGGCCGGGCATAAGACGGGCGACGGCTTTTCTGTTCAGGGCAATTTGCTGGCGGGCGAAGATGTGATCGAGGCGATGGCGGCTGGCTATCTGCGGGCGGCTGGCGAATTGGCGGATCGACTGGTGGCGGCATTGCGCGCGGGCGAGAATGCCGGCGGCGACAAGCGCGGCAAGCAGTCGGCTGCGGTGCAAGTGGCGCGCCCGGATGGCGGTTACGGCGGCGATAACGATCGCTATCTCGACCTGCGCGTTGACGATGCCCAGGAACCGGTGGCGGATCTGATGGCGCTGGTACGGCTGCATCATCTGTATTTTCAGCCGCCGCGCGCGGAGGACGCGATCAAGATTGATGAAGATATCGCGCGCGAATTGCAGGCGATCATGATCAAGCAGGGTTATATGACGGGCGAGGTCAACGGCGTTTGGGACGAAGTGTGTCTGCCGGTTTTCCGGATGCTGATCGGCAATGAGAATCTGGAAATGCGCTGGTCGCCCGAGGAGCATCGTCAGACGATTGACCGCGTCGTTTTGGAGTATCTGCGGCAGCGCTTTGGCTGAGAGACTGGGGCGCTGGGCGGCGCCGATTCTGCTCTTGCTATTGGCGAGCTTCGCTCAATTTCACCAACTTACGCGCGATCGGCGCTTCCTCCCCGATGAAGCCTTCTTCATGACCTTCGCGCGCGCCGCCGCCGTCAATGGCGATTGGCTGCTGCCCGGTCCACTGGATAAGCCGCCGCTATTGATTTATTTCAGCGCGTTGAGCATGGTTGCCTTTGGCGTTGTCGCTGACGAAGACGCTGTGCTGCATCTCGATCCGCTTATCGGCGAGTTCGGGGGCGTCTTGCCAAACGCATTCTTGGCGATTCTGCTGACGGCGCTGCTGGCGCGCATGGCGTGGCGTATGTATCGCTGTCGCTGGACGGGGCTGTTGGCAGGCTTGCTGGCGGCTTCGTCTCCTTATCTGCTCGCCTATGGCGCGAGCGCCTTCACCGACATGAGCCTGGCGTTTTGGTCCGCGGCAGCGCTGTGCTTCGCGTGCAGTGGGCGCTGGGCCTGGGCGGGCGCGGCGCTGGGCTTGGCTTTGTGGAGCAAGCAGCAGGCGGCTTTCGCGCTTCCGCTGTTGATTTTGATCTTGCTGGCGCGGGGCGAGCGGCGTCGAGCTTGGCTGCGGCTGGGGACGACGCTCACCGGCTTCAGCGCCGCGCTGCTGATTTGGGATGGCGCGCGACCCGAAGCCAGCATCTTCCTGCAGGCGGCGGTCAATAATTCGCCGGATACCTGGCTGGCGCAGCCATCGTTGTGGCTGGGTCGTTTGCTTCGGTGGCTCGAGGCGGGTTTGTGGCTGCTGGGTCCGCCGCTGGCGACGGGCGTCGTGCTCGCTGGAGCGGCGGCTGCATCGCTTTACCAACCGAGAGCTCCGATGGCTGGCTTTAGGGCGCAGTCGCTGGAGCGCGCGCTGCTGCTCTATATCATCGGCTACCTGGCGGCGCAGGGGATTCTGCAATACAATCTCTATGATCGTTATCTTCTGCTGATCTTGCCGCCGTTGGTTTTGCTCGCCGCTGGTCGGTTGGCGCGCCTTCTACATGCGGGCGGGCTGCGTTTCGGTTTCGTGGCTCTGCTGATCGCGGGTGGACTGTGGACGCTTGCCGCGGGCGCTGGCATCGGCGGCGACCGAGGCGTCAATGACGGCATTAACGCGCTGGCGGATCATCTCAATGCGAAGCCGGTGGCGACCGTGATTTACGATCCCTGGCTGGGTTGGGAGTTGGATTATTATCTGGGGCAGTGGCACAACAAGCGGCGCGTGCATTATCCGACACCCGCGGCGCTGGTTGCTGGCGCGCTGGCGCTGGATGAAGCGGGCGAGCGCTACTTTGTCGCGCCGATCGATCAGCCGCATGAGGACTGGCTGGCGGCGCTGCGGGAAGCCGGATTCGGCTTTGCTGTGGATTATGAGCGCGACCGATTTCTTGTCTATCGCTTGACCATGCCTCGCGAGTAGACCCCCAGGAATTGGGGGTGGGCGCGGGAATTTATGCCCTATACTAAGAAATATAGCGGCGCGGGAGTTTGAGTTGGGTTGTTTGGTATTGCTGATATTGGCTTTTCTCTTTCGCGGCGCGATTTCGCAGCCTGCTGGCTTGGCTAATCGGGGCGGTTATTGCCTTGTTAACATTGCTGCTAAGTTTGGGATTCTGGGGCTTTATCGTTATTCTTGTGTTATGCGTTATTGTTGCGGCGCTTGATTAGGGGCGGAATTATGGAGCTATTGAGGGATCCCAACGTAATTTACCTGCTGCTGATGGCTGGCCTGTGGGTGAGCGCGACCGGCGCCTATATCCCCGGCACCGGCATTGCCGAGATCGGCGGCGCGGCGCTGATCATCGGCACGCTGGTATTGCTGGCACAAATGGCGACTAATTGGATCGCCGTGATCGCCTTGGTGATTGGGGCGTCGCTCTTCTTTTTGCTGCCGCTGCTGAAGCCGGATTGGGAGCGCTATGCCATCGGCGGCTTGGCGCTGCAAGCGGGCGCCAGCTTTTTCCTCTTTGACGGGGCGAGCGTGTCGCTGTTGTGGATCGCGGTCGGCTTGCTTGTGGCTTTTGCCTATCATCGGACGATTTTGCGCTCGGTGCTGATGCAGCAGCGAACGCTCTCGTCGACGCAAAAGGACGCCTTCCTCGTCGGGGCGCGCGGCCGGGTAGTGGCGCCGATTGAAGATCGGGGCACGGTGCATGTGCAGGGCGAGTTGTGGACGGCGCGCAGTCGCTCGCGGCTGGAGAGCGGCGCCGAGATCGTGGTGACGCAGCGGGATGGTTTGGAACTGCATGTTGAGAAGGCGAAGCGGCTGAAAGAATCGTAGCTACGTCCCAATGTTGGTTAATTTCGAAAGCAAATAATCCTACAGGAGAGAAACATGAATGGCAATTTGGAACAAGCGCTGTCGGCGGGCGGGCAAGGCATCGTGCTAGTCATCGTCGTGCTGGCGATTTTCATGCTGCTGCGCAGTGCGATCCGCGCGGTCAAGGAATATGATCGGCTGGTCATCTTCTTCATCGGGCGCTTCAAGACCGTGCGCGGACCGGGATTGATTTATGTCATCCCGTTTTTGGAGTCGGCAATCAAGGTGGATATGCGCGAGAAGATCATTGATATTCCGTCGCAGACCGCCATCACCAAAGACAACGCCTCGATCGGCATCGATTTTCTGGTTTACTATCGCATCACCGATCCCGAGCAGTCGGTCACCAAGGTGGGCGATGTGGTCGACGCCACCGGCAAGATTGCGACCACGACCCTGCGCGCCGTCATTGGCGATATTGTGCTCGATGATGTGCTGTCGCGCCGCGATCAGATCAACGACGTGCTTCGGGTCAAGCTGGATGAGACGACCGAGCGCTGGGGCATGAAGATTACGACGGTTGAGATCCGCGAGATTGAGCCGCCGCGGGCGATTCAGGATGCGATGAATCGGCAGATGAGCGCCGAGCGCGATCGCCGCGCCGAAGTCACCTTGGCGGAAGGCGAGCGAGAAGCGGCCATCGCCCGCGCCGAGGGCAGCAAGCAATCGGCGATCCTGGAGGCGGAAGGGCAGAAGCAATCGCAGATATTGAAAGCGGAAGGCGAACGCGAGGCGCAGTTGCTGACGGCTGAAGGTTACGCCAAAGCCTTGACGGCGATCCATGAACGGGCGCGCGCAGTCGATGGCAAGACGATGGCGCTGCAGTATATGGAGATGCTGCAGAAGGTCGGCAGCAGCCCGTCGACCAAGTTCGTGCTGCCGATGGAATTGACGAGCATCGCTCAGAACTTCGTCAGCACGATGGGCATGAGCGCGGGCGCGGCGCTTTCCAATGGCGGGGAGAGCGTCGATGCGCGCGAGGCGGAGGCGGTGGCGGAGTAGGTCTGCGCGCAAGTCACGACATGGCTCACAGAAAATAGCGAATGCGCGAAAGCATGAGTCCGTAGGGGCGAGCTCGTGGCTCGCCCGTTGATTTCTAAGTTGTTGAGGGCGGGCGACTCACCGAGTCGCCCCTACAGACGTATTCCTGGATGAGGGTTTTTAACCAGAGGAAACGAGGCAACACAGAGGGCTGTTCGGCGGAGGCGAAAAAGAACAATCCTTGTAGGGGCGTCTCGCTGAGACGCCCGTTGTTTTACACCACAAAGGGCGCAGAAGTAAGCCCAATAAAGTTATGCAACATAATGAAGGAACGTCGTAGGGGCGACTCTTGAGTCGCCCACATGTACAATGGCGACATAGTGGGCGAGACAAGTCTCGCCCCTACAGATCTCGAATCAGATTAGCATCGCCCTTTTTCGCATGACTTTCTTGGAATTACTGAGGACAGAGAGAGGGCGAGCCACGTGCTCGCCCCTACAGTTTGTCAAGCAAGGCGGGTGATTTAGTCCAGAGTGATTTCCCAGGCGGAGACGCCGATGACAACACCGCCGTCTTTGACGAAGATGACAGGTTCGAGCGGGTTGTTGGCGGGCGGGAAATCGACGGGCTCGCCGATGGGCGAATCATTGAAGTAAGCGCTGAGGGCGCCGGAAGACGGGTCGCGATCCAGGCGCAGGCGCGCGATGAGATTGTTGACCGAACGCTGGCTGATGACGCGAGCTTCGCCATTTTGGTAAAGCGCCAAGTTAATCACATTGGGTTGCGCTAGCTGGATCTGAATGCCGGCTTCGCCTTCGCCGTCCACGCTCCGCAGCAGAATGCCGAAGTAGACGTCGGAAGCCTCGAGCGCGGGCGACGTGCTGTGCAGGGCGATTTCGGCTTGAACGCGGCGGATGCGCGTTGGCGCTTCATTGCCGTAGCTGCGGTTTAGCAGAGCGGCCGCGGGCGCGAAGAAAATCGTATCGCCGTCGGCATCGCCATTGCGCCCCAGGCGCCAGGAACCACTATCGCGACTGAACAGGCTTTCATCCCAAAAGGGCGCTGCATCGGCGCTGGCGTATAGGGCGAGCAGGTCTTGCGAACCTTGCAGCCCCGCAGGCGGCAATTCCGCTGTCGGGAGCGGCGTCGGCGCTTCGGTGCTGGCCAGGGTCGGGATTTCGCTGGGGATTGCGCTGGGCTTGGGGAGCTCGGTAGAAACTGGCGCCGAAGTCGCTGCCAGGGCGGCGCTCGCGTCTTCGTCCGCAGCCGGCTCTACATCGACAGCTCGGGCTTCGAGTTCATCGGTCTCGCTGCTGGCTGGCGGTAGGGCAGCGCTTTCGGCGGCGGAAACGGTGGGCGAAGAGACGGGGAGCAGCGCAGCCAGGATGTCTTCGATGATGCCGTTGCCGGCCAGCGTGAGCAAGCCGCCGATGACGAGCGCGATGCCGATTAGGAGAGCGCCGTTGAATGCCCAGCGATTGACCCCGGCGGGCGCGGCTTCCATTTCGTCCTGCGGCGCTGGTTCGGGCGATTGAGCCTCCTCAATGGAGGCCGGCTCCAGCGCGGCCGGTTGGTCCTCGGGCGCCTTTTCTTCTGTTGCCGGCGGTTCTTCGGGCATGGCTTCCACCTGTCGATACCAGTGGCGGAAGAGCGGATAAGCCGGATTGCGATCGATAAACATCGCTTTGAAAAGCTCGTCCATTGCCTCGAGCTTTTGCTTGCGGATCTTGTCCCCCTGGTAGATTGAGACGAAGGCTTCATAGGTATCGCGCCAGCCCAGCATCATCTGCGCGTGCTTGTAGCCGAGCAGGTCTTCGGTGACGTCAGCTTGCAGGTGGATGGCTTCGCGCACGCTCGGCTGCGGCTCGTCGAGTTGGCGGTCGATCTCACTTAGCAGATTGCGCCGCTTGACGCTGAGCTCTGCCAGCGCCGCCTGCAGCTCGGTCATCCAGGCGCGGTAATCGCCCAGGCTGATATTGGCGTTGGATTCGGCTTCGGTGATGCTGCGCAGCACTTGCTCGATTTTGTTGCCAGCCGAGCGAAACTCGGCGTCCGCCCAATCTTGCAGCGCCGATTCCAGCGCTTTCAGGCTTTGGATGCCCGGCGTCAACAAGCGCGCCTGCGGGTTGCTCTCCAGTTGGCGAATGAGTTCGGCGAGGCTGTTGGTGATATGGGGACCGGAGAGCTCGGCAAAGACGTTTTGCGCGGCGAGCAGGCTAGCGCGCCGTTCGATGAATTCGTCCAGCTTTCGCAGGGCGATATGGCGCTCGGCAAAATCGGGCAGGGCGCGCAGGCAGGCGGCCTGCCAGAAGCGTGCGTCGTCAATGGCGCCATCGTGGGTATCGAGCACACCGGAGAAGATGTAGTGGGCAAAGAGAAGGCGCAGCGCGGCTGTGTTGCTGGTGGCGAAGCCTTGCACCAAGCCTTGCCCCATCGCTTTGAGATAGGTCTCGGTGCTGGGCATCTGGGTTGCGAAGTTATTGATGTCGCGGTTTTCGTGGTCCGTGAAGAGGTCTTCCACATCAATCAGCGCCTGCTGCGTGCGGCTTTCGCTTTCGACACCGTTGCGCTCGACCCAATCGCGCAAGATGCGCGAGACGCGCCAGAGCCGCTCGGCGATGAATTGTTCGCCCTCGCTGCGGGCGATTTCCATCGCTTGCTGGCCCAGCCGCTGCGCATCAGCCAGTTGGCTTTGATCGAAGGCAGCCCAACCATCGGCTAGGGTTCGGCCCAGGTGGCCTGGTACCGAGTGGCGTTCGACATAGCTGGCTTTTTCCACCACATTCGCCAACTGATTAAACCAACTGGAAAGGGTGGGGCTGATGGTGCTCACGGTCTCGGCGGCGCGCGTTAATACGCCGGTCGCTTCGGTTTTGTCGCCGGCGACGATCACGTCGCGATAGCGCTTCCAGGCGACCTGCGCGGTAGATATGCCGTCGAGCATCGCCGCGAGCATTTCGTCGAAGAGCTGTTCGGCGAAGGGTTTGAGTTCGTCGTGCGTCACGTCCAGCCATTTTTCCAGGTCGGAGCCATCAGCGGCGGGCACGTAGGTTTGGCAATTCTGCAGGATTTCGTAGAGCAGGCTGAGGAAGTCTTCGATCGTGTCCCAAACCGGGTTCGCGGGGTCGATTGCGCGGCTGGCATCAAGGGCGGAGAGGGCGTCGCGCGGGTTGTTGGCGGCGCTCTTGCCGACGACATGCATATTATCCGCCAGCGCCATCGCAGCATTCAGCGCGCGCGTCAAGGCGTTGAGCGGCAAGCGCCTTTCAGAAAATTCATGCTGCAAGCTGAGCGTTTGCAGATTGGCGTTGAGGGCGGATAGGCTATCAACCACGCCGCGAAAAGAATCGCGCAGTTGCCCGGCGCCGGGCGCCTCCAGCAGAGCGCCCTCGGATAGCGCGCCATTGATGCGAGCCAGGATAGCGCGCGGCTCGTCAATGGGGATGCCTTCCGCTTCCAGGCGCTGGATGGCGCTATCGAGCCGATAGAGGTTGGGCTTGAGCAGCAGCACATCGGGGAAATGGGAGGAGACGCGCTCCGCCAGGCGCCATTGAAGCAGCCGGTCGTCCTCGTTTTCTGTGTGCCCAGCCAATAGCGTGTTGGCGGCTTTATCCACTTTGTATTCAAAGAGCAGGGCGGCGGCATCGGCGACCGAGGCTGGCGTCTGGCTAAGCTGGCTGTCGGCAAGCATCAGGCACCAATCAAGCAAAAGATGCACAAGCCCGCTGGTTTTGCTGCCGGCGCGCCCGCGAAGTTCGGAGAGCAGATCGGCGGCGCTGCTCCAATTGTGGCTGCGCATATAGATTCTGACGGCATCGAGATCAGCCGAGACTTCAAGATCGCGCATCCTGTCGACGATTTCCTGGTGCGCGCTGCGGGCGGCTGGGTAAGCGGGGTTCTGGCGCAGGGCAATTTGCAGATTGGTTTGCAGCGCCTGCAAGTCATTGCGGCTCAAATCCGGGGCGCGCAGCTTGTCGATGGCGCGCGAGACGATCGAGTTGCGGTCTTGCTCCAGCGGCGTACGATAACGCAGCAGGTCGGCATTTAATTCGCTGAGCGAGGCGTAGCGATAACGCAGATTGGGATGTACGGCGCGCGTGACGATCGCTTGCAGGCGCGGATCAATGGATTCGCTGTCTTGGTGGAAGTCGACGAGGAAATCGGCATCGGCGTCGCGCGGGACCTCGATGCGGTAGCCGCCGGACAGGATGAAATAAATCAGCTCGCCGATTTGGTAAATGTCGGTTTGCCGGCTGATGCCGCCCAGGGTCGCCTCGTCGCCTTCGAGAAAGACGGCGTTGCCCCAGTCGATCACCTTGAGTTGGTAGCGCTCGCGGTTCCAAAACAAGTGCTTTGCGTCGACATCGTTGTAGACAATGTCGCGATCGTGGGCGGTTCGCAAGAGATCGATCAGCCGGTCCAGGATTTCCAGCATTTCGAGCTCGGGCAGGCGTTGATGCATGCCGGCGAGGCTGACCACTTCTTCTTCGATGACCAAGCCTTCGGCGCGTTCCATGACGATGTATTGCTGGGGGATGCCGCCGACGAAGAATTGCCCGCTGCCCAGCAGCTCGGTCAAGACCGGGTGGCCAGCCAGGCGTTTTAGCGCCTCGCGTTCGTTGATGATGCTGACTTCTTGGCCCGCGCGGATGGGCGGCGCGTCGTTGGGGTTGGGGCGCTTGATGACCACCGGGCGCTCATCGGCGGCGGTATCGACCGCGCGCAGGGTCTCGCCCGAGCGGCCCCGTGGATAAATGAAGTTGTATCGATAGCGATTGTCGAACAGACTGTTCGCCATAATCGTTTCCCTTAGGGGATATTGCTTGAGTTCCGCCTGCTGCGTTGCGATAAGCCCGCCCCCTTAATTAGAACCATGACGATTTCCGCCGCTATTTCGATGACGCAACTTGGTCGCCGAGCGACTTGCGCCAGCGGAGATTGCCCGGCGAAAAGAGGTCAGCAGGCGACCGTGAGAGCCGGATGACAGGCTCAGATATCTACAATTCTAGACCGATTCGACGGCGGCGCAAGGGATATATCGCAGAATTCTTGGGATAAATCCGCAGTTGCTTGGGATATTGTCATTGCTTTCGCTCGACTAGGCAAAAACCACGCGCCTGTGTATAACAAAAGTACTTTCCAAAGGAGCGCCGCGGCTCCATTAAGAGAACTGGTGAACAACAATGCAGATGTCCTTAAGCCGCCGAGTCGCGCCTGATCTCACGCTGATACTGATTCTATTCATCGCGCCGCTGGTGATGTTCCATCAGCAGACGCTTGGCAGCCGCACCCTGCTGCCGAGCGAGAATCTGTTCCAGCATTTGCCTTATTCCGCCTATCGCGATGTGACGCGGGCGCCAGCAACCCCGCATAACCACTTGCTTTCTGACATGGTATTGCAGAACTTGCAGTGGAAGAGCTTTATTCGGGCGCAGATCGCGCAAGGCGAGATCCCGCTTTGGAACCCGCATCTGTTCGGGGGCGTTCCGTTCTTCGCCGCCGGGCAGCATTCGGCGCTTTATCCGCTCAGCATCATCTATTATGTCTTGCCCTTGAGCGCCGCCTACGGCTGGTTCATTGTGGTTAATCTGTGGCTGGCGGGCGCCTTTATGGCTGGTTTCCTGCGCGCCCTGGGCATCAACCGGGCGGGGGCGGGGCTGGCTGGAATCGTCTATCAGCTGTCGGGCTTTTTGATCGCCAGCGCGGTTTTCCCGATGATCGTGGCGGCGGCGGTCTGGCTGCCGCTGATTCTCTGGATGATCGAGAATATCGCGCGCGGGCGCAGCCTGTGGATCTTCCGCGGCACGGCGCTGCTCTGGGTGGTGATCGGCGCGCTGGCGGTCGGCTGCAACATCCTGGCGGGGCATATTGAGCTGACGATTTATACGCTGTTGATCGCGGCTTATTATGCGGCGTTTCGGCTGATTTGGGCGACGGCGCGGCGCTGGCGCGAAAGCGGGCGATTCCCGACAAGGTGGGCGCTGTCGTCTTCAATGTGGCTGGCGGCGCTGCCGGCGCTGGGCATCGGATTGGCGGCGCTGCAATTGATCCCCTTATATGAATTTGTCGGGAGCAACTGGCGGGCGGAGCGTTCAAGCCTGGAGACAGTCTTGGGTTACGCCCATCCGCCGCGCGACTTCTTGCAGTTTCTGCTGCCGAACTTTTATGGCAGCCCGGCGCATCACAGTTATGTGGACGCATTCAGCGGGGAGCTGATCAGCGACTTAAGCGATGCTGCCGGCGCCTCGCGAGACTTTATCTACTGGGGCGTCAAGAATTATGTCGAAGGCGCGCTTTATGTGGGCGTCCTCCCGCTGCTGCTGGCGCTCTGCGGCTTGGTCCGCGGCTTTTGGCGGCGGGAGCTGGCGCCTTATGTCATTATCTTTGGCTTGCTGGCTTTAATCGCATTGTCATTTATGTTCGGCGCGCCGAGTTATGCGCTGCTCTATCGGCTGCCGGGGATCAATCAACTGAATTCGCCATTTCGCTGGGTGTATGCGCTGACGCTGGCGATCGCGGCGCTGGCGGGCATTGGTCTGCATAGCTTGTGCGCTGGGCGCGGAAGGCGCCGGACGGCTCTGCTCTTGGGGCTGCTCGGGCTGATTGCCGGTCTGGCGCCGCTGCTGGGCGCCGCGGCGATCCAAGCCGATTTCGCGCGCTTCGAGCCGCTGTTGAATCGCCTGGTCACGGAATTGGCGGGGGCGGATCGCGCCTTCGCTGATGGGCGGATGTTCTTCAGTTATCAGAAGCCGCAATTGCTGACGCTGGGGGCGCTGCTGCTCGTTGGCGGCGGCTTGTTTCTATTGGCGGCTTGGCGCCGTTCGACGCGCTGGACGGCGCTGGCGTTGGCGTTGACGGCGGCGGATTTGCTGATCGCGTCTTATGGTTTCAACCCGGCGAGCGATCCGCTGCTGCTGGATTTTACCCCGCCTGCTGTTGAATTCTTGCAGGGGCAGGCGGGGCGCTTCCGCGTGACCAGCCTCGAGCGGCCCGAAGATGGTCCCATTCTGCATCCGAATACGGGCATGCGTTATGGCTTGGATGATATACGGGGCTATGACAGCATCATCCCGGCTGGGTATGTGGCGACGATGCGGTCGCTGCAGCCGCAGCATCTATTGGCTCATAATCAGATCGCGCCGCTTTACACCGATGAAGGGCGCAGCCCCGCCGGTTATCAGCGGGTTCTGCAGACCGATTTGCTAAACCTGCTCAATGTGCGCTATGTGCTGACGGCGCCCGATTTTGAGATGTATCTGCCGGGCTGGGAGGATGTCTACCGGCAGGAAGTGGCGATTTGGGAGAATCAGTCGGTTATGCCGCGCGCCTTCACCGTTGACAAGGCGGATTGGGATGCGCGCTGGCTGGCGGAAGCCGGAGGCGGCTTCAGATTCGCCGAGCTGGACATACTGGGCGGCGGCTTGCATGTGCCGCGTTACGCAGCGGCGGCAATCAGCCGAGACAGCGGACGCGAGAAATTCATCGATGTCAGCCTCGAGCGGGACAGTTGGCTGGTGGTCAGCGAGAGCTACATGCCTGGCTGGCGCGCCTTCGCCCGCCCCTACGGCAGCGGCGAGGAAGCCGAGTTCGGGCTGGCGGTGCGGCTGGTGCTGGCGACCTTGCAGGGGGTGGAATTGCCGGCGGGCGATTGGACTGTGCGGCTGGTTTACAGCCCGGCGAGCATGCAGCTGGGCATGTTCGCCTCGTCGATCAGCGCCGCGGTCATTCTCTTCCTGATGGGAGCCTGGTTTTGGCGCGCTTATATCGGCTTGAACACGGCGGCGTCTTCGGGGCTGGCTCGCGTGGCGCGCAACAGCGCCGCGCCGATCATCCTCAACCTGTTCAATCGCGGCATCGACCTGGCTTTTGCCATTGTGATGTATCGGTTGCTGCTGCCGGCGGATGTGGGGATTTACAACTTCGCCATTGTATTATTCGTCGCCTTCGACATCTTCACCAATTTCGGCTTGGATCTCTTCCTCATCCGCGAGGCATCGCAAAAGCGCGCGCGCGCCGGTTATTACTTGTACACCACATCGTTCTTCCGCCTGATGCTGAGCTTCGCCGGCGCCCCCTTGCTGGCGGGCGTCATGCTGCTGTGGCAGAGCTCGGGCGCGGAAGCGATCAGCAGCGATGGCTTGGTTGCTATCGGCTTGCTGTACATCGGCTTGTTCCCGGCGAGCCTGTCGAAGGGCATGACCTCGCTCTTCTATGCCAACGAGCAGGCTGAGCGGCCCGCGGCGATCGCGACGATCACGACGATGAACAAGGCGGTCTTCGGCGTGATCGCCTTGCTGCTGGGTTACGGCATCGTGGGCTTGGCGGCGATCAGCATCTTCAACAATACGCTGACGCTGCTGGTTTTGCTGTGGGCGGGGCGCAAGCTCATCGGACGCATCGGCAGGCGGCTGCCCGATCTGCGGCTGATCCGCGAGATGGCGAGCGAGAGCCTGCCGCTGATGCTGAATCACTTTTTGGCGACGGTGTTTTTTCAAGTCGATATCTTGATTTTGCAGGCGCTGAAGGGCGCGGAGACGGTGGCGCAGTACAGCACCGGTTATAAGTGGCTGCTGGCGATCAATATCGTGCCGTCGTTTTTCACGCAGGCGCTCTTCCCAGTGATGTCGCGGCAGGCGCAGGATGATCGGCCGGCGCTAAGCCAGACGTATCGCTTTGGCATCAAGCTGCTTTTCGCGGCGACGCTGCCGTTGGCGGTCGCGTTCACCGCCCTGGCTGAACCGCTGACGCTGATTCTGGGCGGGGCGCGTTATATCCCCGATGGCGCCATCGCCCTGCAATTGATGATTTGGAGCATTCCAATCGGCTGGATGAACAGCTTGACGCAGTACGCGCTGGTGGCGCTTGGCTTGCAGCGGATGATCACAAGAGCCTTCGCGGCCGCGGTCATTTTCAATATTGTGGCGAATGCCATCTTCATTCCCCAATATGGTTTTCAAGCGGCGGCGCTGGCGACCATCGCCTCGGAAGTTGTTCTCTTCTTGCCCTTTATGATTCTGGTCAGCCGCAAGCTGGAAGGGCTGCGGGTCTTGAGTTTGCTATGGCGGCCGCTGGTTGCGCTGGCGGGGATGCTGCTGGCTTTATTCGCGCTGGGTCAGTCTTTGCTAGCGCTTGTCGCAAGCGGGGCTGTTTATGTGGCTATTTTGCTGCTGCTGCGCCCGCTGGATGCGGCAGAGGGGGAGGCGCTGCTGCGACTATTGCCGGCGGGGCTGCGGGATTATTCGTTGGCGCGGTGGGTTGCGGGCGGGAGGAATTGAGTTACGCATCTAATTCTGCAAGACTGCTACTATAGTATGCGCCGGCAAGTCATGCTAAGCACGTCTGTAGGGGCGTTTCGCCGAAACGCCCAAAGAAGTTAGCCGGAAGAGCGGGCGTCTCAACGTGACGCCCCTACGCGCTCCTTGTCTTATGCATTACTTACTTGGAAGCGCATCAGTGGTAAAGTCTTAGCATTCGGCTCATTTATCAAGAACCTGAAGAAAATCAACAAGCCGCGGACAAGCTTCGCAAGGTGTTCAGTTCATAGGCCTCAACCGGATGAATCCTCGGTCATCGGCATGCCAGCATGAGCCATACCCCCAGCGCTTGCCGGGCGCGCCCAGCGGTGGCTGAAGACGAGGTCGCCGAAAGTTACCGTGTCATCCGGTTCATTCAGCGGCATGTGGGCGATGCTGACATCCAATGCGTAAAGCTCGCCGGCGCTGCATTTGAGCTGGAGCGCGATTTTGCCGTCGAGCCGTAGATCTTCGGTCAAGCGGGAGAGCATGATGTGGGCGCCGCCCGGGCGCAGCTCCAGCGTCTCGCCGGCGGGGATGACCAGCGCATCGAGCGCGTCCATGCGGGCGACATCGTTTTCCACCACCGTTTGATGAAAGTCGATTTGCTCGGCGGCAGCGCTTTCGGCGGAGGTGATGACGTGATCGGCCTGGCCGCGGTTGCTGATGCGCATGTAGACGGCGCTGGTTTCGCTCGGCGCGCCGCCCATGCCGCTGTGAGCTATATTCGACCTATCTTCAGCGCCGGCTTCGGCGAGGATCTCGAAGCTGAAGGTCTCGACGGCTTTATCGCCATTTGGCAGCGTCAGGCTGGCTTCGACGATCCAGCCGCCGGCCATCGTCCAGGTGAAGGGCAGGCTGAAAACACCATCGGTCGACTGGTCAGATTCGGCGAAGACGGGGATCATGCCGGCGTGGCTCATATCGCCGCGGATGCTTAGCTTGCCTGGGTTGGCGATGGCATTGCCACGGCGGTCGATTGCCGATGCCAGCAAGGTAGTTTCGCCGACCCGGTTATCGCTCGCTTGCAATTCAAGCCGGATGTCGGCGCTGGTGATTTGCTGCTGGCGGCAGGCGGCGACTGCAAGCAGCAAGAGACCAAGGATGAACCGCAGCCGAAGCTTCGGCATTTGGAATTGCAGTATTTTTACCCCATCTCCCAGCCCTTTCCCCAGCCAGTTACTGAGGTCAGGACAGTTACTTGGTTGGACGAATCCTCGATCCAAAGCGATACATTTTCGCGCGCTTTTGGGCGACTCACAGAGTCGCCCCTACAAGTTTCGTCTATTTTGAGGCATGAGTTTGATGCCCTGTCGCCATCACACCCAAATCAATTCAACCCGTCCCGTCCGCAGCAGCCAGCTAGGGAAGGGGAGATTACAAAGCGACATGGTTTTTCGCATGACTTGTTTGCGCGCGCTGGCGTCTTAGGTCGATTCGCTGGGGCTGGTGGCGGGCTGTCTCATTAACATGCTCAGTCCATAACCGAAGGCGCCGGCCAAAACCGGGATGCCGAGCCACATGTGGATCAGCCACCAAAGCCCGCCCGTGCCCCAGACGCTATTGCCCAGAATATGGATCACCAGCATCGCGCCGAGACTGTAGGCGAAGGGGACCAGGACAGCAGCCAGCCGCAGCCTGCTGGTTTCAGTGGGCTGCGAGCCGCCCAGCAGATAATCAGCCAGCAAGCCGACGAGCGCGGCGCTGATGGCGAAGATGAATTCGCCAGATTCGCCGACGCGATACCAGGTCATCAGCAGCGAATTGACGACGAAGAGCAGGGTGAGCGCGCCGAAGGGCAGGGTCCAGCGCCGCGCCATGAAGAGGGCGGCGCCCAGCAGGATATTGCTTTGGATGACGAAGGGGGTGATGCCGGCGATGTCATGCAAACTGTGCGATTCGGGGCGCGCTCCTGTCAGGATAATCATATCGCCGCCGATGGGCGCGTAGGCGTTAAAGAAGGTAAATACGGAGGTTATGCAGATGAAGCAAAGTATGGCGGGGGCGAGCGCGCCCCAACTGCCATCGCTCTCCCGCCGCCAGAGCGCGCGTATGGGACCGGTCATAATGAGCAGGCCCGTCACGGCTAGGAAGAGGTGTGATGGGCTAATTAATGCCTCGATGCCCTCTTCAAAGCCGAAGGTTTCATGCCAGAGCATATCGACGAGCCCGCCGGCGCCAAAGGCGAAGAAACCGATTAGCGAGAGCGAATAACCGGCGGGCAGCGCCTTGCTCCAGCGATAACCTTTGCTGACATTGCGAAAGTGATTCACGATCAGAACGAGACCTGATAAGCCAACAGCGCTGTAAAGGAGCGCGTGCCAAGGCGTGAAGAAGCTGTCATCGACCTGGCCGTGGTTATGCGCCCAGCCGTCGATGTACAAGCCAAATACGATGGCGCAGCAGATGAGCGCCATCAGCCAATCCAAACGGATGTTGTCTGCAGGTATGCCGGCGATGGCGCGCCCGGCGGATGTGGCGGGCATCAATCGGTCTGCGGATTTGGTAACTGCCATGGTGCGGCGCCTTTCACTATGCCTTATAGATCATTCTAGTCGAGATTGGCTCGATCGCAAAATCCGGCTTTGGGCGGGCGGATATTTGACCGTCCGCATCACCACAGAAGCCATCGTCTATTTTGTGGGCGAGCCACGGGCTCGCCCCTACAGCTTTCGGGTGTGGCGATTATCGTGGATATAATTCTCTTTGCGAACACGACACAGGTTTTTTCACCATAGAGAACACAGAAGTAAACGCAATTAAGTCATGCGAAAAAGGGCGATGCTAATCTGATTCGAGATCTGTAGGGGCGAGACTTGTCTCGCCCACTATGTCGCCATTGTACATGTGGGCGACTCAAGAGTCGCCCCTACGACGTTCCTTCATTTTGTTGCATTACTTACTTTGTTCTACTTCTGTGTACTCTTATTTAACGAGCCTATACGATAATTGGAAGGGATTGCTATTGAAAAGCTGTTTTTTTCACTGATTTTGCCTCTTTCGATCTTTCCGCGTTATACTTCAGGCGGCAGCGGAAAGTGCCAGTTCTCTTTGCGACATCCTATTAGGGATGAGCGCCTACCACAGTCTGCGATAACTGGTCGATCTATCGTCACGCATAGTCCTTAGAGGCTCAAAATAAGATTAGCCCTTAGAGGTTAAGCGACCGTACGCTGCCATTTGAAGTAACTGCGTGAGACGAAAACTCAATTGAATGCGGGCCCGAATCAGCAGATTCGGAGTCTAGTGAATGTATTTTGTCACGCAATCGTGTCAGAGTTTCCAGGCATTTTACTGATCGCAAGCGAAGCTACTGGCTCGTTATTTTGTGTGAGCCAAGTCGTGACTTGCGGGAGACTGTGGTGAAAAAAACCGTCACAACACTCGGCAAAGACGATCGCCCGCGACTTTTGCCGCTCCCGCGCCGCGAGCAGCGGTGAGTTTGCTTCCGAGCGCCAGAAGATTACAGAAGGTCGCGCGCGCGCTCACGAATCTTGCTAATAGCAGCCGCGATTTCCATCATATCTTCTTCATCGCCCAAGAGCGCGTTCTGCGTAATCCAAACGGTTTCCCAGGCTTCGCGCTGCGAATTGGGAAAGATATCAGCGAGAAAGTCGTGCCTGGCTTCCGCCTGCGCGCCGCTGAGCCGGCCGCGATAAGCGCCGCTGGTGAACAGATCGAGCTGATGCAGCGGCGGATAAGGCGCCTGCGTCGGGATGCCCTCGGCTTCCAGGGCCGCGACAAAGCGATCGGTCTCGACGCCAGCGAAAGCGCGCTTGTCATAGTGGAAGATATATGCGTATTGCCCGTTGCGCGTGATGCGGCTGTCATGCGACTGCGGCGTGATGCCGGGGATTGCGCCCAGGGTGCGGTCAAGCAGGCGTCCGTTCGCGTGGCGGCGGGCGGTCTGTTCGTCAAGCCGCGTCAACTGCGCCAGCAGCACAGCGCCCTGCCATTCGCTCAAACGGTAATTCGAGCCATAGATGAAATGGCTGTAGAACCATTCGCCCGGCATTCGCCCGCAATCATGCGCCGAGCGCGCCAGCCGCTCGAAATCGACATCGTTGCTGATTATCATGCCGCCCTCGCCGGCGGTCATCGTCTTGCTGGCTTGGAAGCTGAAAGTGCCGCCGATGCCAAAGGCGCCGACCTTGCGCCCGCGCCATTCGCTGCCGTGGGCATGCGCCGAGTCTTCCAGCAATGCGATGCCATGCTTCTCGGCGAGCGCCGTCAGATGATCGAGGTCAGCCGGGCGTCCACCCATGTGCACCGGGATGATCGCCTTGGTATGCGCCGTGATCGCCGCTTCCGCCAATTCGGGATCGATGCAAAAACTGTCGGCGCTGACATCGACCAGGACCGGCAGCGCGCCCGCGAAGAGTACGGCGCTGGCGGTGGCGACAAAGGTGGCGTTTGGCACGATGACCTCATCGCCCGCGCCGATGCCCAGCGCCGCCAGCGCGACTTCCAGCGCGTGCGTGCCATTGGTGACGGCGATGCCGTGTTTCGCCTGATGAAATGCGGCGAACTCGCGCTCAAAGGCGAGGGTCTTCGTGCCCGGCGTCCGCCACCAAACGCGGCTCTCCAGCACCTCATTGAGGGCTTGGCGTTCGCGCTCGTCGAAGATGGGCCAGGCGGGAAATGGCTTGGTTTTGGCGGGCTTGCCGCCATGAATCGCGAGCTTCGACATCTGTTTCTCCCGCATGGAAAGCGCCATCACTGATCCATTCGACCAATCAAAGCGTCACGCCAACATAAGCCGCTTCGACGTTCTCGCGAACCTGCGCCACAAAAGACGCATCAATCTCCGCTTCATGGAAGATGCCGTACCACAAACCAGCCTCCCGCACGAATTGGCGCATATTGACCAACGCGTGCGTCACATCGTCCCAACTGATGCCCATCGCCTCGGGGCGGATGTCGACGCCGGCGCGCACAATCGCCTCCAGCATCTCACCCGCTTTGTCATCGTGCAGCAGCGAGCCGACATAAATGCCCAGGCAGACCGGCAGCCCATGGATGAATTTCTTTCCCGTATAGTATTCCAGCGCGTAGAACAGAAAATGATCCGCGCCTTCGATGTGCCGGGGATTCCAGCCGGCGTTGTGGAATGCCGCCCCGCCCCAGCGGTTGGCTGTCATCAAGGCGCGGATGCCCTTCTCGTTCACCTCGCGGATATCATCGAGCGCGTCCATCACCGTCGCCATCACCGCCCGCGCTTCATCAACCAGCGCTTGATCATAGGGCCATTTGTCTTCGGTCTTGCCGCGCGCGTGAGCCAGTCGCCAATCGGCGTGCCCAGTGTGATAGCAGAGAATCTCGCAGATGCCGCTGCGATTGACCACCGGCGGCGCATTCTGAATCACGTCAAAATCGACATAGACCGCCTCCGGCACCGCCCAGCCGACATAACGCACATTGCCGCTGAAGCGCAGCCCAGTGCGATGACCGAAGGCGGCGTTGACCGACATTGAGGTCGGCGCCTGAAAGAGCGGCAGCCGCAGCGTCCAGGCGAAATACTTGGCGACATCCAGCGCCTGCCCGCCGCCCAGCCCGATGATGCAGCTGCAAGGCGGCAGCTTGGCGACTTCTTCTTTCAGCTCATCGCCATCAATAGTGCTGACGAAGTAAGGACCAGCCAGATTGTCATCAAAGTGGTGGGCGAAGAGATCCCACAGATCCGCCATGGTGACGACCAGATACGGCTGGTGTACAAAGTTCGGCAGCTCGCCGATCAAGTTGCGTCCGAATACCGTGGTGAATTCAGCGCTATTGCCCATGTCCAATCCTTATCCGCTAGGTGGTTTGTGCAAATCCTCGTGGATTCACCAAAGCGCGCCCGCCGGGGCAACAATATAAGCAGCCGCCTGAATGAAACCCCGAGACGCGAATGATGCCCCTGTTCAAAGAATTAGGAAAACGATAACAATGGACGGGGACATCTGTCAACAATACGTCGCGACTGTCATGCGAACAGGCGCCGCGGTGAAGGCGCATCTCATCGAAATCACTGGGCAGGCGCTGGAGGATCATCCATGTTGGAAGTCTATGACTGGTCGGGCGAAGGCTATGAACCGCTGGTATTCACCGAAGGCTGGCAAGCCGCCCTGCTCAATTGGGAGCCGCTCTTCGACCGGCGCAACCTCAATGAGATCGAGCGGCACAATCATACCGACGAGGTCTTCGTGCTGCTATCTGGACGAGCGCTGCTCTTCACCCGCCCCGATGGCGGCGCCCTGGCGGCAGTCGTGATGGAGACGGGCAAAATCTATAATGTGCCTGCGGGTGTCTGGCATAATCTGGTGACCACGCGCGATGTCCGCTTTCTCATCGTCGAGAATCGCGATACGCACCTAAACGATACCGAAATCCGCCCCATCACCCAGGAAGAGCTAAAGCAGCTGGACGCGCAATTGCCGGCATGGGCGCGCGCCTAAGCCTATCACCCGCGGCGTTTTCACCCATGATTCCCATGCCGTTGCAGCCTATTTGCTTCCAAAGCATGCGACGCGCAGCAACAGCGCCCCCATGCTCGCAACGCTTTTCGGTTTAGTTCCCGCGCCATGAACTTGGTTTTTCTGATATGATTGAGTCGTAGTCTCGAATGCCCTAATCTGAAAATAAGCGGCCTGTCGCTTGGCAGCCGGATATGCAGCGACCGACTGACATAATGAACACATTCAGGAGGAGTTCCGTGCAAAGCATTGCCAGCGCAGGCAAAAGATGTTTCACCCTTATCGCCTTATTGACGTTCGCCGTATTGTCCGCATTGCCGATCAGCGTCAGCGCTCAGGCGGGCAGCGTCTTCGCCAGCGTCCGCGTCTATGACGGCGTCGACCCCATGGATCAGGATGAAATCGCGCGCTTGGTGGACGATGGCTTGCTCCCGATCATGCGCGAGAGCGACGGCTTCGTCGGCTATTACCTGCTGCCAGCCGGGGATATGTTGGCGGCGGTTAGTCTGTTTGAAACGGCGGACCAGGCGGCGGCATCCACCGAGACGGCACGTGAGTTCGTGGCCGAGAGTCTGGCATCCTTGCTGCCCAATGCACCGCGAATCCTCGAAAACGAGCTTGATATCCGATATTCGGCTCTCGTTGAAGGAATGGCGGATGCCGACAGCGTCAGTGAGCTTTACGGCGCCCTGCGCATCTACGGCAACTACGATATGAGCAGGCGTACAGAGATTGTCGACCTGACCGCGTCAGGCTTCTTGCCGATTCAGCAGACGATGACGGGCTTCATCGGCTATCTCAACCTGGATGACGGCATCGATACAGTTGTTGCCTTCAGCATCTTTGATACCGAAGCCAACGCGCTGGCGGCTAACGAAGAAGCCGCGGCCTTCGTGGCTGAAAACCTGGCGGATCATCGACGCGATGAACCGATTCGCATCAACGGGCGCCTGGGCGTCGCCGCACTGGCGGAGATACGGATGGGGCAAAACCTGATCGAAGACAAGAAGATAGAAGACAAAGTCTTCGCCAGCGTCCGCGTCTATGATGGCGTCGACCCCATGAATCAGGACGAGATCGCCCGCCTGACCGCTGCCGGCTTCTTGCCCATCATGCGCGGGAGCAACGGCTTCGTCGGTTATTACCTGCTGCCAGCCGGGGATGTGCTGGCGGCGATCAGCATGTTCGATTCAGCTGACCAGGCTTCAGCCTCCAACGCGGCGGCGCGCGAATTTGTGGCGGAAAATCTGGCGCCAATGCTGCCCAACCCGCCGTTGATCGTTGAGGGCGCGTTGGAAGTAAGCACGCAGCTTTTTGCCGCTGCCTTTGACGAGAGCATGACAGCGGAAGATGTGGCGATGCCGCTCCACGCCCTGCTGGCGATCTACGACGGTTTCGACATGACGCGCCTGGATGAAACCGTGACCTTGGTCGAATCCATCTTGCTGCCAGACCTGCGCGCCACGGGCGGTCTCTACAGTTACTATGGCATCAGCGATGGCATAGACAAGGCGGTTGCGCTGCGGATCATGGATTCGGAGGCGAGTTTGCAGCTCGGCTCCGACATCGCCGCTGAATTCATCGCGGCGCACATGGCAGGCTGGCTGCCGGAAGATCCTCTGAGTGTCAGCGGGCGTCTGGCGGTGGCGGCGTCGGCTGATCTTTACCAGGGCGGGAATCTGGCGGCCCCGGCGATGATGGACGATGCAGTCTTCGCCAGCATCCGCGTCTATGACGGCATCAATCCGGCGGACCAGGCGGAAATAGCGCGCCTGACCAATGCCGGCTTCTTACCCATCATTCGCGAAAACGACGGCTTCATCGGCTATTACTTCCTGACGGCGGCGGACATGCTGGCGACTGTCAGCCTGTTCGATTCACCCGAGCAGGCTTCAGCCTCCAACGACGCCGCGAGCGAATTCGTCGCGGAAAACTTGGCGCCCTTGCTGCCCAACCCGCCGACAATCTACCAAGGCTCCCTGTCGATCGACTACGTCGCCGCGCTGCTCGCTTCGGACGATTATGCTGGCTCTGGCGAGTTATATGCCAGCATACGCTTCTATGAAGGCTTCGACCTGAGGCATTTTGACGAAGCGAATGACCTGGCTATCGCTCACCTGCTGCCGGCGCTGCAAGAATTGGGTGGTTTATTCGCCCAATACGCGTTCAACGACGGCGAGGACACCGTTGTGGGCATCAGTGTTTTCGATAGTGAGGAAGCGTCATTGGCAGCCAATGACGCCGGCAAGGCGTTCACCACTGAATATCTAGCCGCTTGGGCGCCGAACCCGCCCACCGGCATCTCGGGCAAGCTTGCCATAGCGGCCCTGGCGGAGGTCAACACGGGCGAGAATCTGGTCGGCGCGGCGATGGAAGGCTAACTAAGCGGACAGCTCGTCAGGGAAGCGAATCGCAGAAAGAGCGTGTCCGCTGGCGCGCTCTTTTCAGTGTCTCGCCGTTACACATCTGTGTCTCGAGATTTTGCAAAGAAGCCTGTCAAAATATCGGTATTGGGCCTGAAGCCACCATCAGCCCGTTGAACTAATCCCATATCCATCAACACATTGAGGTCGTTTCGTATTGTCTGGTCGCTTTCATCAGCGTAGGCCACTGCTACAGCTGGGGAAAGAGTTCGAATGTCGCGAATTCTAACGGGTTCCTGAAACTCAGGATGAGTCAAATCTAGCGCAAGCCTCCGGCGGCGGCGTTGTGCGTTGCTCAGTTTTTCGGGGAAACTCGAGAAAATATAGTCATGCCAAATTACAGTCGCCTGGGAACTATATATGTAAAGCGCTTGTTCGTGAAGTTCATGTCTGTAGCACTCTAAAGCCCACTCAACAAAGCTTTGAATGTCTGCACATGATGAATACTTGCCATCCGAATACTCACCGTGAGATTCCTGCAGTAATGCTACGTACTTCGATCGTCGCCTGTTATACACGTTACTGAACAGATGAGCCGCGAAGTCCGGCACTCCCGCAGCAAATGCTAGTCGAAACTCTATAAGACGCGCCATTCGGCCGTTGCCATCGCAGTATGGATGGATCCAGGCAAAATAAATGTGCGCGATTATCGCCCGAACAATCTGCCAAGTTAAGTCGTATCGTTCCAATCCTGCAGGTATAGATGCGTCCTCGTTCAGCCACTCGCAGAGTTTGGTGACAAACTCACGACATTCACTCGCAGGCGGACCGAGGTAGCGCCCGACTGTTACCGAATGCTTTCGCAAATCGCCTATCTCTTCGTCGCTGCAATTCGGAGTCCCAGTTTCGGAGATTAGTTGCCGATGAAAGCTGTTAAGAAGCGTCAGCGAGTACGGAGCGCTGTTACCGTCCAATAGATCTTGAATAATCGCGTTCAAGGTCTCGATAACATTGCGGACTTCCTGCTCGTCGTAATTTTTTGAGGGAGTTGATGAATCGATATCTTCAACGATCTGCAATACCTCATCTTCCGACAACGTATTACCTTCAATAGCTGTTGTACTGTGGACGGCTCGAGCGAAGTACAGTACCTTCAGTCTATGCTGCTCCTGAGGCGATATCGGAATCTTAGCGATCTGATTCAACTCCGCCTGGATCTCGCCCAATAGCATTAGGAGCGATGGCGTCAGCCTTATTTCATATGGAGGAAAACGTATGAATTCATGTGAACCCATCTTGATGTTACCTCGCATCATAAGCCAAAAGATGTATTCAAAACTCTTTCAATAATTTTCCAAAAAATATTGTAGCATTTTTGTGCTATTCATTAAACAATATACCGGCTATTGGACAGGAAAACTATCGATATTAAAGCACATTCTGAGAATAAGCTCTCTGTTTCATCGTATTTTGATTTGCTATTTTACCTAAAAACTATTGCAAATTCAACGGTTCTTTTTCGCCAAAGATCATACTGCGCCAATTGAAATACAATTTGCAGCCGATCTCCGCGCGCCTGTGCGAAATGAAAACAGGCTACTACAGTTGCCAGTTCTATTGTGGATTCTGGCAACCGTACTAAACAAAAGCATTCAACCCAGTCGGCTCCCGCCCCACCAACAGCAGGTTGACCTCATTCATTCGTTCGTTGGTGTAGATGATCTCGGCGACGATCATTGTACGGGCGATTGCCAAGGGGAATTCCGCCTTCTCTCAATAAGGATGGATCGTCGGCAGCACGTCAAACTCGACAAACTCGCGCGCTTCTTGACGCAGCGATTTCCGCTTATCCGTTAAGCGCATGTCGCCATTGTAAAAGTCGAAGCCGGCGAAGATGATTTGCCGTTTCATTGAGGGTGATGAGCGGGTCACCATAATCGAATCTATATTCGGTGGAACATATCATTTATGCTTAGGCGATTCAATTCGCGCTTGATCCGGCATTCGAGGCAGGATATGGCTTGGTCGCAAGGTCGCGCCCCGGTCGCCGGCGGGCGCATTCAGATTAGCCGAGGATAGGTCAGCCGATGTCGGCGCTGCTCGCCATGAGAGACCACTTTGGCTCGATGCGCTTGGTCGCACTGCAATTGTTCAGCACGGCCGGGCTGGGCATGACCTACCCCTTCATCAATCTCTATTTGACCGAGCTTGAATTCTCCGGCGCCTTGATCGGCACGCTCGCCAGCATCGGCGCCATTCTGACTCTCGCGCTCACCCCCTTGCTCAACCAAATAGCCGACCGCTTCATGCTCCATCGGCGACTGCTGATGTTTTATTTTGGCGGCTTCGCGCTTGCCAGCATCGTCTTCGCCACCACGAACAATCCCTTGCTGGTGGTTCTTGCGGTCCTGCTCTTCCGGCTTACAACCGGCCCGAGCATGACGCTGGGCGCGCAATTGACACTCTCGCTCTTGACGCGCAGCGGCAAGACGATTTTCGGCGGGATGCGCTCCTTTTCAGCCCTGGGATTCGCCTGCGCCAGCGCCTTGGCTGGTCCCGTTTTCGCGCTTGGCGGCTATGCGCTGACCTTTACCGTTGGCGCGATACTGTCACTGATCAGCGTTCAATTGGCAACCATATTTCCCGCCAAGCCAAAAGAGAAGATGAAGCCGCAAGCGGGACCCAAGCAGCCGCGCAATCCCGGCATATACGTGTTGGCGGCCAGCCAATTCTTCGTCACCATGTGTACCCATAACGCCTTCGCCTTCTTGTTCATCCACATGAGCCAGAATCTGGGTGTGTCAGTCGCGCAAATTGGCTTATGGGCTGCGCTACTCGCCGTGGTGGAATTTCCCTTTTATTACTTGACCGATGCCTTGCTGCCGAGAGTGCGCCTGCGCCACACCTATGCCTTGGGCGTCGTCGGCATCGCAATTACGACGCTTTGCATTGGCATCGTGCCGAGCCTGCCGCTTCTGCTGCTGCTCTTCGTTTGCCGCGGCTTGTCGTGGCCCGCCTACCAGCTATCGTCCTTCCGCTTGATGAACGCGATTAGCCACCCGCGCAACGCCGCCACCAACCAAGCCATCGTGCAGGTGACGATGCCGGGCATCGCCCTTCTCTTGACCGGCTCGCTCTACGGCTGGATCTACGACCACTTGGGCGCCGGCGCCTTCTTCGCCATCTGCGCGCTGGCTGGCGCCATTGGCGTTGCCATCGCCCTGGCCGGCTTCCGCTTGACAGACGCGCGCCGCTCCGCGAACAGAGCCTAGCGAATTTCTCTACGCGCTTGAACTTGCTAACCGCGAATATGGCAAGGCCAGTCGGCTAACGATCATTGAATGCCAACTTTCGTACTATCCCCATGAATCAGAACCATGAACTTGGCTTTCCGCAAAATCGGAGCAACTTCAGGGAGAGGCGGCCGTGGGTGAGGGGAAAACGGTCGGCACATCGACCCGCCCGGAGAACTGGCGAAGCCATTCGGATACACCACGTGCTGTGCGCGGAGCCCCAGCTTTCACGAGGCTGTGGCGCCACTTAGGTACAATATCCTTGACTTGAGGCGTCTAATAAGAATCGTCCGTCGCCCGCGATAAGCCGCGAACGGGCAGACAGTCTGGTATTGATGCTCTTCGCTCTGCGCAACCGATTTGGCTCCATCCGCCTGGCCGCGCTTCAGTTTCTGAGCTTGGGCGGCATCGGCATAGTCTGGCCCTATGTCAACGTTTACCTGACCGATCAGGGCTTCTCTGGCACTTTAATCGGCACGCTGGGCAGCGCTGGCGCCTTTCTCTCGCTGATTCTGACGCCCATGATGAACCAAATCGCCGATCGGCTCGGGCTGCATCGGCGGCTGTTTATGTTGTACATGGGCGGCTTCGCGCTGGCGAATATCATCTTTGCCAGCGCTCCCCATCAACTACTGCTCATTCTCGCGGTATTGCTTTCTCGCCTGACGATCAGCCCCAGCCTGACCTTGGGCATGCAGCTGACGATCACCTTCTTGCTGAGCCGGGGAAAAGCCATCCTCGGTCGGCTGCGCTCATTTGCCTCGCTGGGCTTCACCTTGGCCAGCCTGCTCGCCGGGCAGCTCTTCGCGCTCGGCGGTTATCCGATGCTCTTCTGGGTGGCTGCGCTTGTGGGTCTGCTGACGATCCTGACGGCGACAATCTTCCCCGATAAACCAAGCGAAAAGGAAAAGGCGGAGGACGCGGGCTCGCAGCCGCGCAATCGCGGCTTCTACGTGATGGCGGCCAGCCAGTTCTTTGTCGCCATGGGCACCTACAATATGTACAGCTTCATCTTCATCCATTTCAATCAAAACCTGGGGGTGCCCTCGGCGCATATCGGCTTGTGGGCGGCGCTGATGGGCGCGGTGGAATTCCCCTTCTTCTTTTTGATGGACGCCATCCTGCCCAAAGTCCGCATTCGCATCGCCTATATCATCGGCATGTTGGGCACGGCGCTCTTCGCCTTTCTCCTGGGGGTCGTGCCCAGCTTGACGCTCCTCGCGCCTCTGCTGATTCTGCGCGGTCTGGTCTGGCCCTGTTATCAGCTTTCTTCATTTACCCTGGTCAACGCCATCAGCCACCCGCGCAACGCCGCCACCAATCAAGCCATCCTCCAAGTCACGATGCCCAGCATCGCCCTGCTCTTGACCGGCTCCCTTTTCGGCTATGCTTACGACAACCTGGGGGCGAGCGCCTTCTTTTCATTAAGCGCGCTGATGACCACAATCGGCGCCTGCATCGTTATCGCTGGCTTCCGCCTTTTCGACGCGCGCAAATTGGCCTCGTCCGCTTGACAAATTCGCGCGGGGCGGTAAACTCGCCTGTGCATTTTTTGAGTGGCGCATACGCAGTAATCGATTGTCGGGCGAAAGGCTGCGCGAACACTTATGCTTTTCTTGAAAGCATTGATGTTTGCGAGCGTGAGACGGCATCAAGGGCAGAGGGCTTTGCCTTGCCCGAGACGCGCACTGGCTTTCGGTGTAAGGGATCAATTGAAGAGGAGGAAGCGCCTAACGAATAGCATAATTGTCCCCAATTGATTTGTCCGATTGAAGAAATCCAACGAGGTATAGAAATGTCAAGAACCAAGATCTTCACGTTGTTGCTGGTCGCAGCCATCGGCTTCAGCGCCTTCGGCATGACGCTGGCGCAGGACGCGACCGAGCTTTCGCTGTGGGTGTTTGTGGATCGTCACGGCTTGTATATGCAGAATGCAGCCGACCGCTGGAATGAGGCGCATCCCGATCGCCCGATTGAGATCGTCTACGAGCAAATTGACTATACGCAGATGCATGACAATTTGCTGGCGTCGCTGCTCGTGGGCATGGGGGCGCCAGATTTGGCTGATGTAGAAATCAAGAAGTTCGCTACCTTCACCAAGGGCGATATTCAGTTCCTGCCGCTGAACGAGGTGATCGATGAGTATCGCGCGGACATCATCGAGTCGCGCTTGGCCCCATATACCGCCAATGGCAACAATTACGGCATCGACTATCACCTGGGCGCCTTCGTCATGTATTACAACACTGGCATCCTGGAAGAAGCGGGCGTCGATGTCGATAGCATCAAGACCTGGGACGATTATATCGAAGCCGGTCTGAAAGTCACGCGCGATACCGATGGCGATGGCGAGATTGATGTCTATATGGCGAGCGTTGAGGTCACCGATATCTTCTCAGCATATGCCTTGATGCTCATGAATGGCGGCGGCACCTACAACGCTGACGGCGAGATTATCCTCGAGAGCGAAGCCAATGTCGAGGCGCTGCAATACCTGCAGGATATGGTGCACGTACACGGCATCGCCCGTCCGGCCTCTGGCGGCGGTCATCACTCGCCGGATCACTTTATTGATCTGGTCGAAGGACGTATCGCGTCGCTATGGATGCCACAGTGGTATATGACGCGCTACCCCGACAACATGAGCAGTGAATTGGCCGATGTGGCGGTCGTCCGACCGATGCCTGTATTTGAAGAGGGTGGCTACACGACGACTATGGGCGGCGGCACCGGCACCGCGATAACGAACCAGATTGACCCCGACAAGATCGCTCTGGCGGCCGAGTTCCTGGCTTTCGCCAAGTTGACCTACGACGCCAATGTCCTGCTCTGGACGGACTTGGGCTTTGACCCGATGCGCCTGGATGTCTACGATGACGACGCGCTTCTAATCACGATGGACGACTTCAGCGGCGAGATGCCCTTCATCCACATTAAAGCGGGCTTGGGCAATGTCGCGCCGGAATATACCGGTCCCTTCTATCCGGAAATCGCAACCATCTTCCAGACGACGGGCTTGTACGATTTGATCGAGAATCAAATGGATCCGGCGGAAGTCCTCGCCAACGCAGCCGAAGAACTGCGGGCGATGGGCGCCGAATTCTAAGCTTTGCCGATTGAGGGCAGGTCGGGCGACATCCGCCTGCCCTCGCGTATTGCTCTCTTTGTGACAATTGCGTGTCGACGAGGTCGCTGTGCTGAATAGCTTGCGGATGCCGCGCCGATTGATTCCCGGCTTCTTTCACCACAAGAAAGTTGTGCCCTTTGTATTTCTGGCGCCCTTCTTGACCGTATTCCTCATATTCAAAGTTTATCCCGTCATTCTGGCGATAATAATGAGTTTCCAGAATTTTCAGGGCGTCAAAAGCCAGGACTGGGTCGGGCTCTCCAACTACGAAAATGTATTTGAACTGGTGCGCTTCAGCCAGGCGCTGACCAACACCACCGTCTACACAATCGGTACGCTGCTGGTCTTGATTCCCCTGCCGCTGGTGCTGGCGGTGCTGCTGGATTCCGGGCGCGTGGTGGCGAGCACGGTTTTCCGCGTGCTGATCTTCTTGCCAGCGCTGACATCGCTTGTGGTAGCCGGCACGGTATTTCGGCTGATTCTGGCGAAGGATGGTTTCCTCAATCTCTTTCTGGAAGGCACGCTTGGCTTGGACCGTCTGCGCTGGCTGGAAGTCTCGGAGTTGGCGCTGCCGTCTCTGATACTGATCGCGACCTGGCGCTGGACCGGCATGAACATCCTGTACTTTAATTCGGGCTTGGTGAATATCCCGCAAGAACTCTATGAATCGGCGGCAATCGATGGCGCCAGCCCTTGGAAGATGTTCCTGAGCATTACATTGCCCATGCTGCGCCCAACTACTTTCTTCGTGGTCGTGCTCAGTATTATCGGCGGCTACCAAGTCTTTGTTGAACCATTCATCTTGTATGCCGGCGGCGCGGGACCTGGGGACGGCGGCTTGACGCTTGCCCTGCTCATCTACCGCACCGCCTTTACCTCTTTCAATTTCGGCACAGCCGCGGCCATGGGGGTTATTCTCGCGCTGATCATCTTCGTGTTTTCGCTGATACAATTCCGCTTCTTCGGCGTCTTGGGAAGGGAAGACTAGGTCTTGACCCAATACGTCAATCCCGGGAAGCTCGGCGCGCGGCGTCAATCAAGGCTGACGAGGTGGCTTATGTTCGCCATTTTTGTCTGCCTCGCCATCATCTTCATCTTCCCCCTTTATTGGATGGTCATTAGCTCGCTGCGCCCCGAGGGGCGAATCTTCGTCGACGCCATGGAGATTATCCCCAGCGCCTTGTCCCTGGACACCTACCGGCGGCTCTTTGAAGAAGAACCCTACCTCACCTGGTTCATCAACTCGATCACGCAGACTGGCGGATACGCCTTGATGGGCGTCTTCCTGTGTACGACCGGCGGCTACGCCTTGGCGAAGTTCCGTTTTCGCTACCGCAACCTCTTGTTCATTCTGATCTTGGTCTCGCAGATGATTCCCTTTCATTTGCTGATCGTCTCGCTCTTCTTGATGATTATTCAGATGGGCATGGCGGAAACGTACCAAGGCGCGATTGTCCCGCTAGCGGCTTCGCCAATCGGCATCTTCTTCATGCGCCAGTACATGCTGGCGATTGATGATGAAATGCTCAACGCGGCGCGGGTGGACGGCGCCAGCGAATACCAGATCTTCTGGCATATCGTGCTGCCGAATGCGCGGCCCGCAATCGCGACACTGCTGATCCTCTTTTGCATTGACTACTGGAACAACCTGCTGTGGCCCCTGATCGTATTCCGCAATCCGGAGAATTTTCCGCTTGCGGTCGGCATCAAACGGCTCATCGATCAGTACCGCCAACAATATGACCTGACCATGGCGGGTTCAACACTCGCTACAGTCCCTGTCATCATCCTTTTCTTTTTCTTGCGCCGCCAAATTATGGAAGGCTTGGCAACTACTGGCACCGGCGTCAAGTAGGCGCCTGCATCGTCATCGCCGGCTTCCGCCTGTTCGACGCGCGAAAAATAGCCAGCTCCGCTTGACTGAAGCGTGAGACGGTCCCCCGAAACGGATTCAATCTTACGCAACTGACCTGCCGCGTGATATACTCAGATCAGGTAGCCGATCATATAAACCTTTAGCTTATGTTATCTGGAGCAAATCGCAGCAATCTCTGGCTGCGCATCCGCCGCAATTGGCAGCTCTATGTCTTGCTGGCGCTGCCGCTGATTTGGCTCATCGTCTTTCGCTACGCCCCGATGTATGGCGCGCAGATCGCCTTCCGCCAGTATTCGCCCGCTTTCGGCATGGAAGGCAGCCCCTGGGTCGGCTTGGCCAATTTCGAGCGCTTCTTCAACTCGCCCAAGTTTGAGCCGGTCATCATCAATACGCTGGTGCTCAGCTTTTATTCGCTTATCGCCGGCTTCCCGATTCCCATCATCCTGGCGTTGAGCTTGAACCAGGTCAAAGCGCGCTTCTTCCGCAGCAGCGTCCAGATGATCACCTACGCGCCGCATTTCATCTCGACTGTGGTCATCGTCGGCATGCTCTTCCAATTCTTGCATCCGCGCGTCGGCTTAACCGCCTCGCTGGCGAATTTGCTCGGGCTCAACGCGCCCAATTGGATGGGCGATCCCGGCGCCTTCCGCCACATATTCGTCTGGTCGGGCGTCTGGCAGGAGACTGGCTTCAGCGCGATCATCTACCTCGCCGTGCTCTCCACCATCGACCCCGCCCTGCACGAAGCGGCCGTCGTCGATGGCGCCAGCCGCTTGCAGCGCATCCGCTATATCGATATCCCGGGCTTGCTGCCGACGGCGATGGTGCTGCTGGTCTTGTCCACCGGGCGCGTGCTCGAGATTTCCTTCGAAAAAGTCTATCTGATGCAGAGCCCGCTCAATCTCGCCGTGTCAGAAGTGATCAATACTTACGTGTATAAAGTTGGCTTGCTATCGCCAATTCTCGATTTCTCCTATTCGACAGCCATTGGCTTGCTGAAGGGCATCGTTGGGCTAATCCTGGTGATAGCGGTAAATCACGCCGCCCGACGCTTGACTGATAACAGCGTCTGGTAAAGGAACGACAAATGGCGTCGATGAAGAGTTACGAAAGCAACATCAACCGGGTCAACGAATCATACGTCGACCGCATCTTCTTGATGAGCAATACGAGTTTGCTGGTCATCGTCACTTTGATTATCTTGCTGCCTTTGATATTCATCGTCAGCGCGTCTTTCAGCTCGGCGGAAGCAGTGATCGCGGGCAGGGTCACCTTGTGGCCCGTGGATTTCAGCCTGCTTGGCTACGAGACCATCTTCGAGCACAAAAAGGTCTGGAACGGCTTCGCCAATTCGCTTTTCTATACCTTCTTCGGCACCATCTTTAACGTTGCGATGACCATCATCGCCGCCTACCCCTTGTCGCGGCAGGACCTGATCGGGCGGCGCGTCATCACTTTCGCCTTCATCTTCACCATGCTCTTCAGCGGCGGTTTGATTCCGACTTATATGGTGGTGCGCGAACTGGGCTTGCTCAACACGCGCTGGGCGATGATCCTGCCGACGGGCATCGGTCCTTTCAACCTGCTGATCACCATCACCTTCTTCCGCACGACGATCCCGCCCGAGCTCATCGAAGCGGCGCGCATCGACGGCGCCAGCGACTTCCGCACCTTTCGCAGCGTCATCCTGCCGCTGGCGCGTCCAATCATCGCGGTGCTGACGCTCTTCTACGCCGTCAACACGCACTGGAACACCTATTTTCAGGCGCTGATTTACTTAAAAGATCAAGACCTCTTTCCGCTGCAAATCGTCTTGCGCGAAATCTTGATCCAGAACTCGATCGACGCCTCCATGCTGATTGATGTGGAAGACCTGGTGGCGCGCGAGGGACTGCGCGATCTCTTGAAGTTTTCGCTGATTGTGGTAGCGAGCTTGCCGGTTATGATCATCTATCCCTTTGTGCAGCGGCATTTCGTAAAAGGCATGATGATCGGCTCAGTCAAGTAGACATTCACTGTCCGAAAGGAGTTCGGCTATCGACTACTTCCATTCACGATCCGCCCCCAAACTTTTCATTAAGAAAGGAATTGACATGAGAAAGAGACTGCTCGGCTTGGCGCTTCTTGTGCTGTTATTGGCGCTGCCGTTGACCGCTTCCGGTCAAGAGATGGTATCGGGACCGGGCGAATTCCCCATCGTCGAAGAACCCATCACCCTGGATATCTTGATGCTGGGCCATGCCATTGTGGAAGACTTCAACACCAATACCTTCACCCATTGGTACAGCGAGCGCACCGGCATCAACCTCAACTTCGATATCGCGCCGCCCAACGAATGGCAGGAAGTGCTTAACCTGACCATCGCCAGTGGCGACCTGCCGGATATCATCGTCGGCTTCACCGTCGATCCGTCGACGCTGGCGCTCTTTGGTCCCCAGGGGTTGTTCCTGCCCCTCAGCGGCTTGATCGAAGAGCACGGTCACTTCATCCATGAGGTCTTCGAAGGCTCGCCGCAGGTGCGCCCGCTGGTCACTTCGCCGGACGGCGAGATCTATGGGCTGCCGCAAGTCAACGAATGCTACCACTGCTTCTATTCCCAGCGCGCCTGGATCAACTCGGATTGGCTGGCGAATGTCGGCATGGACGTCCCGCAGACGACCGAAGAGTTCGTCGATGTGCTGACCGCCTTCAAAGAACAAGACGCCAACGGCAATGGCGACCCGAACGATGAGATTCCCTTGGCGGCCGCCACCACCGGCTGGAACGGCAATATCGACGGCTTCCTGCTGAACCCCTTTGTCCTTAGTGAGTTCACCGGACAGAATCGTTTCTTTGAACAGAATGACGGCGTCATCTCGCAGACCGTCACCAGCGAGGGCTATCGCGAGGGCTTGCGTTATCTGCATCGCCTCTTCGCAGCCGGGCTCTTCGGTGAAGAAAGCTTCACCCAGCCGATGGATCAGATCAAGCAGCAGGTCGAGGGCGGCGACGCGCCGACGATCGGCGTGGTCATCTCGGGCGCGCATCCCAACTTCGCCAATATCGGCGGCGAACGCTGGCTGAAATATGTCGCGGTTCCCTCGCTGGAAGGTCCAACTGGCTTGCGCCAGGCTCCTTTCAATCCCTGGGGCGTTGGCTCGGGGCAGTGCACCATCAGCAGCCGGACGGAACACCCGCTAGCCGCATTCAAATGGTGCGATGGCTTGTACGAGCGCGAGACGACCCTGCGATCCGTCTTCGGCATCCCGCAATGGGAAGCGGCTGAAGGCGAAGATGGCCAATGGCGCTGGGCGGAAGAAGGCGAACCCGCGCTGGGCGGCGACGAATTCGAGACGATCTGGCGCCGGCTCTCCACCTTTGGCTCGCTGCAAAATGTCCACTGGGCGCAGCGCGGACCTAGCTATCGACCGAATCACCTGCGCCTGGGCGAGGTGCGGCGCGAAGATGCCGGCGGCTTGGAAGTTGTGCTGCTGGAAGAGACCCGCGTCGCTTACGAGCCCTACGCGCGCGCCATCGAAGATCTAATCCCGCCCTTGGCATTCACCACCGCGCAGGCGGCCGAGGTCACCGAGCTGCGCTTGGGCATCAACGACTACGTGGCGCAGATGACAGCGGAATTTGTCCTCGGGCGGCAAGACCTGGACAGTGGCTGGGACAACTTTGTGGCGACGCTGGAAAGCCTGGGCATCAACCGCCTGGCAGAGATCTATCAAGCCGCCTATGACGCGCAGTACGGCGGGTAGGATTGCCATTTTACCGATGACGGCTTGTGCTTGCGGGGAAGCCGGTGGCTGACCCCTGCACCCAAAAGCAAAAATTTGTACGGGCGACCCGGTGGGTCGCCCTTTCGTAACTAGGCGGGGAAGCTTTTCGGGAAATGCCAATCTGATGACCCAACCCAACATCCTCTTCATCGTTGCCGACCAGCACAACGCCAAAGCCCTGGGGCATCAGGGGCATCCCGACGCGCGTACGCCGCAGCTGGATCGCATGGCGAGCGAAGGCTGCCGCTTCGAGAATGCCATCAGCCAAAACCCGATCTGCACGCCCAGCCGCGTCTCCTTCCTCAGTGGGCAATACCCGCACAATCACTGTTACTACAGCTTGAGCGGCGCCAATCCCGGCGGGCTGCCGAACATCTTCGGTCATTTTCGCGCCGCCGGCTATTTCACTGCCGCCATGGGAAAGATCCACTGCCCCGAGTATTGGGTGGAAGATCAATGCGATGTCTTCCACGAGAGCAATTCCTGGCAGGCCGGCAGCATCGTCGGGCGCTCGGCTGATTACTCGCGCTTCCTGCGAGAGCGCAGCGTCGAACACTTGGAAGATCATATCCTGCTGCCAGAATTCGGCGCGCGCGGGCGACAGAGCGTCGATAGTCGCCCCAGCCCGCTGGCATTCGACGAGTCGCAGGAAGGCTGGCTGGCGAAGACCGCGATTGAAACGATGCGGCAAGCGGCGGCGCGCGAGCAGCCCTTCCTGCTGCATGTCAGCTTCCCCCGCCCGCACCAGTGCACAACGCCCTGCGCCGAATTCTGGGATCTCTATGACCAGGCTGAGCTGAGCCTGCCGCCAAATGCGGATTACGACCTGGCTGCAGCCAAAAAGGCGCCGCACATGATCGCCTCGGCGAAGCGCTGGCGCGAAAGCGATTGGCCGCTATTCGAGCCGAAGACTTTCGAAGCGGCGCGCCGGCGCAAGCTGCACGGCTATTTGGGCGCTGTCAGCCAGGTGGACGCGGCCGTCGGGCGGCTGCTCGATTGCCTGCGCGAAACCGGACTGGCGCGGAATACCATTGTCGTCTACACCTCGGACCACGGCGATTACGCGGCCGAGCACGGCATCATGGAAAAAGCGCCGGGCATCTGCAGCGACGCTATCACCCGCGTGCCCCTGATTTGGTGGGCGCCGGGGCGCATCAAAGCCGGCGGCGCCGTTAATGGCATCGTCGAACTGGTCGACATACCGAATACGCTCTGCGCGCTGGCTGGCATCGACCTGCTGGAAACGAGCGACGGGCGCGATATCACGGGCTTGTTGGGCGGCGCGCCGGGCAGCGAAGACCGCATCGGCGTGACCGAATTCGCCTGGAGCAAGAGCATCCGCAAGGGACAGTATCGGCTGGTGCATTATCCGCGCGCCTTCTTCCCCGATGCCTATCCCGCCGGCTTCGGCGAGCTGTACGACCTGGCTGCCGACCCCTGGGAGATGCGGAATCTTTATTTTGAGCCCGGCTGCCAAGAGACCGTCGAAGCGCTGCGCGGCGAGCTGCTTGAATGGCTGATCACCTCGACGCGCCCGCGAACGGTCAGCGGCGTCAACTCCTCACGTTTCGACACGCCGGCATTAAACCCGCAGCGTGTGCAGCGTTATCAGACGGTGGTGAATCGCGACGGCAAAATTAACCCGGCGCTTCTGCATTCGGCACATAACAAGAATTATCTATGAGTCGTTCCAGCAAAGTGACGAGCAATATAGTGGAATACGGAGCTAGGCAACCCATTAAACCTGGCGGCGCTTCCTGACGCTTCGGGGGGTTGAATTCCCGGCGAATGACGGCGCCGCAGCCGATTACTCGCCTCGGAATGCCCGTTCCAACGCGGCAATATCCAGTTTGTTCATGTTGGCAAAGGCGGCCGACACGCGAGCGACCGCGGCGCCATCATCGCTCGCCAGCATTTCCTGCAAACGCGTCGACGTAACCTGCCAGCTGACGCCGAAGCGATCGGTCAGCCAACCGGCTACGCTCTCAGCGCCGCCCTCCGTCGTTAGGATATCCCACAGCCGGTCAATCTCGGCTTGCTCGTCGCAGTTGATGCAGAGCGATACAGCGGCATTCGGTTTGAAGAAGCTGTTGCCGTTGACCAGGGTGAAGACCTGCCCCGCCAACTCGAAATTCGCGAACATGATATCGTTGGGCGGTCCATGCCCCGAAGCGCCATAGTGGATAATCTCGAGCACGCGCGAATCGGGCAAAAGCGACGTATAGAGCGCCAGCGCCTCTTCAATGCGCCCGTCGAACCAGAGATTGGTCACGATCCTTTGCATGGGATATTCCTCCGTCTCAATGATTCCAAGCAAGCAAACATAATTACTGACCTATAAAATTAAATGTCAAAGTATTCGAAAACTTGTACGGGCGAGCGGCGGTCAGTGTCTACGCGACCCGGTGGCTCGCCCTCTCTTGCTATCGATTTACTAGCAGTTTTCAAATGGCTAACTTGATTTTGCTTTGAGTTCAACCGCGTACGACTTCATTGATTTGACCCTGTTGCCGGCAGCCGACTCGAACTGGCAGACATCGCAGAAGGCGATTGAGCCGCCCTGTTCGGTTGTAATCACGCCGTTGATAGCGCCTTCGAGACCCTGCACGATTATCGAATCGATGACCAGCTCGCGCGTGACCGTATGGCTCATCGCGTCCAGCGCCGCGCGCGCCGCCGCTTTGCCGCGCAGGTCGGCGGCGCCCATGATCCGCCAGCGGATGTCGTCGCTGAAAAAGCCGAGAATGCGCTCTACATCAGCCTGGGCGAAGGCGATATTCAAGTCTCGCAGCAGCGCCTTTTGGGGCGCCTCCGCGCAATCGGCATGGATCGTAATCTTGGTCATGAGCAATAACTTTTTGCGCGGCTTCAGCGCGATTCGAGGTTCATCGGGCCAAATCCATGCGGCAGCAATTCCCGCACGCTGGTGACCATTTGCGTATTCCCGTCGAGGTCGGCGAGGATGACGCGCATATCAGGCGCGAACTCGTACATCATCTGCCGGCAGACGCCGCAGGGCGAGCCCGCGTCCCGCGTGACCACGGCGATACAGCTGAATTCGCGCTGGCCTTCGCTGACCGCTTTGAAGATGGCGGTGCGCTCGGCGCAGACTGTCGGCGTGAAGCTGACGCTCTCGATATTGCAGCCGCCGTAGACGTCGCCGCTGGCGGTTAGCAGCGCCGCGCCAACGCGATAGTTGCTGTAGGGCATATAGGCATGGTGGCTGGCGGCGATGGCGGCTTCAATCAATTGCTGATCGCTGCGTACAGGCATGGCGGCTTCCTCAGAAATATCACGTTAGTCGGGAAAAGAACCATCTCGCCCGCATTACTCCCCTTGCAAAAGTCAGTGTCGGCGGTCGGTGTAGGCGGTCGGTGTCTACGCGACCTGCGCGACCCTAGCTTGCTGGGACGCCCCCCGACGAACGAGGGGGATTCACGGGGGGAACCCTGGCTCGGTGATTGGATCGGACGGCGGGCGCGCTTTAGCAGGCGCTTCGCTCAAAATCTTGCGCACCTTGACCTTGCGAATGCGGTGGCCCTCAATGGACTGAACGGTCATGCGCAATATATCAGTCTCGATCGTTTCGTCCCGCTCTGGCACCCGCCCCAGCGTCAGATAAATATAACCGCCCAGCGTATCGGCAACGCTGGTGTCGATAGAACAACCGAGCAGCTCGTTGATGTCGTCAAGGTCCATGCTGCCTTCGATCAGGTAGAAGCCATCGCCGACCGCCACGTAATCTTCTTCTTCGGCGAAATCGTGCTCGTCGCGGATATCGCCGACGATCTCCTCTATCAGATCCTCTATCGTCACCAATCCCGAGGTGCCGCCGTATTCATCAACCACGATCGCCAGGTGCACATTCTTCTCTTGCAGTTCTTTCAGCAGCGCGTCAGCCGCTTTCAACTCGGGCACAAAATAAGCCGAGCGGACGAGATCGCCGATCTCGCGATTGGAGAAGTCCTCGCCGTTTTTGACCACCGTCAGAATGTCTTTGGCATAAAGCAAACCCTTGATGCTGTCGATGCTATCGTCATACACCGGGATGCGCGAAAAGCCTGAATCGACGAAGGCGGTCAGCGCATCCTGTACGCTGGCTTTGACTTCGAGCGCGATAATATCCATGCGCGGCGTCATCAGTTCGCGGGCGCTGCTTTCATCCAATTGCAGCACCGAAGCGATCATATCCTTCTCTTCTTCCTCGATGACGCCGCCACTATGGCTGGCATGGACCAGCGTCATAATCTCCTCTTCCGTGACCAGGTTCACCATCGCCCGGGCATCGCCGCCGAAAATGCTCGAGATCAGACGGCTTAACAGCAGCACCAGCGCCGTCACTGGCGAGACTATCAGCTGCAAGAGGCGCATTGGCGTGATTACACGCGGCAGCAGCGACTCGGCCTGCGCGCTGCCAACCGCTTCCGGGACCAGATCGCCGATGATCAGGGTCAAGCCAGCGCCGATGATGACGGTCGCCACCGTCAAAGCCAGTCGCGCGCCCAGGTCGCCATTGATGAAGCGCTCAATCACCAGCAAGACGAGCAGCACCGCGATGGCGAAACGCGTCAGGATATGCGTGATGCTGACGGTCATGCTCAAGCGCAGCGGATTCTCCGTCAACAGCAAATAGCGCCGCGCCGTCAGATCACCCTCATCCGCGCGCTCGCGCATGGTGGCGGCGGACACATTCTGCAGCGCCGCGTTCAGCAGGCTCGCGGCAGCATGCGCGCCCAGGGTCAACAGCAGCAGCAGCGCGATAGCCGTATTCTCGTCCATCAACCCTTCGCCCCAAGTGCGGACTTGACGGACGCAAAGCAAAGCAAACATATTTCATGCAAGGCTGGCGCGTTTACTATGTGCGTGGGACTCCGAGAAGGAGGCTCGACAGGGTCGTCCACTGGGTTATCAGAACTCAATTGACACAGTGACAAGAGTGTACCACGTCAAAACAACTTTGTGCAAATATGGCGGAGATGACGGCAGGGCAATCGCATCAAATTAAATTGCGCTGATAAATAACAATTTCCCCTCACATTTCGTAATCTGTAGGTGTAGGGGCGTTTGACCCGCTGTGTCTACGCGCGGCGCTGAAACGCCCGCAAAATTTATGTCATATTCAACGGGCGTATCGGCGATACGCCCCTACATTTTCACAATTTTCATGGCGAACGGCGCATTTTGATTTTGGTGC
>JAJEGA010000065.1 GCA_022820125.1 Anaerolineae bacterium | reverse complement strand
GTAGGGGCGAGACTTGTCTCGCCCACTATGTAGCCATTGTACATGTGGGCGATTCAAGAGTCGCCCCTACGACGTTCCTTCATTTTGTTGCATTACTTTATTGGACTTACTTCTGTGTACTCGGTGGTAAAAGAAAAATTTTAAGCGATTGCCCTGGACCCTCAGCCTGGCGCACTTGACAAAGAAAATCCGCGCGTTATATGCTTAAGATATTGACTCTTCATTGACGGACCTTTATGCCACCACAGCCTCATCAACCGTATTGGTTGGGACTGCATCTCGTCCCCAACTTCGGCGTGGTCAGGATTTCACAGCTGCTGGCGCATTTTGACTCGGCGGAAGCCCTCTGGCGCGAGCCGGACGCGAGCCTGTTGCGCCTTAATTTTCCGCAGGCGCTGTTGCGTCAATTCTGCGAAGCGCGGCGATCCATCGACATTCAAGGCGCCATGGAAGCGGTGGAGCGCGCCGGCGCCTCGCTCGTCACCCTGGAAGACGAAGCCTATCCGGCGCTTCTGCGCGAATTGCCGGATCGGCCGCCGCTGCTTTACCTTCGCGGTCGGCTCCAAGCGGAAGATGACAAATGCCTCGCCATCGTTGGAACCCGCAAAGCCAGCCAGTATGGCTGGAATATCGCCAATCAGTTGGCATCGCAACTTGCGAGCGGGGGCATCACCATCGTATCGGGGCTGGCGCAAGGCATAGACACGGCGGCGCATCAGGGCGCGCTGGCTGCCGCTGGGCGCACAATCGCGCTGGTGGGCACTGGCATCGACCGCATCTACCCGCGCGAAAACACGGACCTGGCTGACGAGATCATCGAAAGCGGCGCCATCATCAGCGAGATGCCGCTGGGCGCCATGCCGCTCGCCAAGAATTTCCCGCAGCGCAACCGCCTCATCAGCGGCATGTCCCTCGGTGTTTTAGTCGCGGAAGCGCCTTCGAGGAGCGGCGCGCTGAACACCGTGTCACACGCGCTGGACCAGGGACGCGAAGTCTTCGCCGTGCCCCACAATGTATTCAGCCTTTCGGGCCGCGGGTGCAATCAATTGATACAAGAAGGGGCGAAACTTGTGGCCGGCGTCGACGACATCCTTGATGAATTGAATATAAGCCACATTCAGGCGCAGACGAAGATTGAGACGGAACGGCTGCAGCCTGCCAACAGCGCGGAAACGGCAATATTGGCGCAGTTGAGCGCGGATCCGATTCATGTCGATGTCATCGTTAGACAGACGCGCATGCCCACAGCCACCGTATCCAGCACCTTGACCATGCTTGAACTAAAGGGACTTGCGCTTAGCGCCGGACCTATGCAATACTGCCGTGCGCCAGATTCGAGAGGGAATTGAGCGACGCGATGGAACACTACTACGCCTTGATTGTCGCTGGCGGGCACGGTACCCGGCTTTGGCCAATGAGCCGCGCTCGCCTGCCGAAACAAATGCTGCCGCTCATCGACGACCATTCGATGTTCCGCACCAGCGTGGATCGCATAAGCTCCTTATTTCCCCCCGAGCGCATATTCGTTGTCACTGGTCGTGAACTGGCGGCCGAGCTGCAGAAGGAAGTCAGCCAGATTCCGGCGGAGAATTTCATCATAGAACCCTACGCCAAAAACACGGCGCCCGCCATCGCCCTCGCGCTGGGCTTAATCCAGAAACGCGACCCGGAGGCGACGGTCGCCATCCTGCCGGCCGATCATCATATCGTGCAGCGCGAGAAGTTTTGCCGTGTGCTGGAAGCGGCTTGGCAAGTGGCGCAAGAGGGCAGGATCGTTACTTTGGGCATCTCGCCGTCTTATCCTGCCACCGGTTTTGGTTATATCCAGCAGGGGCAGGCCATCGCCGAGGTCAGTGGTTACAAGGTTTATCAATCGCGCCGCTTCACCGAGAAGCCGGATATCGTGCGCGCGACGCAGTTTCTGGCGTCGGGTCAATTCAGCTGGAATTCCGGCATGTTCATCTGGCGCGTCGACCGGGCGATGCGCGACTTTGAGCGCTATCAGCCGGCGATATTCGCGATGTGCTCTTATCTGCAATCAGCCTTTGACGCGCCGGATTACGCGGAAAAGCTGAACGACATCTGGGAGACCATGCCCAGCTTGTCGATCGACTTCGCTATCATGGAAAAGGCGGACAATATCGCCGTCATTCCTAACGACATCGGCTGGAGCGATGTTGGCAATTGGACCTCGCTTTTCGACATTCTGCCTCAGGACAACTTCGGCAATTGCATCAAAGGCGACGCCAGCGATATCCGCGTCATCCTCGACACGCGCGACACATTGGTCTTCAGCGACCGCCTGACGGTGACCATCGGCGTGGAAGACATCGTCGTGGTGGATACCGACGACGCCCTGCTGATATGCCATAAAGACCGTACGCAAGACGTCAAGCAGGTGGTTGACTACCTGCGCGAAAACGGAAACGAAGAGTATCTCTAACATTGCTCGCGCATTCATGAGGAAGGGATATGTCTGACGCAAATACGCAGACCGTTGAAGCTTATTGCTTCAAGTGCCGGGCAAAACGGGACATGCGGGATCCACAGGCGATTTACAACAAAGCCGGCGCGCCCGCCACGCGCGGTCAGTGCCCGGAGTGCGGCACCGCCATGTATCGTACGGGCGCGACCGCCGCCCATGAAGGCATCCCCAAACCGGAGAAGATCGAGCGCCCAAAACGGAAGAAAGCAAAAGCCAAACGCAAGGCAAAGCCAAGATCCAAGGCGAAGTCTCGCGCCAAAGCGAATGCCAAGCGCCCGAACGTTGGCAAGCTCGTCATCGTCGAATCGCCAGCGAAGGCGCGCAGCATCGGCGGATACCTAGGCGGCGGTTACACCGTCATGTCGTCTTTGGGTCACGTGCGTGATCTGTTGAAGAGCCGGCTGTCAGTCGATGTCGATAACGCTTTTGAACCAGAATATCGCGTGCCCAACGACAAACGGCAAATCGTGAAGGAACTCAAGGCGGCTGCCGAAGGCGCGGAAGAAATCTATCTCGCTACCGATCCTGATCGCGAAGGCGAAGCGATCGCCTGGCACTTGGTGGCGGCCGCTGAAATGCCGCAGTCGAACGTCAAGCGAGTCGTCTTCCATGAGATTACCGATCAAGCCGTCGCCGATGCCTTTTCCCATCCGCGCCATATCAATATGAACTTGGTCAACGCCCAGCAAGCGCGGCGCATACTGGACCGATTGGTCGGCTACCAGGTTTCGCGGCTGCTATGGTCGAAAGTTCGCGGGGGACTTTCCGCCGGGCGCGTTCAGAGCATTGCGCTGCGCCTGGTTGTCGAGCGCGAGAAAGAAATTGAAGCGCATATTCCAATCGAGCATTGGACCCTTGACGCCGATTTGGCCAAGCAAACCAATGGCAGCGATGCGTCAAATTTCACCGCCCGCCTGGTGAGAATCTCCGACAATAATGTGACCTTTAACCCAAAGGGAGACAAACCGCCGGTGCTGGACTGTGAGGCGACAGTGCAACCACATGTGGATGCCTTGCGCCAGAGCCAGTTTGTGGTCGACAAAGTCAAGCGGGGCACAAGCCGCAGCGAACCGTCCGCGCCATTCACCACGAGCACGATGCAGCAAGCCGCATCCAGCCGCCGCGGATTCAACACCCGCCGCGCCATGCAGATCGCGCAGCAGCTCTATGAGGGCATCGCTATCGGCCAGGGCAATCCAGTGGGCCTTATCACGTATATGCGTACGGACAGCGTCCAGGTATCCAAGCAAGCGGTTGCCGAGGCAAGAAGTTTCATCAGCAAAGTCCACGGCGGCAAATTTGTACCCGACAAGCCGCCGGTTTACAAAACCAAATCGAAAGGCGCGCAAGAGGCGCATGAAGCCATCCGCCCCACCAGCGTCTCGCGTACGCCGGCATCAATGGGGGCATACCTTAACCGACCGCAGCTGCAACTCTACACGCTGATCTGGCAGCGCTTTGTCGCCAGCCAGATGTCGCCCGCCATTTATGACACGCTAAGCATAGAGGTGATTGCGGGTCGGGAGCCGAGCGATATGCCATATCGCTTTCGCGCTTCCGGGCGCAAACTGAAATTCGCCGGGCATTTGGCCATCTATAGCGAAAATGAACGGCGCCAGCGCGAAGCTGGAGGCGGTCAGAGTCAAACCTTTCCCGATCTGGCGGCCGGCGAAGTCCTTGATCTGCGGGTGATTCTGCCAGCGCAGCATTTCACGCAGCCGCCGCCGCGATACACTGAGGCGACTCTCATCAAGCAATTGGAAGACAAAGGCATCGGGAGACCCAGCACCTACGCGCCCACCGTAAGCGTGATACAGACTCGCGATTACGTCACGCAAACCGACCGGCGGCTGAGCCCGACCAAGACGGGCCGCGTGGTCAGCGATCTGCTGACCGAATACTTTGACGTCGAGATGGAATACGATTTTACCGCCAATATGGAAGATCAGCTTGACGAGGTCTCCGAAGGCAGAGCAGACTGGCGGCCCATGCTTGATGACTTCTACCACCCGTTTTCCGAGCGCCTCAATACAGCGCGAGAGCGGATGCCGCGCCAGAATATCACCGAAAAAGTCGGGCGCCTCTGCCCAAGCTGCGGCGACGGCGACCTGTTGATCAAGCATTCGCGCTATGGCAAGTTCATCGGCTGCTCTAATTACCCGAACTGTAAACACACAGAGCGCTATCTCGAGCGGATGGGATTGCGCTGCCCCCAGTGTGGCGAGGCTGAAGGCGGCGAAATCGTCCAGCAGCGCAGCCGCAAAGGCAGAACCTTTTACGGATGCAGCCGCTATCCCGATTGCGACTATACCGTGTGGCGGCTCCCCCGAGACCTCAAAAAACTGGAAGAGCAAAAACCCGGCGAGCGCGCTTCTGAGCAGCAATCGGAAGATGATGCCGCAAGAGAAGGCGCCGTATTCTAAGGCTGCCGCCGTCTCGCTTTGCGCTGATTTAGAACTGTGACTATACTGAATCACGTCGGTGCGCGACGCCCCGGTCGCGCAAGACATCTTGACGTGTTATCTCAGTTGCTCTGAGAGCCCGGGACTCGAAAGGGTATAGCTAATGAGTCTTCAAGGTCACAAATCGAATCGCGAGCAAGCGGCTTCGCCAACTATCGGCAGGCTTAGTCCTGAAAATCCCAGGATACAGAAGTTGATCGAATTAGGCCCCAATCGGGGCGCCATCTTGTTGGTAGTGATTGGCATGGTCGTTGGCATGGTTGCCGCTTACGTCGTCATCCCGACCGAGTTCACCGGTGCCTCGCCGCGTCATATGAGCCAGCAAGCGATTCGCCAATGGGTGCGCATGGTTGCCGTGGGGCATTCGCAAAACGTGCATTATGACGATGGCAACGCGCTGCTCTTTCTGCAGCAAATCCCTAATCCGCAGAATGTTGTGGAAGGCTTGGCGGCAAACACCAATGTTCCGGCGGCTGAGCGCGGCGCTTTAATGGCGCTGACCGAGATAGCCGGATACGCCAATCTTGTTGGCGCGCTTGCTCCCCAAGACCCGGGCATTTTCCTCAGCAGCCTTCAGGTTATCGCCGCCATAGTCGCGGTCGCGGTCGCTGTGCCCATCTTGACGATAGCGGGCCGGTCGATCTATCCGAAGCGCGAGGAACGGGACGAGCCGGCGGAAGCGCCCGCCAGCGCGATGTCTCCAGCGCGGTCGCAAGTTACCCCATCCGCGACAGCGCCACAGCCGTATCAAGCCTACAGCGAGCCGGGGCCCGCGCCGCCCTGGGGCGAAGATGAAACAGAAAAAAGCGGGACCGTGCATCCGCAGTACGGCGCGCCGGTGATGCAAACCATATCATCCTACGTGAAGGGGCAGAATTATGACGACTCCTTCGCGATAGAACTGGGTCCCGACCAAGACAATCAGTTCCTGGGCGAATGCGGCATATCCATCGCGACGCGGGTCGGCAATGAGCTGCAATCGGTGGAATTCTGGGGCTTCGACATGGCATCGCAGGAGACCCTGACCAAGGTGTTTGCCGCGCCAGCGTCATTGAGCGATCCGGCGCTTATCGCAGCCGTCGCCAATCGCGTCAAAGACCCGACAACTGATATCATCGCAGCCGAAACGGGCGCTCGGCTGGTAGTCGACAGCGGCGCCATTCAAATCCAGGCGGAAGTGAAATCTGTGCTGTGCAACTATGGCGGCGGCACGCCAAACAGTGCAATCGAGACTTTGCAAATTGAGCTGCTCGCTTGGCACAAGCAGAATCAGAGCGCTTCCGTGCCAGCCGCAGGCTATCCGGCGCCAGCCCAATCACCCTTCAACGAATATGCCGATTTGCAGGTGTCGCCGCCGTCGCAAGCCGCTTCGCCGGCCCCGCCGCCCCCGGCTGGAAGCGCAGGCGCGCCATCAGCGAAGCGCCCGGAAGACGATGATGACGACCCATTCGGCGGCACCGGCAACTTCATGCCTTATTCCTAGGAAACAGCAAGCCTCATCCAACTTGATGGGGCTTGTACGTGATGGTATCCGGAGAATCGCGGCGATGGCGGTTGTTACCGGATATCGACGATTTTGAACTTGATGACGCCGTCTGGCGTTTTTACCTTGACTTGCTCGCCAATTCTGTTGCCGAGCAGCGCTGAGCCAATCGGGCTTTTCTCGGAGATTTTCCGTTCGCGCGGGTTGGCTTCGGCGCTGCCAACAATTCGGTATTCTTCGTCGAAGTCTTCGCCGGCTTCTTGGATGACGACGGTCGAACCGATGCGCACTTCATCGCTGGGTTGGCTGCTGTCCACCACAATCGCGCTTTGCAGGATCGATTCAATCTGCTGGACGCGCCCTTCGATAAAGCCGAGCTTCTCCTTGGCATCGTGGTAATCGGCGTTTTCCTTGAGGTCGCCTTGCGCCGCCGCCTCTTTCAATCGCTGCGCCAGCGCCGGGCGGCGCGTATCGCGGAGCTCTTTTAATTCGCGGCGCAGCGCGTCTTCGCCCTCTTGCGTCAGATAAGTGTCTTCAGTCGCCATGCTAAGTTCTTTCCGCCTCTGCCCTCGGCTGCTCTTCCCGCGCTCAAGGCGAGTGCGTCTGATAGCGGTTGACCAGCGCCCGGATATTGTGCTGATGCAACTGCTGAACGATGCCATTCAGCAGAACGTGGCTCTTGCCGCATTGCGCCAGCGTTACCTGATTCTCTATGTCTTTCAGCCCTTTATCCAGAGCGATTGTCACCGCTTCCTCCAGCAATCGCAGATACTCGAGATCGCTAGTGATCTTCTCGGGCACTTCGCCGCGCAATATGATATCGCCGTGTCCCTGCACGATATTCTCATAATCTCGGTCCAGCAGGCGCTTCAGCGATTCGGTGAAGTCGACAAAATTGCCATCCACGAAGTAGGGAATCGGCATCACCGTATCGGCGGCGAACAGCACTTCCTCCTCCTCCAATAGACAGACGATGGAATCCGGGCTGTGCCCGGGGCTCTCCCGCAGTTTGAAGTTGGTTCCGCCGACTTCCAGCATCATTTCGTCTTCGAAGGTTATCGTGGGCAAGACCAATTCGACCGCGCTAAACTCGGCCGCATTGTCTTTCAATTGCCGCAAGCTCTCGCGCCCCCGGGCATCAAGCATGTCTCGGCACAGGCGGTGGGCGAGGACCTGCGCGCCCGGGAAGAAACAAGTCCCGGTCGTGTGATCCGCGTGGAAATGCGTATTGATAACAAAAGCCACCTTTAAGCCCAAGCCGTCTTCGACGAATCGGCGGATCAGCATCGTCTCTTCCGGATATAGCAAGGTGTCTATCAGCACGGCGCCATCACGAGTCAAGACCAAGCCCGCCGTAACCTGCGCATATTGGTCACTGCGGAAGACGAAAATGTGATCCGTGATTCGTTCGCGCTGCATCGAAAGTAGGGATGTTCCGGTTTTAGGGCAGGTCTCCTGCTTGGCACAGTATAGAGGGTTGCAAAGCGAATATCAAGTGAGCGGCGCTTGGCGTCCGGGCAATTGCACCAAAATCATAATGCGCCGTTCGCCACGAAAATTGTGAAAATGTAGGGGCGTATCGCCGATACGCCCGTTGAATATGACATAAATGTTGCGGACGTTTCATCGAAACGCCCCTACAGATTACGAAATGTGAGGGGAAATTGTTATTTATCAGCGCAATTTAATTTGATGCGATTGCGCTGCCGTTGGCGCGAGTCTCCGGTTAACCTGGCTGAAGAAGTCTGAACGCGACAAGATTGGTTGCTAAGAAACGTCAAGGACAGGACTGGTGGAAGTTCGGATTAAGCGCTGTGAAGAGCCCGCCGGCGCTATCAAGCCCGCCGTCAGTTTTCCAGCACAATATCAACATAAGTGCTGCGATAAGCCTCAATCTCTATGCTTTCTCGGTGCTCCAGCGCGCCATTCTCGTCCAGGACAACAATTTCATACTCCCCTTCGAGCAGGTCGCCCGCGGTGAAATTCTCACGCCAGACCGGGTCGGAGTTCACCACGCCGCCGCTGTAAGTGAATACATCGCGACTGTTCTCGCTTGTGCGTACGGTCAGGCGCCGGCCCGCAAGCAGTTCGCCGTCCTTATCGCGCAGGGAGCCGACGATCATGCCGTGTTCAAGATAATGCTGCAGCCATAGCTCGGGGTTGCGCGTATTCCGATAATCAAATGGATTGCCTACCCGCACCTCAAAATGCAGATGAGCGCCAATCGCCACGCCGGACGACCCCACGCGGCCGACACGCGCCTGATCGTCCACAATTTCGCCCGCTTTCACATCAATCTTTTCTAAGTGACCATAGAGTGTGAACAGCCGGCGGTCAGCCAACGAGCGCAGATCGTGAGCGAGGATAACGACATTGCCATAATAGCCGAGCCGTGGACCCAGCAGCGTATCGTCATCCTCGCCGGCGAAAATGACCCTACCCGCTTTTGCGGCGTATACAGCCGTATTGCGCTCATTGACGAATTCCACACCCAGATGCGCCGGGCGCGTATTCAGGCGAGTATCGCCATAAGTATAGGTGCGGTCGATCCAATGTACGTTGTCATCAATGAGTTCAATCGGGCGGTGAAGCACATTGTGTTCCACCCGCTCAATCGTGGCGGTCGCGGTCGCGGTCGCGCTGGCGGCGAGCGGAACCAGATCGATTGTCTCGCTCGTTGGGGTGGCGTCCTGCGGCAAGGCGCGCGGAACCGCTAGCAGAACGATGAGAATCAGGCAGATGTCTCGCCAGCGGGGATTAAGGACCGGGTTCATATCACAGGCGTCATTCGTTCTCAATCGAGAAGTCTGTTGTGCCTTGCGCCACGCCATCGGCATATAGGGTCGCTGAATAATTGCCGGACAGAAATGGGAAGTCAACCGGCGTCGCATAAAACCAGACACAAACTGACGCGCTTGAAAAATCCGCCAACCATGACCGGCGATAAAGCGACCTCGCGTTGAAGCGCCAATCCACTTCAAACAGCGCGTCTTTTTGCAGCGCCGATACTTCAGCCGTCACGTAAATCCTCTCCGCGCCCGGGCTGAACTGCCTAACTGTTCCAGTCGAGCAGCCGCTATCGGGGTCGAGGCTTGAGGCAGTCGATATATCCGACACGGTCATCGCGGAGGCGGGCGGCGCCCGCAGCGCTTCGTTATCCATCATATCATCCTCAAGCGAACTGCCCATATCATCGGCGCTAACGACAACCGCGCTCACTTCCGGCGTGCCCGTCTGGTGCGCGCGTAGGGTCGCCCCCAGCGCCGCGTTGATCGCCGCCAATCTGCTGATGCGCGTTCCCCCCGCAACGATTGTCTCTATCGCCATTTGCTGCTCCGCCGTCGCGGCGGCGCGAATTAAATCGCTTTCGCTGGCGACCAGGGTTAAATCGGCGCTGATCGTCGCGTTCGCATCGCTGCCGCCGAAAGCCTGGCAGCCTGCCTGCAAGGGCAAAACAAGCAAGCACAAGATGCTGATCGCCATCAATATCGGCGCCTGTCCCTCGACATTCATAGAATCACTCGCCCACTCAAACGCGCCCGCATTATATCAATTTGTGATCGCCCTCGCTGGCATCAATACGAAGGTCAGCATGACGGCGCCTGGAAAGGCTTGAACTGCGAATGTGGAAACCCAGCCAAGACGCCAAAGACTGGCGACCATTTTCCCCTCTCTAATGAATTGGCGAGACGCTGCAGGCTCGGTTAGCAATCATACCGTCTGCGGAATCACCCGCTCCCGCGTGCCAGGGCAATCGCATCAAAATCATAATGCGCCGTACGCCACGAAAATTGTGAAAATGTAGGGGCGTATCGCCGATACGCCCGTTTAATATGACATAAATTTTGCGGGCGTTTCAGCGAAACGCCCCTACAGATTACGAAATGTGAGGGGAAATTGTAATTTATCAGCGCAATTTCATTTGAAGCGATTGCCCTGCCCGCGTACCCCCTACGCTTGAATAAGCGTGCGCTGTCTGTTAACATGGTGGCGGATTGCCCCCGTAGCTCAGGGGATAGAGCGCTGGTTTCCGGAACCAGGCGCACAGGTTCGAATCCTGTCGGGGGTGCATGCCAATTCATAGCTCAAGCGATTGGGCTGATAACCGTTAGAAGCGCGTTCGGCAGTTTAGACGCCGTGCCGCAAGCGATATTGATCCATATTTATGACCGTCTTCCGCAGGCGTGATTCCTCCGCGGCAAATGCCAGCAGATGGCTCTCCAAAGACTCGCGCGCCGTCGTCGCGCTGTCATCCGGCTGCCCCCTCAGCGAATTGACAAAACTGCGCACGATGCCAAAATCGCCGCCGCCATGGCCGCTGCCGTCGCGGGCGACTACGGGTATTGCTTCAACTTCGCCAGTCAGGTGACGGTGTATGCGAATCTCGTGCCCGCGAGATGAGAACTTCCCGTAAAGGGTCGCCTCGGTCCCATCCCAGCGCATGGTGCGGCATTCCTCGTCGCTCTGCCCGTTCATGACGAGCGTCACCGTCGTTCCGTCTTCCAGCTCCATGTTGACCGTCTGATGATCAACCACATCATTGTCGCATTGATAGACGCAGCGGCCATACCAATCCGTCTTCAGCTGCTCCAGTCGGGCTTCGCTGGTCGGGATATATGACACCGCGTTCTGGGGCCAGCCTTCGCCATCGCGGACGTAACGACTCGTCGCCTCATACTTGCAGCTGTCCGCCGCCGGGCAGGGATCGGTGCAGCGCTCGGTGGCGCCCTCGGGCGCATTCTCCGGGCGGAAGTGAATTAGACTGCCGAATGACTGCAGCCATGCCACCGGCTTCTGCAATATCCACAGCAGTATATCGAAATCGTGGCAGCATTTGGACAGGATCATCGGACCTGAGGTCGCTTCGCTGCGCCAATTGCCACGGACAAAGCTATGCGCCATGTGGTAATAGATCAGGTTTTCGCGATGGGTTACGCTGATGATTCGCCCCAGCGCCCCCGATTGCACAACCTCGCGCAGCGCTTGCCAGAACGGCGTGTAACGCAGCACATGGCAAATCTGCAGCAGGCGGCCAGTTTCCTCCGCCTTCGAGACCAAACGCAAATTCTCGTTTAGCACTGGCGTCATCGGTTTCTCGAGCAGCACATCATAACCCAAGCCCAGCAAGCGCATTGTTGAATCAAAATGCATGCGATCCATCGTACAGTTGATGACCGCTGAAGCCAGCTTCCGGCCGCGGTCAAGCAGCGATTGCCAGTTAGCGAAGACCATCTCCGGCGCGATATCATGCTCGCTCAGGAAGCGCTGGCGGCGAATCGGATCCGGTTCGGCAAAGCCGACGATCTTAAGGTCGTCTGGATGCTCGGCAGCGAATCGACCGTAAGCCAAACCGCGGCTGCCCGCGCCTATGATGATCGCGTCGATCGCCGCCATGTCTCTCTCCCAAATATCATTCGCCGACCATTAGCTTGATTCTACCGCAGATTCCGCGCCGCCACCGTCATACTACGCCATTAGACACATTCGCCTGGTCCGCCTGCATGGCTGTCGCTAATCCCGGCATGCTGGTAGATTAAGAGAAAATAGAGGAACGCAGCATTTGGAGGCATGCATGGCGACAGAATGCGCTATTGGTCTCGACATCGGCGGCACCAAGATGGCGTTCGTGGTCGCCGACCGTCAAGGCAAGATTTACCATGAATCGACCATGCCTACCGATGCCGGCGGTGACAGCGCCCATACATTCAATCGCATCGCTCAAAAGCTCAACCAGTTGATCGCAGCTCACGAAGGCGTTTCTGGCATTGGCATTGGCGTTCCCGGCCCGGTCGATGCCGAACGGGGCGTCGCCTTTCAGGCCGCCAATCTCGGCTGGAAAGACGTAGGCCTGCGAGACGCAATTGCGGAACGGCTTTTGCGTCCGCTGCCGATCTATGTGGAAAACGATGTCAATGCTGGCGCGATAGGCGAGCAGCTATTTGGCGCGGCAAAGGGCGAAAGCCAGTTTGTTTATCTCTCCGTCGGCACCGGCTTCGGCGGCGCGGTCATGCTGAATCGGCGGCTTCTGCGCGGCGCGTCCAAGTCGGAGATGGAAATCGGCCATGTCTCGCTTGATCCGGTCAAGGGACGCCCTTGCGCCTGCGGGGGGCGCGGCTGCCTTGAAATGTCCGCCTCTGGCAGGGGCATGGTGGCGCACGCTATTGAGCATATCGCCGATTATCCCGATTCAAGATTGACCGCGAGAGCAATCACGACGCATCGAATAATCGCGCTTGCGGCGGACGGGGACGCGCTTTCCGCTCATGTGATTAGCGAAGCGGCGGAAGCGCTTGGCATCGCTTGCGCCTGGTGCGTCAACCTCTTCAACCCGCCGTTAATCGTCATCGGCGGCGGGCTCGCGCAGGCCGGCTGGCGATTGCTGGAAGCGCCGCTTCGGCTTGCCATGCGGGCGCGCTGCCTGCCGCTTAACCATGATGCCGTCACCGTTGCCTTGTCCGCGCTGAGAGACGCCGCCTTGGGCGCATCCGCCCTCGTCTCTTATCACGAAGCGCAAGGGGGCGAAGCATGAAGATCGCCGTTTGCGGCATCGCCACCGAGAGCTGCGCCTTCTCGCCCTTGCCGACAAGACTGGAAGATTTCCGGCTGACCCGTGCGGGCGATCCGGGCTTCGCCGAGCTGTATCCGTTTTTGCCGCGCTTCGCCGGCGTCGAATTCAGCGGCGCCCTCACGGCAAAAGCCATGCCCGGCGGACCAGTTGAAGCGCTCGCTTATCAGACGATCAAGGAAGAGATTCTTGATAACCTGGATAGCCTGCTGCCGCTCGACGGCGTCTACCTCGATATGCACGGCGCCATGATGGTCAGCGGCATGGAGGATGCCGAAGGCGACTTGTACGCCGCTATCCGCGCGATTGTGGGGCGTCAATGTCTCTTATCCGCCAGTTACGATTTGCACGGCAATGTGTCCGAACGCGTCATGGAGCATCTCGACATCATCACCGGTTACCGGACGGCGCCGCATATCGACGCAGGCGAAACGCGCGAACGAGCAGTCCGGCTGCTGGTTCATTGCCTGCGCCGCGGCATTCGCCCGCGCAAAGCCTTTGTCAAGATACCGGTCGGCTTGCCGGGCGAGAAGACCAGCACCGAGTGGGAACCGGGCCGGGGCGTCTATCAGGCGATCGCGGCGGAAATCGATGGCGAACGCGTCATGGACGCCACCATTCAGGTGGGTTATGTCTGGGCGGATGAAAGGCGGATGTCCGCCTGCGCCATCGCTATCGGCAGGGACAGCGCCGCAATTTCTGCTGCTGCCCAGAGCCTTGCGCAGCGTTACTGGGATCATCGCGCCGACTTTGGTTTTGGCGTCGATGCGCTTTCGGTGGACGACTGCCTGGAGCGAGCGCTGGCGGAGGACGCGGCGCCGGTATTCATCAGCGATTCCGGCGACAATCCAACAGCCGGCGGCGTCGGCGATGTTACCTATTTTCTTAAGCGCGCGCTCGCGCTTCAGCCGCCCGACCTGGTCTACGCCAGCATCCCCGATGCTGACGCGGTGAAGCGCTGCATAAACGCAGGGTTGGGCGCTGATGTCGAGCTCGAAATCGGCGGGATGCTGGACACGCTGCATTCGCGGCCGCTGCCGGTCCGCGGGCGCGTGCAATTCATCAGAAGCGAAGAGACCAACCCGCAAGTTCTGCTTCGCGCCGGGGGCATTCGCATCATCATGACGACGACGCGCACAGCCTTTCACCATCGTCAGCAATTTCTTGATCTCGGCATCAAGCCAGAGGCGCATCACATCATTGCCGTCAAAATTGGTTATCTGGCGCCCGAACTGAAGGCGATGGCGCGCAGAAGCTATCTGGCGCTCTCGCCCGGCGCCGTCAACCAAGACATCGTATCGCTGCCCTATAAACGCATAAGCCGTCCCTGCTACCCTTTCGATGCCGATATGGATTGGGCGCCCCATGTACAGCTCTATTAGTGAAGACGGGCAGCGCGAAACTCGCGCGCCAGCCTGCATATAGCGCGACTGCCCTACTGTTTGTTATACTAACCTCGCATCATCCTTCGTCCGACGCAAACGCACATTCAATTCTGACAGGAGCATACGATGAACAAAACATTCAGAGTTATTCTTTTGGTCGCGATCCTTGGCCTCTTCATGGTCAGCGCCAGCGCCCAAACCGGAGGCATCCTTATCGGCACAAACTTCGGCGGCGACCCCACCACGATCAATCCCCTGCTAACCAACAACACAGTCGATCTCTCGCTGACGGAATTCCTCTTCCCTAGCATCTACAACATTGATCCGGTCACGCGCGCGCCGATGAAAGGCGGACGCAACGACCAGGATAATGGCTTGGCGCTGGATTGGTCGCTCTCTGACGACGGCTTGGTCTACACCTTCACCCTGCGCGACGACGTCACCTGGAACGATGGCACGCCCGTCACCGCCCACGATTACAAATTCACCTTTGACGCGCTGGCCAGCGGCGAAACTTCTTCCCCGCGCGGCAGCGTTCTGCAGAGCGTGGATAGCGTCGAGGCGGTTGATGACACCACCCTGGTCGTGAACTTGAAGCTGGCTTCCTGCCGCGCGCTGGACGAACTGGACGACTTCGGCATACTGCCCAAGCATCACATTGAACCGCTGCTCGGCGGCGACTTTGCCGAAATGGACAATCTTGAATACAACAAGAATCCGGATGTCACCTCCGGCGTTTTCAATTTTGGCGCCCTGGTCGCCGATGAGCAGACCAGCATGATCCGCAACGAAAACCACTGGATGGAAGTCTCTCCAGAAGGCTATATCCTGCGCAATGTGCCGGATCAATTGGTCGGCATCGAGCAGTTTCTGGCGGGTGAGGTCAACTCAGTCGGTACCGCCGGCTCCGCTTCAGTGCCCGCCGTGCGCATGCAAGAGTTCCGCGATCTCGCCGAAGCCGGCGAATTCCAAATTTACGAATATGTCGATGACGGCTTGACCTTCGTCGGCTTCAATCTAGCCGACCGCAGCAACCCGACTAATGGGCTGGATGAAGACGGCAATCCCGTCGATCAAGGCAATCACCAATTCTTCGGCGATATCCGCGTGCGCCAGGCTCTCGCGCAAGCGGTGAACTATGAGGACATCATTGAAGGCGCGGCTGAAGGCGAAGGCATCCAAGTCAACAGCTTTGGCACACCCGCGCTCTGGGGCTATGACAACAGCATCGCCCCCTGGGAATACAATCCCGAAGCGGCGCTGGCGCTGCTGGCGGAAGCCGGTTTCGTCGATCATGATGATGACCCCGGTACGCCACTCGTCGCTACCGACGACGCCCTCTACGCCGAAGCCGGGACCGAGTTCGCATTCGAATTGCTGACAAACTCGGGCAATCTTGTGCGTGAAGCGGCTGGCACCGTCATCCAGGATCAACTGGGGCAAATCGGCATTAATGTCGACTTCCAGCTGATGGAATTTGGCGCTCTGGTTACTTTCCTGCTGGGGCAAGACTTTGACGCCATCATGATTGGCTTCACCAATCTCGCCCAAGATACCGATGCGCGCAACGTCTTCACCCCAGTTGGCGATACCGTCGGCGGCGGCTTCAACTTCGTCTCCTATCGCAATGACCGCGTCACCGAGCTCTATGACGAAGCCCTGTCCCTGCCCGGCTGCGACCTGTCTGAACGACAAGCGCTCTATCACGAAATCAGCCAAATCCTGCATGATGAGGTGCCCTGGTGGTGGCTCTTCGCCCCATTCTCCATGTATGCGGAATCGAATGCGGTGCAGAATTGGATGCCCTATGCTGAAACGCGCTACGCCAACATGGCAAATCTCGCCATCAGCCCCTAGCATCCCTGCAATAAGCTGAGACGGAACGCGCTGGCGCTGGCTGGCGCGTTCCACCATGTCAACTGTAGGGGCGACCCTTGGGTCGCCCTAATCTGCTGCAAATTGGCTATATCGAACATGCCAAATCCCCCTGTCCCCTTTTGGCAGACGGGCCCGGGGCGCAGCGTAGAATAGCGAACGCCGGCATCGCGCATGATCAAATACATAATTCGCCGCCTGGTTCAATCCATACCGACTTTCTTCGGCATCACATTGCTGACCTATCTGCTGCTATGGATGGCGCCGGGCAGCGTGGTCGAACGCCTCTACCTAGCGCCAAATATCAAAGCCGAAACCCGCGCCCGCCTGGCCGCCCAGCTCGGAATTGACGACCCCTTCCACATCCAGTACCTGCGCTGGCTGGCGGGCGACGACTGGCTGCGCTGGGATAGCGACGGCGACGGCATCGCCGATGGCTCCTTCACGCCGCTTGTCCCGCTGGATGAAGACGGCGATGGCATTCCCGAGCCGCCGGGCGACAATTATGGCATTCTGCGCGGCGACTTCGGGCGTTCTTTCGTGAAGAAACAACCGGTGATGGACATCTTCTTGGCGAACTTGCCAGCCACGCTGGAGCTGGGCATCGCCGCTCTCGTGACATCGCTGGTGATTGGCATCCCCGTCGGCGTGCTTTCCGCCGTGACCAGAGGACGCGCCTTTGATAATGTCTCACGCGTTATGGCGGTTATCTTCGACGCCATACCCAGCTTCTGGCTTTGCTATATTCTCATTTATGTTTTTGGCGTCATATTAGATCTCGTGCCGATTGGCGGACGCTGCGTTCCGAATCTTTATGGCGTCTGCCCGCCGCTCTTTGAACGCTTGATTTACCTGCCCGTGCCGACGATTGCTTTCGCCGCCGGTTTTGTCGCACTTTTTTCCCGCTATCTGCGGACGTCCACGCTGGAAGTGTTGAGCCAGGATTACATCCGCACCGCCCGCGCCAAGGGGCTCGCGCCGCAGGTCGTCAATTTCCGCCATGCCATGCGCAACGCCATGATTCCCGTCGCCACACTGCTCGGTCCCATCATCACCAATATCTGGGCTGGCGCCATCGTTATCGAGAGCGTTGTCGCTTGGCCCGGCCTGGGGCGCATCGCCTACACCTCCGCCATTCAGCAAGATTACCCCGTCGTCATGGGCATCGTTATCTTCGCCTCGCTTGGCACAATCTTGGGCTTCCTGCTGTCGGACATCCTCTATGTCCTCATTGATCCGCGCATTCGTATCGACTAGGAGCCGCTGATGCAGGCTGACAAGCTCAAGCTCAAACTCGACGCGGAAGCAATCCTGCGCAGCCGCTCTCTCACCGACCAGGCGCTCGCCCGGCTTTGGCGCGATCGCCTTTCCATGGTCTCCATCGCTGTGCTGCTAGTCTTGACAGCCGCCTCCATCGCGGCGCCGCTCATTACCGGCGCCCTTGACGTCGACCCCAATACCACCGATGCCTCGGGCTCGAAGTATCTGCCACTCTTCAGCGAGGGGCATCCGCTCGGCACCGACAACTTGGGCCGGGATCACCTGGCGCGCCTGCTTTACGCGGGCCAGGTTTCGCTCTTCATCGGCTTCATGTCCGCCATTCTCGCGCTGGTGATTGGCGTGACCCTCGGCATCCTCACCGGTTATTATGGCGGCATCATCGATGATATCGTCAACTGGATTATCACCACGCTTAACGCCATTCCCGGCTTGGTGCTGCTGATTGTGATCACCGCCGTCTTCCGACCAGACGCCACCTCGCTGATTCTGGTGATCGTGTTTCTAACCTGGACGGCGACAACCCGCCTCGTGCGCGGCGAGACCCTCGCCATCCGCGCCCGCGAATACATCGTCAGCGCCAAAGCGGTCGGCGCGTCGGACTTCCGCGTCATGCAAGTCCACATCCTGCCCAACGTCTTCTCGCTGACCATCGTCACGCTCGCGCGCAACATCGGCATCGTCATGCTGATTGAAGCGGCTTTGAGTTTTCTCGGGCTTGGCGTGCAGCCGCCAACCGCCACCTGGGGCAATATGCTCAGCAAATCGCGCGAGTTCATCACCAAAGCGCCCCATTTGATGATCCTGCCCGGCTTGCTGATTACCGTGGTTGTGCTCTGCCTCTACATCATCGGCGACGGGCTGCGCGACGCCTTCGACCCCACCGCCACTGACTAGCTGCCCGCATCGGTTGTGAAGTGGTAAACTGTCGTCGATTCGAATAGTTCTCCCGGTCGCAGCACTGTGGAAGGGAACTGCGGCTTGTTCGGCGAATCCGGAAAGTGCTGCGTCTCCAAGGCGAATCCGTCGCTCTGGCGGTAGAGGCGCCCACTCGCGCCGACCAGGGTCGCATCAAGAAAGTTGCCGGCGTAAAACTGTAAGCCCGGTTCCGTCGTCCATACCTCCATCATTCGCCCCAAGCGCGGCTCATATACCCGAGCCGCCAAGCCCAAGTCGCCTTCAGCCAGCTCAACGCGATTCAGGACGAAATTGTGGTCATACCCTTGCGCTGCCAGGATCTGCGGATGCGCTGAGCGCTGACCGGAACCAATCGTCTTCCCCTGGCGGAAATCGAAAGGCGTGCCCGCCACTGGCGCGATCTCGCCCGTCGGGATTTGGCTGGCATCGGTGGGCGTGTAATGATCGGCATTCAGCATCAGCAGATGATCGTATATCGTGCTTTCGCCCTCGCCCAGAAGGTTGAAGTAGCTGTGATTCGTCAAGTTTAGCGTTGTTGGCGCGTCCGTCACCGCCGCGTAATCAATGCGCAATCGATTGCCGTCGTCCAGGCTGTAGCGCACCCTAAGATCGAGATTGCCCGGGTATCCCTCTTCGCCATCCGGGCTACGGTAGGCGAATTCCACCGCGCCATCCAATTCGCTGGCTTGCCAAACGCGCTTGTCGAATCCAAGCTCGCCACCATGCAGGGAATTGCCGCCGTCATTCTTGAATAGCTGATACTCCCTGCCATCCAGCGTGAATCGGCCGCCGCCGACGCGATTGGCATAGCGCCCGGTTATCGCGCCGAAGTACGGGTGCTCGGCTTCATATTGGGCGAGGCTGTCGAAACCCAGGGCGACATTGGCGAATCTGCCCTGGCGGTCTGGCACGCGGATTGAAGTTAATATGCCGCCGAGCGTGATGCACTTAACTTCCATGCCAGCCGCATTGCTCAGCGTGATTTCGTGAATCGTCTCGCCGTCTTTCGTCCTGCCATAATTGCGCATTTTGGGTCCCTTCGTTTGCTCCCGCTCAGCCAGGCAGATGATACCCCGCTCTCCTCAAAGTGGTAAATCTGAGACGAGCTTCATATCTGACAAGTTTCGTAACGGCGGCCGGAGGTAAGTGTCTGCGCAACCTATCACGCCGCTCGCCATACCGCAACCCGTAGGCGCGAGCCTTGGCTCGCCCGCCATACCGCACAATCTGTAGAGGCAAATCACTGGGTCGCCCGCCACACCACGCAATTTGTAGGGGCTACCCATTGGGTCGCCCGAAGTCAGCCGCACAATTGCGGATAGCTAAAGTATCGAGTCTCGCTACAATTAGATGCGAAGTCCAACCTGATCAGGAGAATCTCATGGATTATCGCGCGCTGGGACGCACCGGCGTTATGGTTAGCGAGCTTTGCCTTGGCTGCATGAACTTCAGCACGCCGACGCCGGAAGCCGAAAGCTTCGACATTATGGACCGGGCAATAGACGCCGGCATCAACTTCTTTGACACCGCCAACGTATACTCGCGCGGCGGCAGCGAGACGGTTGTTGGCAAAGCGCTCAAGCGAAACGGCAAACGCCATCGCATCGTGCTGGCGACCAAAGTCCACGGCCGTATGGACGAAGACGACATCTTGTCAGCCGGCAACAACCGGCGTCACATCATCGAACAATGCGAAGCTTCGCTGAAACGCCTGGGCACCGATTATATTGACCTCTATCAATTGCATCGCGCCAATCCCGAAATCCCCATCGACGAGACCCTGCGCGCGCTGGATGATCTGATCCGCGCGGGCAAAGCGCGCTACATTGGCGCCAGCACCTTTCCCTCTTGGCGCGTGATGGAATCGTTTTGGGTATCAAAAGAACTGGGCTTGAACCGCTTCGTCAGCGAGCAGCCGCCGTATCACCTGCTCGACCGCAGCATTGAGCGCGAACTGATTCCCCTGGCGCAGAGCTACGGCTTGGCAATCATCCCCTGGTCGCCGCTGGCGCGCGGCTTTTTGACCGGCAAATACAAGCGCGGCGAGGCGATTCCAGGCAACAGTCGTTTTGCCGCCGATGCCGGGCGCGGCGCCGCTGTTGAACGCCGCCGTGATCAGCACTTTACCGATCGCGGCTTTGACATCCTGGACCTCGTCACTGAATTAGCCGAAGAGAAGCGTTGCAGCCCCAGCCAGATCGCCCTGGCTTGGGTCTTGAGCAAGCCGGGCGTTACCAGTCCGATAATCGGTCCACGCACGATGGCGCACCTGGAAGACAATCTGGGCGCGGTCGATATTGCGCTGACGGATGCTGATCACGCCCGCCTTGATGACTTGGCCGAGCCGGAGATGGCCACCGTGCCCTACTACCACGGCCGCATGGTTAATCTCCGCGCCTCCGATCACGCCTGGCTCTAATTTAAGGAGCCATGTAGAAGCGTAATCTGTAGGGGCGAGCCTTGGCTCGCCCGCCGGAGCGCAAAAATTGTAAGGCTTGTCCGCTACTATAGGTCATGCGCGGAGGCAAAAGATCGATACCGAATTACTAAGTAAAAGGCGCGCTTCGCGAAGGTCTCGACCACAGTTTAATCGAATGCTGTAGGGGCGTTCGCTGGCGCGCCTAGCCACAGCGGGTCAGACGCTCACCATAACGCAAAATCTGTAGGGGCGTCTCGGCGAGACGCCCGCATCCCTGCCGGCAGTAACGAGGGGTTTCAGCGAAACGCCCCTACAAGCCTTGTAAGGCGACTCTGTGAGTCGCCCGCCAGCCAATCCCAACCCGTAGGGGCTACCGATCAGGTCGCCCGCCGAAGCGTCTCTTTCTTGATTACGTCTTATGTGAAATCAGTTGAGCCTTGAAAGTTTTGGATGTCAATTTGGTATGTTACGCGCAGAATGCGCTTAAACAGATGCGCGGTGATTTTTGTAATCAGGCGAGTTGCCAAGCCATCCACCGTTTTCGCTAGC
>JAJEGA010000112.1 GCA_022820125.1 Anaerolineae bacterium | reverse complement strand
GACACAGAGAGCGCCGAGAAATGCCATTGGTCAGAGATTTCGCGGGAATTTGTCGCATAATTTTTGGGCGGAGAGGAAGTTTATCGAGGAGGTAGCGACAAGCCTGCCAAATTCAAGCAGTGGATTTAGGGGAAAAGTCGTCAAAAGAACCTAAACTCTGTGCCCTCTGTGTTCTCTGTGGTTAAGAAAAATTTGATGCGATTGCCTTGAGGAAAGCGCGCAGGAGAATTGACGAAACTGTCTCCTCAGAATACTATTATGGCAATGGACAAGATCTCTCGCATAGCAACCGGCTTGTGTAAGCGGCAGGCGCGAAGTCCACTGGAGGCAAGATGAATCCCACTTTTTCGCGGCGAGATTTTGAGCGAGCCATAGAGACGCGGGGGGGGGGGGGAGGGGTGGACCCGGCGAGCGTAGCCTTAGCGATTATCGAGCTTGAGGACGCCGATGCGGGCGCGATATTCTTCTATGGCGACGACCCCGACCGCCCGCCATTATGCCATTTTCAAGGCGAGAATAGCGGAGCGCTTATCAAGTATGTGAAGGCGCATTGGGATGAGAATGCTTCAGAGAAAGTCTTTCCGGCCGCCGTCGAATACCGCCGCCCCAGCGAGAGTTATCGTGTCATCCTCCAGGGCGATATCTTCGACGGGACGATCTATGTTGAGACAATGGACGGGGATGAGGCGCCTGACGATATAGGCTGGGATTTAGCAATGCGATTCAATAATCACCCCGATCGACTGACCATGCTCAAGCAGCGCGGCGACGAGGGAATTGTTTTTCGCCGCTGGACAGATGACGACCAGCCCTAGCGGCGGACTAATTTCAAGCGCGATTTGGAAGGGCTGCGGGGCTTGCTCGCGGAAGGTCATCCTTATATTCATTAGCTGTGGCATAAGTCATGTATGTTTTCAAAATCCGCATCTTTTGGATATAATCACTGTAGCTTGTCAACGCCAACGCAATTGGCTTTGAGGAAGGAAGAGAGCTGGTATCATGAGCGAGTTAGCGGAAGAAGATCAATACTGGCGATCCAAAGGTGTGCAAGAAGACCAAGCATCGGCGCGTGAGGTGGATTCACCGGATGCTCATTCGCCACCCAGCCCAAGGCATTTTGCTATTCCGCATCAATCAGAACTGGGCGACGATAAGACCGAGAGGCAATCGAAACAAGCCTACACTGCCGGCCTGTGCAGAAGTATTCAGCAGATGGCAAATGGCGATGTGCAGCCGGTACGCGAAGGATTGGAAGAATTGCGCCGCGAGCTAGCCGCTGATGCCCAAGAACATTCTTTGGACAGATGAGTTCAAGGCGCAAGTCAAACGCCTCTCGCGGCGATACCGCAAAATATTTGACGACATAGAGAATTTAGCAGATGACCTGGAAACGGGTCCTCTTCATAATGCGAATCAGCTTCAAGGCTTGGGCGGCGCGCCAGTTTATCGAGTTCGCCGCGCCAATTCATCCGATAACTCGGGCAAAAGCGGCGGATTCCGGATCGTATACTACGAAGCGACCGAATCAGTTTATCTATTGGATATTTGTGTGCGGAAGGACTGCCATCAGATTCCAATCCCGGAAATCCGGAGATTTCTTCGTGGAATGACTTTAGAATAGCCAAGTGAATTAGCGCCGCTTGAAGGCTCAATACTGTGCGAGCATAAACTCGTTCGCCGCCTGAATCTAATCTCTGTATCTTCGCGCCTCTGCGCTGAATAAATAGGAAACCCCATGCCCGACTCACGCCCCAATATCCTCTTCATCATGTCCGACGACCATGCCGCGCACGCCATGAGCTGTTATGGCAGCCGCATCAACCAGACGCCCAACCTCGATCGCATCGCCGGCGAAGGCATGCGCTTCGACAATGTCTTCTGCACCAATTCCATCTGCACGCCCAGCCGCGCCGCCATTCTCACGGGCGCGTACAATCACGTCAACGGCGTCACCACGCTCAGCACGCCCATGGACAACCGGCTGCCCACCTTCGTCAAGGACTTGCGCGCCAGCGGCTACCAGACCGGCATGTTCGGCAAATGGCATTTGGGGCAGGGGCCGGCGCACGAGCCGACCGGCTTTGATGATTGGGCGGTGCTGCCGGGGCAGGGGCTCTATCACAACCCCACCTTTATTTTCAAAGACGGCGACAGTTCCTCGCGGCGACCGGTGAAAGGCTATGTCACTGATCTCATCACCGATATGACGCTGGACTTCTTAAGCGAACGCGATGCCGAGCGACCCTTCTTCGTCATGTGCCATCACAAGGCGCCGCACCGCCATTGGGAGCCGGACGAGAAACACGCCCACATGTACCTCAATGAAGATGTGCCGGAGCCGGAAACGCTCTACGATGACTATGCCAACCGCGCCTCCGCCGCCGAAGCCGCTGAGATGCGCATGGGCGTCCACCATACTCCCCTCGACCTAAAAGCCGAAATCCCGCGCGACCTGCCGGAGATGGAACTGCGCAAATGGGCTTACCAGCGTTACATCAAAGATTATCTGCGCGTGGTGGCCAGCATTGATGACAACGTAGGGCGACTGCTGGATTACCTCGATGTCGAAGGGCTGGCGGAGAATACAGTTGTTGTCTACACCTCGGATCAGGGTTTCTTCCTCGGTGACCACGGCTGGTACGACAAGCGCTTCATGTACGAAGAATCGCTGCGGATGCCCTATATCATGCGCTTTCCCAAGGGAATCGAAGCGGGAAGCGAAAACGAAGACATGATTCTCAATGTCGATTTCGGGCCGACCTATCTCGAGCTGGCTGGCTTGCCGATTCCCGCGGCGATGCAAGGGCGCAGCTTCGCGCGGCAGCTGGCGGGCGAAACGCCATCGGACTGGCGGGAGAGCATGTACTACCGCTACTGGATGCACAAGACGCATCACAACGTCTACGCCCACTATGGCATCCGCACGCACCGCTACAAGCTGATCTATTATTACGCCGACGCCATGGGCGCCGAAGGCAGCGTCGACGAGACCTACGCGCCCGAGTGGGAGCTATTTAATCTCGAAGTCGATCCCTATGAGTTGAATAACGTGGTGGACGACCCAGCCTATGCCGACCTGGTGGTCGAACTCAAAGCGGAACTGCATCGCCTGCAAGCCGATGTTGGCGATGAACGATATCATCTCGATGTGGATTAACGAAGGCGATGTAGGGGCGTCTTATCAAGTCGCCCGCTCTTCGCTGCCAGATTCAACCGCTCGACGAAACCAGTTTCTCTTTCGCTTGCCCAATAAATCGGCGGAAGCGCGGCTCCATATCCGGCCGCGTGAACCAGCCCGACCGGTGAGCCATGGGGCGGGCGCTGGCGGCTAATTCAAACAGCGCCAGATCAGTCAGCCTGTAGCCGGCCTCTTCTTCATAAACCCGCAAGAAGGTTTCAGCCGCGTCGGGCAATCCATCGAGGAAATAGCACATGCGCGCGTAGGCCACGTCGGCGGCGGGATGGCCGTATCCCGCTTCTTCCCAGTCGACCACGGCTGCGATATCGCCGTCGCGCCACAAGATATTGCCCGCCCAATAATCGGTATGGGCGAAGCGCGGCGCGACCGGCGTCCAGCCGCCCCAGTGGTGCTTCACCAGCCGCCAAACCAACTCGCCATCTGGGTCAGCGCGCATGGCGTCGGGTATGATGCCGTCCTTGATGAACCAGGCGATCTCGATGTTGTCATTCATCAGGTAGCGCTTGTCGCTTTCGCTGAAGGGAGTCCGGTGAATCCGCGCCAGCAGCCGCGCGCTCTTCTCCGTCAACTCCCCCCAGCGCTGCGCCTCAGCCGGCAGCTCAACGGGCGCGCCTTCGATGAAACCGGTGACGATGCCGGGCAGACCCAGCAGCTCGCCGGTCTCATCCAGCAGCAGCGGCGGCGGCGCCGGGATGCCCTGCTTTTGCAGCAGCTTGAGCGCGTGGAATTCGCAACGATGCTTGTCGTGCCCGTCTTCGTAGTTTTCGGGATTGTAACGGCGCAGGACGATTTTCCGGCTGGAGCCGTCATGCAGGTTGACCTTGACCATGTGCGTGAAGTTGGAAAAAGTTGACGGCAGCGAATGAATGCTGAAGTCGCGGTAAGCCAGCGCCAGCGCCTCCAATACGGCGCTAGCGGCGGCGGCCGGGGGAAGATGAGAGTCGCGCGCGCTCAATTCAGGGTCACTTTCCAGGCGGCGGCCAAATCCGTCTTGAATTCAATGCCAGTCGCGTCGATCGTCAAGCCCGCCGCCGACTGATTCCACTGAATTGGCTGGTCGGATTCGACCAGCGACACCCGCTTGATGTCGACCGAATCGTCCAGCGCTTCAAAGGTAACTGACTTCTGCGGAATGCCGAGCGTCATCGCATAGACGGTTCCGCCTTCTTTCGATTGCGTATAGCGCCGGTCATCGGCATTGCAGTTTTCATAGATCCAGAACTTGTGCCCGCGTTCGTGATGCCAGAGCTTTTCCAAGTCGCCCTCGGAGTGCGTTGACCAGGGTATTGTGCCGTAGATCGCCTCGCCATTCGCGCGCAGCCAGGCGCCCATTTCCAGCAGCGCCTCTCGCTGCCCTTGGGGGATTGTGCCGTCCGGCTTTGGCGACAGCGACAGCATCATGGTGCCGCCGCGCGCCGCGCAATCGATCAGCTTGCTGAGCAGGGTATGCCCGCTGGCGTATTGCTGGTTCTCCACCCAGCCCCAGGATTGATCGCCGATGCGCATGTCATCGTTCCAGGGGCGCTCGAATTGCAGCGGGCGGTCGCGCCCTTTTTCGAAATTGATGACGCCGAAGTCGGGATGGAAGTTGTATTGCATGCTGACCGGCAGCTTGTTCAGCACCAGCACCTCTTTCCCCCAGGCGAGCGCCTGATTCAGGTAATGCGCGAGGATTTCCAGCGCGGTTTCTTCGTAACCCTCTTCGCGGAACTTGCCGCCATCGAACCACATCATATCGGGGCGATACTTGTCGATGACCTCGCGTACCTTCAACTGCCATTGCGCGAAGAAATCCTCGAATTTGCTCGTCTGCCGCACCCAGTAGAAATCGGCGAATTCCGGGTTGAATAGCTCCCAGCCTTCCGCCAGCCCGCGCTCGATGGCTTCGGCGTCAAAGGTCTGGTCCCACTGATTCCAGCCCGGCAGGAACCAGTTGAAGCCGCGGATGATGTGGAAGGGCGCCACCAGCCGCAAACCGCGGGCCCGCAGCGCAGCCGCCAGCTCGCCATAGAGATCGCGCTTCGGTCCCATCTTCCCGACATTCCAGCGGTAGACATCGCTGTCCCATAAGCCGAAGCCATCGTGATGCGCCAGCGAAAAGCCGGCGTAACTGGCGCCGCTGTTGGCGAAGAGCTCGGCCCATTCATCCGCGTCATAATGCTCGGCTGTGAAGCCATCGATGAATTTCGTGTAGCCATAATCTGCCGGCGAGCCGAAGGTCTCAACGTGCCGCCGATGAATCTCGCGCGAGGGATCGTGCATCCATTTGCCGTACCACTCGTTGCCGAAGCCGGGCACGCTGTAAATGCCCCAATGGGCGTACAAGCCGAACTTGCCGTCGTTGAACCAGGCGGGCGCTTCGTGCTGCGTCAGTGATTCCCAGGTCGGTTGGTAGGTCTTGCTCATGCCGTCTCCTTTTGCGGGCGAGCCGATGGGGCGCGTAGACACAGCCCTTCGGTAGCCCCTACAGTTTTGCGTTGCGGCTACAGATTGCATTGCGGCGGGCGACCCGGTGGGTAGCCCCTACAGTTTTGCGTTGCGGCGGGCGTTTTGCCGCGGCTCGCGCACCCACCGCCATAATAGCGCCGCGCCAAGTATGCCAAATCCCAGCGCGACCAGGAACAGCAGATTGATGTCAAAAGCCTGCGCAATCCAGCCAGCAATGATTGGACCGACGAAAGTGAAAGGCGCCATCAAGGTATTGGTCAAGCCAATGTAAGTCGGCTGATCTTCGGGCGCGGCAAATTCCAGCACGATGTTGAAGTGTGAAACCATATCGCTGGAAATGGCGCAAGCGAGGCAGATGAATGCCGGAATCAGCCCGGCGAACGAAGACGAACTCAAAGCGAAGAAGGCCGCCAGCGCCATAAATGCAGCCGAGATAACCAGGTTGCGCTTGTGGCCCCAGCGGTCGCCCAGCCAGCCGAAGAGCAGCCGCAGCACCGCCTGTGAGCCGATGAATATCGCGTTCAGCAAGCCGATATCGGCGCCGATCAGCTCGTATTTGATATTGCCAAAAACGATGAAAAAACTGACTGCCATCATGCTAAGGCGCAGCAGGGCGTAGGCGATGAGGAAGCGCCTATAATTGGCGTGACTGCGAAGCACCGAAGGCAGCCGCCGGAAATAATGCCGCAGTGGAACCGGCTTCTTGACCACATCGCTCGGTGGTTCGCGGGTCAGCGAGAGCGAGAACCAGGAGATTGCATGGAATACGCCGCAGACGAGAAAGAGCAGGGCGAAGCTGCCCGGATAGTCGACGATATCGAGCGCGCGCCCGACGAAATAAGCGCCGATGACGCCCATCAGCAAGCCGCCGCCGTCAGCCAGCCCGAAGAAGATGCCGCGCCGTCGGGTTGGCACGACCTTGCCGATCATGCTGAACCAAGCCGGCGTCACGATGCCGCCGCCGAATGCCGCTGTGGCGATGGCGATGAAAAAGAGCAGCAGCGCCACGGCCGGCGCCTCGACCGCGAAAAGCAGCAGCGCGATGCCGATGAAGGGATAGGGCAGGCGCTGCAGAAGCCCGCTCCCCAGCAAGACGAAGGGCAGCTTGCGCGGCAGGCGCTCGGCATGATTGGCGACGAAGAGCTGCGGCAGCAGGAATGAGAGGCTGAAAATGGCGGGGATCAAGCCGACGGCAATAGTCGAATCGGTCAATTCGCTGACGAGCAGAGGCATGATGGTCTCTTGCGAAACCAGGCTGATCGCCAGCGCATAGAACATATTGTCCAGCACATTGACGCTGAAGTTCCAGTTGAGATTCTTCTCGACCAGGCTCTGCGCGGAATCGGTCAAGTCAGCATGCCTTCGCCCTTGCGAAGTGGCGCTTCTTCGGTCAGCCGATTGGCTCGGATGGGTTGTGGCGCGGTTCCTTCACCCAGGTGAAAAGCAGTACGCCACCGACAAGCCCGCATATCGCCATCAAGATAAAGAGCGCATCAAAGCCGAAATCCGCCAGCCAGCCGCCGAGGATCGGCGCCAGAAACACCACCGGCGCGAGCAGCGTATTGGTCAAGCCAATGAAGGTTGGCTGATCTTCAGGCGCGGCGAATTCCAGGATGATGTTCAGGCGGGAGACGTTGTCGCTGGCCAAGCCGACGCCAAGCAGGATGAAGGCCGGTATCAAACCGGCGAGATCGCCTGCGCCCAAAGCCAAGGCGGCCGCCCCTGCCAGCGCAAAACCGGACACCGTCAGATTGGCTTTGTGACCGCGTTTATCCGCCAGCCAGCCCAAGAGCAGCTGCATCGCCGCCTGGCTGCCGATCAAGATGGCGGTCAGCAAGCCGACATCGGCGCCGCTCAATTGAAAGCTTTCGTTGCCAAAAACGATGAAGAAGCCAACGCCCATTGTGCTCAGGCGGCTGATGGAATAACTCAGCAAATAGCGCCGGAAATTGTGATTGTCGCTTAATATCGACGGCAAACGTCGAAAGTAACGGCTGAAGGGGATATGCTCTTTGACGATGGGGCTCTCCGGCTCGCGGTTAAGCGCCAAGCCAATCCAGGAGATGCCCATGAAGACGGCGGCGACCAGGAACAGAGTCGCGAAGTTCAGCGGGTAACCCATGTCGTCGAGCACGCGGCCGACGAAGAATGCGCCGATGATGCCCATCAGCGTGCCCAAGCCTTCGCTGACGCCGAAGAAGATCCCGCGCCGATGGACCGGCAGCACCTTGCCGATCATGCTGAACCAAGCCGGCGTCGCCACGCCATTGCCGAAGGCGCCCAGCCCGATCACCAGATACAGGCAGAGCAAGGCGGCGATCGGCGCGCTTTCCGCGAAGAGCAAGATCGCCAGCCCGGCGAAGAGGTAGGGCGCGCGCTCAAGCAAGCCGCCGATCAGCATGACGAAGGGCAGCTTGCGTTTCAAGCGTTCGGCGTGGTTGGCGGCGAAGAGCTGGGGCAGATAATAGGCGATGCTGTAAATCGCCGGCACCAGCCCGATGGCGATCTTGGAGTCGGTCAAATTGCTGATCAACAGCGGCGTGATCGTCTCGCGCGAGATGATGCTGAAAGCCAGCGTGATGAAACTGATGTCGATCAGATTGACCGAGAAGTTCCAGGGCAGGTTTCTTTCGACGGTTGAATCGACTTTTTGCGCCAAGCTAGCTATCCATTCCTCTAATCGCTAGCGAATGCGCCGGCGCCTCGGGCAAGTCCGGCAAGCGAATCGCCAAGTCCGAACCGTTTTGCGCCCAGCCCAGATCGCCGTCCCGCCCCAAGAGTTGAATGCTCGCTTCGGCCGGCGCTTCAATGCCTTCAATAGTGATCTCGCTCTCGGCGGGCCTGCCCAGCAGCGTTGCGTAAACCGTGTCTTCAGCCGCGGTAAAGCGCAGGTCGAGCCCCTGCGACGTCTTTCCATCGGCGCGCCGCCAGGGGCGGGTGTCGAATAGCGCTTCTCCGTTGCGGTCCAGCCAGCGGCCCAAAGCCCGCAGGCGCTCGGCTTGATTGTCCGGGATCGCGCCGTCCGCCATAGGACCGACATTCAGCAGCAGGTTGCCGTTTTTGCTGACGATATCGACGAACATGTGGATCATCTCGTCTTCCGCCAGCAGTTGGTCATCGCCCTCATTGCGGTTGTAGCCGAAGCTGTGCCCGATGCCGCGGCAGCATTCCCACTTCAGATCTTGAATCTCGTCGAAGGTGGCGTATTCGGGTGTGATATAGTCAAAATGCGGTCCGCGCGGCACCGTCAGCTTTTCGCCGGCTTTTGGTCTTTGCTCGCGCGATTGGGTGAAACGGTCGTTTATGACGCCATCGGGAACGCTGTTGTAATAATAGGCGAAGAGCTCGCCCAGGTCAGCCGCCGCCGGGTAGCCGATATCATTCCACATGATTGACGGCTGGTAGCGGTCGATCAGCTCCTTCCAATGCGCGACCGAGTAGTCGACGAATTCGGGAGTCTGCACGATGGTGCCCCAGACATCGGCGACATCGCTGACGCGCGTTTCGTTGAAAGCCCAATCCAGTCCGCCGGAATAATAGAGCGCCATGCGCATACCCTGATCGCGGACGGCGCCGGTCAGCTCGCCGGCGACATCGCGCATGGTGTGATAATCTTTTTTATAAGGGCAGGGGATATCGCTGTTCCAGAGCGTAAAACCATCGTGATGCTTGGTGGTCAGCACCACGTAGCGGGCGTTGACTTCGCTGAAGAGCGACGCCATGTCGGCTGGATTCCAACGCCTCAGCGCCGAGTTGAAGCCGGCGACGAAGTCATCGTAGTGGAAGTCGCTTCCGTAGTTCTTGTTGTGCCAGGCGCGCGTGGGGCTGTCTTCAAACTTTAGCGTGTTCAAGTACCACTCGGCGTAAGAATTGTTGCTGAACCAGGCGCTCAGGTCGCCGCTCTGGAAGACTTCTCCGATGTCGCCGCCGTGAGGCGCCCAAGCCGGCACCGAATAAAGCCCCCAATGGATGAAGATGCCCAACTTGGCATTATGAAACCAGTCGGGTACTTCGTGTGTGCGTACCGATTCAAGTGTGGGTTCGTATTTCATTTTGAGTTCCTCGTATATTCGCCTGTTCAGTGTATATTGCGTCACAAACTTAATTGTCGGACGGCGCCATCCGCCAGCGCCACCAACAGCGCATCTCCGTCATCGGTCAGCGCCATGCAATCCACATTCGCCGCCTCTACTTCGCGCCAACTCGCGCCGTCATCGCGCGATAGCAGGACGCCGTCATCCACCTGCGCGATGATTGCGCCGTCTCGCGCCAATGCCACGCCGTTCACCGCGCTTTCAGTTCCCAGCAGCGTCTCCCAACTTTCGCCAGCGTCTTTGGAGCGCAGCAGTCCCTGCGTCTCGCAGCCGGCATAGAGCGCGCCGCTCTCGGTTAGCGCCAAACTCAGCACCGTTTCGTCGCCCGAGGGCATCGTCACATCCCACCACAAGCGGCCGCTGTTTTCGCTGCGGTAGATGCCGCTGCCTGTGCCGGCATAGGCGATGCCGTCAGCGGCGAAATTCGGCGAGAGCGCCAGCGCATAAACGCTGTGATCGAACAAGCCGTGATTAACCGCGCGCCAGCTTTCGCCGCCATCGGTCGAGCGGAATACGCCGTCTTCGAGTGTACCCGCCAGGACGCAGCCATCGTCAGCGAAGGCGGGCGATAGCGCCAGACAAGTCACAAGCGGCGCCGGCGCGCGAAAATGATGGGCGTTCCAGCTAGCGCCGCCATCATCCGAACGGGCGACCCCGCCATTGATGCCGGCCAGCAATTGATCGCCGACCGCCGCGATCGCCAGGGTCGGCAGGTCTTGGTCGGGCAGCCAGGTTTGATACAGGTTCTGCGCATCGCCGCCGGCGCCAAGCCGATACAGCCCAGATTGCCTTGCCGCATAGACGGCGCCGCCGGCAGCCAGCAAGCCATTGGTTCTATCCATCGCATCGATCGCGGGCATGTTAAGGGTCCGTCATCGTTTCCGGCTCGCGATGCAGCACGAGGACATCAATCGTCAAAGCCAGCGCGGCGCTAGATACCGCCCGCTGCAGCGCCTCGACCTGCACCTGCGCCACATCGAGGATGCCGGCTTCCGCCACATCGACGATCGCGTCCCGCATGATATCGAAGCCAGCTCCGCCGCCCTTCAGCGCCAACTGCGCCAGCACTTCGCTCGGGTCATAACCGGCGTTCGCCAGCAGTTGCCGAATGGGCGCTTGCGCCGCCGCCGCCATGATCAGCCGGGCGGCGCGGCTCTCCAAATCATCCTGCGCTTGCGCCTCCTTCAAGAGCCAATCGCGGCAGCGCAGCAGGGCGACCCCGCCGCCGGGGATCACGCCAAGCTCGGCCGCGCGCCGCATCGCCCGCACGGTGCGCTCGGCGATTTCCTTGCGCTGCCTGATTTCGTCTTCGGCGATGCCGCCCACGTAAACCGTCGCCAGCCCGCCGTTGAGGCGCCCCAGCCGCTCGAGAATCCGCCGCTGGGCATCGTCATCATCGACGCTGGCATAAGCCTGGCGGAGGTTTTGCGCTTGCGCGCGCAATCGCCGCGGATCGCCTTTGCCGCTGGCGAAGCCGAAGTTCTTGTCATCCGCCCAAACCCAGCGCGCTTCGCCAAAGTCGCTCTCGCGCGCCTGCTCCAGCGATTCGCCCGCCTTCTGCAGCAGCGGCCGGGCGCCAGTCAATAGCGCCATATCCTGTTGCGCGATGCTCAGGTCGCCTGGATGATAGGCGTCAATCTTGACGACAAGGGTCTGGATCTTGTCGCGCAGGCGTTTGTCGAGCACAACCGACAAGCCGGTATCCGAGATGGACGCGACAACCAGCAGCAGGTTGCTGATGCCGCAGCGCAGCGCCAAACTCATCAGCGGCACGAGATCGCGCGGTTCTTCGATATCCATGTCGGTGACGATGATCGCGGCGTCTTGCATCTCGGCGACGCCCCGCCCGAAGCCGCGCAGCATCTCCTTGGATTGCGCGCCGCCGCGCCAGTAGCTGCCTTCGACGTAGTTGTGCTCCATGCCCCGCCCGTGCCCGGCGCGGATATCGACCTGCCCATATTGCCCGATGGTGTGGAGGGTCTCGCCGAGGACATCAGCCATCGCTTCATCGTAACAGACTGAGAAAGCCAGCGCCTTGAGCTCGGCTTCTCCTCGCAGCGGTCGCGCGTCAGCCAGCAAGCGCGCGCTGACTTGCGGCAGCAAAGCCATGAGACGCTCGCGCAGCCGCATCGGGTCGGCGCCGGCGGCGATGAAGCGCAGCCCCTCCTGGTAAATCCGCTCATAAAGCACCGCCGTGGTGGCGGCGCCATCGCCGACATGCTGACGCGCCTGCCAAAGCACTTGCCGCAGCAGCATTGCGCCGACATCGTCCGCTTGATCGGGCAGCGCGACAATGCGCCGGGCGATCACGCCGCCATCATCGAGAAGCTCAAACTTGCTTTGATTCTGCGCGATGGAACGGCGCGGCGTCGGTCCCAAGGTCGGCGCAATCGCATTGACCAGCGTAGCCAGCCCGCGCTTTAGCGCACCCTGTGTTTGCGGTTGGTGGATGACTTTGGGTCTCGGCATATTTTGCTGCCAACCTGGCGCGCGAAGCAGCGAGCTCGCGCCTAAGAAAACAGCGACAAGCTTAACACAGTCAGTGGCTGACGGCGATATCGCTTGACGCGCTCATACGATGATAAACTTGACCGCTCGCGCGAGCAAGGCAAGTTCCTCGGCTGTTCTCTTGCCTGGCTCAACCGAATGCCTATTCAATAAGTCTTTGACAAATGACGAATCCTCATCTACTATACGACTATAATCTATACGAAACACAATCTCGTCGGCGGCTCAGATTGAGCCCTGCGCCGGCGACATTGGAAAAGCATCGGGACGAAGGAGGCGCCATCTGCAAGAAGCGATCAGTTCAAGCAGTCTCGTCCGAGAGATTTGAAATAGAAAGGAATCAACATGAGCACTAAAAAGCTATCACGCCGCGATTTTCTGAAGCTGACAGCCGCCACCAGCACCGGCGCCGCGCTCGCGGGTCTTGGCCCGCTGAGCAGCATCGCCGCCGCGCAAGACCAGGTTGAGCTGACGTTTGGGCGCCACTGGGAAGCGGCGTTCCGCCCGCGCCAAGCCGAATATGACGAAGGCTTCATGGAGCGGCATCCGGATATCAAAGTCAGCATCACCTATAACACCTGGGCGGATCACAACAATGTGGTTCCCGCTTGGGCGGCCGCCGGCACCCTGCCCGATGTCATCTATGTACACGGCAGCCGCGCCACCCCCTGGGCGCACGAGGGCATCATCATCGACATCCACGACATCGTAACTTCGGATGAAGAATTCAATGTCGACGGCATGTGGGAAGAATCGGTGCGCCTCTACCGTGTAGACGGCCGCATCCACGCGCTGCCTTACGATCATGGTCCCATCATCCTTGGCTACAACAAGGATATGTTCGACGCCGCTGGCATGGATTACCCGAGCGAAGACTGGACGATGGAAGACATGGCGGCGGCCGCGATTGAGCTGACCGACCTCGATGCTGGCGTTTGGGGCTGGGACGGTGGTCTTGACCTCGGCAACGGCGGCGGCGGTTTCTTCACCGGCGCCTGGGGCGGCGTTCATATGAACGAAGACGAAACTGCGATGACGATGGATACGCCAGAAGTTCGCGCAGCGCTCAACCACTGGTACAAGCTGATTCACGAAGATGGCGCTGGCGCGAGCGGCACCGAGCGGGAAGCCTTCCCCAACTCGCAGCCCTTCCGCGCCGGCGTCGCCGCCATGGGGCATATCGCCACCTGGAGCACGCCGAGCATGCGCGCGCTGGCCAACTTCGAATGGGATGTCGCGCCGACGCCGATGGGCGCCGACGGCTCGCGTTATACCGGCGCTTTCGGCAGCGGCTACGGCATTACGCCGACCAGCGACAAACCCGATGTCGCCTGGCGCTACCTGCGTGAATACCTCTCACTCGAAGGCATGATCTTCATGTGGAGCCTCTCGGGCCGCGGTTCACCGGCTCGCCCCGAGGGCTTGGAAGCCTGGCTCAATTCCGACCCGGCCCCGCCAAGCGGCCGTTACTTCCTGGAAGCGATGTTCGACTATGCGGTGACCGGCCCTCCCTTCCAGTCGCTGGCGGCGGCGCAAGTCAGCACTATCTTGAGCCGCGAAGCCGACCTGCTGCGCCTGGGCGAGACCTCCGTAGACGAAGCAATCGCGACTATAACGGAAGAGGGCAACGCTGCGCTCGACGAAGTCGCCGACATGTAGTTCAACAAAGTAATCTGCGACACACGAGGGAGATCGCTCAAGGGTCTCCCTCAATTCTGTTGTCAGCTAGACAAGCGCATAATCCATGATTCGACGATTCTCCAAACCCATATCACCCAGCGCCAAGCGCGAAGAGCGAATTTTCTATTTGTTCATCCTGCCCTGGCTGATCGGTCTGGTGGTTTTCAGCGTGGGTCCCGTCTTTGGCATGCTGGGGTTGAGCTTTACCGATTGGCGAATCTCGCTGGATGACCTTCAGTTCATCGGCTTGGACAATTACTCCAAGCTCTTCGCCGATCCGATTTTCTGGACATCGGTGGGCAACACGCTTTACATTGTTGTTGGACGGGTGGTTTTTGGCGTGTCCTTTGCCCTGCTGCTGGCGGTCCTGCTCAATCAAAGAGTGCCGGGCATCGCCTTCTTTCGCGCCGTCTATTACTTGCCGACGGTGACAGCCGGCGTGGCGGTGGCGCTGGTGTGGATATGGATATTCAATCCACGCCTTGGCATCCTGAACTACACCTTGAAGCAAATCGGCATCCAGGGACCAGACTGGATTTTCAGCAAAACCTGGGTCAAACCGTCGCTCATCATAATGAGCATGTTTTCGGTTGGCCCAATCATGATCATTTTGCTGGCGGGCTTGCAGGGCGTGCCAAAGGAATTATACGAATCGGCGGAAATCGATGGCGCGGGCCGCTGGGCGAAGTTCCGCAACGTCACGCTGCCTATGCTATCGCCGGTGCTGTTCTTCGTAATCATCATTTCAGTCGTGAGTTCATTCCAAAATTTCACCGAGATACGGGTTATGACGGAGGGCGGACCGGGCGAGTCCAGCAATGTTCTGATTTGGTACTTATGGGAGAACGCCTTCATTTTCCTGCAATTGGGCATCGCCGCCGCTGTCGCCTGGATCATGTTCGTCATCCTCATGGTGTTGACGGGCATCCAGTTCCGCGTCGGGCGGCGCTGGGTCTACTATGAGGTCGATTCCTGATGACGGCGCGCAAACAGAAGGAAGGCGTCGCCTGGCGCCAGTCAAAAGAGGGACGCCGCGTCATCGGTATTGTGCTGACGTTTGCCTTGCTCATCCCGCTCGGCATCGCTTTTATGCTGCCGTTTTTCGTGATGCTTTCGACCGCGCTGAAACCACTGAATCAGGTCTTCGCCTTTCCGCCGCGGCTGATCCCGGAAACGGTGCAGTGGGAGAACTTCGCTGACGGCTGGTATGGATACGGCTACGTCAACTTCACCACCTGCACCTGGAATTCGCTGAAAATCACCATCAACAACATCATCGGCAATCTCGTCTCCTGCACGCTGGCGGCTTATGCCTTCGCTCGCTTGAAAGCGCGCGGCAAAAACTTCTTCTTCGCGATTGTGCTGGCGACCATGCTGCTGCCTAATGAAGCGCTGGTGGTGCCGCAGTATGTGCTGTTCAACCGTTTCGGCTGGCTGGATACGCATCTGCCCTTGATGGTGCCGCCCTGGTTCGGCTGGCCCTTTTTCATCTTCTTGCTGCGTCAATTTTTCCTGACGATTCCGGAAGAACTGGTTGATGCCGCCAAGATTGACGGCGCCGGTCACGCGCGCATCCTGCTGCAGATTTTCATCCCGCTATCCAAACCGGCGCTGGCGACGCTGGCGATCTTCGCTTTCATCGGCAACTGGAACAACTTCTTCGGTCCGCTGCTGTACCTGCGCACACCCGATGTGCAGACGCTGCCGGTATGCCTGGTCCAGTATCAGGGCGCCTATGGCAACACCGAATGGCACCTTATGATGGCGGTGGCGACCATCGCCGTCATTCCTGTCTTGCTCATCTTCATCTTCGGGCAGCGCTACTTCGTCGAAGGCATCGCCACGTCTGGTGTCAAGCGTTAGTCGCAGTGATGTGCCGCCGCAAATAGCGCTGTGTTATAATAGCGAGGGTGTCCGCCGACAAAAGGTGTACTATGGCGATACCGGAACGCACATCGCAAGAAACCGCTCGAACTGAGGAGCAGCAGTCAAGCTCGCCACTAGGCGAACGCGTTGCCAGGTTGGAAGGCGCATACGAGCATCTGGCAACAAAAGCCGATGTTAACGCCGTTCGTACCGATATAGAGAAGGTACGTACCGAGGTTGAGTCTGTGCGTACCGAAGTTGAGTCTGTGCGTACCGATGTCGAAGGCGTACGTGGCGACATTCGGGCGCTTCGCTGGTTGTTCGGCATCCTGATTGCAGTCGCCTCGGTCGGCGTGGCTGTGGTTAATGTCGTAGTCACGCTGGTGTTGAGGACCTAGCGTCCGCGCCACAACCGCATGTCCAAGCTGTTACAGCGTCTCCTTCTGCCGTGTAGTCTTATTCTTTTGACAGCGATTGCTAAAGCCCCCCCCTTCGTCGATGTCAGCGACGCGGCTGGCATCAGCGCGACGCACAACGGCAATTGGTCGCTCTTCGACAAAGACTTCCTCACCGGTTATCTCGGCATCGGGCAAGCCTGGGGCGATTACGACCGTGATGGCTGGCTCGATCTATACGTCACCGGCAACCGCGATCCCAGCGTACTTTATCACAATAATGGCGATGGCACATTTTCAGTTTCGCGCTTGACGCCGCAAGTCGCGCTGGACCATGCCGACACCGGCGGCGCCGTCTGGGCGGATTACGACAACGATGGCTGGCTCGATCTTTATGTGCTGAACCACGGCGCCAATACTCTCTTCCATAACGACGGCGGCAGCGGCTTCACCGATGTAACCGCGCGCGCCGGCGTGGGCGATGCCGGCAAGGGCACGACGGCGACCTGGGGCGATTACGATGGCGACAGCTTCCTTGATCTCTACGTCGTCAATTGGTCTTGCTTTCCCGAATGCGGCGATCCCAATATCACGCGCGAGCACGACGAAGCGCGCGACACGCTCTACCGCAATCGTGGCGATGGCAGCTTTGAAGACGCGACCCACTTGCTGGATTACGATCTGCTGCTGGGCGCCGGTTTCAGCGCCAGCTTCACCGATTACGACAACGATGGCGACCCTGATATCTACGTCGTCAACGATCAATTCAAGAATATGCTGGGCAATATCCTCTGGCGCAATGATGGACCGGGCTGCCGCGGCTGGTGCTGGCGCGAGGTCTCGATTGAGGCGGGCGCCCGCACCTTCATCCACGGCATGGGGCTGGCAGTGGGCGATTATGACAACGACCTTGATCTCGACTTCTATTTCTCTGACATGGTCAACGGCATGGTGCTGTTGCAAAACCAGGGTGATGGCAGCTTTGACGATGTGGCGGGGGCGGCCGGCGTCGTGGTAGGTCCTAGCAGCGCGGTTGGCTGGGGCACGGTCTTCTTCGATTACAACAATGACAGTTGGCTTGATCTATTTCTCACCGCCACCGAGTTCATCCAGTTTGATATCGAGAGCGGCCCCGAAGGCATGATGTTCGAGTATCGCGACTATATGTTCAAGAATCGCGGCGATGGCGCCTTCGTCGATGTGACGCCGCAGGATTGGCTGGTTGATCTCAAGCCGAGCATGGGCTTGGCTTATGCCGATTATGACCGCGATGGTTTTCTCGATTTTGTGCTGGGCAACTGGAACGAGGGCTACGCGCTTTACCGCAACACCGGCGTCGAAGGCGCAGCCAACAACTGGATCAATATTCGACTCTTTGGCGGCGGCGACATCAACCGCGATGCCATCGGCGCGCGCGTGTACATCACCACCGATGACGGGACTACGCTGCTGCAAGAAGTGAAGTGCGGCTCCAGCCTGGGCGCCGGCAACGACACCGCGCTCCACTTTGGCTTGGGGAAGGCGCGGATCCGCGAAATTCTGATCCGCTGGCCCAATGGCGTCGAAGAGGCGCTAAACGATGTCAGCGTCAATCAGTTTCTGGAAGTTGCGTATTCCCGCTAGACGGAAAATGCAGGGGACCTATCAGGCCGCCTGCTGCCGGATTGCGATACGGCGGCGCTTCGGCGGGCGACCCGATGACTCGCCCCTACAATTTTGCGCTTTGGTGGGCGATCCGAGGATCGCCCCTGCATCGCATTGTGTTAGGACTTCAAATACAGCTTGATCACCGGCGCCTCAGTTCGCGGCTGAATCACCGGCAGTTGCAAGCTCGCCGTCCCCGCCTCATCCACGCTGTAATGAACCTCGCTGCCATCATGCAGAAACTCGGCATATTCGATCCGGTCGCCAATGTCGTCGATATGTAGATGGCGGAAGGGGTAGGCGAAGATATGGATGTAGAGCAGATCGCCATTTTGCGTCAGGCGACAATCTTGCGGCGGGCTGAACGCGCTGGCGGTGCAGCCGTAGATCGACTCGCTGTGCCGCGCCATCCAGTCGCGATAGACGCCAAGCGCGTCTTCCGCCCGGCTGTCCAACTCGCCCAGCGCCGTCGGTCCCACATTCATCAGCAGGTTGCCGCCGGTGGCCACGGTATTAACCAACATGCGAATCAACTGCCCCGGGCTCTTCCAGGTGGCTTCATCGCGATGATAACCCCAGGAGCCGCTGAATGTCTGGCAGGTCTCCCAGACGACCGGCTGGCCATCGACATGAACCCACTCGCGCGGCTGAAACTGTTCGGGCGTGTAGATGTCGGCTGACGACGGCAGGTCCAGCCGATTGTTGATGATGATCTCCGGCTGCAGCGAGCGGCTGAGCGTTTCCAGCCCTTCGCTGTCCCAGTCGTCGCGCCCCTTGCCATCGGGACCGGGGTAGGAGAAGTCGTACCAAATCACATCAATTTTGCCGAAATTCGTCAGCAGCTCGCGCACCTGATTCTTCATGTAGAGGCGGTATTTGCTCATATCGCGACCCTGATTCAAGCCGGCGCGGTCGGGGTGATTGCGTTGCGAATGGCGCATGTCGACGGTGAAATCGGGATGATGCCAGTCGATCAGCGAGTAATAGAAGCCGACCTTCAAGCCGCGGCTGCGGAAGGCGCGCAGGACTTCGCCCAGCAGATCCTTGCCCCAGGGCGTGTTGGTCGCCTTGTAATCGGTGTATTGCGAATCCCAGAGGCAGAAGCCCTCGTGATGCTTTGAGGTGATGACCATGTACTTCATGCCGGCTTGCTGCGCCAGCTCAGCCCAATGGTCGGGATTGAAGCGCTTCGGGTTGAAATACTTGAAATAAGGCGCGTATTGCTCGTCGGTCAACTCTTCGCGATTCTTCACCCATTCGTGGCGCGCTGGCAAGGCATAAAGCCCCCAGTGAATGAACATGCCGAAGCGGTCATGCGTGAACCAGTTCGTGTTGCCCTTCGTCGGTTTTGGTTGGTACATCTTGTCGCTCCTTGTCGATTAGCTCAATGCCACTCGCGTGCTTGCCGATCCCTAGGGGCGAGCGGCGAACAGTGCTTACGCCCCATTGGGTCGCCCGCTTTCTACTGCCCAAGAGTTATGGTGTGCCGGCGGCGGCGAAGATGTCGCGCGCGAGCGCTTCAAGCGGCGCAGCCTGAATGCTGATTGTCAAGGACTTGACCTCAGATTCTGCCAGCTAATGTGATGGAGTTTAGCGTCAGCCCATGCCAACGTGTAGGGGCGTTTCGTCCAAACGCCCGAATCATTTCCAATTGACTTAACGCATTTGACCCGAACGCGGGCCACAAGCTATCATTTCAACCGTGCCTCTGCCGCGCTTGAAAGGTGACCTATGAAACCGGCAAACCTGCTCTTCATTTTGTCCGATCAACACCAGGGGGCGGCGATGGGTTGCGCCGGGCACCCGATCGTGCAGACGCCCAATCTCGATCGGCTGGCTGCCGGCGGGACGCGCTTCAGCAATGCCTATACCAATTGCGCCATTTGCGTGCCAGTGCGCGCCGCGCTCGCCACCGGACAGTACGTGCACCAAATCGGCAATTGGGACAATGGCTTTCCCTACGATGGCAGCGTTCCCAGTTGGGGGCATCGCTTGAAGGAGCAGGGCACGATCGTCGATTCTATCGGCAAGCTGCACTTCCGCAGCGCCGCCGACGACAATGGCTTCAGGCGGGAAATCGAGCCGCTGCACGTGGTGGATGGCATTGGCGACCCAGCCAGCGGCATCCGCGATGGGTCGATACGACGAGATTGGCGCCCGGGCATCGTCGAAGCGGGCCCCGCCGATTCGACTTATCAGCGATATGACAGCCGCAATCGCAAAAACGCCATCCGCTGGCTGCGCGAGCGCGCGGACGATGAGCAGCCCTGGGCGCTCTTCCTCTCATTTGTGACGCCGCATCCGCCCTGGTTTGCGCCAAGCGAGACCTACGATCTCTATCCGCAGGAACAACTGCCCATGCCGCCGCAGTGGCGCTTGGACGAGTGGCCCCGCCACCCGACTTATAACTATATGCGCCGCTTCTTCAGCAGCGAGCAGCCCTTCCCCGAAGCGACCATCCGCCGTCTGAACGCCGTCTATTATGGCATCTGCAGCTTCCTTGATGAGCAAATCGGGCAGGTGCTCGCGGCGCTGGACGAATTGAAACTCCGCGATTCGACGCGCATCATCTACAGTTCCGACCACGGCGAGCATATTGGCGCGCGCGGCATCTATGGCAAGTTCACGATGTACGAAGAAGCCGCCTGCATTCCCTTCATCATGTCTGGACCCGATGTGCCGGCGGGGGTGGTGGTCGATACGCCAATCTCGCTGATTGACTGCTATCCGACGATTCTGGACGCGCTCGGCTGCGCGCCGCCGGACGATGGCGTAGACAGACCCGGAAGTTCACTTTGGGATATCGCCGCCAGCGACGATCGGGATCGAACCGTCTTCGCCGAATATCACGCGATTGGCTCGCGCAATGCTTATTACATGCTGCGAGACCGACGCTACAAATACATCTATCATGTCGATGCGCCGGCGCAGCTCTTTGATTTGATCGCCGATCCAGATGAATTGAACGATCTGGCGGGCGCGGCCGATGACGCGACGCATGAACTTCTGGAGGCTTATGAAACGCAGTTGAGGGACATGATCGATCCGGAGGAAGTCGACCGTCGAGCCAAAGCCGATCAGGCGGCGCGCATCAAGGCGCTCGGCGGGCGCGATGCGGTTATTGCCCGCGGCGTCTTCACCAATTCACCGGTCCCCGGCGAGACGCCCAAGTTTCGTCGTTTTGTCGACGCTGGCAACTAAACTTATGGTTTAGGCGCTGGCCGGCGTCATCGCAAGTTTCTCGTGGAATGCCACAAGGCAATCGCATCAAATGAAATTGCGTTGAGAAATAATAATTTCCCCTCACATTTGGTAATCTGTAGGGGCGTTTGACCCGCTGTGTCTACGCGGGCGCTGAAACGCGCGCAAAATTTATGTCATATTCAACGGGCGTATCGGCGATACGCCCCTACATTTTCACAATTTTCGTGGCGAACGGCGCACTATGATTTTGGTGCAATTGCCCTGCGAGATCATGAAATTGGCGACGGTCAAAAGAAAAACCAGCCCGCAGGCTGGCTTCCAAGTCGTGCCTGGAGAGATTCGAACTCCCGACACCTGGTTCCGTAGACCAGTGCTCTATCCACTGAGCTACAGGCACTAACGCAAACAATAGAATAATCGGCGCGCCGCCATTAGTCAAGTGTGATATGCCCTCGCCGTTCAGGCAGAGGCGCAAGGGCTTTGCGCGCTTTGCAGGACCTCCCCTATAATAGTTAGTCAGAGAGGCGCTGTTGGCTGGCTCGAAGCCTCGCAGTCAGCCGGGCGTTTGTACCGGAGGGGAGCCTCACACTTGCCCGCCAACGGTCTGAAGACTGATCGCCGTGCGGCCGCGCGCAGTCTGCGGCTGCTAATTGTCGCGCTGGTGTTGCCGGCTTTGCTCGCGGGTTGCAGCCTCGAAGCGCTGCTGCCAGCCACGGTGACCCCAACGCCGACCATCACGCCCACCTTTACGCCCTCCAAAACCGCTATGCCCACGCTCACGCCGACCGCCACCGCGACCGCCTCCGCGACAAATACAGCAACAATGACCGCGACCGCCAGCGCAACCGCCACCCCAACCGCGACGCCGACTGTCTATGGCGTCGTGCGCGCGCGGCAGCGCATCAATGTGCGCGCGGGGCCGGGCACTCAATTTGCCGTGAGCGAATCGCTGGCGCCCGAAAGCGGCGTGCAAGTGATCGGGCAGAACGACGAAGGAGATTGGTATCATATTCGGCGAGATGAGGGCGATGAAGGCTGGGTGAGCGCGGCTTTGCTTCGGATTGTTGAACCGACGCCCGCCGCCGAGCCGACGGAGGCGCAAGCGCAGCGGATAAGCGAAGAAACCCGCATCGTCATCGAATTGGGCGATGCCGCGGGCCAGGCAAACGAAGACGGCGATGACGGCGTTCTCGTCATCAATGTGCCGATCGCCGATGTTGATGCCATGCGCTTGACGGCGACTGAACTGGTCGGCGCCGACATGACCGCCAGCGCCGCGGCCGCTCTCACTCGGCCGGCAGCGCCTAGGCCTTCGCCGACGATCCCGCCGCCAGCGGCCGAAGCGCCCGCCGCGACGCCGCTCTTTGATGTCAACGTCTTCGCCTTCTGCAATGACCCGGCCTTCGGCATCGGCGCGCCATCGAACCTGACCGCCGGCTCGACGATCAAGATCTTCTGGGCTTGGTTCGCCAGCACCGAGAGTTATCTTCAACAGCATATAACCAACGCGACGCACGAGTTGCGCGTTAATGGCGCGCTAATCGAGAACGTCAACATGTATCGGCTCGATCCATCCCGCAGCGGCGCTCAGCACGTCGTTTACTGGTATGTGCCTTATGGTCCCCTGGAAGCCGGGCCCCATTACATCACTTACCGCGTCACCTGGCGCAATCCCATCAGCGATGGCTACGCGTCTTATGGACCGGGCGCCGATACCGAGTTTGAAGAGGAAAGCTGCAACTTCGTCGTGAGGTGAGCCGCAATGCCTCCGCGAAAACAATGGCAAGTGACTGAGCGCGGCCGCGGTTGCGTTCAGCAAGGCGCCGATGAAATCAGCATGACGCTGCCACCGGGCGCCGCCTCGGTCTATCATGATGCGCAGATCAGCGACTACCGCGCGCATTTGCGCGATTTTGTTAATGAGCCGCCGCTGCGTCTTGAATTGCGCGCGCGCGCCTGCGGCGAGATCCAGGGCACGGCTGGTTTCGGCTTCTGGAATCAGGCTTTCGCGCCTGGCGAGCGCGGCTTTCGGCCGCCGCAAGCGCTCTGGTTTTTCTTCGGCGGGCAGGCCAACGATATCGCCCTGGCAAAGGGGGTGGCGGGCGAGGGCTGGAAGGCGGCGACATTCAACGCAAAACAGTGGCGCTTTTTCGCCTTGCTGCCGCTTGCGCCGCTCGGCTTTTGGCTCATGCGTCTGGGTCCGCTCTATGACGCGCTTTGGCCCCTGGGGCAAGCGGCTATCGGCGTAAACGAGGCGGCGCTGGATCCGTCTCTGCTGGCGGACTTTCATACCTACAGCATTGAGTGGCGCCGGGAGGAGGCCAGCTTCGCGATCGACGGCGATATTGTGCTGCGGGCGCGGGCTGTTCCGCGTGGTCCCCTGGGCTTCATCGCCTGGATCGACAATCAGTATGCCATCGTCAGGCCTCAGGGCCGTTTTGGTCATGGTCTGCTCGAAGTCGCGCATGAGCAGTCGCTTCACTTGAAGGACATTTCAATTGCGGGTTTATGATTCGCCCCCGGCCCAGGGCAATCGCACCAAAATCATAATGCGCCGTTCGCCACGAAAATTGTGAAAATGTAGGGGCGTATCGCCGATACGCCCGTTGAATATGACATAAAATTTGCGGGCGTTTCACGCCGCGCGTAGACACAGCGGGTCAAACGCCCCTACAGATTACGAAATGTGAGGGGAAATTGTTATTTTTCAGCGCAATTTAATTTGATGCGATTGCCCTGCCCCGGCCCGGTGCGCATTGGGCTCGCCGAAGCGAGATGTTACAATGGCTGCGAGACCACCTGATTGGATCGTGTCGCAGAATGGCTGAATCGACTGGCGGACTACCCTTCTCCGCGCTGCTGAATGCGGTGGATTGCCGCAAGCGGCTGCTGCTGGATTATCTGATGCAAGAGCGATTCGTCGAGCGCTTCCGCCCGCCGCATATCCGCGAAGCGGTCTACAGCTACGTCACGCGGGGCGGCAAGTCGCTGCGCCCGGCGATGGCGCTTCTTTCCTGCGGCGCGCTCGGCGGCGACGAAGCGCGCGCGCTGCCGGTTGCCGCCGCCATCGAGGTTTACCACACCTGGACGCTGGTGCACGATGATGTGATTGATCGCGACAGCACACGCCGCGGGCAGCCCACAGTTCACTGCGATTTTGCGCGGCGGGCGGCTGAGGAGTATGGCTTGTCCGCCAGCGATGCCGAGCACTATGGCCGGACGATCGCCATGCTCACCGGCGATTTGCAGCAAGCCTGGTCCTGGTCGCTGTTGTTTGAAGCGCATCTTGAGCGCGGCGTAACGGCGGAAGTTGTGCTGCGGCTGGGCCAGGAATTGGCGAGCCAGGTGACGCCGCTGCTGGTTGAGGGCGAGGCGCTTGATGTGCAGTATTCGGGCCGGGCGCGCCAACTGAGCGAGGAGGCGGTCCTCGACATGCTCTGGAAGAAGACCGGCGCGCTTTATGAGTTCGCTGGAAGAGCCGGCGCCGCAATCGCGCTTGATGAGGCCGCGCCCGACATTCCGGAAGTTAAAGCGATCGCCCGCTTCGGCAGTCTCTGCGGCGCTGCCTTCCAGATTCAGGATGACATCCTGGGCATCGTCGGCGACGCGAGCCAGCTGGGCAAACCGGTTGGCTCTGATATTCGCGAGGGCAAATCCACCTTGCTGACGCTCAAGGCGCTGGAGCGAGCGGATGAGCGGGGGCGGGGGCGCATCCTGCGCAGCCTGGGAGACGATGCCGCCAGCGCGGAAGATATCGCCGCCGTATCGGCGCTGATTCGCGACCTGGGCGTCATAGACGACGCGCGTGATATGGCGCGTCAGTACGTGAATGAGGCGCTGACGCAGCTGGCGCCGCTGCCCGATAATGAATGCCGCGGGCTGCTCGCGCTATGGGCGGAATATCTGATTGAGCGCGAGTTTTAGCCTCGGCGGATCGCGGCGCGATCAACTGGACGTCCGCGCGCCGGCCCGTCGTTTGCGGCGCCGGCTGGGCATCGGGCGACGACCTCCCGCAGGATGCGTATAGATTCTTAGTTGCGTCATTCAAATAGAAGGTGAAGGTCCTGAATTGAAGAACTGGATTAAGCTGATTTTCCTTGTCGCGCTTGTTTTGCTCACCGGCGTCGCGCAAGCGCAGGACGAGTTGGCGCCGGCGCCAAATACCTTGCTGGACGAGGCGCTTGCGCAGTTGCAATCGGCGGAGAGCTTTCGGCTGGCGATTGAGCAGAGCGGCGAACCCTATCAGCTGGCGCTCACCTTTGATGGCGTCAACATGCTGCCAGCGACGCTGGCAAGCGCCGACGCGCAAATCATCAGCCCGAATGAACTGCATATCAGCGCGCGCCTGCGCCTCATCATTCCGCTGGCGATGGATATCTACGCGCGTGGCGATCGCCAGTGGCTGAGCTTCCCCAGCGGCGCGCCTTGGATTCCGCTGCCCGCCTTTGATGATTTTGATGCGGGACGTTTGCTGGCGCCGGGCGACGGCATCGAGAAGTTGATGACGGATCTAAATACCCCGCAGATCGCCGATGCCGAGGCGCTGGTTGACGAGCAGCCCGCCTGGCGCATCAAGGCGACTGCCGCCGGCGATGCGGTCGAGGCGCTGCTCTTTGGCTTCATCGATCCTAAAGACGATGTGGAGATCGACGCGTACATCACCGTCGAAGACGGGCGCCTGGCGCTGATTGAAATCCTCATGCTGGAGACCGCCCGCGATCGCGGAAAAGATCCATCCGTTTGGCACATCAAGTTCTACGATTATGACGCGCCGCGCGGCTTCAACGCGCCCGCCAGTTAAACCCGTTCACGCTCAGCGGCTTCGTCAACCGCTGCGCTTCGCCGCCGCTCGCGGATGAAGTAAATCGGCTTGTGCTGCGATTCATGATAAGTGCGCATGATCATATCGGCGACGATGCCGGTGCTGATGAATTGCACGCCCAGCACAATCAGCAGCGCCGCCAATTGCAGCAGGGGCCGATCGCCGATTTTATTCTCCGTCAGCAGCTTGAAGACCGTAAGGTAGGCGCCCAACAGCGCGCCGATGCCGCCGACAAGAAAGCCGGCCGCGCCGAAGACGTAAAGCGGCCGGTTGAAATAACTGAGCACAAAGACAACGACAATCAAATCAAGGATGACTTTGAAAGTGCGCCCAAAACCATATTTGCTGCTGCCCCAGCGCCGCGCCCGGTCTTTCACCGGCACTTCGGTCACACGCACGCCCATCTGGCTAGCCAAAGCCGGAATGAATCGGTGCAGCTCGCCATATAGCCGGACGCCCTTGACCACATCAAAATGATAGGCTTTCAGCGTACAGCCGTAATCATGCAGCTTGATGCCGGTGCTGCGCGAGATGATGCGATTCGCCAGCATTGAGGGGATGCGGCGCAAGAATAGCGATTCCTTTCGGTTTTGCCGCCAGCCGCTGACGATGTCGTATCCTTCATTGAATTTGTCGAGAATTGGCTGGATATCGCGCGGGTCATTCTGCAGGTCGGCGTCAATCGTCACCACAATCTCGCCACGAGCCGCGTCAAAGCCGGCCGCCAGCGCCGCCGTCTGCCCGAAATTGCGCCGGAAGTGGATGATGTGCCAGCGCTCGTCGCGCGCCTGCACGGCGTTCAGCATCTGGTAACTGCCGTCCTGGCTGCCGTCATTGATGGCGATGACTTCATAATCGCGTCCGATCGCGGTCAAGGCTTCGGTCAGTTCTTGATGCAGGCGCTCGATATTGCCTTCTTCATTGAAGACGGGGATGACGACGGACAGCGCCAATTCGGGTCCTGCAGACGTTTCCGGCGCGATGCTCATAAGATTGCTCCGCGGGTTGACGCGCCCATTTTAGCATTCAGCCGGCGGCATATCCAGATGACGCGCCAACGACAACGTATGTCACTCGGTGGAGAGGCGTTGCGCGTGAACGCCTCCTCCGTACTATTCTGATAGAATAAGCGCGAGAGCAGCATAGGAAACCCATGCGGGAAGAGCGCGAGCTGCGCGGCAGCAATGCCGAAAATCAGGATTCAGGCGATCAAGGGCTGGAGCCTCGTCCGCCGGTGGACGATACAATGACCACCGAGATGGTCAAGGTGGAGCGCGGGACGGGCGCCCCATTTGCGCTGCCGCATGTCCCGGCCTTGGATGAGGCGAGCCCGCGCGACGCCAGCAAAGACTTGGGCACCTTGCCCGCTTATGCTCAAGTGGCCCCGCTGCCGCCGCGCCAAGAGCGCGCCTTTCTGCCAGCGCGGGCTGATGCCGAAGCGGCTCGCGCGTCGGCCGCAGTCTCGGCGAGAAAGCCGAATGAGCCAGCGCCCGCGGTCTCACACCAGCCCGGCGCTTATCCTGCGGCGTCGCCCGCGGCGATTCTGCCGGGTCCGCCGGGCGATTCGATCAGACTGGCGCGGAAACGCGGGCGCAAGCGGCGCTTCCTTGGCTTGCCCTGTGGCTGCTTGTGGGCGCTGGCGGGCTTGGTTTTGACCTTCTGCGGCAGCGTGACTCTGCTTTCCGCCGGCGCGGCGATGGCTTTTCTGCCGCAAGTTGAAGCCGAGTGGACCGCGCGCATCGCCGAAGTTGACAATTATCGCGGCTTCGAGAGCACCTTCATCTACGACCGCTACGGCAACGAACTCTACGAAGCATTCGGCGAGGGACGGCGCACGCGCGTCAGTTACGACCGCATCCCCGATGCGCTAAAACTGGCGACCATCGCCATTGAAGATGATTCCTTTAGGACAAACATCGGCATTGATGTCGGTCATACCGCCCTGGCCGCTTTGAATTACCTCGGCGCCGCCGACCGCGACAGCATACCTGGCGGCAGCACAATCACACAGCAACTGGCGCGCAATATCTTCTTTGACTTCGAGAAGCGCGCCGAACGCAGCATCGCGCGCAAAGCCGAAGAGATTCTGCTGGCGATTGTTTTGACGCAATCGAGGAGCAAAGAAGATATCCTCGAAATGTATTTCAACGAGATTTATTACGGCAATCTGGCATACGGCGTGCAGACTGCCTCGCAGACTTTCTTTGGCAAAGATGTCGATCAGCTAAGCGTTGGGGAGGCGGCGATGCTGGCTGGTTTGCCCCAGGCGCCCGCCTGGCTCGACCCGCTGAACCCCGACCCGGCGGTGCAAGCCGCGGTCGATGAGCGCTGGCGACAGGTGCTGGGCGAAATGGTTGAGGAAGGTTTCATATCGCAGGAGCAGGCGAGGCTGGCGCTGCAAGAAGGCTTGTCCTTTGTGCCCGCCAACACCTCGTTGACGGCGCCGCACTTCACCGTCTACGCCCAGGGCGAGCTGGAGCGGCTGATGCGCAGCCTGGGCTATAGCCCGGAAGATATTACTGCCGGCGGGCTGCGTGTATACACCACGCTCGATCAGGATGTGAACCGCCTGGCGCAGCGCGCGGCCGCCGCTCAGGTGGCGCAGCTTCAAGCGAAGAACGTCAGCAACGCCGCCGTCGTGGTCGCCAAGCCGGTCAGCGGCGAGATTATCGCGATGGTCGGCAGCGTTGATTACAACAATGAGGCGATCGACGGCAGCGTCAATGTCACCACCGCTTTCCGCCAGCCCGGCAGCACGATGAAGCCCTTCACCTATTCGGCGGCGCTGGAGCGAGGCATGTCGACGATTGGTGTGCTCTGGGACACGCGCACGCAAATTGCGCTGCCGGGCGCCCCCGTCTATTCCCCGCGCAATTTTGACAATGCCTTCCACGGACCGATGACGATGCGCGCGGCGCTCGCCAACAGCTACAATATCCCGGCAGTGCAGACGCTGCGGCTGGTCGGGGTGGATTATCTGCTGAGCCTGCTGCGGCGGCTGGGCATCAGCACCCTGGACGAAGACGCGTCAAACTACGGACTGTCCTTGACTTTGGGCGGCGGCGAAGTCTCCCTTATTGAACTGACCAACGCCTTCGCCGTCTTCGCCAATCAGGGCGAATATGTGCCGGTGACTTCCATTCTCTGCGTGATCAACAGCGAAGATCAAATCTTGTATCAATATGAGGACGGCTGCCCCGCCGGGCAAATCACCGAGCGAACGGTTCAGCGCGGCGCGGCCGCTGCGCGCGTTCTCGATCCGCGCGTTGCCTTTGTCATCAGCGATATTTTGGGCGACAACCAGGCGCGCTCGGAGGCGATGGGCGCCTACAGCCCGCTGCGCACGGAGGGCATCCCGGCTTCGGTTAAGACCGGCACCACCGATGATGTCAAAGACAATTGGACGATCGGGTATACAAGTAATGTCGCCGTTGGCGTCTGGGTGGGCAATAATGATGGCGAGCCCATGATTGATTCTTCCGGCTTGACGGGCGCGGCGCCGATCTGGAATACGGTGCTCTCCGGGATATACGCGGACCGTCAGTTGCTGGCCGCCTTCGCCAGCGACGGACAGCTGCGGAATGATCGGCCGATTCCTCCACCGGGCATGACGCTGCGGCAAGTATGCGATGCGCGCCGCTTGAACGAGTTCTCGACGCGCTGCCAAGAAACGATCAACGAATGGACGCTGGATGGGCCCGCCGGCGTCCCCGATGGCGCCGGCAATCTGCTATACCCGCCACCGGCGCAGCGTTATCCGACCCCAGTGCCGACGCAGGGCTCGGTCTTGCATGAGGTCTCGCCCGGTGTATTTCAGACCTTGGCTTATCCCTTGCCGCCCGATGTAGCCGCGAGCCTTCAGTTTCAAGTCCGCCCGGGCGAGAAGCCGCCGGTCCCGCCGAAATTCTGCCGTGTGCCGGTGCAAGACGCGGAAGAGGCGATGGCCGCCGGCGCGCAGAATCTCGTCTTCATTGGGGGGCCTACGACATCGCATAATGACGCTGTCGAAGCTGAACGTTACGCGCGCGAAAACGGCCTGGCTTACCTGCCGACGGTGGATTGCTGGCCCGGCGTCTATCGTAGGCAGGCGATCGGCAACGTTGGCGCGGCATTGCAGATTCAGCAGCCGGCGCCCGGTCAAACGGTCGGCGGACTGATCCCAATCATTGGCACTGCCCATTTTGATGCCAGCCAGGCGGAAATCTATCACTTTTACATACGCGGCGGTCAGTTTGCCGATTGGACGCCGCTGGGCAACCCGCATCGAAATTCGGTGGTTCAGGGTCAGTTGGAGTCGCTTCATGCCGATGCCTTGCGCCCGGGCAGCTATGTCTTGCGTTTGGCGCTCGTCCGCGGCGGCAATATCGTGCAAGCGACCGATGTCGTCTTCGCCGTGCCCTAGATCCTGCGGAACGCTCGCGCACAGCGATATATGTGTAGAGGCTACCCATTGGGTCGCCCGCAACAAATAGCGGGTATCATAAGGTGGAAAGAAGCGATAAATCGCAGACCATGACCGAACAGACAGGGCAATCAGCGGGAATTCCGCAGACGCTGTTCTCGGCAGAGGCTTTGCGCCAAGCGCGCGCCATGCCCTGGAAAGCCGGCAACGAAATCCGGCGCTGGCTGATCCTGCCGCTGGCTTGGCGGGCGCTGCGCGGAATCGAGGTCGGCGGTGGCTGGCGGCTTTACGGGCTGCCCATCATTCAGCGCCACCGCCATAGCCAAATGCGAATCGGGCGCGGGCTCAATCTGCGCTCAAATTCGCGGAGCAACCCCCTGGGCGCGAACCACCCGGTCATCATCAGCACGCGGCGGGCGGGCGCGCAGTTGACCATCGGCGATGACTTCGGCATGACCGGCGGCTCCCTCGTCTGCGATGAGCGCATCACCATAGGCGATCGTGTCTGGGTGGGCGCCAATACGGTCATCACCGATACCGACTTCCATCCGCTTGATGCCGAGACGCGGCGCGCGCGACCGCTGGACGCGACTACGGCGCCGGTTGAGATCGCCGATGATGTCTTCATTGGCATGAACGCGCTGATACTTAAAGGTGTTTGCATTGGCGCGCGGGCGGTAGTCGGCGCCGGCAGCGTGGTCAGCCGCGATATCCCGGCGGGCGCGATCGTCGCCGGCAATCCAGCCCGCGTCATCGGCGAGGCGCCAGCTACTCCTGATACACCAGGTCGTAGGTCAGCAGGATCGAATCGCCCAGCGCGATGATATCGCCATCGTTCAGGCGCGTACTCGTGGAGACGCGCAATCCGTTGACTCTCGTGCCGTTTGTGCTGCCCAAGTCTTCAAGCTGATAATCTTGATCCTGCAGCGTGAGGCGCAAATGATAGCGGCTGACCTGCCCGTCGCGTATGGCGATGTCGTTGGCGCGGTCGCGCCCGATGGCGACGACCGCGCGCTCCAGTTGATTCATCTGATTCTGATGCGGTCCGCGCCGCATGACGATCCAGTAACCCGGTTCTGTCGGCATGGCGCTCTTGTCAATTTCAGGCAATTCGTCGAATGAACAGGCTCTCGATTGTCTTTCGGCGGCCGCGCGCCGCATACACTGATTGAAACCCGACAGGAAGTGATCCCAGAAGTGGTTTTCATCGCTGAACGCTCGCGCGTCATAGCGAGTGACCGCAGTCAAGCGCGGATGTTCCGGCGCCTCCTCGTAGATGATTGCGAAGACGGGTCTGCCCGCGCCCAGCGCCAGCGCCCACTCGTAAGTGACATGGGGCGAGGTCGCTGCCGCCGCTGTCAAGAGGACGATTAGCGCGTCAGCAGCGCCAATAGCCGCGTCCATCTCGTAGTGCCAGCGCGCCCCCTCTATCGGCTGCGGATCAATCCAGGGACGGTATCCCCGCGCCATGAGTATACGCCGCAGTTCTTCCGCTCGTTGGCTGTCCTCGGGCGCATAAGACAGGTAAACCTTGCTCATGTTCGGATCCGTCTAATTCAAGACCTGCTCATAGACGGCGACTGTGCCGTCAACCATGCGCTCAACATTGAAATGCTCCTCCAGGCGGGCGGCGCCGAGCAGCCCCATATACTTCCGCAGCGCGCGATCGTTGAGCAGGCGCGTCATTGCCTTCGCCAATTCATCGACATTGCGCGGCTCGACCAAGATGCCGGTTTCGCCGTCGATAACGATCTCGGGTATGGCGCCGACGTGGCTGGCGACAATCGGCAGGCGGCGCGACATCGCTTCCAGCAGCACCAAGCCAAAACCTTCGCGCAGGCTCGGCAGCAGGAAGACGTCAAGGGCAGCCATCAGATCGGCTGCGTCCGCGCGCCATCCCAGCCAGTGGACGCGGTCGGCAATGCCCAGCCTGCTCGCCAGCCGCCGCAGTTCACTGGCTTGCTCGCCATCGCCAGCGATGACCAGATGGGCGCGCGGGAAATCGGAGCGAATGCGGCGCATCGCCTCCAGCGCGTAAGGGATGCCCTTCTGCTCCACCAGCCGGCAAGCCATTCCCAGCAGCTGCGCGTCGGCGGCCATTTTCAGTTCAGCTCGCAGGCGCAGGCGGGCGGCGTCAATGGCTTCGTCGCTCAGCCATTTGAAGTCCATGCCGTATAGCACGACACTGACTTTGGGCGCTGGCGCCGCTTCAATCGTCAGCGCGAACTGCTTCATCGCCGCTGATATGGCGATGCCGGCGTCAATCATGCGCCAGAGCCTGCGATTGACGCGGCGCCAACGGGCGCGATAACGAAAGGCGTCATCGAGATGCCGACTGCTGACGACAGCGCCGACCCCCGCCAGCTTGGCGGAGACGTAGCCATAGAGATCGGCGTGAATCAAGTGCGTATGCACAATATCAGGTTTGATATGGCGCAGCGCCCGCCGCAGCCGCCAAAGCAGAGGCAAATCATAATCGCGCCCGATCGGAATGCTCTGGACCGGAATGCCGCGCGCTTTCGCCGCCTCCATCATCTCTTGCATCGGCTCGTTGCGCTCGACGAGGATGATCAGACGCGCGTCAAGCCCACGCTGTCGCAAGCCGTCCAGCAAGAAAAGCAAATGCCGTTCGGCGCCGCTGATTCGTGTGACTTTGATAACATGAGCGATGCGCATGCTGCCTCAACCGTCCGCGACAATTCCTGATAGGGGCGATTTCACTTTAGCAGACCGCCATGACGGACGCTAGCTTATGCGCCCGCACTTGTCGGCTTAACGCGGGATGATCTCGTGGGAAAGAGGGCCGATGTAACCGCGGCTGTCGCGGGCGGCGATGGCGATACCGGCGTAATCCGCGAAGCCAGCCCAGACAACTTTGGTCTCGCTGATCGGCAATTGATCGGCGTAGATCAGCGAACCGGCCGGGCGCAGCGCGATGACGTAACTGACGGCGTCTTCCACCGGTTCCCAGACCAGTTCCTTCTTCCCGCCATCGCGCTCGCGCAAGGCGATATTGGCTGGCGGGCGGGGTCCGTCGGCGAGGGCGGCGACGAGCGCCAAGGCCGCCTGGGTCGATCGGCGCAGGTAATCCGGCTCAATAAATTCGATCGTATCTGTCGGGTCGGCATTGCGTTTCTCTTCAAAGGCGTTGATGAAGCGGATCGCGGGATAACCCAAATCGCTGAAAGACTGATGATCGCCATAACGATTCTCCCGATCAACTGCATCCATCACGCGCAGGTCGATCGCGAGATTGTAGTTGTGGCTCAGGAAGTTGGCTTCTCGCGCCAGCCGCCGCGAAACAGACGCATCGTTGGGTCCCGCCGAGTAGACGCGCAAGTACCGATCTTCGCGATTGCCGCCGAAATCGTGAATATTGCCGATAGTGTCGAGATTTATCATGCCGATCACATCAAGATTGTCATCGGCGATCCACTTGGCGAATGCGATGCTGCCCTGCCGCTGCACTTCTTCCGCGGAAAACAGCACGAACATAATCGTCGCTTTATATTGAGACGCGCTTAATATCCGCGCAAGCTCCAGCACAGCGGCCACACCCGAGCCATTGTCGTTGGCGCCTGGCGCGAAGACTTCGCCGGAATCGCGCGGCGTGCCGATGCTGTCATAATGCGCGCCGACGATGACGGCGCCCGCGTTTAGCTCCGTGCCGCTGATCGCGCCGACAACGTTATATTGGGATGTCCTTTCATCGGGCGAGGTATAAGCCTGAAAGCCAACCTCAAAGGTGTAGAATTTCCCGCCGGATGCCGCGCGGAAGATCTCGAACTGGTCGTTGATATAACGCCGGGCCGCGCCGATGCCTTCGCGAGTTGATGTTTGCGTCGAGCTGATATGCCGCGTCCGCATATCTTGCAGGCTGCGGATATGCGACATCAAGCGATCAGACTCGACTTGGTCAAGCAGAAGCCGCATGGCGTCGCCGCTTGACGGGATGGGCGTCGCGCCAACTGCGGGCAGGGCGACCGGACGCGCTTCCGCGTAGCCCAGGGTCGCTTGCGCTGTAGGGGCGGGCAGCGGCGCCAGCGTTGGCGGCCCGCTTTCGCTGGCGCCCAGGTTGCAGGAAATCAACAGCAGCATGAATCCGGCTAAGATGAGGGCGGTCTTGCGATGGCTGGCTGTCCTGTCCATAATGGCGATTCTAGCATAGTTCGCCGCAGCAATGCCGTCTGTAGACAGCGCGTCCAGAAGCCGTACAATAGTCGTACGGCATCGTATGCAATCGCCCGAGGTCTTCTATGTCCAACAAGGGAATCGAAGCATTGCCTGAAGCGCCCGATGAGAGAGTGGCGCCATGCGCCTCTTGATCATCGGCGGTACGATTTTCCTCGGGCGCGCCTTAGTTGATGCCGCCCAGGCCCGCGGTCATCGCGTCACACTATTCAACCGCGGCCTTAGCAATCCTGAAGCCTATCCCGATATAGAAACAATTCGCGGCGACCGCGAGACAGATCTCGATCGGCTGGGCGAGCGGCGCTGGGACGCGGTAATCGACACCTGCGGGTATCGGCCGCGGCAGCTGATGCTGTCAACCGCGGCTTTGCGTCAGGCGGTTGATCACTATGTGTTCATCTCGACGCTCTCGGTTTATCCGCTAGCCGGCGCAAGCAATCGGGATGAGACCGCGCCGGTGTTGACCCTGGAAGCGGGCGCCAATGACGAAGTTACGGCAGAATCCTACGGACCGCTGAAAGCTGGCTGCGAGCGGACGGTACTCGCTGCCTTCCCCGGCAGCGCGCTAATCATCCGCGCGGGCTTGATAGTCGGCCCTTATGACCCAACTAATCGCTTCACCTATTGGGTGACGCGCGCCGCCAGGGGAGGCGATGCCATCGCGCCGCCGGGCCAGCAGCCGCTCCAATTCATTGACGCGCGGGATCTGGCCGCCTTCGTTCTGGATGGGACCGAGTCGCAGTTGGCTGGAATTTACAATGTGACAGGACCGGCCGAGCGCATGACTTTTGGTGAATTCTTGCGAAGCGCGAAAGAGGCTTTGGCCAGCGATGTCCAATTCCACCACGCCAGCGACGCGTTCTTGCGGGGGCGCGGCGTCGAAGAATTTATGGGATTGCCTCTCTGGCTGAATCAAGAAGCGGCGGAAAGCTTCATGACCTTCAGCATAGACCGGGCGCTCGCCGCCGGGTTGTGGTTTCGTCCGCTTAGGCAGACCATCCGCGATACCTATGACTGGGCGCGCGCCACCCCAGCCGACACCCCAAGACCTGCCGATTTATCGCCCGAACTTGAAACGACCTTGCTCGAGGCTTGGTGAGACTAAAGACGCGGCTTCCAAAGACTAATCAAGATAATCGCGCAACTTACGGCTGCGGCGGGGATGCCGCAAGCGCCGCAGCGCCCGCCCCTCAATCTGCCTGATCCGCTCGCGCGTCAAGCCGAATTTCTGCCCGACTTCTTCCAGCGTGTAACAGTGGCCGTTTTGGAGGCCGAAGCGCAAACGCAGGATTCTCGCCTCTCGTGGCGTCAGCGTATTGAGGAGTTCCTCAATCTTCTCTTTCAGGAGTTTGTTGTTGGCGCTGTCGGACGGGTTCGGCTCGCGATCATTCTCGATGAAGCTGCCTAGCTCGCTGTCGTCATCCTTGCCCACCGGATGTTCCAGGCTCAGGGGACGCCAGGAGACCTTCAGCATCCACTGCACCTTGCGCGGTTCACACTCCATCACCTCGGCAATTTCCTCCACCGAGGGCTTGCAGCCGGTTTCTTGCTCCAGGTCGCGCGCCACCCGGTAAAGCTGCCGGATGCGGTCGGTCATGTGTACCGGCACACGAATCGTGCGGCCCTGATCGGCGATCGCGCGCGTAATCGTCTGCCTGATCCACCAGGTCGCATAGGTGCTGAAACGATAGCCGCGGTGGTAATCGAATTTCTCCACCGCTTTCATCAGCCCGAGGTTGCCTTCTTGTATCAAATCGAGGAAAGGCACACCGCGCGACATATATTTTTTCGCGATTGAAACCACCAGCCTTGTATTCGCCTTGATGAGGTGGTCGCGCGCGTTCAAGCCATCTTGAACCAAAAACTGCCACTCGGCGCGGCGTTCGTGGTCCGGCGCCCGCTGCAACTGCTCCTGCGCGGTTTCGCCCGCTTCCTGCCGCATCGCAAGTTGCACTTCTTCCTCTGTGGTCAGCAGAGGAACGCGCGCCATTTCTTTCAGATACAAGCCGACCGTATCGCTGGAAGCGATCTCGCCGAGGTCGTGATCATCTTCTTCTTCGAGAACCAAATCCTCTTCAAACGAATCGTCGAAAAGGTCAATATCAGCTTCATCCAAGAAGAGCTCCATCGAAGCCTTCTCACCCTTGTCGTCGTCCAGGTAGGTCATCAAGTCAATATCAGACTCATACCTGTTACCAAACTCGTCCACTTTACACCCCTAGCTTGGCGAATGCGCGCACACCCCATTTGCGTTGCGCATCCCTGTAATCATCTCGTCTTAGGTCAACAATTGCTTCAACACCGCCAGTCGTGGATCAATTGCCAAGCCGCCTTCCAATGGCGAAGCGTCAACGAGAAGCGGCTCTTCTTCGTGGTTCAGGTTGGCGCCGGTTTCTGCGCTCAAGCCACGACATTCAGCGCGGCAAACAGTGCGATAACTTTCCTCAATCAGCACCTCCTCCCGCAGCAGCGGGGCAAGATCAATTTCGCCATTGCTATCAACGCTAAAGACGCTGTTGTTGGCGTCTGGCGGCGAGGCGAAAAGCTCGGCGACGCCGAGTTCAAATTCATGATCGAATGCTTCAAGGCATCGGTCGCATTCCCGCGCGTGGCCGACTTGCAACGTACCCTGTATAAGGATACCCTCTTTCGTACGGGTCAAGACCAAGTTGCCGGTAAGTGATTCCAAAAAGAGATCGTTCGCCACTTGCAGCCGCTGCGGAAGACATATCGGCACTACCTTTGAGTTGCCGGGTCCTTCCGACAAAAGATAACCAACTTGTAATTTGAGGAGACGCCTTTTTAGATAGCTGCCGCGCGTTCCGCCCAACTCATCCACTCCTCGAAAATATCGCATATAGCATCTTGTATGATATTGCGATAATTTATGTCTGATGCATTATAAGCCGCTATTTGCTTTGATGTCAAGCGTTCGGGCGCCGCGGGGAGTGGCGATTATCGTGGATATAATTCTCTTTGCGAACACGACACAGGTTTTTTCACCATAGAGAACACAGAAGTAAACGCAAGTAAGTCATGCGAAAAAGGGCGATGCTAATCTGATTCGAGATCTGTAGGGGCGAGA
>JAJEGA010000007.1 GCA_022820125.1 Anaerolineae bacterium | reverse complement strand
GCTCATGCGCCAGGAAATCCCGTATCTTCGTCCATTGTTCGTCAGATAGTCTCATGTTTGTCAGATAGTCTCATGTTTGTCATAAGACTATTTTATGCATTTATGCAGATGCCAATGCCAAAATATCAACAGAACCTAGTCTTTCATTATAGCGGAATCCACCATTTCTCATCGCGCCTACCCTACTCAAAACCGACCCGCTGTGGTCAACTGCAATAGTCCGCCCTAACGGACCAGGCGACAGTCTATCGTGTCCAACAATCCCAAGGCGCTGCTCGAACGCTATGATGTTCTGCCCAAGAAGAGCCTCGGGCAGAACTTCATGCACGACCCAAACGCGCTGGAGAAGATTGTGGCATCGGCGCAGCCGCAAGCGACCGACACAATCGTGGAAGTCGGCGCTGGCACTGGCGCGCTGACCGAGCGATTGGCAGAGGCGGCCGATCAGGTCTTCGCCATTGAAGTCGACGAACGCCTGAGCCCACTGCTTGAAGCGCGCTTTGATGACGCCGCCAATGTCTACCTCGTTTTCGACGACATTCTGAAGACGGATATCGGCGCGTTGCTCGGCGCCCAAGATTACCTCGTCGTTGCAAACGCGCCTTATTACATCAGTTCGGCCATCCTCTGGCATTTTTTCGAATCGCGCAGGCCGCCGCGGCGCATCGTTGTTACCATGCAATATGAAGTGGCGGAACGCATAGTCGGCGCGCCCGGCGCGATGAATCTCCTTTCAATCGCGGCTCAGTTTTATGGCGTGCCGCGCATCGTCAGCCGGTTTGGTCCCGCCGTCTTTTGGCCGCGCCCCAATATCGATAGCGCCATCGTTCGCATTGATACGCATCTGGCGCCGCCGGTGCAAGCGCCTTCATCCGCGCTCTTCTTTCGTGTGGTCAAAGCCGGCTTCAGCATGAAGCGCAAGCAGCTTAAGAACGCGCTCGCGGGCGGCTTGCGGATTAGAGCGTCGATCGCCCGCGACCTGCTCCACGCCGCCGAGATTGATCCGCAGCGCCGCGCCGAAACCTTGTCGTTGGCGGAGTGGGCGCGTTTGACGCAGGCGGTCGAAGAAGCGGAGGCAACGCTCTAATAGAAGATTTAGGCGGCTGTAGGAATTCGGCAAGGAATTGCCGCCACACTGTAGGCAACCGTCTTTAGTAGAAGGAAACAAGTTATGGCCATGGAAGTCGCGACATTGGGCGGCGGGTGCTTCTGGTGCGTGGAAGCCGTCTACAATCAGTTGACCGGCGTGGATTCGGCGATCTCGGGTTATATGGGTGGTCAGATCGCCAACCCCACCTATGAGCAAGTCTGCTCCAAGACCACCGGGCACGCCGAGGTGGTCAAGGTCACCTTCGACAATGATGCCGTCAGTTTTGAAGATATCCTCAATATCTTCTTCACCATTCACGATCCGACGACGCTGAACCGCCAAGGCAATGATGTCGGTCCGCAATATCGCTCCGGCATCTGGTATCACAGCCAAGCGCAGAAACGCATCGCCGAAGAAACAATCAAGCGCATCGAAAAGGATGGGCTCTATCGCGGCAAGATCGTCACCGAGGTCACGCCTGCCGGCACATTCTGGGTGGCTGAAGCCTACCACCAGGATTACTTCGTCACCAATCCGCGCTCGGGTTATTGCGCCTACATCATCGCGCCAAAGGTGGCCAAGTTCCGCAAGCAATACTTCGAGCGTCTCAAGCGTTGAAGCCCTCTGAAGCGATACGAAATTGCAAGGCTTGCCCGCTACTTGTCGTTACGCTTCGAAAGGCGCGAAAGTGAACTGAATTGTAAGGCTTTACCTCAGAGGAAACGAGGCAACACAGAGGGCGCAGAGGGCTGTGCGGCGGAGGCGAACAATACAATACGGAACAAGCCTTGTAGGGGCGTCTCGCCGAGACGCCCGCATCCTTGCCGACAGTAACGAGGGCGTTTCAGCAAAACGCCCCTACAGCTTCTTATTGTCACGGGCTTGTTATTTTTTGTGAGCCAAGTCGTGACTTGCGGGAGACTGTGGTAAAGCCGTAGAAGTCGCTTGCTTTTCGAAGCGTCTGAAGCCAACTAGTAGCGGACAAGCCTTGTAGGGGCGACGCGTTGAGTCGCCCACTTTTGATAGTCGATTTTGAGTTGAGGGCGAGCCACCGTGTCGCGTAGACACTGATCGCCGCTCGCCCCTACAATTGTCATTGAAGTGAAGATCTGCGAACTTAGAAACTTTGAAAAAGATTGCGGAATAGATCATAAATCCTGCAATCACTTGAGGGGTGCTAGTCAGTCCCGCGCTTCAAACGTCCGGAAGTAATTCACGATATCCCAGCGATCGCGCTCGCTTAGACTGCCCTCGCAAGCCGGCAGACCACGCCAGCCGCCAACCACGACGCCATACAAGAAGTCATCCCGCGCCGAACCGAGCCGATTCCGCAGGGCGCGGAAATCCGCCGACTGCCCTTGCCAGACCAAACAGCGCGCCCGATACAGCGCCTCGCCCCACGCGAGCGACGCGGCATCCGGCAGCGCCGTATTGACCTGCGCCGGCGGCGGATTTAATGTCGCCTCGTAATTGCGCTGGCGCTCGCCGATCAAATGCGCGCCGAAGACCATGACGCCGATGGAAAGCGCCAAGACGCCCGCCGACAGCAATGCGGTGGCTGGTGTTATCTTCATAGCGGCGAGCAGACGTCTCGCTTTGCGCTGCGTCAATGCGCCGAGCAAAAGGGCGATCGCCAGCAGGGCGGCCAAATGCGCCATATTAGGCGGGCGCGTCTGAACAACCGCCGCCGATTCGCTGATAGACCACCTTGCCGCCACCCGCGTGACGACGCCGCCGTCTTCAACAACATCAATGAGAGACCACCACTCGCCCGCCGCATGGATGTCGTCGCCCGCCGCCACAAACAAGCCCGCTTCGACTTGCTTCGTCAGATGCCAAGGGCTGCGGCTGCCCCGCTCCGGATTGACCAACTGGGTGTAAACGCTGACATCGGTCGCGGGCGCTCCGCCGCGTCTGACAACCGTGTCATACGTGTTGACGCCCGGTCCGCCGGGAATGACCACGGCGGTGATTGTGAAATCGCCGATGCTCTGCGTCATTTGCGGTGTTTCAACTGCTTCCGGCAGTGACTCAGGCTCGGGGACCGGCGTCGCGCTCAGCCAGGCGACCGCGACCAGCAGCGCCAGCATCAGAATCGCTTCGAGCCGCAGCGCCGCGCCCGTTGCCGCCGCCCGCTCCATGCCCGCTCGAAGGCGACGCGGCAATATGGCAAGAACCAATTGCAAACGCGCCAGGAACTGCGGACGCAACGCGACATGCTGCCAGGCGCCGAGCAGCAATACCGGCGCGATCATCAGCAGTTTCAAAGCCAGCGCCCGCCCGTAACTGCTGTCCAGATCAGCCGGCGTGACGAAGAAGTTCAATGCGTTGTAAATGCCGCTGACGATCAAGAGCGCGACCAAGGGCGCGGCCAACCGCGAGAAACGCCGCAAGACCGCCCGCATAGCCTGCCTTCTGCTCTCGTCATCAAGCGCGGCCAACGCCGGCGTCAATACCAGCGTCAGCGCCAGCGCGCCGCCCAGCCAGAAAGCGGCGACCAAGGCATGAAGCCAGTCAACAGCAATCGCCAGCCAAGGCATAACGGTTGAACCGGCCGCGTGGCTCGTAATCATTGTCAAGCCGATAAATAGCGCGCCCAGCCACGCCATGCCAGCCCAGATGCCGGCAGCTAGCCGCGGCATCAAGGGGCGATAATACTCGGCGACAAATATCAAGACGCCACAGAAAATGAGCAGAACCATGCGGAAGAGCCAGATATCGCCAAAGCGCGATCCAATAAGCACGACCCCCCAAAGATTCTGCTGAATCACTTGAGCCGCGTCAGTATTGAAGAAGACCATGGATTGCTGCAGCAAGCCAACCAAGTTGGCGAGCAATGCCAGCGCAAGCGCCGCGACCAAGCAGCCGCGCAGCCGGCGCATCACGCGCGCGGGCAAGGGCGCCTGCGGATGATGCGCTCGACCCCAAGCCGGCAGCAGGACGGCGCTATATAGCAGCGACGCGCCGAAGAAAAGGAAATTCGCCAGGTTTAGCCCGGCGCGCCACAGGACCTCAAGCGGAATGGCGCGGTCATCGGCAGCGCTGCCAGCCACCCCGCCAACCGCCTCGCCGACAAAAAACACGCGGCTCTCGGCGATGACGTGCCCATCGCTGGCGAAGGCTGGGCGCAGCTCAACGATGTAGGCGCCATCGCTTAAGCCCGCTGGCACGCGCAATGCCAGCAAGGCATGATTCTCCTCGTCGACCGCGCCGCTGGCGATCACCTCGCCGGACTGATCGCGCAGCTTGATTTCGCTGAAGCGCGGCTCCAGGTCTTCGCTGAACCAATATTGCAGCCGCGTCGGCGGGCGCTCCATTGTGCTGCGATCCGCCGGGATGGCGCGGACGACATAGCCGTGCGCTTTTGCTTCAATGAGCGGCGCGATTAGGGTTACAATGAGCAGCAAAGCAAATCGCATTCGCACTCTTGGCGCGCGAACAAGCGCGAATAAAGCTTCATTTCGATGCTGCCATTGTACCTAATCTGCCCTGCTTGTCGTCCGGTCTTCCAACAGGCGCTCTGGCGCAGATCGACAAAACCCTATTGATGGAGCATTTGACCTTGTTTAAGATATTGCATTGTTCAGCAGTCGCGCCCATCTTCCAGCGAGAACCAGTCTATGACCGACGGCGAAATCAGCAGGAACTTCATCACCGACATCATCGACGATCACAACCAGACAGGCCGCTTCAAGGGCCTGGTGCATACGCGCTTCCCGCCGGAGCCCAACGGCTACCTGCATATCGGTCATGCCGCGTCCATCTATTTGAATTTCGGCATCGCCGAGCGCTATGGCGGCTTGTGCAACCTGCGCTTTGACGACACCAATCCCGCAAAAGAAGAGCAGGAATATATCGAAGCGATCATTGAAGATGTGCGCTGGCTGGGCTACGACTGGGATGATCGCCTATATTTCGCATCCGACTACTTCGATAAACTCTACGAGATGGCGCTAGATCTCATTCGCATCGGCCGCGCCTATGTTGACGAATTGAGCCCCGACGAGATTAGGGAATATCGCGGCTCCTTGACTGAGCCCGGAAAAGAAAGCCCGTACCGCAATCGACCGGTTGAAGAAAATCTAAGGCTCTTCGAAAAAATGCGCGCCGGCGGTTTCAGCGAGGGCGAAGCCGTCTTGCGCGCTAAAATCGACATGTCCAGCGGCAATATCAACCTGCGCGATCCGGTCATGTATCGCATTCTTGAGGCGCCCCACCCGCGCACCGGCGACAAATGGCGGATCTACCCGATGTACGATTTCGCGCACGGCCAATCGGATTCCATCGAGGGCATCACCCACTCCATCTGCACGCTTGAATACGAAGACCATCGTCCGCTATACGACTGGTATCTGGATAATATCGAGATTTACCATCCACAGCAGATTGAATTCGCCCGCTTGAATGTAAGCCACACCGTGCTTAGCAAGCGCAAATTGATACGGCTGGTGCAAGAAGGTCACGTGCGCGGCTGGGATGACCCCCGCATGCCAACGATCTCGGGCTTGCGCCGCCGCGGATATTCGCCGGAAGCCTTGCGCGATTTCTGCGAGAACTTCGGCGTCGGCAAAGTGAAGGGCGTGGTCGCCCTGCACAATCTCGAATATCATTTGCGCCAGCGCCTCAACAAAACGGCGAACCGCGTCATGGCGGTGATCAACCCACTCAAAGTCGTCATCGAGAATTATCCCGATGATCTGGTAGAGGAAATGGAAGCCGTCAATAACCCGGAAGACGCGTCCGCCGGGACGAGGATAACGCCCTTCTCCAAGGTCCTCTATATCGAACGCGACGACTTCATGGAAGATCCGCCGCGCAAATTCTTCCGCCTGGCGCCGGGGCGGGAAGTGCGCCTGCGCTATGCCTATTTCATCACCTGCGCCGATGTGATCAAAGACGACAGCGGCGAAATCATCGAGCTCCGCTGCACCTATGACCCTGCGACCCGAGGCGGCTCGGCGCCTGATGGCCGGCGCGTCAAAGCCACCCTGCATTGGGTGTCCGCGCGGCACGCCATCAAAGCGGAAGCCCGCCTCTACGACACGCTGTTCACCGTAGAACACCCTGATAGCGACCGAGACGCGGCCTTCACCGACTTCATCAATCCCGATTCGCTGAAGGTGGTCGACCCGATCTATGCCGAGCCGCATCTGCAAACGGCGCAGGCGGGCGATCGCTTCCAATTCGAGCGGCTGGCATACTTTGTGGTCGATGAAGATTCGAGCCGGGACAAGCTGGTTTTCAATCGCACGGTCACCTTGCGCGATCAATGGCGCAAGCAGCAGAAAAAAGCCGGCAAAGCGGGCCGGAAGCGGCGGCGAAAAGCCAGCCCTGCGCGCTGAGTCTAATGGGCGCGATTAAAGCTGGAGCTGCCATTTTGTGATAGCATAGTTGGACGACGAACAAGCCTCTTGAAAGCGCTCTCCACATTGACAATTTATCGTCTTATCGCTTCACTCCTCTTGCTGGCGACCTTAAGTTTGTCGGCTGCCAAATCGCAGGACGCCTGCGGCGAGACGGTCAATGAGGCCTTGTCCCGCATCAGCCAACACTGCGCTGACCTGGAACCGAACAGCATTTGTTACGCCCATCCGCTGGTCGAAGCCGGTTTCGCGGACGAAGCCTACATCGAGAAATTCAATAGCCCGTCGCAGCGCGCGTCCGCCACGGGCTTGTCACGGGTCCGTTCCAGCGCATTTGACCTCGAGCAGGCGCAATGGGGCATCGCCATCGGCCATCTCGGCGCCAATTATCCGCGGACCTATAAGGGACCGGGCATTATCGTGATGCTGGTGGGCGCCACCGAGATCAACAACGAAATCGACCCGGCGCGGGTTCCGCAAATCGGCGAGCCCTTAAGCACAGCCCCCTTGGCAGAAACAACCTTGTTCAAAAACCCGGGAATATTGCCAAGACCGTTTGAAACAGCGGCGGTCGATCAACTCTTGTTGGTTGACGCCTTTGACGATAGCGGCGATTGGCTGCGCGTCGTTAACGACGGCAAGATCGCCTGGGTGGAGCGCAAAAACGTGGTTCGCTTGACCGGGATGGACATGCTGCCGGTGATCGGCTTAGACAGCGCCTACCCCTTTCAAGCGCTATCGCTGTGGACGGACCCTGAATTCCCCGCCTGCGACCAAGCCGAGCCGATGGTCGCGATTCAGACGCCGGCGGATTTGCCGGTCAATATCACTGTCAACGGCGTTGATATTCACATCGAAGGCTTGGTCACGCTCCAGCAAGTCCATCGCAACGCGCTTAGCATGACGGTGCATCGCGGCAAAGTGACGACCGTATTCGGTCAACCGGTGCGGCAAGGCGAAAGCGTGATCGGCATTCTCGGGCGCACAACGGATCGGAAGGCGCAAGTGCTGGATTGGAGCGGCGCCTTGCCCGCCTCTGATGCCGAGTTCGCCCGCGGTCAGCGCGCGCAGGCGGCGCTCAATTCCCTTGCCCGCGCCAACGGCTGGCGCCAACACAGGATCTCCAGGGAGCCGCCTGCGCTAGTGCATATTGTGAAGCGCGGCGATACCCTGTATAGCATCGGCAGGCTTTATGAGACCAGCGTCGCCGAAATCATCCTGGCCAATCTAGGTGACGACCCCATTCGACTTTATAGCGGCACGGAACTCATCATTCCGAATCCGGGCAGCGGCTTCGCCGGGCACGGCTCGGTTTCGCTGGACGCCACCCTCGAGGAATAAGGTCGCGCAATTGGCTCGGGGCGAACGAGGAATTCTGTTGTACGGGCGAGCCGGTGGCTCCTCACGCTCAGCGACCGCCTGAACGCGCAATTGCGCGTCGTTTAGGCGACGCTGGCTTTTAGCATTTCAACAAATGCGGATCGATCAGCGCTGGTCGCAACCCGCATCTGCGGCGCGCGCTTGCTGACGCCGAGCACATCCACCACCGTTATTCCACGCGCCAAGCCCTCCCCGGTCGTCACATCGACGCGGTAGTCCTTGTATTCGGCGATGCTTGGATCAATCGCCGCCGCCATCGTAATCGGATCGGGCAAGTCAAAACCGGGCAGCGCGTTTTCCGTCATCGAAAACTCGGTCAAGGTCGCCTGGATATCGATGACGAATTCCGCCAAGGGCGTGCCAATTTGGCGGATCTCTGCCGCTTGCTCGGCATCAAAGGTGGCGTGCTTCCAGGAAATATCCCAGCCGACCATCGTCATCTTCATGCCCGATTCGTAAACGATCTTCGCCGCTTCCGGATCGACCCAGATATTGAATTCCGCCGTTGGCGTCACATTGCCATGACCCGAGCCAATGCCGCCCATAATCCAGCAATGCGACACCCGTCTCGCCAGTTCGGGCTCGCGCAGCAGCGCCAGCGCCACATTCGTCAGCGGGCCCAGCGTGACCAGGGTGATGTCGCCGGCATGGGCTCTGATGACATCGCGCAGCGCATCGGCGGCATGACCATCAGCCGGCGCCCGCCCCCGCAGATGCAAGCCGATATCGCCCAATCCATCGCGCCCGTGCACATCCTGCGCCGTCTCCAGCTCGCGCAGCAAAGGCTTGGCGCAGCCAGCGTATACCGGTGTATCAGCCCCGCAAAGTTCAACCGTGTACAAGGCGTTCTGAAGGCCCATATCCAGCGGCACATTGCCAGCGACCACCGTGATCGCCTTGACATCGATATCCGGCTGCCGCAGCGCCATGACCAGGGCGACCGCGTCGTCCGATGCCGTATCCGTATCGATTATAAAGTTTCTCATCCGCTCCTCCTCAGGTTGCGGCGAGTATAGGTGAAGCCCAATGTCGGCGCAAACCCGCTGCGCGCGCGCCGTCATACGCGAGCAAATATTCTCCTTCGGGCGACGGCGCTATGGTATACTCGCGCCAACTCCGCTTCCTGATGCCCAAAGGTCCGCAGCCTATGGATTTCACCATCCCGCGCCACATCGAAACCATCACCCATCGCGTCCGCCAATTCGTGGATGAAGAAGTCATCCCCGTGGAGGCGGAGCTGCTGCGCGCAGGCGGCGATCTGAATGAAGAGATTCTGCAAAGTCTGCGCGCCAAAGCAAAAGCCGCTCGGCTTTGGGCGCCGACCATGCCTAAGGAATGGGGCGGCATGGGTTTGAACATTCAGGAGATTGTGCCCGTATTCGAGGCAGCCGGGCGCAGCATGCTAGGTCCCTTGGTGCTGCACTGCGCCGCGCCCGATGAGGGCAATATGCACCTGCTGCGCAATTGGGCAAATGAAGAGCAGACCGAGCGTTTTCTCGTGCCGTTGGCAAAAGGCGAGACCTTCTCCGCCTTTTCCATGACCGAACCGCCGCCCGGCGCCGGCAGCGACCCGCGCATGATCAAAACGCGCGCCCACCGCGATGGCGGCGACTGGGTGATCAACGGGCATAAATGGCTGACCACCAATGGCGAAATCGCCGACTTCTTCATCGTCATGGCGCTGACCGATGCCGCGGCGCATCCCTATCAGGGCTGCACCCAATTTCTGGCGCCGCGCGACAGGCCCGGCATCAAGATCCGGCGCGATGTGCCGGTGATGGGCACAAAGGACTTCGGCGGCCACGTCGAGATTCTATACGAAGACCTGCGCCTGCCCGATAGCGCTATCCTGGGCGAAGCCGGTCAGGGCTTTATGCTGGCGCAATCCCGTTTGGGTCCGGCGCGTTTGACCCACTGCATGCGCTGGACCGGCATCGCCCAACGCGCGCTGGAAATTGCGACCGATTACGCCGCTGGACGAGAGGCTTTCGGCGGCGCGCTAACCGGGCATCAGTCGGTGCAATGGATGTTGGCCGATTCCGCGATGGAGCTGAAGATGGGGCGGCTCTTGATTCAAGAAGCGGCTTGGCGGCTGGCGCTAGGCGAACAAGCGCGGGTTGAAACCTCGATCGCCAAGCTGCAGGTGTCGGAGATTGTGGGGCGTGTGCTGGATCGCTGCGTGCAAATCTGCGGCGGAAGCGGCATCGCGCGCGATTTGCCCCTCTCGGGCTGGTACGAAAAAGCGCGCGCATTCCGCATTTACGATGGCGCCTCGGAAGTGCACCGCATGGTGGTGGCGCGCGATGTCATCAAGCGCTACGGGGCCGCAAGCCAAGGCTGAGCGCAATCATCGAATTGACACCATGTAAGAAAAAATGACTGCCGCTTGAATGGATTCCCCAGAATTGTTCGAAGTTTGTACGGGCGGGCCGGTGGCTCGCCCACACAGGCCATAGCGCGCCAATCGGTCCTTGCAAAATTAAACCGGCATCTCCTATTCAACATGCCCAAAGTCTTCATCAGCCACAGTAATCAAGACAGCGATCAGACCCGCTATGTCGCCGACTCGCTGCGAGGCGCCGGTTTTGGCGTTTGGGTCGATTATGAAAGCATTCGCGGCGGCGCCGACTGGCTTTGCGAGATTGAGGCGGGCATCCAGCGTTGCGACGCCTTGGTGGTTGTCTTGTCGGAGTCCAGCGCGAGCTCGGTCTGGGTGGAACGCGAATGCCTCTATGCCTGGCAATTGGGCAAGCCCGTCTTCACGGCGCTGGTTGCCGATATTCTGATTCCGCTGCATCTGATAAACATCCAGTATTGCGACTTGCGCGCGCAACCCGCCGAGGGCATGGCGAGATTAATCGAGTCTATCCAAAGGGCGCTGCGATCGGCTGAAGACGACGAAGCATACGCCATCTCCGCCATCGCCCGCGAACCGGTCGAAGCGAATTTCTTTCCCTTCGTTGCGCAGCTGCCAGACGGAGACATCGCCTCGCTTGTCGCGCGCGATCTCTTTCATTGGGCGCGCGGCACAGCGGATGAGGTGGCTTTCGGCGGGCTAAGCAATCCAGGTTTTCACGCGCGTATACAATTGAATCACCAAATGGCGACTGTCTTTTCTGTCTGGGCCTATCGCCGTAAACCTTCCGTCCAGATTCCGCTTGATCGCTTGGCGGCGCGCAGACCATTCGACCGCCGGAAAGTTCGCGCCGCGACACTGCGGCAGCTCAACCAATTGCTGCCAAAGAATCAACGCTTCAAAGCCGCAAAAGCCGGTGGAAGACCGGCGATACCCTTGCGGAGACTTAACAGCGCCGCCAAACTGGAAGCATTCAAGCGCATCGTGCTGGAAATTATAAGCGAGCTGCGCGCCGCCGATTCTCGCTGAGCGGGATCGGGAGTAATGCCAAAAAGCAACGACAATAAAGGCCGTTTGAAAGAAGCTGACTGTAGGGGCATGCCGATGGCTCGCCCGCTCTTGCCATAGATTTACATTCAGTTTCGCATAACTTACCTGGAACTGCCGGGCATCGCCGCCGCTTCAAGATGTTCGCGCCGCAAACGGCGGTCGTAATACTTCTCAGCCGCTTCCGCCATGCTTTGGATCGTTTGCACATTTAGCATGGCGTTGGCTATCGCCCCGGCCACGGGAATAAAACCGACAATCATTTTCGCCGGCACGCGGGCGCTGATACGGGACGCCAGCTTGTACGCCAGCCGCCGGCTGATCTTCCGCCCCAGCGGGCGCGTCAGCATCACTTCGCAATTCAAGTGATTCACGTTTTCTACAGCGGCAGCCAGCAGACGCGCCGCTTCGTCCGCGCCCAGCATCGCCTGCGCAATCCCGTAACCGCGTTCATCGCCGGCGACGAAATTCTCCGCCAGCTTCTGCAGAATGTGATAGCTGCGCAGCGTGGTCTCATCAGCGGAAGCCCCGAGCAGGTCTGGCATCGCCGCCTGCCCCTCCTCGGAGAGCGCCCAGAGCAGCGCCTCCAGCGATATCGCCAGATGCTCAATGATCGCGGCGTTGAAGTCGGATTCGTTCGCCCAGAGCGCCAGGATGTTGCGCAGATCGGAATACGCTTCGGTCTCGACAATGTAGGCGCCTTTGAGCGCGCCGATCCCCCAGCTGATAGCGCCCATCTTGTGCAGCAGATAGCTGACGCCAGTAGGGATTGTGAAGGCGTGCAAACCGGGCGCCACCATCTCGGCGCCGCCGATAACCGCCAGCTTGGTTGTTTCCTGCTTGATCCACTGCGCCGGCGAGTCGCAGTCCAGCGCCGATTTGACCGCGCGCTGCGGATTGCCGGCGAGCTCGTCCATCGCCATGACAATCGCTTCCGCTATCGTGTCTTCTAATCCCATACCATATCCGAACTGGCGGCCGCCCTGCTCTCATGCAAGTATACGCGGCGGCGGCGCATCCGTCGCGGCAACTCTTTGGCGCATGCCACATCAAGGCTGGCGCCGGTCCAGGGCGGCGCGCCAAACTTTGAGCTCGTCAAAATCGACGGTGAGGCGCGCCCCGGCATAATTCATAACGCCAGCCAAACCGACCGCGCCCCGCGCCGCGCGCCCGTCACGCGCGTCAGTGACAAATTCCCCATTGACCCAGAGCGCCAGATAATCATCAATGCAGACCGCGCGCAAGCGATTCGATGCGCGCCCGCGCCGAATATGGTTGGAGGGCGCCGCGCTGACGATCGGCTCGAGCGAACGCCCGTTGCTCCAGCGAATGCTGGCGTAGCCATCGCCGCTGATCAAGAAGAAGTAACCGCGTCCGCTGTTTCCCGCATCCAAGCGGCAAGCCAAGCCATAGGCATTATGTTGATATTCCGATGTTTGCGCCGCTTCCGCCTCAATTACGACATTTTCAAATTCGCCCTCTCGCTGCGACCAGACGTATTGGCGTCCGCTGAAATCGATGCGGAAAACGCCGGCGCGCGCGCCCAGAAACAGACCAGCGTCAGTCTTGTACTGCCGCCACTTTTCGCCGAGCTCGAAGCTGTCTTCGACGAGCCGGTCGATGTAACGAAAGCCCGCTTCGGGCGCCGGCTTTCGCGCGACTAACTCTTGAATGCTCGCGCAAGCAGCCAGCAGCGCCAGACAAAGAATCGCAATTATCGCTCGCACAACGCTTCCCCTGCGATAGCTGCGACCAGTGTAGCCAATCCTGGCATTCTTTTGAAGGCGGCGCCGCTGCCGCAGGGGGCGGCGTCAAAGCGGAACAAAGCGGACGAAATTGCAGAGCAATCACACCAGAAAGATGACATCTGAAAAGGCGCCGTTTCGAATTAAATTTCAACCACAGAGAACTCAGAAGTAAGTCCAATAAAGTAATGCAACAAAATGAAGGAACGTCGTAGGGGCGACTCTTGAGTCGCCCACATGTACAATGGCGACATGGTGGGCGAGACAAGTCTCGCCCCTACAGATCTCGAATCAGATTAGCATCGCCCTTTTTCGCATGACT
>JAJEGA010000019.1 GCA_022820125.1 Anaerolineae bacterium | reverse complement strand
TATTTTTTGTCACGCAATCGTGTCAGAGTTTCCGGGCATTTTGCTGATTGCACGCGAAGCTACTGGCTCGTTATTTTGTGTGAGCCAAGTCGTGACTTGCGAGGGACTGTGGTTAAGAAAAATTTGATGCGATTGCCCTGGGCCCAGGCATCGGGCAAAAGGGACAGTCCTTGCCGCTGCATTGATGATATGATACGGACTGGCGCGCAACGTTAGCGAGAAACGAATATCCATGCCACTCGTATCCGTCATAATGCCCGTATACAACGGTGAAAAGTATCTCGCCGAAGCCATTGAGAGCATCCTGGCGCAGACCTTCACCGACTTTGAGTTCATCATCGTCGATGACGGCTCTTATGATAGCTCAGCCGAAATCATCCGCGCCTATGAAAAGCGCGATGGGCGTATCCGTTTCATCCAGCTTGAGGCAAACGAGGGACCCGGGAGCGCGCGCAATCACGGTATTCGCGCCGCGCAAGGCGAGTACATCGCGGCTATGGACAGTGATGATATTAGCCTTCCTGAACATCTGCGCTTGCAAGTAGATTATCTGGAGTCGAATCCCGAAATCGGCGCGGTTGGCGTCGGAGCCCAACAGGTTTATGCAGACCTGTCGCCGCGCGGCGCTTATCACTTGCAGGGCATCCACGCCTTAATTGCTCTGGGGATGATAGTCGGGAGGACGGCCATTGTGCGAGCCTCATTGATGATGCGGCGCCGATTCCTCTTGGAAAGCGGCGGATACAATACGCATCCTGATTACCGCGTCTCCAATGATGCGGAACTTACCTATCGTTTGCTTAGGGAACCCTGCTTCAGGTACGGCAACATCTTGGAAACGCAGTACCTGTACCGCTGGCACGAGTCGAACATCTCGCTTGAATACGACCCGCGGGACACCGGGCATTGGCAACGGGACGCGATTGAGCGGCTGTTGGGCGAGGCATCGAGCGAGACAATGGCCAGGTTCAGAAAGGTCGATCAAGGGAAAAAGCTCAGTTGGCGCGAGCGGCGATCGGCGCGGCGGGATTACCGCAGAATCGTTAATGCGATGGCAGCTGCCCGCTGGATTTCGCCCGGCGACGTCGCCTGTATTAATTTCGAAGTTAACCGCCGCCTAGAGTCGACCACGCCTCGCGTTTGGCAAATGTTTCTGTACTGGTGGCGGCACAATATCGAACGCAAACAATCGTCAGAGACGGCGCCTTGACCAGTCCGCTTAATCCACTCGTATCCGTCATAATGCCCGTATACAACGGTGAAAAGTATCTCGCCGAAGCCATTGAGAGCATCCTTGAGCAGACCTTTACCGACTTCGAGTTTATCATCGTCGATGACGGCTCTTTTGATGGCTCAGCCGAGATCATCCGCGCCTATGAAAAGCGCGATGAGCGTATCCGTTTCATCCAGCTTGAGGCAAACGAGGGACAAGCTAATGTTCGGAATCGCGCGACCGCCCTGGCGGATGGCCACTTCATCGCGTCCATGGACTGCGATGATGTCTGCCTGCCGCAGCGCCTTCAAAAGCAAGTCGATTATTTGCGCCGCCATCCCACAATTGGCGTGCTTGGCGCCGGCGCCCAAGCGGTGGCTGAAGACTTGAAGCCCCTCTACCCATTTGATTTGCCGCAGCGACACGCGCTCATCGCTTTCAATCTCTTCATCGGTTCATTTTTCATCCATCCGACCGTCATGCTGCGGCGCGCGCTGCTCGAATCCGTCGGCGGCTATGAGCCATTCCGCCGCACCGCAATTGATGTAGAATTGTGGTCGCGCCTGATGTGGCGGACGCGCTTCGCCAATCTTCCAGAGACGCTCCTGCTGTATCGCCGCCATGAGGACCAGCATCATACGACCCGCGACGCTAAAATGAGGGAGCAGGCTTGGGAAGCCCGAGCGCGCCTGCTGGGTCGGCTATGGGGTGAAGCGCCAACGCAGACGCTCTTGCGTTTTGAACGGATGCGGCGCGATGAAAAACTGGGCTGGCTGGAGCGTAGAAACGCGCTCAAGGATCTTAAACGGCTGCTGAACGCCATGATCGCCAACGAGGTGATTGACGCCGATGACCGCGAGTTGGTCGCCGCCCACATTCAGTGGCGGCTCGAAGCCACGATGCCGCGAATCTGGCAGATGCTGCTACATTGGCGACGACATCGTTTGGCGATAAGATGAGCAAGGGGCAGACAGTGTGAAAGGCAGTACTATACCTCTTGTATCAGTCGTCATGCCGGTTTATAACAGCGAGCTTTACCTGGCCGAGGCGATTGAAAGCATCTTGGGGCAGACTTTCACCGACTTTGAGTTCATCATTGTGGATGATGGCTCCGAGGATAGTTCGGCCGATATTATTCGGCAATATGCGCAGCGCGATTGCCGCATTCGATTGATACAGCTGGTGGAGAATGCCGGTCCGAGCATTGCGCGAAACGCTGGTCTCAATGCTGCGAAGGCGAAGCTTTACGCTACTATGGACAGCGATGATGTCAGCCTGCCGGAACGCTTGCGGAAACAAGTGAATCTCCTGCAAGCAAAGCCTGAAATTGGGGCGGTTGGCGTCCACTGTCGCACAGTGGATGCGAACATGCGGCCCAAATATGACCGTCAGCCGCCGGCGCGGCATGCCTTAATCCTGTTAAATCACTTTGTGGGATTGCAGAGCGCGCCCTTTGTGCATGCTTCGCTCATGATGCGGCGCTGTCTGGTGCTGGAAGCGGGCGGTTATGACGTGTCGATTAACTATTCCTCCGACTGTGACTTGATTACGCGCATGCTGGGTCTGACGAGGTTCGCCAACATCCCTGAGCGCCTATATCTGCATCGCCGGCGCCCGGGCCAACGGACAACGCACGACAACCCCAGACGCGATCAAGACATTATTGAGGTGCGCCAACGCGCGTTGGAACGCATCTGGGGCGAGGCGCCTTTGGATTCAATCGACCGACTGGGCAGAATCAAACCCTGGTCCAAGTTGACTTGGCGCGAACGCCGCGCGGCAAAGCGCGATATCCTGCGCCTGATTGATGCCTTCATCGCCGCCGAGTGGGTCGAGCCCGGCGAAAGATCGCTTCTTCTCGCCGCGATGAACCGACAACTGGAAAGTGTTAGCCCGCAGCTTTGGCAGAAGTTCTGTCATTGGCGGCGGCATCGACGTTGGCGCTAAGACGAGCAGCCTATTGCCTGATTAAGAGGTAGCTCCATGCCCCTGGTGTCAGTCCTCATGCCGGTCTACAACAGCGAGCTTTACCTCGCTGAGGCGATCGAAAGCATCCTCTCGCAGACCTTCGCCGACTTTGAACTGGTCATCGTCGATGATGGCTCCAAAGACAACTCTGCTGAGATAATCCGCTCTTATGCAGCCCGCGATGACCGGATTCGGTTCGTGCAGCTTTTGGTGAATGCAGGCGAAGGCGGGGCGCGCAGCGCTTGCCTTGCCGCGGCCAAGGGCGAATTTGTCACCGGCATAGACAGCGATGATATCAGCTTGCCCGACCGCTTGCGGAAGCAAGTCAGCTTTTTGCAGTCAAACCCTCAAATTGACGCGGTCGGCGTTTACTCGCATGTCGTATCTGAGGACTTGCGGCAGCAATATGATCGCGAGCCGCCAGAGCGTCACGCCGAAATTGTTCTGAACTGTTTTATCGGGCTTTTGAGCGGGCCCTTTGTACACGCTTCGCTCATGACGCGCCGGCGCCTGCTCCTGGAAGCCGGCGGATATGACGAGTCCTTGCGTTACGGTTCGGATGTCGACTTGGTGACGCGTCTGCTGGGTCGGACGATTTTCGCCAATATCGCGGAACATCTGTATGTTTATCGACGGTACCCTGCCCAGCTTACAGCTCATGTCAATCCCATTAGTGAAAAAAGCATTCTTTTGGCGCGCCAACGCCGGCTTGAACGAATCTGGGGCGAGGCGCCAATGGATGCTTTGGAGAGACTTGCCCGGGTCAGAGCCGGGTCCAAGCTAAATTGGCGCGAACGGCGCGCGGCGAAACGCGACATCAAGCGTTTGATAGACTCATTCATCGCGGCCCGCTGGGTTGACGCCAGTGAACGACCTCTGCTTATTGCCGTGATGAACAGACGCCTGGAACAGGTGAGCCCGCGCCTTTGGCAGATGTTTTGCCATTGGCGGCGGCATAACTTTGGCGGCTGAATCTCCGGCGAATGCGTTACAATGCTTCGCTGAGCTATTCAATCAGCTTGAGGCATCCTCATGACCCATGACCCGCTTCTGCAATGGCGCGGCGAATTCCCGATTCTGAGCCGCTGCAACTACCTGATCAGCAACTCGCTGGGCGCGATGCCCCGCGGCGTCTACGAGGCGCTGCAAACCTACGCCGATACCTGGGCGGGGCGGGGCGTTTCCGCCTGGGGCGCCGGCTGGTTTGAGCTGCCGCAGACCGTCGGGAACAAGATCGCCCCGCTGATGGGCGCCGCCGAAGATACGGTGCTTGCGCATCAGAACGCCAGCATCGCCAACAGCATCCTCTTGGGCGCGCTGGACTATAGCGATACACGGCGCGACAAAGTGGTCATCACCGCGCTGGATTTCCCCAGCGATGTCTACGCGCTGCGCAGTTGGCTGCCGGATCACATGCGCATCCAGATGATCCGCTCGCGCGATGGCATCCATATCGATGTTGACGAGCTTATGGAAGCCATTGATGAATCGACCCGATTGGTCAGCACCTCGCATGTGCTCTTCCGCAGCGCCTATATCATGCCGGCGCGGGCAATCACAGAAAAGGCGCATCGCGTCGGCGCGCAAGTCCTCTTCAACGGCTATCACAGCGTCGGCGTGATCCCGGTCGATGTTGGCGCATGGGATGTCGACTATTACATCGGCGGAACGCTCAAGTGGCTCTGTGGCGGTCCTGGCGGCGTCTTCATGTATGCGCGCCCCGATCTGCTGCCCTCGCTCAATCCCAAGGTGACTGGCTGGTTCGCCAGCGCCGCGCCCTTCGCCTTTGATGTCGAGAAGCTGGAACTGCGCGAAGACGCCTACCGACTGATGAACGGCACGCCCGGCATCGCCTCTCTGCACGCCATCCAGCCCGGCGTCGAGATCATCGCCCAGGTCGGCGTCCACGCCATCCGCGAAAAGTCGATGCGCCAGACCGCTTTGATCATCAACCTCGCCGATGAGATGGGCTACGAGGTCGTCTCGCCGCGCGACCCCGCAGCGCGCGCCGGCACGGTCACCGTCAATCCGCCGCATGCCTATGAAGTGTCAAACGAGCTGCTGGCGCGCGATATCAAGATCGATTTCCGCCCCCAAGCTGGCATCCGCATCGCGCCACACTTCTACAACAGCGATGACGAAATCCGCGCGGCAATGCTGGCGATCGGCGAAATCCTGGCTGATGACAGTTGGCGGCGACCTGAGGCCGATTAACGACGGCGGAACAAATTCACCACAGTCGTCCGCAAATCACGACTTGGCTCTCAGAAAATTACGACCCGCGAACAATAGTATCCGTAAGGGCTTCTGACCGGCTGCGACTACCCGCAGCATCAAGTTGCCCGTATTCAAGCTGCGGGAGTTTCGGGCGACCCGGTAAGCCGCCCCTACAGACATCATTCCTTATGGCGAATGCAATTTAGATAGTCAATTGGGCAACCTGTGCGAAGCCTTAAAGAACTATGCAGCGAATCATTGTATATCCAAGTGGAGATACGTATCGGAAGATAGCAAGGGTCAGGGAGTATTAGCGAGCATGAGCCATTTTGCGCGCAACGATGATGGCGAAAAGTTCGGGCTGGCGTCCGCGATTGGCATCGCGCTAATTATATTGCCCTTGCTTTCGCCAATCCTGCTCATCCTCATACTCTTGAACCCTGCCATCTATGAAGACGCGAATTTCATTCCGCCCGAAGCTGCCCCGTTACTTCCCCTTCGGCCGGAAAGCCTTGATCCGACTCTCATCCGTCGTCAGATAAGCGCCTTCAATGAGGTCGATGCAATAAGGAATGGCTGGCATGACCGCGTCCAGGCAATCGCGGATGGCGCTGGGTTTGCCGGGCAGATTGACGATCAGCGCCTTGCCCCGTATGCCAGCCGTCTGCCGCGAGAGGATGGCTGTCGGCACGTATTGCAGCGAGACCTGCCGCATCAATTCGCCGAAGCCGGGCATCATCTTCCCGCAGACCGCCTCCGTCGCTTCCGGGGTGATGTCGCGCCGGGCTGGTCCGGTGCCGCCGGTCGTCACCACCAGGCTGCACGCGCGCTCATCGACAAGCTCAATCAGCGCCGCCTGAATCGCCTCTAGCTCATCGGGCACAACCCGCGCGACCGGCACCCAGTCATTGGTCAGCACTTCGCTCATATACGCGTGAATCGCCGGGCCGCCGCGGTCTTCGTAGACGCCGCGAAAGGCGCGGTCGGATACGGTAAGAATGCCGATCTTTGCGGTCATGTCGTTTCCCTTTCGGCTGGAGTGAATGCCTTATCTTAGCTATACTGGCGGCGTTTAGACAAGAGGAGCGCGACTGCAATGAGCGAACAACAAGACCTGCGAGCGCTGGTTGAGGGCGATGATGGCATCAGCGTCTTGCGCGGTGGCGGAAAAAAACGCGATTGGAACGGGATCCATTACAAAACCGGCTTATCGAGCAAGAATGTCAAGGCCAAGGAACTGTCGATCAATGTCGCCACCATCCCGCCAGGCGGCGTCGCCTACGCCCATATCCATGTCGATTTTGAAGTGATGCTCTACATCCTCGAGGGCGAGGTGCGCCATGAATACGGCGATGGCTGCAAGCAAGTGGTGGACAACAGCGCCGGCGACTTCATCTTCATTGAACCGGGCATCCCGCACGAGGTCTTCAACTTGAGCGACAGCGAGCCGGTGGTGGCTTTCGTCGCCCGCTCAACCGCCGACGAGTGGGACAAGATCATCCCCTATGACCGGGCGGCTGCGCAAAGTTAGTTGGCCCAAGCCAACGCTCGCAGCGGAAACTGTAGGGGCGCCTATTAGGTCGCCCGCCATTCAGAGAGTAAGCAATCGGGCGACATACTATGTCGCCCCTACAATCTGCATTTTATCTCTCCGGCTACCCCCGCCAGAAAGCCTCGCTCAAATACTTGTAGGCATTATCCGGAAACAGCGTGACCACCGTGCCGCCAAGCTCGCGCTCGGCTAAACCCTCAGCCACCTGCAATGCGCCGATCATCGCCGCCGCCGAGCTGATGCCGACCAGGTAGCCCTCTTCCCGCGCCAGCCGCAGCGCCATCGCATGCGCGTCTTCGGTGCGCACGGATAGCGCCTCATCAGCGAAGCCGGCGTCGAAGATGCCCGGCTGTATGGCCGATGCCATGTGCTTCAGCCCCTCAAGGCCATGGAAAGGCGAATCCGGCTCGACCGAGACGATCCGCACCTTTGGATCGTATTCCTTCAGGCGCCGGCCCGCGCCCATCAAGGTGCCGCTCGTGCCCAAACCGGCGACAAAATGGGTGACCGCGCCGGCGGTCTGTCGCCAGATCTCGGCGCCCGTGCCCTGATAATGCGCTTTCCAGTTGGCGGGATTATTGTATTGATCGGCATAGAAGTAACGCTCGGGCTTGCGCGCGGCCAGCGCCTGCACCGCCTGTATCGCGCCATCCGAGCCTTCCAGCGGGTCGGTGAAGACGAGGTCGACATCATAAGCGCGCAAGATGGCCACGCGCTCGGGGCTGACGTTTTCCGGCAAGAATAGCTTGACGCGATAACCCTTGGCCGCGCCGATCATGGCGTAGGCGATGCCGGTATTGCCGCTGGTGCTGTCGAGGATAGTCTTGCCTGGGCGCAGCGCCCCGCTCGCTTCGGCGCTTTGGATGATGCCGTACGCGGCGCGGTCTTTGACGCTGCCGCCCGGGTTCTGCCATTCCGCCTTGGCCAAGACGCGCACATCAGCCGGCAGGCGCCTGGTCACGCGGCGGAAGCTCAGCAGTGGCGTATTGCCGATCTGCCGCTCAATATCGCCCGAAGAATCGGCGCTTTCCTGCAGTTTGTCCGCTTCGCGCTCGGCTGTGATCGTCATTCGGCTCTCTCTAATCCGCTTCAATCGATTCAACAAAAAAGCCAACTTGCAGCCACGTGCGCCAGAGGGGCTTCCGTTCTTGCGGAGCCGCGCGCCTTTCTGCCAGTTGACTTCAAATATCTGTCTCGGGTGCTGTTGGCTGTTAACTCAGGCGGTCTTCGCTCCCATCCATGGGCAACAACAACAGCAAGGGGCTTCCCGTCTTCGCATCCGCATCACCAATTCATTCAGCCGTTCCGCAAGAGCATAGCCACTAACTTGCAGACTGTCAACTTCGCGTGTCCGAGACGAGGAGTCTAAACTGCTGGTGAACGCTATGGCATTCAGCTGATATCGGGTTGGTGAACTACAGAGGACGCAGAGGCATATCGTGACAGCTGCCACAATTGTCTACATGGAAATAGACATGCGTTTCCGTAATTCTCAGTAAACGCAAGTAAATCATGCGACAAAGGGCGATGCTAATCTGATTCTAGATCTGTAGGGGCGAGACTTTCTCGCCCACTATGTCGCCATTGTACGTGTGGGCGACTCAAGAGTCGCCCCTACGACGTTCCTTCATTTTGTTGTATTACTTTATTGGATTTACTTCTGTGCCCTCTGCGTTCTCTGTGTTCAAAAGACTTCTACTCCGGCGCGGAGAAGGGCAGCGCGGGCAGCTCCAGCATGTTTTGGGGGTAGGGGACGCCCAGCCGCTGGCTGAGGCTTTCATCATACCAGCCGATATAGACGCTGTACTCAGCAGCCGATCCCGGCGGCGGCTCGAAGCGATGCCTGGTGACGAAGGTCTCGCCCGGCTTGAGGAAGTCGAGGCGCGCTGGCGGCGTTTTGTCCGCTTGAGCGACGATTTCGAAGGGCTGGTCGGGCTGATACCGGTCTTTCAGCACGATCGCGAAGATGCGCAGGTCGCCGGCGATTTCGCGCGTAAGCCGCCACTCCAGTTCCAGAATATGCCCGTCGCTGAAGCGCCAGGCATCGAGACGGATGGCTTCTCCAAATACGGCGCCGCCTTTAATAGCATCAGCCTCAAGCGTCTGTTGGGAATCCGGATTGACGAAGGCGCCGATCGGGATGGTGAAGGCGCCCGCGGGCTCGCCCGATTCCAGCACGGGTTGGATATTGGCGCCGCCAGGAAAGGGATACCAGCCAATGTGCAGTTGAACGTTCGAGATGCCTTGCGCCTCTTCCGGTATCTGCAGGATGTAATCGTCCTTGTAGATGACGGCGGGCTGCCACCAGGTTGTTGGCAGTGTGCCCCAGCCGGGGAAGCTGTCAATGGTGGCTAACGACGCGCCGTCGGCATTGATGAGGCTGATGAAGAGCGCCTGAAGCTCGTCGGTGGCTTTCAGCGGCTCCCAGTATAACGTCAGCGGGATCTCGTCGCCGGGCGACCAGCGGGCCTCCGCCGGTGCTTCATAGCCGACCAGCGTGATATCGCCCCAGCGGATAGTTGTTTCGACAGCGCTATCGGGGAGGCGCTTCACCGGAGGCGGGTGATCGTATTGCGGGATGATATAGGCGAAGGGCGCGGCGATGCTAAAGGCAAACATCGGCAGAACGATGAGCGCAGCCGGGACCCGCAGCGCGCGGATGCCGAGCGCCAGCAAAATGCCGATCGCGATTGAATATGGGAAAAGCAGGCGCCCGGTGCTGGCGGTCGTCTGCAGCGCCCACCAAATGAGCGTGACGCCGCCGAGCGCGAGATAGCAAGCCAGGAAGCCGACGATCGACAGCATCATTCGATCCCGGCGGTGCTGCGCCAGAAAGACCAGCAAGCCCAGAAAGCCGAGCAGCGACAGCGCGTCCATCAGCAGATAATGAATGCGATGGGTAAAGATGCTGAAGGAGCCAAACAGCCCCCAATAGCTGATGCGCAAGCCTTCGAATTCTTCCAGCAGCAGTTGCGGCAGCGGGATATGGCGCCCGCCAAAATTCTCCAACATGGTCGCGGTGCCGAAGAGCTCGCCATATAGCGCGAGATTGCGCAGGAACCACCAGCTGGTCAGCAGCAGGGGCGCCAGCGTGATGGCGCCGATGAGGATGACGAATCCGCGCCGATCCCCGGTCCGCCAAAGCAGCCAGGCCCCCGCCAGCGCCACGACCGGCGCCAGCGCCAATCCGCTCAGTTTGGAAAGCGCCGCCAGCCCGACCAGCATGCCCAGGATCACGCTGCGACGACTGTAAAATCCAAGCCGCAGCGTCAGCAGCGCCAGCCAACAAGCCAGGGATGCGAAGGTCGTCACCAGCACATCGTTGCTGACCGATACCGATATGAATAGGAACATCGGGTTGAAGGCGGTTAGCGCGGTCGCCAGCACAGCGAAACCGGGACGACCGGGCAGCGCCGTCCGCGCCGACTGAAACATCGCCGCCACCGAGACGGTCGCCAATCCCAGCGTCAGCAATCGTATGACATAGAGCGCCAGCGACGCGCCCCGGATATCTGGCGGGTAGGGCTGCCGATAAAACGCCAAACTGCGATTGCCTAATCGCTCTGGATGCCCCATGTAGACGAGCGGATTGAACTGGAAAAAGTCATCAAAATCCGAGGTATCCATAGCCGACCAGACGGGCGCCATCAGCAGGTAGTAGAGCGGCGGCTGGCTCGCCTCCTGCGCATGGAGGTGGTCGTGCTGCGCCGATTGGACCGGCAGCGTCCCGGTTTCAGCGATCCATTTGATCACGCCGACATGCTCGTCGCTGTCGGAAGCCTCAAAATGGGGCGTACTGTAAAGGTATAGCAAGCCCACAGAAAAGAAAGCCAAGGGCAGCAGCCATTGAAAGGGCATTGCCCGCAATGCCGATAAACCGGTCATGCGTTCTCCCGTCTCCTTCCAGGCTGAAAATCTCCCTTGCACGATGCGGCTGCTCCTGCGGGCGGCTGCCATTGACGCTTATCCATGTTACACTTCGTCCACTGGACTGGCTATCGGCAGAGGACGAATATCATCATGCGCCTGGCGATAATCTCGGATATTCACGGCAACTTTCCCGCGTTGCAAGCCGTCTTTGACGACATGGAGCGCTGTGGCGGCTTCGACCTGATCTGGTGCCTGGGCGATCTGGCTGCGCTTGGCGGGCAGCCGCATGAGTGCGTTCAAGCGCTGCTCAACCTGCGAGAGCAGCGCGGCGAAGACCAGGTCAAAATCATCGGCGGCAACACCGACCGCTACCTGGCGACCGGCGCTCGCATCGCCTTCGCGCCGCCAAAAGATGAGAACGAATACCAAGCCTATCGCGACAATATCGTCAGCATGAGCGCCATCAACGCCTGGAATATGGAGCGGCTGAGCTGGCTCGATTTCTCGCTGCTGCGCGATATTATCGGCCGCGAGTTGAAGCTGGATGTCGCCGGCTATGGGCGCGTGATTGGCTTTCACGCGATACCGGGCGATGACGAATCGCTCGCGCTGCGGCCCGATAGCGCCGACGAAGAAGCGGCGGATGCTCTGCTGGATCGCGGCGGGCGGCTGGCGCTCTGCGGGCACACGCATCTGGCGCTGGATCGGCAAGTTGACGGCTGGACTGTGATCAACCCAGGCAGCGTCGGCTTGTCTTTCGGGGTTCCCGGCAGCGCCGAGTGGGCGATCCTGGAGTGGACGGACGGCGCGCTCACGGTCGATCTGCGGCGCGCGCCTTACGATGTGACGGCGACGCTGCGCGAGTGGGAGCAGCTGGGCTATCCGGCGATGAACTGGATCCGCCCCAAGCTGACGGGCTGAACGCCAGGTGACAGATTGAGCAGGCGACTGTTTTTAGCAATCGGATTCGGACTTTGGCTGTTGGCGACGCTGGTGTTTCGCTTGGCGGGCCACCGCTTTTTCCTCGATGATGAGCCGGCGGTCTTGGCGCTGCTATGGCTGGTTGCGATTGTGGCGCTCTTCCTCCTTGCGACTGGCTTGTTTCGTTGGCGGCGGCTGACGCGCGCGCAGCAGTTTGAAGCGGCGGCGCTGCTGGTTGTCTCGGGCATGGCGCTTGATGCCTTCGTCACCGAGGGCTTTGCCTTGGTCTTCCCAAATATGCCGGCTGATGCCGCTGGCAGCTTCGGCGCCTGGCTGCTGATCGCATACGCCAGTGTGCTCAGCGCGGCATTCGCGCCGCCAGGAAGGGATTAATCCTCGGCGACTATAATCCGCGGCCGCCGCAGCCAAAAACCCAGCGCGTATATCAGAACCCCGCCGACCACCGCCGACAAGCAAATGATCCAGACGACCGTCAGCGGCAGCAGATGCTCGGCCATTGCGGCGTCCGCCAAACCGGCGAGGTCACGCAGGGTGATTTGTACGACGCCGCGGCAAGCCCCCACAATGCTCGCCAAGCCAGCGCCAAATGCGATTAGCCAGAGTGGTATGTATCCGGTCACGCGCCGGTTGTCGCCGCGCAGCGATGACGCGCCCTCGTTGACAACTGCCAGCACGATAGCGAGCAGCGACCAGCGAGCCAGCCACTCCTGCGTATGAGCCAGGGCAGTGCCGCGCATTGCCTCGGCAATCGCCGGCTGGATGCTGAGCGCGCCCAGGAAACCGCCCCCGACCAGCCAAAACAGCGTCGCCACCGCGATCCAATGAGGCGCGAGCGAGGCGTTCTCGTTGCGGCTGCTCAAGGCGCGGTAACTGTGCCCGGCCAAGATGATAAAGCAGAGCGGGATCAAGGGGGTGGCGGCGAGGCTGACGACCGCCGATAGACCCAATCGCCCCAGGCTAATCAAGCTGCCCGCCAGGAATACCAGCAAAGCTGTAATGCGCAGACCGTCAGCCGCCCATTCCGCTTCGACCCGACTGTATCGCCGCATCAGCCAAAACATGACGCTGAGCCCGGCGATTGGGCCGGCGACTTGGAGTTGAAAGGCGCGAAGAGCCTCCAGCGCGCGATCTTCCAGCAGCGGCGCCGCGGCAAAACTGATGCCTATCAGCAGCAAGCCAACTTGCCAGACGCGCAGGTAAACTGCCGCATAGCCCTCAGCAGCGCGGGCGGTCAGCGCCAACGAAAGCAGCAGCGCCAGCGCCGCCGCCAGGTCCAGCGCGCCATGGTGATCAATCGGAGTGAGCGCGATTGATACGACTGCCAGCGCTGTCCAGATCCGCTGAAGCGATAATGCGGAGCGCAGGCGAAGCCGCTCGCCCGCCATCATCAAGCCGGCGCCGATGAGACCGCTCAGGACGGTGAACTGGAAGGCGCGCTGGCTGAGGCGCTCGATGCCCTCGCGCGCGATCAGGTCCTCAAATGGCTGAGACGGGAGCTGATACAGCGCCGACAAGCTGAGGGATAAGCCGTAAAGCAGCAGCAGCGCAACGGTGAGCCCCAGCAGCCGATAAGTCGCCTGCCCGCGCGGCGACAGTTGAATCGCGTCGCGCCTCATTCGCTCCCGCTGTTCAGGCGATACACCGCGGCTCGTCCGTGGTCGTAGATCGGCGCCGATTCAAAAGCGAGCGTATAGCGCGCCTCGACGATATCCAGCAAGGTCGTGATGCCGGGCTCGCCCGCCGGAATCAGATGGGGGAAAACGACGATCCAGGCAGGGGGGGCGCCTTCCCATTCTTTTGTTAGCGTCGCCAGCACTGGCGCTGGCTCAAAATACCAATGCCAGCCCTTGACCCAGGCGCCGGGCGGCAGCATGTCCGTCAGCGGGTGCAGCTGCGGCGTGCTATCGGTCTCCGGCAAGACAAATAGCGTATCGCCAGGCTCGGCGCGCGCTCTGAGCTTCATAGCCAGGTCGCTGAATTCGTCGTAAGCCAGGATGGCGCCCGCGCCCATCGGCGTCGGGATATAGCTGACGGCGCCGGTCCAGAGCCAGCCTAGCGCGCCAGCCGCCAGCAAGCCTGCCAATATCGCGCGCGCGCCCTCCAAATGGCGCCACTCGCCGAGCTGGGGCCGCAGCGCCGCCAGCGCCAAGCCAGACATCACCGCCGCCAGCGGCAAATGCGCCATCGCGTGGTTCTCGCCGGCGCGCGGATAGAGCAGGGTTAATGCCGCCAGCCATAGCGCTGCCAGAATGAGTTGACGGCGATCGCGCCTTAGCGCCAGCGGGATATAGGCGAACACAAGCGCATTGGTCAGCAGCAGCTTGCGGAAGAGATCGCCATCAAGCGGCACGCCGTCCATCGCGCCGCTGAGATTGAAAGTCCAGTTCCAGAAGAGATAACTCTCGAACAAACCCGCGCCAAACAGCGCCAGCCATTGCAGCAGCGGCAGAATCAGCGCCCCGACGGCAAAGATCAGCAAGTCTTGCCGCCGCCCCTCGGTCAGCAGCAGCCAGAAAGCCAGCGTGACGACCGCCAGCCAAGCCTGCTGCTTGAACAGTGTCGAGGCGCCCATCCACAGTCCAACAAGCGCGAGTCGCTTAGCCGAGGGACGCTCGCCTTCATGGAAATAAACCACCAGCGCAGCCAAAACGCAGAAAGCCACCAAAGTGTCAAAATAGAGCAGGACATTGCCGTAGACCGGCGTCCACCAGGCGAAGACGGCGGCAGCAAGCGCGCCCGCCCAGTCATCGTCCGAAAGCCGCTTCGCCAGCAGGTAGACCAGGGCGGTCAGCGCCAGCACGAGCGCGATGTTGAGCAGCTTCACCAAGGCGCCCGGGTCGATGTCGATTAGCGATTGCGCGGCCGCGGCAAGCAGGGAGCTGCCGGGCGCGTGCTGTTCCCAGATATCGCCGAAGAGCGTCAAGCCCCGATTCATCATCCAGGGAATCGCCACTTGACCCGAATGCGCCGCCGGCGAAAGCCAGAAGAGGTGCGTGAGGGCTTGCAAGATGAGCAGGGCGCTTAGCAGGCGGCGCAAAACAATAGCTCCGGAAAGTGTGTCTTGCCGCTTAAATCCTAGCAGATTGTGGGGAAAGCGGTACAGTGAGGCGGCTTATTCCATCAGCTCTTCCACCATATGATTGGTTGCGGTGAGCCGCTCGGAAAGGACGCAGGCGATAAAATTGTGCAAGGTCGCGGCGATCAGCGGATCTGCGGCTTCCATTTTCCGCAGCGCGTCGGAATCCAGAATTTGCAATACGCTGGGTTCGGTCGCGATGATGGTGGCGGTTCGCGGACGATGAATATAAAAGCCGACCTCGCCGACGATAGCGCCCGCGCCCATGCTGCGCAAGCGGACGACATGGTCGTATTCGTTGCGCAGCAGGATATCGACTTTGCCCGATTCGATCAAGAACAGCGAATCGCTGCGCTCGCCTTGCCGCAGGATCACATCGCCGGGCTGGACTTCCAACCGCCGTAGATATTTCCGCAGCAGGCTGATTTCCGCGCTGCGCAGCATGGTGTGGCTCTCGAATTGCCGCTCGACAGTCACATGCGATAACTCGCTCAAGTGGCTCTCCGCCAGGATCTTGCCTTCGCACCACTCCATGGCATGATCAAGGGTATGGAAGAATTTTGGCTGATCCACATCCTTGGCGCGGAAGCTGCGGATCAACACCGAGTGGATGAAGTTGCTGGCATCGCTGAAGACGACCCGAATATTGTGCATCCTGGCCAGTTGCTGCAGCTTGTAAAAGTCTACGGCGGAGGAAGCGTCCAGGCGTTGCACCATGCGGAAGTCCAAGACGATGAAGCGGATCTGCCCGGGCTCCGAGTTGATGATGCGCGAGCGCACGTGGCGATAGAGCTGAAAGCCCGTCCCAAAAAATATGTAACCCTGCAGGCGAAAGATCTGGATGCTTTCGCCACGCGTTCGCAGCAGACGGTTTTCCAGGATCGAGCGTTCAATGCGGCTGCGGTACTTGACGCCGGTGAACTGCTGCCGCACGACATTGATCTGGCTGTATTGCATCACAAAAAATATGATGGAAATCAATATGCCGCAAAGGATGCCCCAACCCAAGCCGAATGCGGCGATGACAAACATCATCGCTACGATGGTCACATAATCGGTGATGGGCATCTGGGCGCGGGCGTCCGCCAGCCAGTCCACCAGGAAGCTGAAGCCCAGGAAGAAAAGCAGCCCAGCCATGATTTCCAGCGGGAACAAATTGCCGATCGCTGTCCCGAATGCCAGGGTGAAGAGGAACAAGAGCGCCAGCATCAGGTTGATGACGCGGCCATTGCCGCCGGAGCTATGCGTCAACGTGGAATAGGCGATCGCGGGAAAACCGGTCATGGCGCCGCCAGTCAAGCCGGCGACGATATTGGCGCCGCCCGAGACTGCCAGCTCCCGATTGAAATTTAATTCTCGCTGAAAGATCAATTCCGACGCGCTCAAGTAGGCAAGCAGATTGAAGGTGCTGATGACGACCAGGACCAAGATGTTGCCCGCCTGAGACAGGATCAAACCCAGGTCCGCTTTGCCCAGCGTCTCCACGCTGAGGGTGAGGGCTACTCCGCTGGCGCTCGGCAGCGCGGCGGGCTCGTCCGGGAGTGGCGGGGGCGCCGAGCTTGCCGCCAGTGCTTGACCGAGAGAAAAAACGCCCAGAGACAAGACCAGCGCCAGCGGCAGAATGAGCACATTTTTGCGGCGGCGCATCAGCAAGAGGATGGCAAAAGCCAGAAGGGCGGTCGGCAGCCATCTGATAAGATGCTCTGCCTGGAACAACTGCAGCCAGGTATGACGGGTGATGTCCTGCCCGATCAAGAGCGTGAGCCCGCCATCCACCAAGAGCGCGCCTATGCCCGCCAGCACCCCGCCCACCACCGGATAAGGGAAATAGCGCATCATGACGGAGATCTTCAAGTAGCCTAGCAAGAAATGGAAGGCGCCAGTCAGCACTGAAGACACCATCATGGTCGCGACGACGGTCATGAATAGCGTTTCGTCAGACATCGCAGCTGGCGCCAGCGCGACGATGTTGGTCGCCAACGTCGCCAGGATGACCAGCGGACTGTCCTGGGGCGACGGCACGACCGATTTGTTCGAGCTGAAAAAACCGCAGAACAAACACAGCACAATTGAGCTGATCAGGAAGATTTGGATGCCGGCGCCAAAATAATCCTCCAGACGGCCATGGAACATGAAACTCGCGTAAGACGCGCCTACCGCCAGTGCGATCAGCCATATCACCAGCGCCACCCAGGCGCTCTTGAAGAGCGAGGCGGGGCTAACGGAAAAAGATCTGCGAGCGATTCGCCATAACCTGCCGGGAACGAAAGCGTTTTGCAAAGGGCACCTCAGTTAAATTGTGATTAGATTACGCAACATAACGCATATTTATTGAATTACAAGCCTGCCTATTTTTTCTTAAGGAATGCGTCAGTTTTGCGCCTAACGCGACTTGCGTTACAGTGAACATGGTGGGAAGAGTTCGGATTGGATGGGAATGGCGCCATGAGCCAGCCAGAGGCGGGGTATGCCGAGCGTGGTCTGCGGCTGCTGGAGGCGGGCGATTACGCTGGCGCGGTCGCCCTGTTCGACAGCGCGATCAAGCTCGGCTTGGGCGATATCGCCGAAATCTACGTTTGCCGCGGCGAGGCGCTGGCGGCGCTCGGGCGCTGGGATGCCGCCGTCGAGAGCATCAACGGCGCCCTGGAGATCGAGCCTTATCTGGAGACGGCTTATATCGCGCGCGGCGCCATCCGAGTCTTGCAGCGCGATTTCGATAGCGCCATCAACGATTACACGATGGCGATCCACATCCAGCCCGAATTTGAAGAAGCCTATTTCCGCCGCGCGCTCGCGCAGCAGGAGCGGAAGCGCCAAGCCGAAGCCGAAGCCGATTTCACGCGGGCGCTCGCGCTTGATCCCAGCTTGCTGCAAGCCTATGAAGCGCGCGGACGGACGCGGGCGGCGCAGTTCAAGTTCGACGAGGCAATCGCCGACTTGAGCTATTACCTGCGCAGCGGCGGCGGGGCGCAGTATGACAACCACAGCGAGACGCAAGGTTACCTGCTGATCCTGCGGGCGCAGCGGCTGTTCTGGCGGCTGATTCCGGGTGTGGGGCGGGGGAAGTGAATTTCGTGGAGAATCTGATCTTGCATTGATTCGCCGCTTATGAGCACCTGCGCTAGAAGCGAATATGCAAGGGAACAGTAATGACAGAGAAGAATTGGTGGCATAATTGTGTGGAGTGCCAGCATGAATACGTGCTGGATATGGAGAACCCGCAGGTATTCTGTCCAAAATGCGGTGAATTGCTACAATACTATCTAGATTGTGAGGAATGCAACGAATTTCAGCGCGTGGATGTAACTATCTGGATTGTATTCTACGTCTTATGTGAAATCAGTTGAGCCTTGAAAGTTTTGGATGTCAATTTGGTATGTTACGCGCAGAATGCGCTTAAACAGATGCGCGGTGATTTTTGTAATCAGGCGAGTTGCCAAGCCATCCACCGTTTTCGCTAGCAA
>JAJEGA010000121.1 GCA_022820125.1 Anaerolineae bacterium | reverse complement strand
CTCACATAGCTCTTGCCGTTTTCTTCCCAGTACCAAATCTTGCCATGATCTTCATTTTCGGGAAGATCTTGCTTACTGCCTTTAATGCGCCCCCAACCATCGCCGAACTCTGAAGCATTGTGAAACTTTAGATTCCACTTCTTTTCGCCTTGAACGGTATTCCACTGGACGAGCCAGCGGGCCGGCTTGTCACCGCCAGTTACAAAGTCAACGCTAAAGCCAGTCGGCGCGGGAAGCAGTTGCCTTTGCGCGCTTGCCACCGGAACGCCGAGCAGCATAACGACAAGCGCAACCGTAACGATGCGTGAAAGTGTCATGTTACTACTCCCAATAACCTAGCCAATAGAACCTGCTAATTAAATCTATGTTTGATTAGACAAAATGTCAAGGCTATCTACAAGATTGCTCAATCAAATCTCAACTCAGTCAATGTTTAATTGCGATTCTATTCCCTTTCTTGTCCACGATTTATGATGTCTTTTGGCGATTACAGGTGGTCACTGTCCAGCATGATGGTTATAGGCCCATCGTTGTGGATTTCCACTTGCATCATAGCGCCGAAGACACCCTGTTCCACTTGTCTAACGCCCGCCTGCGACAGGCATTCGGCGAAGCGTCGAACCAGTGGTTCAGCCGTATCTGGCTGCGCCGCTTGAATATAGCTGGGGCGGCGCCCCTTGCGCGCATCGGCATAGAGCGTGAACTGCGAGACGACCAGGATGCCGCCAGCGACATCCAGCAGCGAGAGATTCATCTTGCCGTCGCTGTCGGAAAAGACGCGCAGGTTCGCCGTCTTGTTCGCCAGCTTCTCCGCTTCCGCTTCCGTATCGGAATGGGTTACGCCGACCAAAGCGACGAATCCGCCTGCGATTTCGCCGACAACTTCGCCTTCGACTTTTACTGAACCTGCAGAAACGCGCTGCAATAATACACGCATAATCCGACCTCTCTCTGGTAAATCGTTCAGGCGCGCTTATTCAGGACTTGCATGACGCGCAGCAGGAAGCGTTGACAGCAGGTGTCCACATGGTATTGGATGTCCATCTCTTCAATGGCGTTGTCATAGATCCCAGTGATTTTGAATCTTGGCGCTTGGGCATGTTCCTCACAGACGATATTGGCGAACTTCCGCTGCAGGCTCGCGCCGATTGATCGCCTGGCGCCTTCAAACATCTGCTCGAGCTCGTAACGATCGAGAAAGGGTTCCGCCGGCGCTTGGCCGTCGACGCGCAGGTCGAAATCAATGTCGAGCATAAAACCGCCGTCAATCAATCATTTGTTGGACGCGCTGCGCCAACTGGATGGCATAACCCCAGGGATCGCGCAGGAATGCCAGCTTGTCTCCGTTGGCGCGGTGGTCGATATCGCCGTCCAGCGCCGCGCCCGCCGCAACCAAGCGCTGGCGCTCGGCTTCGATATCGTCCACGGTGAAAGCCAGATGAAAGACGACCGCGTGCTGCGCGCCGTAATCGATGACTTCGCCCAGCGGATTGCTGTAAATTTCAATCAGGCTCTTGCCCGCGCTGTCCGACAAGAAGTGGATATAGGGCGGCTCGTCAAATGAGCGAACGATCTTCATATCAAAATTGGCGACATACCAAGCCGCCAGCGCGCCCGAGTCCGCCACATTAAAAGCGATGTGTTCAAGTCTCATATTGATTTTCCTCATTCCAATTCAAATCGATCGGCATCGGTCTCGCGGCATTCGCCGGGCGCTTCCAGGTCTTCATCCGGCAACTGCTGGCTGCGCACCCAGCTGACGCCCATCATAGCCAGGAATACAACAGCGATGCTCAGGAAGATGATTTCATCAAAGGGGCCCAAGGCGCCGTGAGCCAGTATGACGGGCATGGCTTTGCTTTCTTTCGCCAGCGTGCTGCGCGCATTATACGGCAGGGCGCGCTTAATCTGAACCCGTGCTTGGGGAAGATAGATGGGATTTCTGCTTTGCGTGGGTTTTGCCCGAGCCGACCGTCAATCGGGGTCAATTGGAATCTTGAAAGCGCCGTCTGCCGTCGAGTTGTCGGCTTCATTGCCGTCTTCTTGGCTCCCGTCCGATTCGCCGCTGATGTCGATGCGGACCGCTCGTTTGCCCATTTGCGGACGCGAAGTTTTCTTTCGGCGGGTGTTCTTCTTCTTTTTCGGCTTCACGAGATTGACGGCGACATCAGTCTCCGCCGCGCTCTGCGCCTCGCTGGCGACAGCGATTCTGCTTTGCTGGCGCTCTGCTTTGCCAGTGGTCGAATCGTCGCGCTGGTCTGTTTGCTCCGGCTTCTCAAAAGCTTCTTCCTGCTGGGCGATTGAGGCGGCGTCTTTATCGGCTGAATCCGAGTTGGGAATTGCGGCATGCTCCGGCAAGTTGACGCGCATCGCCTTAACGACCGCTTTGATTTCCGTTTCAAAGATGTCCCAACGCGAAGGCGCCAGCGATTCCAGCATCAGCTCAAGCGCATCCTGCAGCGCCGACTGCGGCTCACCGCCCGCTTGAAGCGCGAAGATGCGCCAGGCGCGCAGTGAACGGTAGCTGGGGTAGAGCCGCAAGCCCTCTTCAATTATCGCCAGCGACTCGGCGCTCTCGCCCATATCCAGCAAGGTGGCGCCTAATTGCGTGTATAGGCGGGGCATATCCTTCGGCGGCAAGCGCTGGCTTTTTGGCATCGCCAGCAGCGCGCGATAAATTGGCAGCGCCTGCTCCGGCACATTGAAGGCGCGCCAGCAAGCCGCCAGCTCGAACATGATGCGGGCGTGATCAGGATAAGTCGCGTGGAGCTGCTTAAAATGCTCAATCGCGCCGCCCAGGTTGCCCCCTTGCTTCAGGCGCAAGCCCGCTTCAATCAACTCGGTAATGACCGCCATCAACGTCAGTCCTCAGTTCCAAGCCATATTTAGCAGTATAACACGGGCAGTTGGTCATACCTATCGGCGGCACCACCCTTGGCAGGCTGGAGAAAGCCAGGCGTTCAGCAATGACATCAGGCTTCAATGAGGGGCGCAATGTAACCTTCATCCAGCCAAGCCTGCAGCTGCGCCGGCTCTGCCGCCGCCCCGGGGAATCCGTCAGGATTGTCATTAACGAGACGGATCAGCGCGTCGTTCTGTTGGCAATCGACGCGGAAGTCATGGTAAATGCCGCCCCCTTGCGTGATGTAGCACCAGGGCGCCAGCTTATACCTTGTCTCGTCGTTGAGCTGCGGCAGGCGGTAACGCAATGGCGGCTTCTTCACCGCATTGAGGATAAGGTCAGCGAAGCGATTGACCATCGTCTCCAGCGAAAACTCGGATTTCAGATATCTCAGGGTGGCAGGTGAAGCGCGCCGGCGCTCGCTCAGTATTGAATGCGCCTGTGCGGCGGCGCCATCGATATCGCCATAATCGACTCGGTTTATATGCTCGTCCGGCAGCAGGTCGCGGTACGTGGCGACGCGTGAAACGATCGGGAGCGTGCCGCAGCCGAGCGACTCAAATGGCGTATTGCCGAAGGTTTCCACACAGTGGCCGATGCACATCGTCACATCAGCCAGGCTGTAATATTCGGGAATCAGCGCTTCGCTGATCCAATCGTGAAACAGGAATGTCTCGTTTAAGCCCGCTTGGTTAATGGTTAGCCGCAGCTTGTCGTAATAGGCGCGGTTGGCTTGATCGCTTTCCGCGTCTAGCCAGCGGGGCACTAGAACGCGCAGGTCCTCCCAGCCCATGTCGAAGACCAGACGCCGGGCAACTTCAAGGACTTCATAGATGCCCTTGTTGACATCGGGACGATGCGGAAATAGCATCAGCGGATGGTCGGCGATTTCAGCTGGGATGACGTCAAAGATGTCGGCGGGCGTTTGGTAGCGGAAAACATCCCAGTCGAAGCCGTTGTGGACGGCGTGCATACGTTGACTTACCTCGGGCGCGAAGGGTGAAACAGCCGCTTCATAGGATGCGCGCGTGTGTTCGGATGGCAGGATCCATTCATCGCCTTGAAAAAGAAAGGCGGCTTGCATCGTCTCGGGGTAAATGATGCTGCGTAGCGAGATCACCGTTGGCTTGGACTGATAAACGAGCGGGAAGATCAGCCCGCCGTCATGGCTGTAATGGATATCGGCATCGGCAATCGCGTCGCCCATATAACGCATGGCGTTGGCGATATGGTAAATCGGCGTGAAGTAAGGCTCGGGATAGGGCTGCTTAAAGCGCAGAACAGGCCGGATTTCCACGTTGTCATGCCACTTGAAGGGCTCCATCGATCCTTCGCGCTGAGTCGAAAGGATGGTCAAGCGATGGCCCAATTCAGCCAGATGCAGCGCCACCTTCTTCAATTGAACTTGCCCGCCGCCCATAGCAAAGTCGGGGAATAAGGGCGTCATGGAAAAAACGGCGATCTTCTTGCGCTCGCCCATGCAGGGAGCCTGCTTTTCCACTATTGTCCGGGCAATTGCCATTCGTCAAAAAAAACTTACAAGGGCAGGCTGGGCTGGAGACCGGGGCTGCCGCTAATGATGGTGCCGATTTCCACGTTCCCTTGCAGCGCCTTGACCAGGTCGTGGGGATTCCAAAAGTTCAGCACGATAATCGGCATGGCATTCTCCTGGCAAAGTGTGAAGGCGGTTGTATCCATCACGCGCAGCTGCTGGTGAAGCACGTCCTGGTAGCTCAGCCGGCAATAACGCGCCGCGTTGGGATTGGCGAAGGGATCGGCTGAGTAGACGCCGTCGACCTTGGTCGCTTTAACGATAACATCGGCGTGGATTTCGCTGGCGCGCAAAGCCGCGGCCGAGTCGGTGGTGAAATAGGGGCTGCCGATACCGCCGGATAAAATGACCACCCGCCCTTTTTCCATGTGGCGAATCGCGCGAAGGCGAATATAAGGTTCCGCGATCGAGTTCATTTCCACGGCTGTTTGCACGCGGGTGCCGATGCCGAGGCGTTCAATGGCGTCTTGCAGCGCCAAGCCGTTCATCACGGTGGCGATCATGCCCATGTGATCGGCGGTGCTGCGGTCCATGCCGAGTTTCGCCGCCGGTTCCCCGCGCCACAAATTGCCGCCGCCAATCACGATGGCGACCTGGATGCCGAGCTCATATACCTCGCGTACGCGCTCGGCGATGTAGGCTGTTTTTTCCGAATCAATGCCCATCCCGCTGTCGCCAGCGAGCGCTTCTCCGCTCAGCTTCAGCAAGACGCGCTTGTAGGGCAATTGGTTGCTTGTGGTCATGGTCGCTCCCTAGTGTTTTGCCACAAAGCATATTCGCCCAAAAACGCAAAGGAAGCAAATCAAATCGGCGGTATCGTCCAGAACTCGTCAGTCAAGCCGAGCGAACGGAATATCGCTATGGCGTCTTCCAGCGCGAGACCGCGGAAGCTCGGGGACATGCGATCGCGGTACCATCGCCGGGACAGTTGCCATACCTTGGCGAGCGACAGCGCGATGCCGCGCTCACGGCGCTCTATTCGACGCCATTCGTCGATTTCAGCTTCCGACCGGAAGAGCAGAATCGTCTTTCAGGTGTCTATAATGTCATCGTACCACAGGCGAAACGGCAGGGCGAAATGCACCAGATGGTCCTGGCAGCTTTGCAGCTGGGCCGCTTCGACCTGGTATTCGATTAGCTCACCGGTCAAAGGATGCCGCGCTTCAATGCGGGCATCGACGCCCAGCATGGCGGGAATGCCGAGCGAATCCCAGGCGCAGTTGGCGAATAGCGCCTTATCGCCGATCAGCACGCGATAATCGGTGGGCGCCGCCGAAAGCGGATTCGCCATCAAGACTTCGCAGCTTCCCGCCCGCAGCGCCAAGGCATGGGCGTCGTGCAAGCGACGAAGCGCAGCCCGCGCCGCTTCTGGCTTTATCTCGAAATGGGCTGATAGCGCGGCAAGATCGGGCGCGCGATCGCCCGCCGCCAGCGATTTGTAAATGAAGAGGCGAATATCCCAGTCGGTATCTGAAAGTCTCATGATCCAGTTCAATGAAAAAGGATTAGCCAAGGGATTCGATTTGTTGATCAGGGCTCGTCGTCTTGCTCAAATTCTTCCAGCCTGTTCTTGGCTAAGTGTTCGAGTCGCCGCGCCTGTGCCCAAAGCGTACGTCTAATGCCTGGTCTTACGCTGCGCTCGCTGATAACCCGCGCCAGATTGGCAATTGTCCGCGCTCGACGCGCCAGCCGAATATCCGGGTGTTCGCGCTGTTTTCTTAATGTCGCGGGCAAGACGGAAACGCGAACCGATTTCGGCAGGTCGATTTTGTCAGCAGGCCTAATATCTTTTTCGTTCAGGACAACTGAGAAATTCGAGGCCTGCAAAGCCTCTTGATAAACTGTGTATTCGGCGCGATCCAAAATTTCGTTTGCGTCGCCGCTTTTCAAGTTCCAAAAGGGCCACATCTCAATTTCAGCGACTTCGAAGGGATCGAGGACGCTCATTGCAACAGCGTCGGTTCGCTGATTAGTCAGGTGACGGCCAATGCGGCCCCTCAAGCTCTCTCTTGTTCGCCCGACGTAGATCGGCTCGCCGTCATAGTCATAGAACAGATAGACGCCATATTTGCAATTTCCGACTTTTCGCCCGTCGCCATAATCAGTATCCAGCGCTTTCTTAACGCCGTCATACAGGGCTGTGACCGCTTCTGGCTCTTTCTTTGGCATCATTGACGCAAGAGCGGCATGAGGCAATGCTTCGCCAGCCATTCAATAACCGGGACGCACACCGCATCGCCAAGAGCGAACATCGCCTGTGAGGGCGTTACCGAATCGTAGCGCAAATGCTCTGCGCCTTGCAACCGCGCGTATTCAGTCAAGCTCATCCAGCGAACCGCAATTTCGCCGCGGCCAGCGCGAACGATCGCTTGCCTTGCCGAGCCACCGCGCGTCGTGCGAAGCGTCCCGGCTCGTTCATCCGCGCGGACTTCCCATACGGGCCGACCGCCTCGGGTGCGCCGAAACGCGCCGTAATAGCCGGGCCAGAACCGGCTTCGATAGCGCGAAACACGCTCGGATTGTATTGGCGACAGGGTCTCCAGAAACGCATGGAGGCGGTCAGCGGACCACCAGTCGCCCTGCTCTTCAGCCAATTCAGCCAGACGAAGGTCTTTTCGGATTTCCGGCGGATTTGGCAAATTAATGGTCCCCTTGTGGCCGAACAGGAACACTCTTGCGCGACTTTGAGGGACGAAAGCGCTGGCGTCAACTACGATGTGCGCGGCTTGATAACCTAGTTTCTGGATTCCGTCGACAACTGTCTCCCAATCACGTCCACTGTTCGCCGTCAGAAATCCCATTACATTCTCAATCATTAAGGTTCGTGGCGCGCGGTCTGCCATCTCATCTAGAATCCGCAAGAAGTCCAAAACAAGGCTGGATTGCGCGCCGTTCAAGCCTTTGTACTTTCCGGCAAGCGACATATCCGTGCATGGAAATGAAGCGGTGACTATGTCGGCATCAGGAATATCGTCGCCATGCAGCGCGCGTATATCCCCTACATGAAGCTCCTCGCGTCCCCAGTTGGCGGCGTAGAGTTTCGCTTTCGTTTCGTCGATGTCGTTGGCGAAGACTGTTTTGATCCCCACGCATTCGAGGCCCGCGCGCATGAGACCCATGCCAGCAAAGAACTCCACAGCGCAGGTCATGCTATCAATTCTCGATTCTGTGCAGCGCGAGCTGCACACTTTATCATTGCCGCTTGCCGTGTATTATGATGCGCCGCCTTTAATTTCGCAAACCAATTGCGTCGACAGCAGCCACTCGGACGTCGATTCCAGCACTTGATTCAACGCCAGTTTCTCTTTGCCCCGCAGCGCGCATTCCCATATCGTCAACACTCGCCAGCCGTCTTCAACCAGACGCTGACGATTAGAAATATCGCGTTCTTTATTTCTTGCGACTTTCTTGTGCCAATAGTCACTATTGGAGCTTGGCATCCGGCAGAGCGGACAAGCGTGGCCGTGCCAGAAACAGCCATTAATCTGTATGACGGATTTGTAGCGCGGGAATACGAGATCGGGCGTGCCCGGCAGGTCTTTGACGTGCAGCCGATAGCGGAAGCCCAAGGCGTGCAATCCCCGCCGAATCAAGAGTTCGGGTTTGGTGTCTTTGCTCCCGACCCTCGACATGACCTCGCTTCGTTTTTCTGGCGATACCGTGTCAGTCAAGCTTGAGGCTCGCTAAGGGTCCAAACATCAACTCTCGTCGCCGATGGCGAAGCGCTGGAAGCGGCCGATATTGATCGTCTCGCCGACTTCGGCAACCGTTTCTTGCAAGTATTGGCTGACTGATTTGTCATCGTCTTTGATGAAGGACTGCTCCATAAGCACGATTTCTTCGTACCATTTATTCATGCGGCCCGCCACCATCTTCTCGGCGATGCGCTCGGGTTTGCCTTCGTCCAAGGCGCGCTCCAATTGCAGGCGCGTTTCCGCCGCTACGATGTCTTCCGGCACATGCTCGCGCGCAACGTACTGCGGGTTCATGTTGGCGATGTGCATAGCGATATCTTTGGCGAAGGCTTTGAACTGGTCAGTGGCGGCGACGAAGTCGGTCTCACAGTTGACTTCGACGATCACCGCCAGCCGATTGTCGAAATGGACATAATTGCCGATGACGCCTTCGTCCGCGCGGCGACCTTTGCCTTGCAGCTTGATGCCGTCCTTAAGCGCCTTTTCGCGCAAGAATTCGGCGGCGGCGTCCATGTCGCCGTCGTGTTGTTCCAGCGCTTTCTTGCAATCCAGGGGACCCGCGCCGGTTTTGTCTCGCAGCGCCTTAACCTCTTTTGCTGTTACAGCCATCTTTCGCTTTGTCTCCGTCGAACTGAGTGTTTGGCTTATGCTTAGGCTTCGCTGGCGGCTTGAGTTTCGCCGCCTTTGCTGGCGCCCGTCTCGGCGCCGGCCTCGCTGGCTACGGGCTCGCCCTCGGCGTTTTCACCTTCTTCCTCGCCAAAGAGTTTGGTATCGCGCAGTTTGGCCAAGGTCGATTCGCCGAGCAGGTCTTCATCCGCCATTTCGTCGTCGTAGGCGTCAGTGAAGGTCTGCTCCTCTTCTTCTTCAATGCCGGCCGACTGTCGCAGGTTGCGCCCCTCGATGACGGCATCAGCCAGCGCGCCAATCAGCAAGCGTATGGAGCGCATGGCGTCGTCGTTGGCTGGCAGAATATGATCGACCATATCGGGGTCGGCATTGGTATCAACCAGCGCCATGACCGGCACCTTCAAGATATTGGCTTCCTTGACGGCGGTGTATTCGCGCTCGGCGTCAACCACGATTAACAGATCGGGCACGCGCGACATCTCGCGGATGCCGCCCAGCCTCAACTGCAGCTTGGCGATCTTGCGCTCGAGCACGAGCCCTTCTTTTTTGGTGAGCCGATCGAACTCGCCGGCATCGCGGCGCTGCTCCAACTGCTTCAACGTGTCGATGCGGCTGCGAATCGTCTTCCAATTGGTCAATGTCCCGCCGAGCCAGCGGTAATTGACGTAGGGCATGGCGCAGCGCTCGGCTTCGCGCTGGACGATTTCCTGCGCCTGGCGTTTCGTGCCGACGAAGAGGACCGTGCCGCCGCCCGCGACCAAATTAGCAAGCTGATCGTGGAATTTATGCAGGTTCGAAAGGGTGATCTGCAGGTCAATAATGTGAATCCCGTTGCGCTGGGTGAAGATAAACTCATCCATCTTGGGATTCCACTTATTGGTGCGATGCCCGAAATGGACACCTGTTTCGAGCAGGGTGCGCATATTCACTGCTGAAGGCATTGGGAAACTCCTAGGGTAGACGGTGTTTGATTCTCGCACATCAATCATCCCCCGGTGACAATCCGCTCTGGCGGACAACACCCGCCGCGAGTCCTGATGTGTGGGATTTGGGCATCCCGGCCAGCAAGCCGGAAATCGCTGCCAAGTTTATCATAGGCTGCCGGCGAGAGCAATGATTGGTTTGCGCCTTGGCGGAGACCGCGACCGCGGGCGCCGGTCAGTTTGCGGTCGCGTTAAGAATGGCCTCTAACGCGCTGATGAAGGCTTGATTGCTCGCTCGCGCGCCGGCGCTTACGCGGATGCCAAAGGGCAGATTGTTTTGCGTCTGCGCGCGCACGAGGAAGCCGCGCTGCAGCAACTGCTGATTGAGGTCTTCGGCTGGCATGCGCGTCTCGAACAAGATGAAGTTGGTAGAGGACTTCCAGTATTTGATATCAAGTCGGTCGAACTGTTTGCAGAGCCATGCGACTTCGCCGCGCAGGAAATCAACGCAGCGCCGCACATGCGCCTGGTCTTGGCAAGCGGCAATGCCGGCCGCCAACGCCAGCTTGTTCTGGTGGAAGCCGCGAAGCAAGCCCGCGATATAATTGGCGATCGCCGGTTTGGCGATGCCGTAGCCAAGCCGCAAGCCCGCCAAGCCATAAGCCTTGGAAAAACTGTGTACGATGACGACATTCTTTTCCGCCAGAACATATTGAATGGAATCAGGGAAATCCGGCGTCTCGACGAAATGGTGGTAAACCTCGTCAACGACGAGCAGCGCGTGATCCGGCAGGCCGCGCACGAGCTCGTCCACGGCGTCGGCAGGGATGACGGCGCCAGTTGGATTGTTGGGATTGCAGAGCATAATGAGTTTGGTCGATTCGTTGACGGCGCGCAGCACGGCGTCGGTGCGATAGCGAAAGGTCTCCGGCGCCAGTGGCGCTTCAACCACCTTGGCGCCCAGCGGTTCAGCCACTTTTTTGTAGGCGCCGCTGAAAGTCGGTGGCGACAGAATCACTTCATCACCGGGGCGGAGGAAGGCGCGCGCGATCAACTCCAGGGTTTCAAACCCGCTGCAGCCGGTGAAGATGCTGTCGGGCGCGAGCCCACGCCCCAAGGCGCCGCAAATCGCCTCACGCAGCGCCAAATCCGAAAACTCAGGATAATAGGACAGCGATTGCGCGGCGTCGTTGATCGCTTCGAGCACACGCGGCGACGGACCCAGCGGATTCTCGTTATTCGCCAGCGGGTAGAGCGTGTCCACACCCGGTGGCTGACGAAGATCTTCCGGCGAGGCGCGTCGGTCCACGCGCGTGAAGGGTTCAATATAGGGATTGAACAGCTCTTTGCTCATTCTGTCGCAGCGCATTCAATTTCGTGACCACAGATTCAAGGCGCATCATAGCCCAAACACAATCGAGTTGTAAGGCTTGACACGTATTGTATTGTTCGCGCCCGCCGCGGAGCCCTGAGTGTCCTCAGTAGAACAAAGTAAGTAATGCGAAAAAGGGCGATGCTAATCTGATTCGAGATCTGTAGGGGCGAGACTTGTCTCGCCCACTATGTCGCCATTGTAGATGTGGGCGACTCAAGAGTCGCCCCTACGACGTTCTTTAATTTTGTTGCATTACTTTATTGGACTTACTTCTGTGTCGCCTCGTTTCCTCAGTGGTAAAGCCGTAGAAGTCGCTTGCTTTTCAAAGCGTCTGAAGCCCGTCAACCAGCACCGGACAAGTCTTGTAGGGGCGCGCCTTGGCTCGCCCGAAACATTAAGATCTTGCATTCGGGCAACTCTGTGAACCGCCCGTTTAGCTAATGCACGGATTGGTTTATGCTCGCGAAATTCACAGTTCCGTGCGTCAAATCGGGAGAACCCGGGCGCCTCATACCGCGTTCTTGCGTTCCAGGGAGCTGCAATCTTTGGGCATAAATCCAAAGCGGCCGTAGAAGCCTTCCAGCTCCGGCGCGCAATCCAGCATGATGGCTTCGATGTGCTGCATGCGCTTGAGCAGCTTCTCCAGCATTTCGGACGCGATGCCCTGCCCGCGATAGGCGCTGTCGACGACGACATCGTCGATCAGCGCGCGATAACGATCATCCGTGATGACGCGGGCGAAGCCGATCAGATGATCGTCGTCCCAGACGCCGAGCGTGAAGTGGCAGCGGTCCAGCATTTGCTGCACGTCCAGCGGGCTCCGCGTATTAGCCCAGCCGGTCTGCTCGAACAGCTTCATCAGTTGCTCGGGATTGATTGGTTCGGTGAAAGAGTAAATGTACCTGGTTGACATAGCTTCCCCTTGCGCTGCCGTCTATAGCGAAGCGACCCTACCGACATGATAGTCCAGTTTTAGAATTAGCGCGGCAACCCCAATTCATCATACTGCAAAGCAGTCAAGCGGGTTGCGAATTTGTGTGCGTTGTCCAACGAGCGCAGCCGCGCTTGAATAGATTTTTGCTTACGCGGCGCAAGTGTTAAAATGAGTTTGTCGCTGCCCAAGTGACGAGGAGGGCTGGGTTTGGCGTCTTCGAGATGGAATTCCTTCATCCAGTTTCTTTGCGAGATATATCAGACCGCGCCTGATGATCGCCAAAGTCTTGTGGATGAATTGCTCTTGACCCACGATGAGTGGCCCTGGGTCGAGCGCAACAAAGCGACATTCGTTTATGATTCTTGGACGGCGCAGAATGTCGCGCTCAATGTTGACATCATTAATCGAGACCCGCCCTTTGAAAATATGACGCGGCTGGACGAGACATCGCTCTGGTATTACCAGCGCTTTTTCGAGCGCGATGCCCTGGTGGATTATATGTTCGCGATTGACGACCCGGGTACGCCGCTGGCGCAGGAAGTTGACTTGATGGATCGGGTGGGCCGCTATTGGCAAGCCGATTCGCGCAATGCGCTTTCGATCAGAAGCAATCGAGTGGATACGTCGATCTTGCAGATGCCGCGCGCGCGTCCTTTCCCTCAGTGGGGGGCGATGGGCGCGGTTTCCCGCGGTCGCGTTTATCGACATCAGTTCAGTTCGGCGCAGTTCGGCTTCAGCAATCGCAGCCTGTGGGTCTACACGCCGCCGGGCTACGATGCCAATGACGGCCGCAATTATCGCCTGCTCGTGCTGATGGATGGTCAGTGGGCGGTTGACGCGCTCGAGACGCCCTATATCGCCGATGCGCTGATCAAGCACGGGCGGATGGAGCCGATCATCATCGCGATGCTCGCCGGCGGGCTTCAAGCGGAGCGAGTATCGGAATATGTCGGCAACGACAAACATTACGCCTTGATCGCGGCCGAGCTGCTGCCCTTCTTGCAGGCGGAGCACCGGATTGAGCCGCTGGATCTGGGGCTGGGCGGCGTTGGCGAAGGCGCGATTGCGGCGCTTCATTCGGCGCTGAAAAACCCGGCGATCTTCGGCCATCTGATCTTGATCTCGCCGCCATTGGGCCGCGAGCCGGCCGTGCATTTGCTGAAGGAATATGCCGAGCGCTTCCGGGATTCGCCGATTTTGCCCAATAGGATCTTTCATTCTGTCGGGCGCTACGAGCAAGACCTGCGATTTTATCAGCCGGCGCTGGCGCTTAGGGGCATCCTTGAGCGCCGCATGACGCATGATCCCGAATTAAAATACCGCTTTGTCGAGTTGGGCAGCGGTCATAGCCTGGCCGCTTTCAAGAGCGTCTTGCCGGAAGCGCTGGCGCACGTCTTCCCGCCTCGCTGACCATAGCGCCTGGTGGAAGCATCAACTGATGGGCACACTGTACATCGTTCCGACGCCGATAGGCAATCTTGAAGATATGACGTTGCGCGCCTTGCGCGTTTTGCGCGAAGTCTCGCTGATCGCGGCTGAAGATACCAGAACATCGCGGGTATTGACGCGGCATTACAATATCGACACGCCGATGACCAGCTATCATGAGCACAACAAGAATTCAAAGCTGGACGAGATATTCGCTGCGTTGACGCGTGGCGATGTCGCGTTGATTTCCGATGCTGGCACGCCGGGCATCTCCGACCCCGGTTTTGAGTTGATCGCAACCGCGATTGCACGGGGCTGTGAAGTCGTGCCGCTGCCCGGCGCAAGCGCGTTGACGACAGCGCTGGTTGGCTCTGGCATGGCGAGCGACCGCTTCATTTATCTGGGCTTCCTGCCACGCAAGGCGGCGGCTTTAAGCGAAATGCTGGCTGCTTATGCCGGGAGAAGCGAAACCCTGGTCGCTTATGAAAGTCCCTACCGTTTAAGCGAGTCTCTTGGCGCGATCGCTGCTGTGCTGGGCGCCGATCGGCGTGTCTGCGTCGCGCGCGAGATCAGCAAAAAATTTGAGCGATTTTATCGCGGCGCTGCGGGTGAATTATGCGAGCGCTTTGCCAATGACAGCCCGCGAGGCGAAGTCACGCTGGTGATCGCCGGCGCCGATTCAAGCGCGTTGATCTGGAGCGAGGCGCAGGTGAAGCAAGCGCTAATCGAGCGTCTTGAAGCGGGCGAATCGCTCTCGCGCGCGGCGAGCGAAGTTGCCAAGCGGGCTCGCTGGAAGAAGAACATGGTCTATCGCTTGGGTCTCAAAGAGGGATAAATTGCCGCCAGCGCTCAGTCGGCGTCAGCATCCAGGCGCGTGATATCGACGTCAATGCCATCATCGCCCAGGCTTTCGCGCAGCGCCTCCCACTGGTCCGCGCGCACAGCGCAGGCGGTTGGCCCCAAACGCGCGCCCAGAAAGCGGCGCAAGGCGGGCGTGGCGTAGATCTTTTCCAGCGTCTCTTCCGATGTCGCGCGCAGCACAATCATGGATTCCAGCGTCACCGAGGTTCGGGGGCCCGCTTGCCAGTTGCGCAGCAGCTTGACGATTCGCGGCGGCGGCGGCGCGCCGTCGAGATGGCGGACGATGAAGGCATGAATATGCTTGGCAGTGATGTCTTGGGCGGCGGCGCGTTGAATGCTGGCGGCGTCTATTCGATAGTGGTAGGGGTCGCCCGCCTGCGCGCAGTGGGCGAAACGCGCCAGTTGAAAACGCTCAAAGCGGTTGACCCGCCGCGAGGCTAGCAGCGTACCGTCTTCGCGGATTTCGATAAGCGCGCTGGGCTCGGCTGGCTGCGGCCAATCGCTGCGTTCCAGGAAGGCGCGGCCGTAGGCGGTAAGGCGCGCGACATCCTCGCCGATATCGACCAGCCCCAGCCAATGCATCGGTCCCGCCAGATAGAATTCGATGAGGGAGCCTTCAACCGTATCCCAGCTTTCAAAACCGGCGAGGAATTCGCCGGCGTCGTTGCGGATGTACCAACTGTCATAATCGCCATCCAGCCGTTGGAAATCCGGTTCAAATTCTTTGATCATTTCGATGAGATCGTTGACGGATACCCATCCCTGATCGGGCAGCAGGTCAGCCAGCAACTGCATGACGGCCTGGCGCGCGGCCGCCGCATCGTAGGTCCAGCCGGAATCTTCCGGATAAAGACCGGGGATATGCCACATCTCGCGATAAGATCGGCTTGCCAGCCATGCTTTCGCCAACTGCTCGATCTGCGTGGCGCGCGGCGCTGCCAGCCATGTTCTTGCCTCATCGCGTTTGGGATGCGCCTTGCCGTCGTGTTTTGTGATCAGGCTCGCAGTCTCGGCGATGCCCAGCAAGAAAGACAATCGGCTCGCGCCGCGCCGCAATAAAACCGGCGTGACGGCTGCCGCGAAGTCGCCTGCGAAATGCTCTCCCTCCACATCAGCCGGGCGCGCTTGAAGCGCCGCCAGCAGCGAGGTCAGATCATCGACAATTGAGGTATCGGCGTGGCTGACCTCATCGACATCAGTGATCAACTCGAGGACGGGCAGCCCTTCCTGAGACGCGCCTGGTTCGTCATCGAGCGATTCGTAGCTGGTCTTGTGCAAGGGCAGCGCGGCGACGAGATCGGTGGGCACGAAGATGAAGCCAATGAGATTATCTTCCACCTTGTCAAAGCCTTCGCCGATGAAACCGCGGTAATACAAGGTCTCGGCGATGTTTTCGCCGGTGATATGCGGCTGCTCGCGTTCAATTTGGGCGCGCCCCAATTTACGAATCTTGCCGTAGAATCGCTCGAACTGCCCGATCTTCATGCGGCTCTGCGCGCTGCTGACGAGCAGTTGCAGCGCGGCGCGCGCAGGTTCGTCCAGCCGCTCCCAGGCGGCTTCAGCGCGCTTCGCGTCGAGCATCGCGCCTTGTAGCCGGCGGATAATTTCATCATCGCTGAGGCTTTTGCTTTCGATGCGCCAGAATTCCGCCAAGGCGGGGAGCATTCCTGGGTCGTAATCGTGCAGTGTGGCGAATGTATTTTTCATTTTGCGGCGCGTCCGACGCCTACCAGCGCGGCGTAAATGTCAAAGTGGTAAGCGATCCTGCTGTAGTCTTCCGCGCTGAAGATGATGCGCGTTGGCGCGGCGCAGCTCGGGCAATAGAAATCAAGGGCGCCTTGTTCTTCGGACGCGAGCGTCGGCGTCATGTCATCGAAGAAACGCCGGAGTTTGCGCTCGAAGGCGGAGCGGCCATCCGCCTGATAAAAGCTGCGCCAGCGAAAGCGGATCCGATGGCTGCAGCGCGGGCAGCGGTAGATGCAGGCGCCGGCGACGCGGTTGCGGTAGTCTTCACCGTCGAGCAAGCCGTGGAATACCGCCCGGGCTTGGTAATGGTCAATCCGCGCGCTGCGCATCATCCTCACCAACGGGTCCAGTCAGCTTCATTTTAGCATAGGTCGGTGCTTCGCTCGCCGAATCGACGCGCAGCGTTCCATAGCCCATATACGCGCAGCGACCGCCGACTGAGACGGCGCTAATCGCCGTCCCGTTTCGTCTTACCTTGATGCGTATGAAGCTGGGCCGCCCGATCTCGATTCCCTGCTCGCTGACCAGGTCTTCCTTTTGAACCAAGCCATAGCGCAGCAAATAGGCGCCTAGCGGACCGCTGGCGGAACCGGTGGCTGGGTCTTCGGCAATGCCCAGCGCCGGCGCAAACATGCGGCTGTGTACGGTGGCGCCGGGGTAAAGGGTTTCGGTAGTCATCACAAAGACGTTTTCGGCATTCGTGCCCGCCAGCGCATCAGCCCACTTGTCAAGGCGAAAGCGGATTCTTCGCGCCGCATCGAGGCTGCGGAGCCCGACGAACAGAAACGGCAGACCGCTGCTGAGGACTTGCGCGGGAAGGTCCGGGTGGAGGTCGGCGGCGGTTAAGGACAGCATTTCGGCGATGCTGGAGCGATCTTCCAGGATGTCGAGGAATTGCGGGATCGGCTGTTTCATCCAAACATCGACCGGATTGCCCCCATCGTCGGCGTTAATGATCACTGCAATCGGGCCGGCGCCTTCTTCGAAAACTATCTTCTTCGAGCCGGCAATTCGTCCGAGCATACCGAGCCGAGCCAGCATATAGGCGCTGCCGACCGTTGGGTGACCGGCCAGGGGCAATTCGGCCGCCGGCGTGAAAATCCTCAAACGAAAATCACATCCGCTTACCCTCGGCGGATAGACGAAGGTGGTCTCGCTGAGATTGAGCTCCTTGGCGATAGCTTGCATGGTTGCCGCGGGCAAATCCGGCGGCGGCTCAGCGAAGACCGCCAACTGATTGCCGCCGAATTGGCGATCGGTGAAGACATCAAGCAGATGATAATTCAAGCGCATTCGCCCTCTCATCCCCCTAAATCTCAGTTGATTCCGGTGATGCCAATACGATAATCGCTGCAACGGAATCTGTCATTCCTGAATTGCCGCCTGGCCGCGCAAACGTCCGTGGACACAGAGCAATCGCCCCAGATTTTTTCTTAACCACAGAGGACACAGAGAGCACAGAGTTTAGGGAAATTAATCCTCCGTTTTTCAATAGAGCTGGCAGTTCCAGCAAATGGCTACGAAAGAATCATCCTCATATTGCAAATATCAGTTCTGAAATCTGATGGCAGCATTGATTTCCCACCTTTTCTCTGTGCCCTCTGTGTTCTACTTTCACAACCCTCCTGAATATAGCGCAGTAGATTTGCGAAATTCGTCCTTTTTTGGCATATTTATGTTGCGGTGCGCGATCCCCGTGTGTTCTTGGCAGAAATTATGCCCTACAGAGTTTGGGACGGAGGCGAACTGACGAGCCGCTTGGCACTTAATTGATGCCCAAAAGTAGAGTAGGTCTTAGAACCTTAAACCGCCTCTGCACCGTTGTTTTACTGGCTCAAG
>JAJEGA010000023.1 GCA_022820125.1 Anaerolineae bacterium | reverse complement strand
TTGCTAGCGAAAACGGTGGATGGCTTGGCAACTCGCCTGATTACAAAAATCACCGCGCATCTGTTTAAGCGCATTCTGCGCGTAACATACCAAATTGACATCCAAAACTTTCAAGGCTCAACTGATTTCACATAAGACGTTCTTCTATAATCACGCCGTCTTTTACCGGAGTTGAGGCGATGGCAAATTGAGTCAAATCTCGGCGCCGATTGCGCTTCGCAGCCGGCTGGTGGCGGCAAGCCCGGTTTATTATGGCTGGATCGTCTGGCTGGTCGCGCTGATCGGGACGATATGCAGCTCGCCCGGGCAGAGCTTCTCCGTCTCCCTGTTCATGGATTTTTTCATCGAGGACTTTGGTCTCGACCGAACGGCGGTCAGCAGTCTTTATGGCGCGGGCACATTCGTCGCCTCACTGGGGCTGACCTGGGTCGGGCGGCAGATTGACGCCAGGGGCAATCGCCGCGTTGGCGCAAGCATTGGCGCGCTGTTTACCCTTGTATTGGCGCTCTGCTCTCTGATCAACGGTCCGATTATGCTCTTCTTCGCCTTCGCCGGCATGCGCGGGTTGGGGCAGGGCGCGCTGACGCTGGCGAGTTCAACGGCGGTGGCGAACTGGTTTCAGCAGCGGCGCGGCCGCATGATGTCGCTGTTGGCGCTGGCTTTCGTTTTGTTCCAAGGCATTTACGTGAATCTGCTGCGCATTCTGCTGGAGGTGATGGACTGGCGGCAAGTCTACGTTTTGCTCGGCGTCGGCGTGGCGGCGCTGGTGATACCGAGCTTTGCGCTGCTGATGCGAGATAAACCGGAGAAATATGGACTGATGCCCGACAATGCCGCGGGCAGCGTTGGCGAAAGCGATGATCAAGCCTCCGATATTGAGGACAACTGGACGCTGAAAGAGGCGATGCGCACCCCCATCCTCTGGGTCTTCATTGCCGCGCGCATTTTGCCGTCGGCTTGGGGCACCGGGTTGATTTTGCATCAGGTATCGATATTCGCGGTTCTCGACCACAGCGCGCAGGTCGCCACTGAGACCTTTGCCATGATGTCGCTCTTCGCGGCTGGGTCGGCGCTGCTCGCCGGATATCTGATTGATCGCTTCAAGCCATCCTACGTCGCCGCCTTGCAGATGCTGGCGCTGCTCAGCGCATCGGGCTTGGCGATGATCATGCGCGAGACGCCGCTGCTGATCGCGTATGCCTTGGCTTTTGGCTTGGGCATGGGCATCGGTTATGTCTTTGAAGGCGCCGTCTGGCCTAATCTCTTCGGGCGCCGCTTCCAGGGCGAGATTCGCGGCTTTGTGTATACGTCCAGCGTCATCGGCAGCGCGCTGGGTCCGGCGCTCTTTGGCTTGAGTTACGATGTCAGCGGCGGTTATGAGGCGGTGCTGTGGCTGGGGGCGGGCTTGTGTCTGGTGGTGTTGGCGGCGGCGCTGCTGACGCCTCCGCCGCGGCGCCGAGGCCAAGCTCGGGCGACCTAATCGGCGCCGGGCGAGCATTCGCTTTCACTCGCCAGTTTCCAGTTTTAGGATGAGAATCGCCAGTGGCGGCAGGCGCAGGTTGAGGCTGTAGGGCAATCCATGGGAAGCGAAGTCGTCGCTGTGGGCGCCGCCGGCATTGCCGACATCGCCACCGCCATAGCAGCTTGCGTCGCTGTTGAGCAGTTCGCGGTAATAGCCGGATGCGGGGACGCCGATGCGGTAATTCTCTCGCGGGACCGGTGTGCAGTTGAGTGCAATGACCAAGAAGTCCCTTCGGTCATTGGCGAAGCGCATATAGCTGTAGACGCTGTAATCGGCGTCATTGGCTTCGATCCAGCGGAAGCCATCGGATTCGAAATCACATTGCCAAAGGGCGGGCTGCCGGCGATACAGATGATTGAGATCGCGCAGGTAGGCTTGTGTCTGGGCGTGTTTTTCGTAGCCAAGCAGATGCCAATCGAGGCTGCGCGCCTCGCTCCATTCGGTGAATTGGGCGAATTCGTTGCCCATGAAGTTGAGGATCTTGCCGACCTGGGTGTATTGGTAGCCGAAGAGCAGCCGCAGCCCGGCGAACTTCTGCCAGTAATCACCGGGCAGCTTGCCGATGAGCGAGCTTTTCAGATGCACGACCTCATCATGCGATAGCGGCAGGACGAAGTTCTCGCTGAAGGCGTAAAGCAGGGCGAAGGTGATCTGATGATGATGATAGCGCCGATGCACCGGTTCACGCGCCATATAGCTCAGCGTGTCGTGCATCCAGCCCATATTCCACTTGAAGGTGAAGCCGAGTCCGCCAGTGTAGGTCGGGCGGGAGACCATGGGCCAGGCGGTTGATTCTTCGGCGATGGTGATGGCGCCCGGCGCTTCGGCATGCAGGACCTCGTTGAATTCGCGCAGGAAGGCGAGGGCGCCCAGATTCTCGTGGCTGCCATATTCGTTGGGGATCCATTGGCCCGCTTCGCGCGAGAAACTGAGATAAATCATTGATGAGACAGCGTCCACGCGCAAGCCGTCTATGTGATACTTTTTCAGCCAGAAGAGCGCGTTGGAGAGCAAGAAGCTGCGCACTTCGCTGCGGGCGTAATTGAAGATCATCGTGCCCCAATCGGGGTGTTCGCCTTGCAGCGGGTCTTCGTGGCTGTAGAGGTGGGTGCCATCAAAGTAATTCAAGCCGTGCTCGTCTTTGGGGAAATGCGCCGGCACCCAATCAAGGACGACGGCGATACCGTGCTGGTGGCAGCGGTCGACCAAATGCATGAAGTCGGCGGGCGCGCCATAGCGGCTGGTGGGCGCGAAGTAGCCGGTCACTTGATAACCCCAGGAGGCGTCCAGCGGATGCTCGGCGACGGGCAGCAATTCGAGGTGGGTGTAGCCCATGTTGACCAGATAGGGCAGGAGCTCGTCCGCCAGCTCGCGATAGCTCAAGAACTCGTCTCCATCCTTGCGCCGCCAGGAGCCCAGATGCAGCTCATAGGTATTCATGGGCTGGGATAGCGGGTCACGAAGGGCGCGCTGCTTCATCCAGTCGCTGTCGTTCCACTGGTATTGCTCAATGTCGTAGACGATTGATGCGGTTTGCGGACGCAGCTCGCTGTAAAAGCCGTAAGGATCAGATTTCTGGGCGCGGTAGCCTTCGTTATGCGAGCGGATCTCGAATTTGTAATGCGCGCCTGAAGCGAGACCGGGCACGAAGATTTCCCAGATGCCCGAATCGCCATAGTTTTCCATCACATGCGCGCGCGCATCCCAGCGGTTGAAATCGCCCACGACGGCGACCTTATAGCAGTTGGGCGCCCAGACGGCGAAGTTGATGCCGGCGACGCCATTTATCTCGCGGCTGTGGGCGCCCAGCTTCTGGTAGATGTCGCGGTGCTTGCCCTGCCCAAAGAGATAAATATCGTATTCAGACAGGAGCGGCGGATGGATGTAGGGATCGCCGTAGGATTCTGTCTTGCCCTCAACTGTCAGAGCCTCGAAGTGGTAAGGCGCCTCAACCCAGGAGGAGCCCAGCTCGGCGATGAAGAGGCCCTCCTGGTGGCAGGGCTCCATGCGGACGCGTTCTTCGGTCCTGTCATGCGCTAGATACACCTGTTTTGCCCAGGGTCTGAATGTGCGAATGGAGACTTCGTCGCCCTGCACGTGTCTTCCAAGCACGGTTGACGGGGCGCCGATCTCGCCGGCGACGAGCGCCTGAATCGCGTCAGGGTGGATCGAAAGCGGCATGTCTTGTCCTGGAAATCATGGCTTGCTTCAATGGGCGCATTATAGCGGCATTGTGTTAAATTCGTAGGTGGCTCGCGGCGCGCGCGTATCAGGGCAATCACATCAAAATCATAATGCGCTGTTCGTCACGAAAATTGTGAAAATGTAGGGGCGTATCGCCGATACGCCCGTTGAATATGACATAAATTTTGCGGGCGTTTCAGCGCCGCGCGTAGACACAGCGGGTCAAACGTCCCTGCAGATTGCGAAATGTGAGGGGAAATTGCTATTTATCAGCGCAATTTCATTTGAAGCGATTGCTCTGCGCACGTATTGAATTGGGTTGAGCGGCGGCCGGTCTTGTGATATGATAGAAAATATATTCTATAAGTTGACCGCAGGCAAACGATGACTTTTTTTCTTATTGAAACATCCCTCGGCTGATGGCGAAGACACGCAAGATACTCCACCTCGATCTGGATGCCTTCTTCTGCGCCGTCGAAGAGCAGCTGAACCCGGAGCTGCGCGGCAAGGCGATAGCGGTTGGGGGCAAGCCCGACCAACGCGGCGTGGTGTCGTCAGCTTCATATCCGGCGCGGAAGTATGGCGTGCGCTCGGCGATGCCAATGGCGCAAGCGATTCGGCTATGCCCGCATCTAATCGTCGTTGGGCAGACGCGCGGCGTTTACGGCGAACGGTCGAAGGCGGTTATGGCGGTCTTGCGCGACACGGCGCCTGATGTCGAGCCGCTCTCGATTGACGAAGCCTTTCTTGACGCGACGATACTGCCGGGCGACATTGAAGACATCGCGCGGGCGTTGCAAAAGCGTATCAATGACGAGCTTGATTTGCCTTGTTCGCTAGGCGGGGCGACCAATAAATTGCTGGCGAAGACGGCGAACACGGTTGGCAAGGCGCGGCAGCCGAAGGACAAACCACCGAACGCGATCACGATTGTGCCGCCGGGCGCCGAGGCCAGCTTTCTGGCGCCGCTGCCCATACAGCGCTTATGGGGGGTGGGACCGAAAAGCGCCGAAATGCTGAGCGCGCTCGGCTTGACCCGGGTTGGCGATGTCGCCAACTGGTCTGAGGAGGCTCTGATATCGAGGTTAGGCAAGCTGGGAAGTGATATATGGCGGCGGGCGCAGGGCATCGATTTCCGTCCTGTCTTGACGGAGCGCGAGACGAAGTCGATCAGCAAAGAAGTGACCTTCGCCGAAGATGTTGCTGATGAGGCGGCGCTGAAGCTGACGCTGCGGCGCCTGTCTGATGGGGTGGGGCGGCAGGCGCGCAAAGCGGGCCTCAGCGGCGCAACGATTAAGATCAAGCTGCGCTGGATTGATTTTAAGACCTTGAGCCGGCAGGTGACGATCGATTACGCAACCGATTTGGATGCCCAGATTTACGGCGCGGCAGTGCAGCTGTTTGAGCAAGTCTGGATTCCGGGCAAGCCTGTCCGCTTGATTGGCGTTGGCTTGGCCGGCTTCGGCGCGCCCAAGAAGCAAATGAGCTTGTGGGACGACCGCGCGGGCGACGGTCATGCCCAGGAATTGCAGTCGGCGGTCGACCGCCTGCGCGACAAGTTTGGCGAGGCGAGCGTCAGGCGCGCCAGCGACCTTCATTTTGCGCCGAGCGAAGACAACAAGCGTTGACAGACGGCGCGCCTAAACCAAGGTGAACAACTGGTGGTAGACGCCTTCCCGATCCAGCAGCTCCTGGTGGCTGCCCATTTCGATGATTTTGCCGTGATCCATCACGACAATCAGATCGGCTGAGGTGATCGTGCTGAGGCGGTGGGCGATGACAAAACTGGTGCGGCCCTCGAGGAGATGCTCCAGCGCCTCCTGAATCAGCCGTTCGGTCTGGGTATCGATATTGCTGGTTGCCTCATCGAGGATGAGAATGCGCGGATCGGCAAGCAGGGCGCGGGCGAAAGCCAGCAACTGGCGCTGCCCAGTCGAAAGGACGGCGCCGCCTTCCATAATATCGGTGAGATAGCCGTCGGGCATTTCGGTAATGAACTGATGGGCGCCAACCGCCTTGGCTGCCGACACCACTTCGTCGTCGGTCGCGTCCAGCCGCCCGTAGCGGATATTATCCATCACGCTGCCGGAGAACAGGTGCGTGTCTTGCGGGACGACGCCGATCTGCCGGCGCAGGCTGTTCTGGCTGATGTGCTTGATATCGCGGCCATCAATGGTCACGCGGCCGGCGGTGGCGTCATAGAAGCGCATGAGCAGCTTGACCATGGTGGTTTTGCCGGCGCCGGTGTGGCCCACGAAGGCGACGCGCGAGCCGGGCGCCACATCGAGATTGATGTCTTTCAAGACGAGCTCGCCTTCGCGCGTATACCGGAAGGAAAGATCTTCAAAGCGGATATGGCCCCTGATGGCGGGTAAATCCTCTGCGTAGAGATCGTCGCGGATGTCTACCGGGAAGTCCATCAGCTTGAAAATACGGTAGCCGGAGGCGATGACCGTCTGCAAGAGATTGAAGCGCCGCGCCAGCATGCGGATGGGGAAGAAGAACTGCTGGATGTATAAAATGAAGGCGAGCAGGACGCCGACCGAGATGCGTTCGTCCAGGACTAGCGTACCGCCGACGAATATCAGGGTGCCGGTGGCGATGCCGCCGATCATTTCCACGGTGGGATAAAAGAAGCTGGCGATCAGCGCGGCGCGCTCGGCGGCGCTGCGGCTGGCCATATTGATTTCGCCGGTGAAGCGATCGTGATTGTGTCGCTGGCGGGCAAAGGCTTGGGTGACGCGCACCGCGTTAAAGGCTTCGGAGAGCTCGGCATAGACCTTGGCGTTGGAATCGGAAACGCGCAGGTAGGCGTCGCGGGCGTGTATGCGCCAGACGTTGGCGATCACGGATAGTATGACCAGGGCGGTGAAGGCAACGAGGGTCAAAGGAATGTTGATCAGGATCATCGAGATGATGATGCCGAAGAGCATCAATACTTCGCGGATGGTGCCGACGGCGGCGAAGGTGACGGCTTCGCGCACAACGTTGACATCGCTGATGACGCGGGCAATCAGGCGACCCACTTCGTATTCGGCGAAGAAGCCGATGGACAGGTACTGGATATGGTCGAATAGCTGGTTGCGCAGCGTTTGAATGATCGTCTGGCCGATAACCGCCATATTGCGCAGCTGCACGCGAAAGCCGACAAAGCCAAGCAGCTGCAAGATGATGAAGGCGATGACGCCCATGCCAAGTACGGACATGTCTCGCTTGCTGATGCCTTCATCAATTGCCCAGCCGATCAAAGGCGGGCTGGCGATATTGGCGAGCACGCTGAACATCATCATGACGACAGCGACCGCAAGATCTTTGCGATGGGGCTTCAAATATGAGAAGAGACGGGCGGTGACATCGCGATCGAAACCGGGTTTATGATCGTCATCAATCTCAAGAATGGTCGGCTCGGTGTTGACCGCTTTGTCTTTCGCGCCGAGTTGTTTCTGTTTTCTGCGATTCAGGACAGCCATAGTCGCCTAACTTTGCGAGTTGGTCAATTGGAGTATTTGCCGGCGAGCCGGTCGATGAGGGCGCGGAATTGCTGGGTCGAACGCCGTTCTTCCAGCGGAATCTTGATGATGCCCGCGATGATCGCTTCGCGCCGAACGCGTTCCTGCTCCTCGAGCTGCAATTTGTAGATTTCTTCATAGAGCCCGCCATCTTGCAGCAGGGTGTCGTGCGTGCCGTGCTGGATGATCTCGCCATCGCGCAGGACAATGATTTGATCGGCTTTTAGGATCGTGCTCATGCGCTGAGCGATGACGAAGGTTGTGCGCCCCTCCATGATGCGTTCGAGCGCTTGCTGAATCAGGTGTTCGGTGTGGGTGTCGACGCTGCTGGTGGCGTCATCGAGAATGAGAATGCGCGGATCGATGAGCAGGGCGCGGGCGATGGCGATGCGCTGCTTCTGCCCGCCGGAGAGGGTAACGCCGCGTTCGCCGACTTCAGTCAGATAACCATCGGGGAACTCGGAGATGAAGCCGTGGGCGTTGGCCGACTTGGCCGCTGCGATGATTTGATCGCGAGTGGCTTCAGGATTGCCGTAGGCGATGTTCTCGTCGATGGTGGCGTTGAAGAGCAGCGACTGCTGCATGACGATGCCGATCTGGCGCCGCAGATGGTCAAGATCATAATCGCGCGCGTCAATGCCGTCGATTGTGACTGCGCCCTCGGTGACGTCGTAGAAACGCGGAATCAAGTTGGCGATGGTGGTCTTGCCGGAGCCGGTCAATCCGATGATGGCGACGACTTCGCCGGGCTTTGCCTCCAGGTCAATCTGGTTGAGCACGGCGTGGTTGGAACTATCATAACGCGTGCTGACCTTTTCAAAGCGCACGTGGCCCCGGATCTTGGTCTTGATCGCCTTCGGTTTGTTCACGATGGATTCGCGTTCATCCAAGACGTCAAAGACCCGTTCTCCGCTCGCCACCGCTTGCGTCGTCAGCAAAATGATGAAGCCGATAAAGCGCAGCGGCTGCGAGAGCAGCAGCACGTATGCGTTGAAGGTCACGATTAAGCCGACGGTGATATTCGCCATGCCTTGCGCTTCGAGAATGCCGCCGAAGAGCAGGACCAGCGCCGTCGACATCGCCGCCAGCAAAGCGGAAGCGGGCAAGTACGTGATCCATTGCGTGATGAAATCGAGCTGTTCTTCATACAGATTCTGATTCTCTTCGTGGAAGCGCTCAATTTCGTAGGGTTCGCGGGCGAATACACGCACAACTTCGGCGCCCAGGGCGTTTTCCTGGATGCGGTTGCTGAGCACCTGCATGCGATCCATCACTTTTTTCCAGCGCGGATGCACCCGCATCACAAAGTGGTTGGAGTAGAAGGCGAGCGGAACCAGGGGCACAAAGGCGATGAGCGCCAAGAGCGGACTGGATGCCATCATGATGCCGACAACGCCGACGAGCAGGATCACGAAGTTCAAGCCATCCATTAAGCCATAAGAGAAGTAACGCTGAATCTCGTTGACATCGCTGATGGCGCGCGTGATGATCGTCCCTACTTGGGCGCTGTCGTGATATGAGAAGGATTGGCGCTGCACCTTTTCGTATATCTGATTGCGGATATCGTATGATACGTAGTGCGACAAGCGTTCGCCGTAGAAGCGGCCCAAGAACGCGACCGCGCCGCGGATGATGCCGATCACAACCACCAGCAAGCCCGCGCTAAGCATATAAGCGCTATCCTGGCGGGCGATGCCGATGTCAATGACATCGCGCAAGATATAGGGCACGACAATCATCAGTATGTTCATGCCAATGATGCCAACGGCGGCCAAGGCGACCCAAAGCTTGTAGCTGGAGAGATAAGCCATCAGCCGCAGCCAAATTCGAAAGGCTGAGTACGTCTTTGATTTGGGAATCGAATCGAGTGCTGCAGTGGTATCGGCGGAAGCCATTTACGCTCTCCTGGCGGGGCAAGAAATGGTCAATGCAGGCGTCGGCGAGTTCTGGGTGATTTCGCCGACGCACAAACATTCAGTGTACAGCAGGGGCTGTCAATTTACTACGAGTAGATGGGGCATTTGGCGATCTGCGCCGCGCTTTGATCGACACTGGTATTCCGCTGGGGAATCGTCAAAATACGAGGACAAGACTGGATGCTTGTCGAGAGGATATTGTGATGTCTGAATTGAAGCCGATTGCCTTGCAGCTGTACACCGTGCGCGAGCTGCTGGAAGAGGATTTCGAAGGCACTGTGCGGCGCGTTGCCGAAATGGGTTATGTCGGCGTTGAGCCCTACGGCGGCATGCCCAGCGAATTGTCGGACGCGGCCGACCTTTTCCGCGAGCTTGATTTGCGGATTTGCAACAGCCATGTGCCCTTCCCGGATGATGAAAACCGGGAGGCGGTGCTCGAAATCGCCGCGGCTTTTGATTTGCCAAGCGTCGCCATCGCCATGCTGCCGCCGGCCGACTTTGAGACCATTGACGCCATAAAGGGCGCCTGCGAGCGGCTGAACCAGGCTGGCGAGTTCGCGCGCGAAAACAATCTCGCTTTGCATTACCATAATCACTGGTGGGAGTTCAAGCGGATCAACGGCGCCGCCACGCTTGACCTGATGCTGGAAGAATTGGACGATAGCGTTGGCTTGCAGATCGATACCTATTGGGTGCAAGTCGGTGGCGAAGACGCGGTTGAGGTGGTGAAGCAGGTTGGCGCGCGCGCGCCGCTGATTCATCTCAAAGATGGCTGGCTGGATGCAAAAGGCGATATGGCGGCTGTCGGGCATGGCGTTATGGATGTCGCCGGCATCGTGAATGCGACGGAGCAGACGGCGGACTGGTACATCGTCGAGCAAGATCGCAGCAACAACGACCGGCTTGAGGCGGTGCGGCAGAGCTATACCTACTTGACGTCAAATGGTTTGGCCCGCGGCAAGAAGTAATGAGATCGCAGCAGCGAAGATGGAAGCGAGCGAATGAAAGTTCCGATTGAAGCGTTACGGACGGCGACGCGGCGCGCGATTGCGGCTCAAGGCTACAGCGAAGCGGATACCGAGATCATCCTTGATGTCATCTTGTATGCGCAACTGCGCGGCAACAATCAAAATGTGATCAAGCTGCTGGGCGCGGGCATGCCCGCCAATCCGCGAGCCGGCGAAATCAAGGTTGTCAAGGATACCAAGCTGTCGGCGCTGCTAGACGGCGACTGGAATCAAGGCATGGTGGTCGTCTCGCGGGCGACCGAACTCGCCATTGACAAGGCGGGGGCGCATGGCTTTGGCATTGTCGGCACGCGGCGCAGCAACTCGCCGACTGGCGCCATCGGTTATTTTGCGCGTCAACTGGCGGAGGCTGGATTGCTCGGCTTTGTCTGCTCCGGCTCAATGGAACTGATGGCGATGCACGGCTCCTACGAGCCCTTCTTCGGCACCAATCCATTGGCGATTGGCATCCCGACAGCGGGGGCGCCGATCGTCTTCGATATGGCTACGGCGGCGATCGCCTGGTACGGCATTCACCTGGCGCATGCCGAGGGGGAATCAATCCCCGAGGGCGTCGCCTACGACAGCGATGGCCGCGTCACGGCGGATCCGGCGGCGGCGCTAGCGGGCGCGATCAAGGCTTTCGGCGGATACAAAGGGGCGGCGCTGGCGCTGATCATCGAAGTGCTGACGCGTCCGCTGGTTGGCGCCACGCGCGACGACGCTGGCAAGAAGCTGGATTGGGGCAACCTGGTCTTCGCCATCGACCCTGAGCTGCTGGCTGATGATCTGGCGAGCTTTCAAGCCGGCGTCAGCGACTTGCTGGCGCGGGTGAAAAGTCTCAAGCGCTTGCCGGGGGTTGAAGAGATTTTGGCGCCGGGCGAGCGCGGGGATCGCGTATATCAGCGGGTGATGGCGACGGGCGAGATCGAATTGGACGAGCGGATCTGGCTTGATTTGCAGGCGGTCGGCGCTTCAATCGACGATGCCGATTGAGGGTAGCATCCGCTCATAGACGACGCCGCGCTGTCCGCGTCTGTCGGATGGCAGATTGGCCATGCCGCCAGCGACAAACAGATGACTGGAGCCTTCGCCGCTGAGGTTGAGCGCGTCGATGGCGCCAGCCTCTTGCAGTATGCCGATGACTTCCTGCAGCGTGGCGCCGTGGCTGTCCATCTCGCTGCGATAATCTGGATTACAGCCATCAACCGCCACGAGCTGCAGATCGCCGTCTGGCAGGATGCCCAGGGCGGTGCGCGCTTTTCGTTGGTCCCGGCCTGCCAGGTCCATGTGTACTGGAGAAATGCCGATCGAATCGCCATGACTGGGGCAGAACTCCTCAGCCGCCTCGGATTGCTCCTGCGCCTTATCGCCACGGCGCAATAGAATCGGTCCCGCTTGAATCGCCGCTTGCACCTGACTGTATGCAGCGGTGAATTCATATTCAACCCAGGCGTCGTCGATCAGCGCGTCGGCGAAGCCGGCTGGCAGCGCGTCCTCTTGCAGCGACAAAACAAAGCCGTTTTGCGGGATATGCAGGGCGCCGCCGCGTTTCCAACTAAGCACCTGCCGATTGACAAGCACAAACTCGATGCGATCGGAAGCGCGGGGGCTGCGATCGAGCGCGCGCCCGCTAGCGCCCAAGCCGGCGGCGCGGGTGTAAAGCGCGATCGGCTGCGGCTCGGCGGGGTTCAGATGGAAACGATTGCCGCCCTGGGCATCGGCTTTCAGCGTGATGTCCCCGGGCAAGACGAGTTGAATATCATCGAGAGCGACCGTCTCGATGCGCCAAGCCGATCCATCGTAGAGCAGAGCGCCGCGGCGGTAAATCGGTGGGCGCAGGATCGTGTTTTCCGCGGCAATCAAGCCGATTGCGTCGCCGTATCCTGAATGATGGCTGATGAGGTCGTCATGCTCGTGCAAGAAATGCGATGTGTTGAAGACGACCTGGCGTTCGTGGTTCTGCACAAAATGTCTGATGAAATCACAGCGGCCGATGCGGACGAAATTGCGCCGCAGGTCAAAGTTGCTAAAAACGCGAGGTTGGTAGCTGCCGCGCTCGATATTTGGGTAGAGATCAAGTTGGATAGATTCCTCCAGCCAACGCAGAATCGCTCGGGCGCGGGCAATCCATTCGCGATTCTCTGCGGGGATATCGACCTGCCATTCGTAGGTGTCGCCGATGTACTCGTGCAGCTGCAGCCAGCCTTCCGCCAGCAGTTTGCGCAGCACGCAAGTGATGAATGAGTTGGCGCTGATGATTTGCTCGCCATCGTCGGTTTGATAGTTGAGATTCGGGAAGAGCTGCTCGGCGCGGCGGTCCGTTTGCATGGCGGTCCACGTCAGGATATGCCGGTTCGGCTCGCCGCGGGCGCGCGCCCGGGCATAATGCATGCGGGCGATATCCTGCTGACGCAGATAGCTGCTCATGGGGTGCAGGTCTTCGAAATGCAGGCGCGCCGCCGGTATGGTCACCCGATGCACGTTGGAATGAGCGCCGGGCGCCAGTTCTCGCCATTCCTTTTGGTATTGAATTTCAGCCATGAGTTAGTCCGCGCTTTAGCACGATGATATCTTTCTATTACTATACCCCGAGCGCGCAACCCTCACTCGAAACCCCTCCCGCAATCTGCATAGCGGGAATCGTGATGAGCAGGAGGGGCTTGCTGGCAGGGCAATCGCATCAATTTTTTCTTTACCACCGAGTACACAGAAGTAAGTCCAATAAAGTAATGCAACAAAATGAAGGAACGTCGTAGGGGCGACTCTTGAGTCGCCCACATGTACAATGGCGACATAGTGGGCGAGACAAGTCTCGCCCTTACAGATCTCGAATCAGATTAGCATCGCCCTTTTT
>JAJEGA010000009.1 GCA_022820125.1 Anaerolineae bacterium | reverse complement strand
TTGCTAGCGAAAACGGTGGATGGCTTGGCAACTCGCCTGATTACAAAAATCACCGCGCATCTGTTTAAGCGCATTCTGCGCGTAACATACCAAATTGACATCCAAAACTTTCAAGGCTCAACTGATTTCACATAAGACGTTGGACATAAGCTCGAGTCGATCCACTGACGACGATCAAGCTTGCGCGTCAGTCTCTTATGCTACCGTCGCCGGCCAAAAGCCGCTTTGTCAGGGCGCGACATGCGCTCGTATTGCTTTCATCAGAAAGCGCTGCGCCAGCCAATAATCAGCCTGTTTTCGCGGCGGCTTGATCCTCAGCCGAGAGGAAGTTGACATAAGCCCGTTGGGCGCGGTCAATCACATCATCGGTTTCAAAGAGACGGGCGAACTCACGCCGCGCGAGCGCCAGGTTGCCATCGCTCTGATCAGGCGAGAGGAAAACGCGCTCGCCATAATCGCCGAACTCTTGAATTACCCAATCGTATTTGTAATACGCCAAAGCGAGCCAATCGACCGATGAATCGCCGTAACCGGCGAAGAATGCCTCAGTTGTTTCGGCTGAGCGGCCATCGTCGATGAAGAACATCAGGTCGCGCTCTTTCGGCGCCAGCAGGGTCTCGTCCCAGTCGACGATATGAATGACGCTTTCGCGGTCAACGATGATATTGGCGCTGTGAATGTCAGCATGGCAGATTACGAAATGGGGCGCGCGGCTTTCCAACTGCGCCCCCAGCGCAAGATAACGGCTGCGGCACTGATCGATGAGCCCGGCTTTGTCGCGCCACAGTTGGGCGACCGCGGCCGCCGCTTCGCCTTGATGATCGCCGCGTTCCAGCGCTTCTTCAACCTGCTTGATCTTGTCCAGCCATTTCAGGGCGAAGACATCTTGCGGGATATCGCGCGCCAGCTCCGGCGGCAGAGACGCGTCATGAATTGAACGCATGATACGCCCCCAGTCGCGCCATTGCGCGGGCTTCAAACTCATATTCCAACGGGATTCGCCAGTGATATAAGGGTATAGCGTCAACGCGAAGTCGGCATTGTCGCTTATGCGCGCGTAAAGCCGCCCGGACTTGGCAGGTATTGGCGCCGCCACGCTGTCGTTGCCGCTTTTTGCAAGATAACGCGGCACAAGCAACGACGCCAAATTCACTCGTCCCCGCCGCAGCTTCAAGAAGAATAAACCCGAAGCCGCCTCGACGCGATAAGACCAGGCGCGCGCGTCATTGCCGACTGGCAGGAACTCAAGCGTCTTTACGCTGAGGCCGTAGCTGGCGCATAGCTGGGCGATGATGAGGTCATCAGCCAGCGTCGGTCGTTCGAGCATCGCTTCCCCTTTTGCGTTCTTTGTCTCGCCGCCATTAAGCGCGCCTATCTTACCCCTGCTCGCGCGGCGGGCGACAGCGCGACTTCTCAAAACCGGGTTGCGACATAGCCTGGGCGCCTCCTGTCGTCGAAGCGGCAGTCGGCAAACAAGCCGATTCGTGGTATAAAACAGGCGCCAAGTCACGCGGATGATTGGCGGAGTTGAAAGGCGCGACAGAAAGTGTCGATGGTGAGCGTTCTGCAAAGCCGCGTCCTGCTCCTCAACGGCAGCACCTGGGAACCGCTGTCGGTGATTACGGTGCAGCGCGCGATCAATTTGATGCTCGGGGGCAAAGCGATCGCCGTCGAGATGACGGGGCTATACCTGCATACGGTCCGCACAAAGTTTGAAGTGCCCTCGGTGATCGCGCTGCGGTCTTACGTCAATGTGCCGCGCCGCAAATCGCACTGGAGCCGCAAAGGCGTGCTCGTGCGCGATAGCTATACCTGCGTCTATTGCGGGGTCAAGGTCGGCGCGCTGGTGAAGGGCAAGATCCTCAGCAAGCGCGACTTCACCATTGACCATATCATCCCCCGCTGCCAAGGTGGCAAGGACACCTGGTCGAATACCGCCTGCGCCTGCGCCAAGTGCAACCACCGAAAAGGCAACCGGCTGCACAATGTCGCCGGGATGCGCCTGCTCTGGGAGCCAAAGACCCCGCGCACCAGCTACCTGGTCATCGCGCTGGGTTCCGGTCCCGAGATTTGGAAGCGCTACGTCGAAATTTAGCGTCGCCTCTCCCAGATATTTTGGGCTTTGTTGTAACGCCATCCACCGCCGGCGCTGGGGCGGCAGGAAGAATCGCGCTTGAGGCTGCTTTTCTGTTTTTCAAAGGAAATCCGAACGCGTTTGCCGGTCAGCGTCCGGACAAAATCGCCCAGAATCAGTTCGCTTCTTTCGGCCGCGTCGTCTAGCAGGCCATCTTCGAGGGATTCAGCGACGAAGTTTCGCATCACTTGAACCTCCGCCAATGTTCGCGCTCGGTCCCAATCCGGACTGCACATACTGAACGAGTTTTCAACCAGGCGGATGTACTCAATGCGACAGCTGGTAAACTCTGGCGCGGGCAATTCTAAGGTGTATGTTTGGCTACGCGAATCATACGTTAGGCTGTCATCGTCAATTTCATCAAAGTCGATGCCCGCTTCAATGACGCCCTGCGCAGTAAAGTCGCCGCCGTGGCTGCACAGCCCATCTTTCACGCCGACATGGAAATTTCGCTTGGCAAGCTCATCTTTGACCACCACCAACTGTGCTTGTGTTTCCAGCCCTTGAATGATGAAAGCGGGCGGAATGGGCGTGGGCGTGTTGGTGGCGGTCGGCACGGGCGTGTAGGTAGGCTGCGGAGTATAGGTGGGGCGCGGCGTGGAGGTGGGCAGAGAGAGCATCTCGGACTCGCCAAGATATTCCGAAAGCACATCGTAATAGGCGGACTCGTTGGCAGTCTTGCTCACTTCCAGGAAAACGCGCGCCAAAACTGGAGACAATAAGTAGAGCAGCGCGATCCCCGCCACAGCCCCGCCTGCGCTACCACTCCAGCAAAAGCGCCGCGATCAAAGCCGCCTGGCGCGGCAGGCTGTCGATAATGATGTGCTCATTCGGCGCGTGCGCGCCATCGCCATGAGCGCCGAGACCGTCAAGCGTGGGGATGCCCAGAGCCGCCGTGAAGTTGCCATCCGAGCCGCCGCCGCTGCCAGCCTCATAAATCGTGATTCCATAGCGCTCCCCAATGGAAGCCGCCTTTTCGAAGAGATGCGGTCGCCGTTCCATCGGCGGGCGATGCTGGCCGCGGACGCAGCTGACCCTGGCGCCGGGCATCTTCGGATACAGATTCGTTAGCGCCTCGTGCAAATCATCCATCGCGTCCGCCGTCAGCGCTCGGGCGTCGATATGGGCGCGCGCCTGAGCGGGGATCACATTGCCGGCTGAGCCGCCTTCAACCAGCGTGATCGATGCCGACGTCCCGTATTTGAGATCATTCAGTCGGTTGATCTCGAGCGCCTGCTGGGCAAACTCGATGATGGCGTTGATGCCTTCTTGCGGCGCGATGCCAGCGTGAGCGGCGCGCCCATCGATGGTCAGGGTGTATTTGCCGCCGCCTTTGCGCCAGGTCTTGATCGCGCCTTCTTTGGTCGCCGGCTCCATCACCAGCGCCAATTCGCTGTGGCCCGCCAGTTCCTTGATTAGCGTTTCGCTGTAGGGGCTGCCGATCTCTTCGTCCGTGGTCAGCAGAAAATGGATCGGACGTCGGGGCAGTTGATCGCGCTCATGCAGCGCCCGAATCGCTTCCAGCGCGATGACAGCCCCAGCTTTCATATCGAGGGCGCCCGGTCCATAGAATCGCCCGTCTTCAATCCTGATCGGCATCGCCTTCAGCGAGCCAGCCGGATGCACCGTGTCCAGGTGCGCCAGGAATAGATAAGGTCTGCCCGCCGCGTCTTCGTTCCATTTCGCCAGCAGGAAGTCGCCCGCTTCAAGCTGCGGCAAGCGCTGAAGGTAGCTTGCGCCAAGCGATTGCAACTGCGCCCCCATATAATCGACCAGATGATCGACGCTCGCTTTCTCACTCGTGAAGGATTCGCGCTGGACCATCTCCGCCAGCAGTTCGAGCATGGCGGCTTGGCGGTTCTTGAAGTAATCCAGGAGTTTCGTCAATTCCCGCTCGCTTTCTTTTGTTGCCGCGCCTAAGCGTCCTGCAATTGGAGCGCGAACCAGTTGATCAATTGGTCCGCCAGGCTCGGCTCGGCTTCCAGCAGTGCTGCGCCATGCCCGCCATTAACCTCCACAAATTGCGCTTGACCCGGCAAGGCTTGAGACAGCGACAAGGCGGCCGCGTGCGACTGGCTGTCGCTTCTGCTGGCTGCCAGCCAAAGCGGACGCGAGCCAAGTGACGGGATCATGTTTAGCAGCATCTCGCGCGATGTCGGGCTGAAGAGCGCCAAGGCGTCGCAGAGCGTATTGACCACGCAGCCGAGCATCGCCAAATCGGCATAGCGCGCCTCGCCCACCAATGCAATCGCGCCGGCGTTGACACCAGGAATCGCAATTAGCGATTGCAGCATCAAGTCGACTTGCCGCGCCGGCGTCGTCGGTCCAATCTGCAGCGCCAAGACGACGTACCCGGCTTGGGACAGTTTAAGCGGCAGGGCGTCCCAAGCCGAAGACTCGTCTCCCAAAATTAGGATGGCTGGTTCTGGCTCGCCGCCGCCTTGGTAAAGCTCGCCTTGGATCATCGTCCTGGCGTCCAGCAAAAGCCTAACGCCTCGCTCCGAAGCGCCCGATGGCGCTGGCGGCAAAATCGCCCCCGATGGCAAGGAAGCGAAGTGGTGACTCGTCATGCTGCTGTGGCGCGTATTCTCCGTGTATTGGGCTTCGGCGCTCGCAGGGTTTGGCGCGCGTGTTGGAAATCTTATTAGGACCGCGGTCGCTGCTGGCCTGGGCCGCCAATCGGGCGACAAGACGCAGCCGGAAAGAAGGCCAACTGCAATAGCGAATAACATTAACGATAATGGTTTGGCCATGCAATAGGTCACAAGCCCAACCTGCCGATGCCCTGCGTCAAGGCCCGACCTTCTTGGGCTGCGGGCGCGACAGTTTTGGACAGATCGTATTTGCATTCGACGCGCGAACTTTCACAAGCATCATACATGGCGAAAACTGTAGGGGCGACTCTGTGAGTCGCCCGCCGGAGCGCAACACTGAAGGCGCTCATGACCCGCTGCGTCTACCCGCGGCGGTCTGTGGAGGAAGGGCTCAACCCCCGCTGGCATAGACGATCATCCGTTCGCTATCCGCAACGTAGGCGCCGTCTTCGGTATTGCCATAAACCTCATCAAGGGTGAAGCCACAGCGCTCCAGCAATAGCCGCAGCTCCGGCAAGAAGAAATACCGCAGGGTATGCGGCGCCAGGTAGCGAATGACGGCGCCGTCTCCATCGATTTCGTCGTAAATCCAGTCGATGTGCAACAATTGCGCCGCGCGATCCAGCGCGCTGACTGATTGCAGCATGATCATGTGCCCGCTTTCATCATCAATGAAGCTGCGCTCCAAGGTCAGGGCGTCGGTGTCTTCCGAGGCGAAGACCGGCCCGGCGTTCGGCAGGTCTATCACCAGCTTGCCGTCATCAGCCAGCCAGCCACGAAGGCGCCGCAATAGCGCGATCTGACTTTCCTGCTCTCTGAAGTGCATCAATGCATTGTATGTTAGCAGAATCAAGCTGAATCCGCGTTCATATTTGTGGCGCAATACATCCGCCTGTACAAAGCTGATCTTGTCTTGCAGTTCTGGCATAAGGGCGAGTTTACGTCGCAGCCGATCAAGCATGCGCCGATCGTTGTCAATGCCGCAAACGCGATGACCTTCTTGCGCCAAGTGAATTAGGACGCGCCCGGTGCCGCAGCCGATATCAAGAATCCCGCCCGCGCAATCGGCGGCGAGCCGGCTGTACATCGCCAGGTCATCCGTCTTGTCACGGTTCTCGGCATCATAAAAGCGCGCCACGGTTGAGTAGAAAGCCGCCACGTCCGCCCCTTGGAATCGCTTTGACACTGGCGCGTTTCATTTTCAAAACGCGCTGCCGTCCAGTGTAAATGGATAGGCGAAATAGCGAAACAAAGAAGGGCGGGAAGTGATCTCGCATTTGCCTGCTTGCTTCATGCCCGCGGCGAAGGCGCGGATGTTCAGGTGTTTTTCGTCTCGCGTGAATATGCAGGGAAATGGCGCGCTGCTGGCCGTCGATTAATTTCGTACGCGCCGTCGTCATGGCAGCCGGCGGCGAGATCGCGCACTGTGGGGTCGAGTAGTTTGATTTTCATAGCGACAACCTATTGGGGCGCATCACGAGGCTGCGAGCGCTCTAGCTGTTTCCCAGCTTGTCCACCTTGTCATCAACGCTCTTTATCTGCGTTTGGATAGCTTTGAATTGCTCGTCCATGGACTTCAATCGCTCGTCCGAGGAGTTGAACCGCTCGTTCATT
>JAJEGA010000123.1 GCA_022820125.1 Anaerolineae bacterium | reverse complement strand
CGTCAACGATAACAAAAAGGATGGTAAACAAAGTCGTAAGGTCTATACTGGTCATTGGGCTGGCTCTCCATCATGGTTGTGTGCTACTCCATTTTGGCGATCAGCCCATTTCTGGCAAATCTATTTCACATAAAGCGTATGACATAAATTTTGCGGGCGTTTCAGCGAAACGCCCCTACAGATTACGAAATGTGAGGGAAAATTGTTATTTATCAGCGCAATTTAATTTGATGCGATTGCCCTGTCTCGATGCAGTGGCAGGTTCTGCTTGCGCGATGATGTCGATCAGCAGTCGCGATCTTGCCCGATGCCGACGGTTGCGATGAACTTTCGCCGTTTCCGCTTAAGGGAAGCTGCCTGTCATGCCGCGTCAAGCATGGGCAACGCGCGCCAGGTATTCCCCAAAGCGACCGCCATTGCAGGCTTCGACGTATTCAAGAATGTCTGCGCCAACCAAGGGGTACAGTGGATAGCAGCTGGTCGGCGCGGCGCCGCCGGGCGCTTCCACGATCATGTCGCAGCCGGGTCGAGGAATAATGACGCCGTCGGTCGAGCGCTGCAGACGGTCGACAACGCGCTCAACAGTTGCGATGACCGTATCGGCGACATAGACCAGCTCCAGGTCGATGCCCATGTTGTTGTTGATCATCACATTGCCTTGGCGGTCGCCGGCAATACCATGAATTACCGCCACATCAACCGGGATCGCCGGGAAAGCCGCCAGCTCGTCGCCGCTGTAGGGATCGACCACCATCTTGACATCAGGACGCAACGAAGGCAAGTCTGTGCCAAGCCAAGCCGTCGAGGGCAGGAAGCCGACGCCGGCGATTTGCGCGCGAATGCCCATCACGATGCTGGCTTCGGTCTCTTCAATCACCTCAATCCGCTGCGACTGGGCATATTGGGTGAACATGGGCGCCAAGCCAAATGCCTCCAAGCCAAAATAGGCGGAGCGAACGCGCTTGACACAGCCGGCGCCGACCAGCAGATCCGATTCCATAGCGCCGGTAAAGCTCAGCAATGTCAAGTTCCTCGGCGGCGCTTGCCTGGCGAGAAGCGCTTTCACGAAAGCCAGCGGGCGCCGATAAAGGGTCATCCCGCCTAAAGCCAAGGTAGCGCAATTTTTCACAGCCGATGCTGCTTCTTCCAGCGGAACATAGATCTTGGTCATGTACTCGCGCTCCGTTGCTGCCGCCTCGCCGCTCAACCGCCGTTCGGCAGAAGACGGTTCGGATGCCAAGCGATATTCGCTTATACTATATCGATACCGGAACTTCCGCACCGGCTGGAGACGACCGATGAATTGGATGGCTGCGAAATGGTGGCGCTCGCGCTTTAGCATGTCCTTGCTGCTTGCGTTTGCGGTTTTCGCCGTCGGATTCGCCGCCGGCCGCTTGTCGTATTCCGACGCCAATACGCCGGGGGGCGCGCTCAATGATGTCGAGCGGGCTTTCGCGCCCTTTCAGGAGGCTTACTCCATTATCGAATCACGTTATATCGATCCGGTCGACGCAGAAGCCTTGGTGGACGGCGCGATTAAAGGCATGGTCGATGCGCTCGGCGACGCCCACAGCGGCTACATAGGACCTGATCTCTGCCCGCGCAGCCGAGACTTCTCCGGCGAGTTCTCTGGCATCGGCGTAATCGTCAAGACCGATGAAGAAACTGGCTTGATTCAAGTCGCGTCCGTCATACCCAACACGCCGGCGGAGAAGGCGGGCGTGCTCCCCGGCGATATCTTCTACGAAGTTGACGGCAGTCGAGTCACGGGCTTCTCCCAGGCGGAGCTTTCGGCGCTCGTCCCGGGCCCGCCCGGTACCGCGGTCACTGTTGGATTCAAACGTGGGCAAGAATTTGTCACCTACGAAATCATTCGCGACAGCTTTGAAATGCCGAACGTCACCTATGACATCATTGGGGACGACATCGCGTACATAGCGATGCTCGACTTTCACGACCTTTCGCGATCACAATTGGAAGCGGCTTTTGAAGCCATCAATATCACCAGCGCCAGCGGGCTGATATTCGATATCCGTAATAACCCGGGCGGCACCCTGGCCAGCGCCATAGATGTCGGCAGCGCTTTCATTGAGGACGGCGTCCTATTGCAACAGATCTCGCGCGACCGTACTGAGGAAGTCACGCGAGCGAGCGGAGGCTACCGCGACATCAGCATTCCAATTGTCGTTTTGGTTGATGAAACCAGCGCGAGCGCTTCGGAGGTGATCGCCGGGGCGATGCAAGACCACGGCGTCGCTACTATCATCGGCGAGACGACCTTTGGCAAAGGCACCGTGCAGTCCCTGCCGGAGCTCTCCAATGGCGGCTGCCTGCGCATCACCACGCGGCGCTGGCTTACGCCAAAGGAAAATTGGATCCACAAGCAGGGCATAATTCCCGAAATCATCGTCGAGTGGAATCCTGGCGCCGGTGACGGGGATGCGGAGTTAGACCCGCAACTGGCCGCCGCCATTCACTATCTCCAAACCCAGCGCGACTAAAAGGAGCCGGCAGCGTACTATTTGCGGACCGCGGATTTCGCCCGCCACTTTGCGCTAGTCAAAGCCGCTGGCAGATGCTATACTTCGTCTGTTTTGTTGTGGAAGTTTGACGGGAGCGGCGCCATGGCGGCTGCCTTACAGATAACCTCTATTGTTCTGTCAATCGCGCTGATTATCTTGATCTTGCTGCAGGTCAAGGGTGGCGCCTTGGGCAGCTTGTTGGGCGGCGACGCTGGCGGCGGCATCGCGCGCACCCGCCGCGGGCTGGAGAAGACGCTATTTCGCATCACGATCTTTCTATCCATCGCCTTTCTTGGCATCGCCTTGTTCGCGGTGGCTACTCCAGGCTAAATCAAGCTGAGTCCTCGCCGTTTCACATCACAATCGATAATTTGTCAGCGTTCTGTTAAAGTGGCGGAACGCTGTTTCTATCGTTGAGAGGCGCCACATGTTTCGCGGCTGCCGCTGGCAATTGATAGCGTTGATCCTCGCGCTGGTCCTATTCCTTGCCGGAGCTTTGTTTCGTCTCAGTCGTGGCGCGAGCCGACCGCAAGCCGCGGCGCCCACGCCCACAACTGTATTCTCCGGCTTGGCGACGCCACAGGCAACCGAACCAGCGCGCCCCACAGCTAGCGGGATCACGGTGTCGGAAGCCGATAGTGAACCGGCAATCAGTTCACCAGCCGCCTATCGCGAAGGCTTGGTCGGCGCCGTTCAGCGCTTGAATCCACTCTACGCCCATCTGAATCCGGTCGATCGTGATATATCGAGCCTGATATTCGAAGGGCTCTTCGCCACAAACGAGTACGGCGAGGCAGTGCCCCGGCTGGCTGAGCAGATCGTCATTTCCGCCGATGGCATTGAATATGTCGTCAGCCTGCGCCAAGACGCGCGCTGGCACGATGGCTTAGCCTTCAGCGCCGATGATGTCGTCTACACCATGTCCCTGCTCAGCGATCCTGAATACGCAAGAATATCACCGCTTGGCGCGTTTTGGGTCACTGTGGAGACGCAGAAGCTCAGCGAGCAGCTCATACGATTTCGGCTGGCGCAGCCACTCAGCAGCTTTCCGCATCTGCTGACGATTGGTTTATTGCCTGAGCACGCATTGCGCGGCACGACGCTTGCCCAGCTGGCGCAGCACCCTTTCAATCTGTCGCCAATCGGAACCGGTCCCTATCAGCTCGCCGAGTTGCGACTGAGCGGGGAGGGAGCCATCAGCGCGGTTGAACTTGCCCGCGCGCCAGTATTCATGGAGCGGCAGGGATCGGCGGGAAGCTACGCTCTTGCTCGCTTGAGCTTCCATCTTAACCCCAATGCGGAGGCGGCTCTGGATGCTTACGCGTCCGGCGCGGTCAATGCGCTCGCCGTTGTCGCCCAGCGCGAGCTCCTGCTCCAATTGCCGCGGAGCCGCGTTTACACCCAAATCGCACCCTCGATTGCCATGCTCATATTCAATTGGGAGGAGGCGCCCTTTGCTGAGCGCCGCCTGCGCCAAGCGCTTTCACTGAGCTTAGACCTCCCCGACTTAATCGAAAGAAACCTGGGCGCCGATGCCACCTACGCTGACAGCCCCTACAGCGCCAGCGCTTCTGTATACTTGCCCCATCCTTTCTGGCACAGCCAGGACAGCGCCCAAGCGCGCGCGCTTTTAGAAGCGGCTGGGTTACTCTCGTCCGACGAAGGCGAAGCTGAGACCAATACAGTATCAACAGACCCGGGCGCAGGCGGCGCGCGCTTCAGCCTGCTGGTTGAAGACGCTGGTCCATTGCGAAATCTGGCTGGTGAAATTGCGGCTCAATGGGGGCAACTCAATATCGAGTTTCAAATTGATGCGGTTGCGGCCGGCGAATTGAGCGAGCGCCTGACAACGGGGCGATTCCAGGCGGCGATTCTCGAGCTGCCAGTTGGCGCCGATTTCGACCTATACCGCTATTGGCATCCGGCGCAATTTGGCATAGGGCGGAATTATGGCGCCGCCGCCAATCATGAAGTCGCCGAACTCATTGAGCGGATACGCGGAGAGATTTACCCCAATCGTCGCGGGGCGCTTTATCAGCAGCTGCAGGAGGAATTTGCCGAGCAGGCAATCGCCATACCGCTTTATTATCCTCTTTATACCTTCGTCGCCGGCGAGCAATTCGACGGCATTCAAATCGGCTATCTGGCGTCGCCAGCCGATCGCTTTCGCGGTATCGGAGACTGGCGCTTGGCGACAGAGACGGGCTAGGATTGAGCCTCGCGCCGCAGTATTTCTCGCAGCAATGCCTTGCGCGCCGCCCCGCCCAGCGTTTCGAGCTTGCGTGTATCCAGCGGATCAATTTCATCGCGCAGCAAACGCAGGTCTTCCGCATCAGGCGGCCGCGTCTCGGAGATGTCATCAGCGATATCAAGCTCAAACCCGGTCTTGCGCCGAATGCGCTCCAACGCTGCGCCCGGGTGAATGCTCTTGAGGCGCATCCGACCGCGGGCCCAGTCAAATTGCCCCAGATCAGTGATCAAGTAGCGCGGCCCGCCGCCCCGCCTCCGCTGCGGCGCATGCCCCATCCCGCTGATGAAATCGATCTTGCGAGCAAAGGTCAAGCGCGAGTGGCGCGGCACGTACAAGTAGGTGTGATCGTAGTTGGGCGTGACATCGGGGATGCCGCCGCTGCCGGGCAAACGCATGCGCGGCTTGCGGTAGTCCTTGCCAAAGGCGATATTGTTTAGGTTGCCCGCCTGATCCACCTGAGCGGGCCGGAAGAACTCTTTGGGTTGAAACTTGGGCAGGATCTCGGCGGCGCCAGCGGCGAAACCCAAGTGGATTAGCCCCTTGCCCACCCAGAGGCCTTCGATGTCGGCAATGCCAAGCGGACCCCAATCTTGCACCAACGCTTGCCCAATGGCTGAGGTGAAGCGGGCGCCGGGCGCGTGGCGGATTTTTCCCAGGATTAAGCCGGCGGCCACCAACGGCGTGTTGATGCCCTGCGCCCAAACATCGCCGTCTCGCACCTGCCGCGAGATGCAAACGCAGATTAGCTCATCAATGGTGTAGTCGTATGTAGCCGTCAACGCCCTACCCGCTGCCTTCGCCATTAGCGCGGACCAGCCGCACAAACTGACGCTTGCCCACTTGCAGCACCGCCGGCAGCATCTCGGGCTTGACTGACGATTGCAGGCTGTCCACCTTGGTATCGTTCAGCCGCACGCCATTCTGCTGGATCAAACGCCGGGCTTCGCCGCGGCTGCTCACCATTTTGAGCCGCACCAGAATATCGCGGATTTCCTCTTCCGCTTCAAGCTCCGCTTCGGCGATATCGTTGGGCACGCCGCCGCCGCGGAAGACTTCATCCCAGCGCGCTTGCGCCGCTTCGGCCGCTGCGCTGCTGTGAAAGATCCCCACGATTTCGCGCGCCAGCCGCATTTTGACCGCGTTGGGATGCGTTTCGCCCGAGCGCATATCAGCCTCAAGCGCGTCGACCTGCGCCGGCGTCCAGCCCAGGATCAGCTTGTGATAGACGCCCATCGCCTTATCCGGCAGGCTCATGACCTTGCCAAACATATCCCAGGCTTCGGAAAGCAAGGGGATATGATTGCCCAGGCTCTTGGACATCTTGATTTCGCCATCGGTGCCCGGCAGGCTCTCGCCCATGATGATGGCGATCTGCGGCTTCTGGCCCAAGCCCGTCTGCAACTTGCGCCCGGCGACCAAGATATTAAAGAGCTGATCCTGCCCGCCGACCTGGACGTCCGCTTCCTGCGCCACCGCGTCATAGGCTTGCATCAAGGCATAGAAGAACTCGTGCAGATATATCGCCTTCTCTTCTTCGATGCGCTTGGTGAAATTCTCCCGCGCCAAGAATTGCTGCACGGTGAAGTGGCTGGCCAAGCGTATGATATCGGCGAAATCCAGCGGCGCCAGCCATTCATCATTGCGGCGGACCCGCGTCCGTTCTTCATCCAGGATCTTGAAAGCCTGCTCGGCGTAGGTGCGGGCATTGTCTTCCACATTCTGCATCGTCAGCTGATCGCGCGTCGAATCCTTGTCCGATGGGTCGCCGATTAAGCTGGTGAAAGTGCCCACCAGAAATGTCACATCGTGGCCAAAGTCCTGGAATTGCCGCAGCTTGCGCATGGTTATCGTGTGACCCAAGTGCAAATCCGATGTGCGCGGATCGTAACCGCAATACACGCGCAGCGGCCGCTCTTCTCGCTCGCATACCAGCAAGCGCGCGTTTAGATCTTTCGCCATGTTCTCGCGCGTCGCCGCATCGCCGTAAGCGGTTCCGGACATCAATACTTCGACCTGTTCTTCAATTGTCGCCATTTCATTTTCCTATTCAGCAAGGGCAACTTACACTGCGGCAGTATACCATAAGGACGCGCCCCTGTTCAGTAGCGGTGGCGCTGGCTATAATCCTGCCGGCAGCGGCGCCGCCGCATGATCACTTGTTGACGCGAAGGATGCAGCGATGGAAAAGATGAGCAGCGCGGAAGTACGGCAGGCTTTTCTCGATTTTTTTGAGGAAAAGGGGCATCAAGCGGTCGCATCCTCCTCGCTCGTGCCCGCCGACGACCCCACGCTGCTCTTCGTCAACGCTGGCATGGTGCAATTCAAGGATGTGTTTCTCGGGCTGGACAAGCGTAGTTACAAGCGAGCCACGACCTCTCAGAAGTGCATGCGCGTGAGCGGCAAGCATAACGACCTGGAAAATGTCGGACCCTCGGCGCGCCATCATACTTTTTTTGAGATGCTCGGCAATTTCAGCTTCGGCGATTATTTCAAGCGCGATGCAATTCAGTACGCCTTCGAGCTGCTCACCCAGGTTTACCAGCTGCCCGCCGAGCGTCTCGCTGTCACCATCTACGAAAACGATGACGAATCTTATGACTGCTGGGTCAATGAAGTTGGCATCAATCCCAAACGCGTCGCGCGCATGGGCCCCCCCACCAATTTCTGGCAGATGGCGGATACCGGACCCTGCGGACCAAACACCGAAATTCACTGGGACAAGTTTCCGGAGCAAGGCGACGACGATGTTATCGCGCTGCTGCAAGCGGAGGACGATCGCTTCCTGGAAATCTGGAATCTGGTTTTCATGCAATTCAATCGCCAGCAGGCGGACCCGAATCACAGCGGAAAATGGGACGCCCCCCTGCCCGCGCCCGGCGTCGACACCGGCATGGGCTTCGAACGCATCCTGACAATTCTTCAAGGCGTCGAGGCAAACTACGAGACAGATCTATTCATGCCGATTATCCAGCGGACGCAGAATTTGACGGGCCATAGCGATGCCGAGCGCGACGCCAATATCGTGCCCTACCGCGTCATTGCCGATCACCTGCGCGCGGCTGTTTTCTTGATAAGCGACGGCGTGACGCCTGGCGCCAAGGGACGTTCCGCCATCCCCCGCATCGTGATTCGGCGAGCGGCGCGCTTCGGCCGCGAGATCGGCTTCGACGCGCCCTTCCTGGCTGATATCGCCGATGCCGTCATCGACATCATGGGCGAGCACTACGGCGAATTGCGGGAGCAATCTGACAGCATCAAGCGGAGCATCACGCTGGAGGAAGAGCGCTTCCACCGCACGATGGATCGCGGGCTGAATGAACTCGACGATATGCTGGCGCAGCTCGGCGAGGGCGACGAACTCTCCGGGCAGAGCGCCTTCTATCTCAAGGCGACTATGGGCTTGCCCTTTCAAGTCACCAAGGATGTTGTCGAAGAGCGCGGTTATACCATCGACGAAGGCGGATTTGAGGCGGCGGAAGCCGAGCACGCCATCATCAGCGGCGGCGGACGCGCTATGGGCGAAATCGAATCGGGCGACTTCTATCGCCAGCTTCTCGCTGATTTGCAATCGGCCGGGCAGCTGCCGACTGAGGGAGTTGCCTGCGACCCCTACAACGACGAGCCTGCCGGCAGCGCTTTGCTGGCGCTGACGCAAGAGAGCCAGCGCCTGGAGACCGCCATGCTTGGCGAAAAGGTCGAGCTCGTCCTCGCCGAGACTAACTTCTATGTGGAAGCCGGCGGTCAAGTCAGCGACACTGGCACGATCGCCGGAGACGGCTGGCTGGTTGAAGTCCAAGCGATGAAACAGCCTGTGGCCGGTTTGATCGTCCATATCGGCGAAGTAGTTGAAGGCGCGCCCGCCATCGGCGACGCGGTCATGGCGCAGGTGAATGCGGCTCGCCGGAAAGACATCACCCGCAATCATACCGCCACTCATTTGCTGCATGCGGCGCTGCGCGATCAGTTGGGCGCGCACGTCCAGCAACGGGGCTCGCTGGTGGCGCCCGATCGGCTGCGTTTCGATTTTTCACATCCGGAGAAAGTCAGCGGTGGCGAGTTGGCTGCCGTTTCCGCCGCCATCAGAGGCGCGATTCTGAAGAATTATCCCGTTCGCGCTGCGGAGAAGCCGCTGGAGCAAGCGCGGCGAGAAGGGGCGATGGCGCTCTTCGGCGAGAAATACAGCGATATCGTCCGCACGGTCGTCATCGCTGCGGGCAATGACCGCTACAGCTATGAACTTTGTGGCGGCGCGCACGTTAAGCGAACGGCCGAAATCGGCGGTTTTGTTTTCACCAGCGAAGGCAGCGTCAGCGCGGGCATTCGGCGCGTGGAGGCGCTCACTGGCGAAGCGGCCAATGCCTACTTGCAGCGCCAGTTGGACACCTTGCAATCGATAGCGCGGCAGCTAGGCGCGGACCCGGCTTCGGCGGCGGGCCGCATCAGCGGGCTCCAGTCGGATCTTGGCGCGGCGCGGCGCAGGATCGACGCCTTGGAACGAAAGCTGGCGCGCGACGGCTTCAACCGAATGATCGACCAGGAACTGGAAAGCCTCAACGGGGTGCAGGCATTGCTCGCTCAACTGGACAACACGCCGATGGAAACCATGCGCGAAATGACCGACTGGTTCCGCAACCGGGTGGACAAGGGTGTGATGGTGCTCGCCAGCGACAACAACGGACGACCGCAAATTGTGGTTGCCGTGTCCGACGCGCTGGTCAAAGATGGAATACGCGCTGGCGATTTGATCAAGCCCATCGCTCGCATTGTCGGCGGCGGCGGCGGCGGAAGACCGCAAATGGCGCAAGCCGGCGGCGTCGACAGCGGCAAAATCCCCGATGCGCTGGCAGCCGCGCGCAAACTAATCGCCGACGTCTGAAGTTGAATTTGAATAGCGCCTGTCAATCAGCGATTTCAACTCGGACTATACTCTTAGGTGATGTCCAGCGAAATCGTACACCTTCAGCTTGAAGCGACAGATTCGGTTGTCACCGCGCGCCAGCGTTTCTCTGGCTTGCGCGGGCGCCGCGTCCTCCTCATTTGGTCCCCCGATGTCCGGCTTCTAACGCGCAAACTCGATCTGGTGCTGATACAGCGCGATGCTTATCGCCGCGCGATCCAGTTGGCGCTCGTAGCGCAAGACAAGCGCATCATCGCCCAGGCCGCGGAGTTGAATATCAGTTGCTTCCCGTCGGTTGAAGCCAGCGAGACCGCGCGCTGGAATCGCGGAAGGCAGAAGCGTTTCCTCCCGCGCTACCACAAGCCAAGCGCCGATCTGCTGCCCGAAGATTTGGCTTTGATCGCCGCCCGCCTCGAGAATCGCCAGCGGCATTCTCCCTGGCGCAGCGCCATCGAACGGAGCCTGGTCTTGATCTTGCTCATCGCTGTCATCGGCGCCGCGCTTTACATCGTCTTGCCTAGCGCTGTCGTCGATATAACCTTGGCGCGGGAAGATGTCATCGCGGTCGTTGATATCGTTGCCGATCGGAAGGCAAATGCCGTGAACCTGGAGCGAGGGATCATCCCCGCCCGATCTCTTATGCAAACTATCGAAACCACCGCGACGATCCCCGCGAGCGGCACATTTTGGCTGGACAGCGTCTCGGCAGCGGGTGTGGCGACCTTCACCAATCTCAGCGGCGCGCGGGTGATTATCCCGGCGAAGACGATTCTGGGGACCAGCGCAGGCGAACCGATACTCTTCGAGACGATTGCCGACATCCTGGTGCCAGCCGGCGTCGGGCGCAGCGTTGACGCCACTGTCGAAGCGCGAGAAGGTTACCGCGGGAACATTGGGAACGTCGGCGCCGGCATGATCAATACCGTCTTCGGCGCGCTTTCGGAGCGCGTATCGGTCATCAATCTGGCGCCCGTCGCCGGCGGCGGGGTTCGCAGCGTCAAAGTCGTGGCTGCGGAAGACCAGGCGCGCCTGCTCGAAAGTGTGCGAATACAGTTGCAGTCGCTCGCCTTTGAGCAGATGCGCTCAACATTATCCGACAGCCAGGTCATGATTATTGAGTCAATTCGCATTGAAGAAGAGCGCAAAGAATGGACCCGTTTTTCAGCCGATATCGGGACGATGACCAGCGAACTTTCGTTAACGATGCGCGCGGTCGTCAGCGCAATCGCCATTGATGATCGCTACGGCAGGCAGGTAGCCTTAGGCAGGCTGCGGGCGATGCTGCCGGCGGGCAAAGATATCCTGGCTGGTTCGGAGGATTATTCGCGCGGACCTTTTGCGCTGGGTCCCGTTGATGGGCAAGTCAGGTTCACCGCCACCGCAGGCGCCAGCGCAGTGGCGGGATTAGACGCTGCGGCGCTGCGGGCGACGCTGGCTGGAATCAGCGTCAACGATGCCAAAAGCCTCTTGCTCGCGCGACCGGAGATCTCCGCCGCCGACCCGCCCGTATTGACGCTGTATCCAAAGGGTCTCGAGCGCATGCCGACTCTTCCGATACGAATAGAGCTTCGCCTCAATCAACAAGCATGATCGGGCGTCTCATCGGCATTGATCCCGGCAGCAAACGCATCGGTCTGGCGGTTAGCGACGCCCTGGGGATCGGCGCGCGCGAATTGACGATCCTCCCCAGCCGCGGAGACGCAGCCGACTTCGCCGCCATCGCTGAAATCGCCGAGCGCGAAGCTGCGGTTGGGCTCGTTATTGGAGTCCCGCACAACCCCAACGCGCCCGCCGGCGCCGTCAAGCAAGCCGATATCGCGCTCGAGTGGATTGCCCGATTGCGCAGCGCCGTCCCTATACCCATTATTGAAGTAAGCGAGTATCTGACCAGCGAAGAAGCGCGCGCATTGGCGAAGCAAGCTGCGCGAGGCCCGCGCGAGCCCATTGATGACCTGGCGGCGCGCATCATTTTGCAAGCCTATCTGGATGCGCTAAGCTACGGTTCGGCAACGTTTCCACCACCCGCGTCAAGCATCTAAAGCAAATCGGCTATATTATGAAATGAAGCGAACTGCTGGTGAAGGTCGCTCGCGGTTGACAAGCGCTTTGATTTGCCGCCGCGGCAGACGAATAGCGAGATTGAAATCTTGCGCGATTTGCACGACACGCAACCGAGCCGCAGCTATTATCTGAAGCGCCATGACGGGCTTCGGGCGCCGCCGAAACTGCTTTTCTGGGGCGTAATGCTCTTCTTGCTCCTGGTCGTATTTGGCGTCGCCGGTTTCGTCATTGGCTTCCGTGAAGTATTGCGCCCGGCGCAGCAACAGCGGATGATCGACCAGTTGCCGTTTTTGAGTATGCTGCGCAATCCGACCCCGGAAGGCGGTGTCTTCCCGACAATAGTCGCCCCAGCGAATGCGGACGCTGCCCTGTCGCTGCTGGATATGCCGCTCGATATCGCCTCGCCGACGGAAGCGCCTCCGGAAAGCGAGGCGGCTGCCCGAGCGACGCTGCCGGCCACTGCAGCCCCCGCCACCGAAATGCCGACGGTCGCCATTGTTGCAATGCCGACGGCAACTGCCCTTATAGCGGACGAAGTCCTTCCATCGCCTACGACGCTGCCGGCAGCGGCGACTGCAATCCGTTTCCCAACGGCGGCGGCTCGGAACACGCTGCCCCCGACCGCGCGAATTTACGGCCTCCTTCATCAACAGCAGACCTGGAATAATTGCGGACCAGCGACGATCACTATGGCGCTCAGTTATTATGGCTGGCGGCGCGATCAAGCTTTCGCCGCGTCTCGGCTGAAACCGAATCGCGAAGACAAAAACGTCAGCCCGGAAGAGTTGGCATCCTTCGTAGAAGTGGAAAGCAATGTCAAGGCGATTGTGCGCATGGGCGGAACGCTTGATCTGCTCAAGCGGCTGGTCGCCAACGATTTCCCAGTCGTCATCGAGACGGGCGCCATGTTCGAAGCTTACGACTGGATCGGTCATTATCGGGCGCTGGTAGCTTATGACGATGCCTATGATGTCTTTTATTTCTTCGACAGCTTCCTCGGCGTGGGCGACGCCGCGCAAGGCATCAGCATCAGTTATGCCGATGTCGATGATCATTGGCGAGCTTTTAATCGCACATTCATCGTCGTCTACGAACCTCAGCGGGAAGCGCTTTTGCGCGAACTGATGGCGGATTATTGGAATGAAGACGACGCCGCGTTGCTCGCCTTCGATACCGCGCAGTTGGAAGCGCGCCGCCAGCCGCAGAACCCCTTTGCCTGGTTCAACATGGGCACCTCGCTGGTCGCGCTGGGGCGCTATCAAGAAGCGGCGACCGCCTTCGATCAGGCGAACCGCACCGGCCAGCTGCCCTGGCGCATGCATTGGTATCAATACGGCGCCTTCGCCGCTTATTTCCATATCGGCCGCTATGACGATGTGATGAGCCTGGTGCGAATCAATCAGAACAATGCCAGAGAGCTCGAAGAGACTTATTATTGGGCTGGCCGCGTGCAGGAGGCGCAGGGCAATCCCCAGGGGGCGGCCGCATCATACCGCCGAGCGCTGGCATACAACCCTCAATTCGACGCCGCGCGCCAGGCTTTGGCGGCTCTCAATTAGGCAACTGAATGGCGGAAAGCGACAAGGCTCGCCCCTCACTGCTGCAACGCAATCGCCGCATCGCCCGCTCGGCGCTGACCGTTATGGTCGCATTCGCCGCCGCCAAGCTAATTAGCCTTGTCCAGACTCTGATCATCGCCCAGGTCTTCGGCGTCGGCAGCGAGCTGGACGCTTATGTCGCAGCCAATCGCATCCCTGAGCTTATCGTCATTCTGATATCGGGCGGCGCGCTCACCCATGCCTTCATTCCCATCTTCAGCGGCTTGCTTGCCAAAGGCGATCTGGATGCCGCCTGGAAGCTCTCCAGCAACTTGATCTCCACCATTTTCACGCTGGCGCTTCTGATAAGCGCGGTGGTTTTCCTGCTAGCGCCCTGGCTGGCGCGAGAGGTGGTCGCGCCTGGCTTCGACGCCGCGACCGCTCAAAACACGATAGACATGATGCGCATCCTGCTGCTCAGCACAATCATCTTCGCCGTCAGCGGCATCTTCAGCGGCATACTAAACTCGCATCAGCACTTCTTGCTGCCGGCGCTGGCGCCGATCATGTTTGATGTCGGCATCCTCGCGGGTGTGATCTTCTTGCTGCCGCGCTTTGGCGTGCATGGCATCGCCTACGGAGCGGTGTTGGGCGCCGCCCTGCACTTCTCGATTCAAGTTCCGGGACTGTTTCGCTATCGGATGAGGTGGCGCTTCAAGCTCGGTTTGAGCAATCCCCTGCTTTGGCGCGTCATCCGCTTGATGCTGCCGCGCATCGGCGGGCTTGGCGTATTCAGCCTCAATTTCCTGGTGATGAACAATATCGCCTCGCGCCTGGGCGTCGGCTCGGTCAGCGCGCTCGATTGGGGCTGGCGCCTGATGCAGATTCCGCAGACCTTGCTCGGCACAGCGATGGGCATCGTCATCTTCCCCACCCTCGCCGCCCTGAGCGAAATGAACGATTTGACCGGCAAAAGAGACGCGATGTCGGGCGCGCTGCGCTTCATCCTCATCAGCAGCATCCCCTCCGCCATCGGGTTGATCGTACTGGGACGTCCGCTCATCAGCCTGCTGGAACGAGGCGCCTTTGACGCATCAGCCTCGGCGCTGGTCTATAGTACGCTGAGCATGTTCACGCTGGGCTTGATCGTGCATTCGGCGCTGGAAGTTGTTGCGCGAAGTTTCTACGCCGATAAAGACACGCTGACGCCGCTCTTCGCCGCCCTCGGAGGCGCAGCGATCAACTTTGTCGCCGCTTTCGCCCTCAGCGATGCGCGCGTGGTTGACGGGGCGGGCTTTATCAACTCGGCGGCTGAGGCGCTGCCCACCGTCGGCATCAAACGAGAAATCGGAAATGTGAGCGGACTGGCGCTCGCCAATTCCCTCGGCGTCATGTTTGAAGTGGTATCATTGCTCTATATCCTGCGGCGGCGCTGGCATGGCATTCAGGAGGACGCGCTCGCGCGCACGCTCTTGAAAACGCTAGTGGCCTCCCTCATCATGGCGGCGGCGATTGTGATTGTCGACGCGATGTGGGTCGCGGCGGCGCCCAGCAGCAGCCTGGCCCACACGATTCTGCGGCTGGCGTTGGAAGGCGCCATCGGTGTCGTTGTCTTCGCAATCGCCGCCCTGCTGCTTAAGATGCAGGAAGTATCCGAAATGTGGTCCATCGTCAAACGCGCGCCTGCCGCCTAATGAAAGGCTGCCCATGTCAATCAAAATTAAATCGCTTACGCTGGGACCCTTCGCCACCAATGCCTACCTGGTTGCCGATACGCAGACCCGCAACGCCATCCTGATCGACCCGGTTGACGACGCGCCGGCGATTCTGGGCGCCGCCGAAGACGAGGGCTGGGCGATCAAGCTGATGCTGGCGACGCACGCCCATCTCGACCATGTGCTCGCGAGCGCCGCGATCCAGCAGCAGCTTCAGATTCCCTTTTGCATTCACAAGGACTGCGAAACGCTGCTGGCGGAGATTCCGCTGCAAGGCATCTATTTTGGCTTGGGTCAATTGCCGGAAGCGGCGAAACCGGATCGCCTCCTCGCCGACAACGATGTGATAACGCTCGACTCGCTTCGCTTGCAGAGCTTGTTCACGCCTGGGCACGCGCCGGGTCATTTAAGCTTTTACCTCGCCGAGCACAAGATTCTCTTCAGTGGCGACACGCTATTCGCCGGCAGCATCGGGCGCACCGACTTGCCGGGGGGCGATCACAATCTGCTGATGAATTCCATCTTCGAGCGGCTGATGTCGCTGGATGATGAGGCGCAGGTCTTGCCGGGTCACATGGGCGCGACCACTATCGGACGCGAACGCCGGACCAACCCGTTTATCTTGTCGTACAATCCATGATTGGACCAGCCCTTTCGCTGATGGCGTCATGCGTATATTAACGCTGTTTCTGGACGGTATTGGCTTGGGCGGCGACTGTCCTGAAACCAACCCTTTCGCTTGCGCCAATACACCCGCCATGCACAGCCTGACAAACGGCAAGCGCTGGCTCGCCTCTACCGGCTTCCAGCGAAGCGAGCGCGCGATCTTCATCCCGACCGATCCGCGCCTGGGCGTCCCTGGCCGGCCTCAGAGCGGCACCGGGCAAGCCAGCCTGCTCACCGGCTTAAATGTGCCGCAGCGCATCGGGCGTCATTACGGACCCAAGCCCGAAATTGAAACGCGCGCGATCATCGCCAAGCGCTCTTACTTCAAGCGCGTGACCGAGCGGGGAAAAACCGCGCGCCTCTTGACCGCCTATCCACCGGGGCTGCTGCGCAATTTCGCCCGCGGCAAGACGCTGCGTTCAAGCGTGCAGCAAGCCGCCTTCGAAGCGGGAGCGCCGCATTTCACCGTCGACGACCTCATCGCGGGCCGCGCCCTCACCGCCGAATGGACGACCGAGGCTTGGCGCCAGCGCCTCAAGATCGAGGGCTTGCCCGATTACTCGTCGCGCGAAGCGGGTCAACTGCTGGCGCGGCTCTCCCGCAAATACGATTTCGCCTTTCATTCGCACTGGCTGACCGATCGCATCGGTCATCGGGGGACGCTGGCGCGCGGCATTGAAATCCTGGAAAACTTTGACCAGGTGCTAGCCGGCTTGCTCGCTGAATGGGGCGACGATGATGGGCTGATCGTCATAACAAGCGATCACGGAAACATGGAAGACCTGGGCACGCGCCGCCATACGCTCAACGATGTGCCGACAGTGGTCATCGGAGCGCGCGCTTCTGAATTCGCCCGGGGCTTCCGAAGCCTGACGGACTTCGCGCCCGCCTGTGATAGAATGCTCTTCGGCGGCTAACAGTTCACTAATCAACGAAGCGAGCCATTCGTGAGCAGCAGCGTCATACGGTCCATCTTCGCCATATTTTTCGCCAGGTTGGCGGTCAACGTCACCAGGCGTTTCCCCTATCCCTTTGTCTCGCCAATTGGCGCCGCGTTCGGCGTCTCCGCTGATAGCATTCAAAATGTTATCGCGCTGACGAATGGCGCTGGCTTGTTCAGCCCGCTTTTTGGCACGCTTTCCGAGCGCTTCGGCAAAAAGACCGTCATGGCGGGCGCGCTTCTGATGATGACCGCCATGAGCCTGCTCGGCGCTCTATTTGCCGACTACGGCGTATTTGTCTTGGTCATGTTTGGCTTCGGCGTCGGCAAGATCATCTACGACCCCACGTTTCAAGCCTATATTGGCGATGTCATCCACTTCAGCCGGCGCGCCCGCGTCATGGGCATCGCCGAGCTCAGTTGGGCGCTGTCGCTGGTTATCGCGGCGCCCGTTGCCGGGTTCTTGCTGGATGTCAGCAGCTTGCAGGCGATATTTCTCTTCCTCGCCCTTCTGCTGGGGGCGAGCGCCATCGTGTTTTGGCTGCTCGTGGAACCAGCCGCTGATGCTGGCCCGCGCCAGCGCATCCGCCTCATGAATCCCTTGTCGGCTATGACGGTGGTCAGCGCGCGTCCGCCGGCGGTTTTTGCCCTGCTATTCACCGTCTGCCTGACCGCTTCCCACGAGATTTTCTATATAAACTACGGCCTCTGGATGGAAGATAGCTTCGGCCTCGTGTTGACCGCGCTGGGCGCCGTCACCATTGTTATCGCGCTGGCCGAGGTCATCGGCGAATTCATCGTCATTACCTTGGCCGATCGCTTTGGCACGAAGCGCACCTCAATGTGCGGCATGCTGAGCGCCTCAGGTCTGTTTCTAATCATCCCCAATCTGTCATTCAGTTTGCCGGCGGCGATGTTCGGCATATTCATCATGTTCATCTGCATTGAAACCGCAATCGTATCCGCGCTGCCGCTGTTTAGCGAAATCCTGCCCCAGGCGCGCGCGGTGATGATGAGCGCAAACGTTGGCGCGCATTCGCTTGGCCGCGTGGCTGGCGGGGCGCTCGGCGCGATCATCTACAAATTCAGCGACGGCAACTTTCTTTTCATTGGGCTCGCGGCCGGCGGATTAGGCATTTTGGCGTTTCTTATCATGCTGCGGCTGGTGCCCGAGGGCGGCAGCCATCCAAGCTGAGCGCATCGCAGAATTGCCCAGTATTGCAATTCAGGCTCCATTTCGCGCACGGCGACGCCCCCTTCCCTAGTTTGCTGCCGACGACAGGACAGTTTTTCAGTAAGCAAGATGTCGTAACAAATTCATGATTTCTTGGTCTTTTTCGGGCGAGCCACGCGCTCGCACCTACAGATGCCTGCGTTCGGGTGGGCGACTCACAGAATCGCCCCTACAAGGCTCGTTCCGTATTGTATTTTTTGCCCCGTCGCACAGCTCTCCACGCCCTCTGTGCTGCCTCGTTTCCTCAGTAAACGCAAGTAAGTCATGCGAAAAAGGGCGATGCTAATCTGATTCGAGATCTGTAGGGGCGAGACTTGTCTCGCCCACTATGTCGCCATTGTACATGTGGGCGACTCAAGAGTCGCCCCTACGATGTTCCTTCA
>JAJEGA010000014.1 GCA_022820125.1 Anaerolineae bacterium | reverse complement strand
AAAATGAAGGAACATCGTAGGGGCGACTCTTGAGTCGCCCACATGTACAATGGCGACATAGTGGGCGAGACAAGTCTCGCCCCTACAGATCTCGAATCAGATTAGCATCGCCCTTTTTCGCATTACTTACTTTGTTCTACTCAGAAGTAGTGACAAGGTTGTCGTTCAAATCAAGCCTGTAGGGGCGTTTCGGCGAAACGCCCAAGGAAATATGGCTGGAAAAGCGGGCGTCTCAGCGAGACGCCCCTACAAGTTTCGCCTCTGCTCTGTCCTCTGCGAAGGGAGATGGAGAGCCGGGCTTGTGCTATATTGCATGATTAGCTTGGTTGATATTAGTTCGCTGTGATACCAAATGCGTCGCGAAGTTGGTGGACGCGCCGCGCATAAGCGATATAATTCTAAGCGGACCAAAGACGGTGCGAGAGACGCCCATCATGGATGATATGTACCGCGAGCTTATCCTGGACCATGCGCGTAATCCGCGCAATTGGGGTTTGCTTGCGCCGAACGACTTCGACCATGAAGAATGCAACCCGCTATGCGGCGATCAGTTGCGCCTGACCCTGCGCCTGGATGAGACGGGCGGCATCAGCGAGGTCGGCTGGGATGGCGTTGGCTGCGCAATAAGTCAGGCGTCGGCGTCGATGTTCGGCGAGGAACTCATCGGCATGACGCTGGCTGAGGCGCGCGTGATTGACAAGCAGCAGTTGCTGGACAACATCGGGCTTAACTTGAGCATCAACCGCGTGAAGTGCGCCCTGCTGCCCTTGAAGGTGCTGGTTGTCGGCGCGCATGGTGTGGCGGCCGCTGAAGAGTGGCAGTTGATCGAGGGTGAAGGACTGGGTGATGGCTGAGTGGGTGACGCTCTGTTCCGCCAGTGAATTGCCGCCGGGGCAGCGCGAAGTATTCGGCGTCAATAACCGCTGGATTGCGGTATTCAACATCGGCGGCAAGATTTACGCTATAGAGGACTTGTGCACGCACGATGGCAACGCGCTCGCTTTTGATCTGCAAGATCGCCCCAGCAAGCTAGTGAGCCAGGAAATTGAATGCCCGCGTCATGGCGGGCGCTTTGACTTGCGGAATGGGAGGGCGACGCGCAGCCCGGCGGAGATTGATGTGCCTTGGTTTGAAGCGCGAATCGAGGGCGATGACCTGCAAATCCTGGTGTAGACAGTGAGACTTTAACAGCAGCCATGCGCTACCGCAGCATGCGCGAAGCGATGGAATCGGGCGAGACGCTCGTCTTCGGCCACCGGGGCGCGATGGCGCAGGCGCCGATGAATACGCTGGCGGCATTTGACCTCGCGCGCGAGCAAGGCGCTGACGGCATTGAGCTTGATGTCCAATTATCGCACGATGGACATCTCGTGGTCATTCATGACGAGACGGTCGATTCAACGACAGATGGGCGGGGCAGCGTCAGCCAGTTTACGCTCTCGGCGCTGAAACGACTGGACGCTGGCGGCTGGTTTGCCGCATCTTTCGCGGGCCAGCGGATTCCGACGCTCGATGAAGTCTTCGACGCCTTCGGCAATGAAATGCTCATCAATGTGGAGATCAAGGCGCGGCGCGATTCGCTGGACCGCGTGGAGAGACAACTGGCCGATTGCATTCGCCGCCACAATATGCGCGATCGGGTCATCGTGTCTTGTTTCGATCCGGCAATACTGCGGCGCGTTCGGAGTATGACGCCTTTGGTGATGATGGGCTTTCTTCATCAGCCCGATATGCCGGCGGCGCATCATCGGCCGCTCAGAAGAATGCGGCACGAAGCGCGTCACCCGCGGCACGACATGGTTGATGAGGCCTATATGAATTGGGCGCGAGCGCGGGGTTATTATGTCAATGTCTGGACGGTCAACGATGGGGAGCGCGCATTGCAGCTCAAAGGGCTCGGCGTCAATGCCATCATCACGGACGAACCGGGCCGCATCATCAGCGCAATGAAACAATGCTGAATCGAATCCGGCGCTTCGGGTTTCGGTTGCTGTACAACGAATGCGCTTTCGCTTACGACCGGGTCAGCCGGTTGGTTTCGCTTAGCCAGTGGCGCTGCTGGCAGCGCAGCGTGATTCCGTTCTTGCCTCCGAATGATGCCGGCTTAATCCTTGAACTGGCTCATGGCAGCGGCGACCTGCAGCTTGACCTCGCGGAATCTGGATTCCGCGCCATCGCGCTGGATCTCTCAGCCAATATGGGGCGGCTTGCGCGCCGGAAACTCGAGCGGGCAGGATTCTCCGCGCGCCTTTTGCGCGGGGATGCGGGGCGTCTGCCGATACGATCCAATTCCGTTTCCGCTATCGTATGCACTTTCCCGACGGCTTTCATTGTCGAAGCGGCAACTTTGAATGAGATTGAGCGCGTATTGAAGCGCGGCTCGCCAGCGGTCATTGTGCTGTCCGGGCTATTGACGGACGGTGGTTGGCGCGCGCGCGTCATCCGGATCCTTTACCGCCTGACGGGTCAATCTTACAGCGAATCCAAGGATCCGGAGCTTCGTTCCATGTTTCAGGCGCCCGGTCTGTCGGCTCAGACGCGCGCGCTGGCTTTGGGCGGCAGCCAGGTGCAGATTGTGCTCCTCAGAAAAGTAGAGGCGACGGTACAGGTCTAAACCGATTGCAGCCTAGATTTGATTTGTGAGGCATGCTATATTATGAGATGAGCATGGTGGGTGTAGCTCAATGGCAGAGCACCTGATTGTGGTTCAGGCGGTTGAGGGTTCGAGCCCCTTCATCCACCCAATAGAAGCAAAGCGCTGGACGTCCGCGGGCTGCGGGCGTTTTTCTTTGGCCTCAAAGCTTGATGGGAGCGCGCCTGCGGCAATGCGCTGCCTCAGGTATGCGAGCGAATCCGCGTTTTCTTTCGGCGCGCGCTGCGCCGCCAGCCGGAAATTGTGGTCGCATCAGCGAATCGCGCGTCAGCTTGGGCGGGCTTCTCTTCGGGCATTTTGTCGTTTTCGGCGCCGACCGGTTCCAACTCGCCAGCGCTTGACGCTTGGGTGCCGCGGTCAGTAAAGGTTGCGCCAAAATCGCTGCGTGGTTCATGCGCATTCTCGGTGTCAGCTCGTGTTTCGCTGGGCTTCCGCAAGCCAAAGATCTCAAAAACACTGAGGTTTGACGAATCATCGAGCGGTTTCGGGGCAAGGCTCGTGTCGGGCGGCGGGTCGTCTTTGGGGGTTTGCGCCATCGGTTCGAGCGCTAGCGCTTCGGCTTCGGTTTGGGGTTCGGGTTCAGGGGTGGTCGGAATCTCCTGCGGTGGGTCTTCCGCGAGCAGAACTTCAACTTCCATCGGTCTCGTATCTTCGAGCTTGGGCTCGGGCGCAAGGTTTGGAATCAGTTCCTCGCCGGCGCCCAAAGCCACCGGATTCGGTTTGGTGTCGCTGTCTGCCACTGGCGGCAGGGCTGCGGGCTCCAGCTCGAGATCGTAAGCCAGCGGAAGGCGCTCGGAAAGCGATGTGTCATCGTCAAATTCTTCGAGGGCGGCGTCGCGAAAAGCCGACGGGTGGCGAGGCTGATAGCTCAATCGCTCGTCGACGTCGGGCGCGTCTTGCATGCTTGCTTTGGCTTCGTGGGTGGAGATGCCGCCGGATTCCTGCAAAATCAGTTGATGCAGGTTTCTCAGGCTGTCCTGGATTTGGTTGGTTGTATTTCGTTTTAGGCGCATCGCGTTGCGTATACCGCCCAGCACACCACCGGCCTCATATTGAAATGTCCAGCGCACCAGGGTGCCGTCGGTGACTTCATGCAGGCGGATCCGCCCCTGATTCTCGTTGAAGGTCGTGCCGTCGACGATGCGATATTCGTAGCCCAGTGTGTCGTACCAGGCGCTGACTTCTACGATGACATCGCTGCCCCGCGCGGTGGAATGACGCCAGCGCGTGCCGCGCCCTTCCCGCTGCGTCGAGAGAAATGATATAGATACAACGTCTTCGTACCACTGGGGAATCACTGCCAAGTCGCCCATGAAACGCCAAATGAATTCCGGTGATGCTGGAATCAGTATTTCGAGATCAATGACGTTCATTGTACGCGCCGGGGAGATGTGACTGGACGAGCGCTTTATGCTACACTAACATAAGATTCTACCACTGGAACATTGAATCGCAACAGCCATGCCCAATCCTGTATTCATCTTCGCCTTTGTCATAGCCACAATGTATGGGCTAGGCTTTCACATTTTGTTCGGCGGAAACGCGCGCCGCATGGTGCTCTTCGTGGTCACGAGTTGGGTTGGGTTTCTGCTGGGCCAATATGTCGGCGGTTATCTGGACATCAGCGTACTTCGAATCGGCTTGATCCACTTGTTGCCGGCTTCAGTCACAGCGGTGTGCCTGCTGATATTTGCGCATATTCTGACCAAAGAGCCGACGACTCCGGTGTCTCGGCGTTGACCATGGCTGAATCCGATGTTGGCTCGCGCGGGCCGGCCGCTGGCGAACCAGTTGACCGCTCCGGTCCCAAGATCTCCCGATTGATAAAGCTTATCGCGATTCTGGGAATCTTGATCATTCTGCTGCTCTTTGGCGCCGCGCTGGCCGCCGCCTTGACCGCCGCCGAAACCTGGGCGCCGGTTATACGGATATTCCGCGATGTATTCTTATTGATTTTCATACTGGAATCGGCGCTGGTCATCGCTGCCCTGGCGATTTTGATGCTGCAGGCGGCGGCGTTCCTCATCATGCTGAAGACCGAGGTGAAACCAATAATTGAAAATGCTAGGGAGACGACGCGCCTGAGCCGCGCGACGGCGCAATTCATCAATAGCAACGCCGTTGATCCCTTGATTCAGATCAAGAGTTTTCTCTCCGGTTTACTCGTATTTCTGCGCGAACTGATACGGATTCGCAATCTTGTTTCAACGGAAGCGCCAATAACGGATCATAAGGATGAGTCTCAAACTTCCTGAGTTGGACGACAGCGCCACCTTCGTCGGTATCCTGCTCGGCATCATCATCGGGACGCTCTTCGCGCTCACGCGAATCAAGCACAGCGGCGAAGTGCGGCGGAAAGACCTGAGGCAATTTGGCGCCGGCAGCGCCGAGGCGGAGATGGAAGCGAGCCTCATTGAAGCGAAGCGGCTGGCGCGATCGCGGCTGGAAGCGACGCGCTAAAGCCTTTCAAGCGCGGCGAACGACGAGCCCAAGGCAGACAGTACATCGCCGGCGATGACGCTGCGGCTGCTGCCCGCATTTTGAGCCGCGATTATGCCAGCTGAAGCATGAATGTAAGCGCCGAGGCGGGCGCTGTCAAAAGCGTTTAGCCCTTGCGCGCGCAAGCCCGTAATCAGCCCGGCAAGGATATCGCCGGTTCCGGCGGTGCTGAGGGCGTCCGTCTTGATTGGCAGGACGCAGGTTCGACCGTCGGGCGCTGCAATCAGCGTATGCGCGCCTTTGAGCACGAGCACAAGCTTCCAGCGGTCCGCGCATTGGCGCGCGACATCCCAGCGATCGGCGTTGATTTCGTTCGCGCTTAGATCCGTCAGCCGCGCCAGCTCGCCCGGGTGGGGCGTTATGATCGTGCCGGGTGGCAAGGCATCCCACCAGCGAGCGTCCCGTTGCAGAAGATTCAGGGCGTCGGCGTCCAGCACCAAAGCGGGCAGGGAGCCTCGCGCAAACAGTTGACGCTGGAATTCCCGCGTACTCTCGCGCATACCGAGTCCACATCCAATGAGCAGGGCATCGCAGGCCTCTGCTGCTGCGAGGACGGCGTCTACGGCGGTCTCGGCAATGCCGCCATCCCTTTCCGGCAAAGGCAGCCAGGTGGGTTCGCGCAGGGAGCCCGCGACCGTTTCGATCAGCAGGCGAGTTGTAGCGACCGTGACCAGACCGGCGCCCGAACGATAGGCCGCTTCGGCGGCCAGGGCGATTGCGCCGATATAGTGTTCCGAGCCGGCCACCAGCAAGACTTTGCCGAAGCTGCCTTTGTGGCCATCGAGCGGTCTTTCAGGCAAGAGCGAAGACGCGAGGCGAGCGTCGACGACCGTCGTCTTGATGCGCGCCAATTGAGGGAAACGCTCCGGGATGCCGATCGCGGCGATTTCCAGGTCGCCGACGTAACGAGCGGCTGGAAAGACGAATAAGCCCGGTTTGCCAGCGATGAAAGAAATGGTGAGGTCGGCGGCAATGACATTGGCATCGGCGTCGCCCGCGTCGCAATCGATACCGCTGGGGCAGTCAATTGCCAGCACAAATGGACGCGCCTTCCTTTTGCGCAAGCAGTCGTTCACCGTTTCCAGCGTCTTGGCTGCGAGTCCTCGCAGCGGCAGACGCGCGCCGATTCCAAGTATGGCGTCGACAATGATGTCGGCGCTCTCGACAAGACTTGAGAGCTGTTTTCCATTATGATCATCGGCGGCTGAGGCGAGCGATAGCCCGGCGTCAAGCACGGCTCGGTAGTTCAAATCGGCTCGGTCGCGCGCGCCCAGCAGGTAGAGCTGGAGGTCGGCGCGGGTGGTTCGCGCCAGTTCGCGCGCCATCACCAAGCCATCGCCGCCGTTATTGCCTTTGCCGATCAGAAAAGTGATTTTGCTCGCGGCATCGATCGGGATGCGCTTCTGCAAAAGCTCGCTGGCTTCGGCGCCCGCGTTCAGCATCATCTGCTGAAAGCTCAGCAGCGAGCGGTCGGCGGCTCGTTCGATTTCCCGCACTTGCGCAATGCTCGCAACTTTCATTGTTTGCCTCGCAGTCCAGCAAGTATGGCGCGAATCATTATGCTGCCAGTTTCGCCTGTTGGCAATGAGATTGCGTTTTGCTTAAGGTTGGCGGATGGCGCCGGCAAGCGCTTTTGCCGAGTTTTGAACAGAGAATTTCAACACTGAGGGCATAGAAATAGAACCAAGCAAGTCATGCAAAAAGCATAAAACGTGTAGGGGCGTCTCGCCAAGGCGCCCGTATGCAATCTGTCACTAATACGGGCGAGATTAGTCTCGCCTCTACAGATTCCGACAACAAGAATCACGGTCCGCATTTTGCATATTTACTTGCAGTATGTTCGTACACAAGGAGAGCAGAGAGCGTTTCTATTTTGATTACAGGGATACGCTGCGTCTGCGCAAGATCTGGCGGGCTTCAGTTGTCTCTGTCGATGATTTGGCGGGCAAAGTCAATAAGCGCCGATTTGGCGGGCGAGTCATCCAGCGCGGCCAGGCTCGCAATCGCGCTGTTAACGAGCTGGTCGGCTTGTTCGCGCGCTTTGGCCAGGGTGTCGTCCTCCATCATCTTTTGTCGAATTTCATCCAAGGGATCCATCCGCGGGGCATTGCCGTTGCTGCGAACATCGTTCATCGCGACGGCAACGCCGCGTCCCTGGCTGAGGTCAATTCCGCTGGTTTTGCCCAGTTTGCTTTCATCCGCCACCAGATCAAGGATGTCGTCCACAAGCTGAAAGGCGAGACCGAGGTTGAATCCAAAGGCGGAAAGGATGCTGACTTCGCTTTTATTGGCGCGGGCCAATTTAGCGCCGATCGCCCCAGCGGCTTGGAAAAGGGCGGCGGTCTTCTTCGCTATGATCTCCATATATGCCTCGCGCGTGAAGGTTCTGTTTTTCACGGCGCTCGCCTGCAGCGTTTCGCCTTCGACCAAGCCAGTGGCCGCCGTCGCCAGATCGATGTTGAGATCGTGATAGGGCGCCATCAATTCGTATACGGCGGTGAACAGAAAGTCGCCGGTCAAGAGCGCGAAAGTACGCCCCCATAGCGCATTGACCGACGGGCGCCCGCGGCGAAGCGTCCCGTGGTCGTTGATATCGTCGTGAACGACGCTGGCTGTGTGCATCAACTCGATGGCGGCCGCCGGTTTCGCAACCTGTGCCAGATCGCGACCGCCGAGCGCCAGATAACTGAGCAGCAGCAGGCGCGGACGAACGCGTTTGCCGCCGGCGCTCAAGATATGGCGGCTGGCTTCCCGCAGGATCTGGACGTCGCTGTCTGTGGCGGCGAACATCGCGCATTCAACCGCCGCCATCCACTCGTCCAGCGAGTCATTCAACTTCACTTGTTCAATTAGCGCGCCAGACATGGTGGACTCCAACTTGATAATCGTGAAGTTTAGAACTATCTAAACGTATTGTACAGTAGGTACGTCATTCGTCAACGCGTTTGGCTCTCTTGTATGGCGCGAGTTCGCAGCTTACGGATGGGGTCACCATCATTCGGCGCATTTGCCCAAGGTCTGACAGAGCTGGGTGATGTGAAGGCGGTCATGCTGAGCGGTAAAGTGAGCCATCTCCAACATGGTTGTCAAGCCAAATATGCTATGCCTTGCAGTCCTCCCCCATTGCGCCGGCGTCAAACCCGCCAGCAGCCGAATCGTCTCCTCGCGCTCGCCCAGGAAGCAGTTCAGCACTTCGCGTCCGTCATCGTGGCAGTGCGGGATATCGGGGCCGGGCGGAGGCAGCGCGGCGATAAAGGGATTATCGCGATCGCGGATGGCTTGCAGGCGTGCGCGGTGCACCGGTTCTTCTGTCTGCCAAAGGTGGCAGAGAATCTGAAGTATTGACCATTCTTGCGGATCGGGACGCTGCCGCCAGTGATGTGGCTGCGCCTCCGCCAGCAGCCCCTGGAGCGCGGCGTTATTGCCCCGCAATTGCGGCAAGATCATGCCCGGCTGGAGCTGACGCGCAAGATAGTTCTGCCGCCAGCCGGATTCGCGCACGCGCTCAAGAAGGGACAAGAGCGCGCCCTTCGCGTTTACATGCCAGGTGTGGATGCCGATCGCCCGCGCCGGTTCGATATCGTTGCGCATGCTGTCGCCGACGAGCAATGCCTCATCGGGTTCAACGCCGACGCGGGCAATGGTCTCGGCATAATAGGCGGGGCTCGGTTTGGCGTAGCGCATATTCTCGCTATGGGTGATGTAGGCGAAATCCGATATGAAGCCGGACAAGCCGGCCCAGCCGATTCGTTCGCGCGTAGCCGCTTCCGGGAAGAAGGGATTGGTAGCGATTGCGACGAGCAGATCCTGCTCCAGCAGGGCGTTTACCAAGTTGGCGGCGTGGGCGATTGGCGCGGTGTTTTCTCTGAGCCGGCGATAATTGCCTTGGTAGAAGCTGGCGATGGCGGCCGAGAGCGCGGCGTCGGTCAGCGGCAGCGCCAATGACAGCGCCTCAAAAATGATGTCTGCGTTCGCGCGGCCGGTTGCCGGTTCACGATTCAAGCGTCCGATGGCATTGCCCAGGGCGCTGGAGGCATGGTTGATCCCGCAGGTTTGGGCAAAGTGCAGGTCCCATTGCTGGCGAAAGGCGGCGACCCATTCTTCATCGGGATTGTGCAGCAGCGTATTGTCGAGATCGAGCAGGACCGCCTTAATCATCGCTGCTTTCCAATGCCTGGCGGAAAATGTCAAGACCAGGATGATCATCCGGGCAGCCGACGAATGGATCAACCTTTTCGCCATTTTTGAGGCAGATCGCCTCGACTTCCACCCGCCGGACAAAGCCGAGGAAACCGGCTTTGATTGTGAGCACGAGCCGGGTATCGGGGCTGGCGTTGGCTAAGACAATGTCGGGAACAGGACATTTGACGCAATCTTTTGGGCGCCAGGTCTCGGACTCGGGATTGCTCTTAGCCAGGCGGCATTCTTCTATGTCGCGCGTGTGGCGATTATGGTCGGCGTAATAGTGGGGGCACTCGCGACCGGCCGGGGTCTTCATTTTTTGCGCCGCCTTTCATGGATCCAGTCGGAGGCGACCTTTGGCAGATTCTCCAGTGAACCGTATTCTACTGTGCAATCGGGCAGCGATTCAAGAAAATCACTGCCGTAGCGCTTGCTGGTGACGCGACTGTCAAATATGATGACGACGCCGCGGTCGCTGCGGCTGCGAATCAGGCGGCCGAACCCTTGCCGAAAACGCAGGATGGCGTCGGGCACGGCGAATTGCTGAAACGGGTCGCTATAGGTTTCGGAGCGAGCGGAGAACACCGGATCGGAAGGCACCGCAAATGGCAGCCGCGCGATGACGAGGGCGCTGAGGTCATCTCCCGGGATATCCACGCCTTGCCAAAAGCTGCGCGTGCCCATGAGCACGGCTTTATCGGCTTTCTTGAAACTTTCGAGCAGCGCGTCGCGGCTGCCGCCAAAGCTTTGATCGTAGACCATAATGTCGCCAAGGGCGAGGCGGGGCGTTACTGCGCGGGAAGTCTCTCGCAGCTGGGCATAGCTGGTGAAGAGCGCCATTACACGCCCCTGCAGCTCGGCTGCCAATTCGATGATGCCGCGCTCCAGCATTCGCTGATAATCGCGCCGCTGGCTCGGCTCGGGCATATCGTTCGGCAGGTACAACATGGTTGACGCTTTGTAGTTGAATGGCGAACCCAGCGCTACCTTCTGATAATCGTCGGTGAAAAGCCGTTCTGAAATATGGTCAAAGCTGCCCTGCGTCGTTAAGGTCGCGCTGGTGAGGACGATGCTTTCCATCCGCTGATTGAGGTATTCGTCCATCATGGGGCCAACATGCAGAGGCGAAATATGAATTTGCAGCCGCTCGGGACCTTCCCTGGCGGTGATGGCATAAATGGCGTTGGCTTCGGGATCGTTGGTAAAGCGCTCCAGCTGCTCGTGAATCTCAGCCAGGAAGCGCCAACTCGAGCGGATTTCGCTGCTGTAGCCACTGTAATCCGGCATTTGGAACCGCTCGTAGCGCGGCAGCGCTTGGCACAGATGCTCCAGCGAATCGGTCACAGCGAGGAGGTATTCGGCAAAGCGGCGCCATGCCGCCTGCACGCTGACGAAGCCGCCGGATTCTCGCTGCGAGTTCAGCAGCCGTCTGGCGTAGCGACCGCCGTCGCCGCTGCCTTTGGCAAAATCATACAGGGCGCGGAAGTACGCTCGAACCTCCCGTTTCATTTCGGCGACGGCGTCGCTGATATTGGAAATGAAGGTCGCGAGTCGCTCGAGTTCATTCGGCGGGAAGTAATCGCGCGCGGCAGCGAGAAACGCGCCGAATGTACCGCTTTTGACGGCGCCGAGATCACGCAATCGCGACAGGATCAAGGGCTGATCGATTCGCCGGCTCAAGCCATCGGTGATCGCGTCTTCGAGCTGGTGGGCTTCGTCTACAATCAGGTGGCGGTAATCCGGCAGGGCGCGATTGTCGATGCGGGCATCGGCGATCAGCAGCGCGTGATTGGTTATGAGAATGTGAGCGGTCTCCGCCTTTTTGCGCGCCTTGTAATAGGGGCAGACGCCCTCCATTTCGCTGGCGCAGCGAAAGGCGCTGCAGTCCTCATCCTGCGCGCTTAATCGCGCCCAGACTGCCCGCTCGCCGGCGCGCAAGTTAATCTCGCCGCGGTCGCCGGATGAGCTGTTTTCCAGCCAGACGAGGATTTTGGCCAAGGCGCGCAGTTCTTCTCGGTTAGCCGGTTTCCGCCGCCGCAAGGTGTTCAGCCGCCGGGGACAGAGATAGTTGGCGCGTCCTTTCATCAAGGCGGCTTGCAGGTCGTCGCCGACTATTTTGCGCAAGAGGGGGATGTCTTGCTTGAGCAGTTGTTCCTGCAAATTGATCGTGTGCGTTGACACGGTCACTCGTTGGCTGTTGGACCGCGCCCAAAGCGCTGCAGGAACCAGATAGGCGATTGATTTGCCGGTGCCGGTTCCCGCTTCAATCATGAGCTGCTCGCCGCGGTTGAGCGTGCGCGCGATGTCTTGCGCCATATTCAGTTGCTGGTCTCGCCTTTCGTAGCCACCGTGGTGAGCTGCCAGGGCGCCGCCTTCGGCAAAGACTTGATCGACCTCGGCCGGCGCCAGCGGTTGATGCCCGGCTTGCGCGATATCGAGCGCAGGCGCGGTCAGCCGTTCGGGTTTGAAGGGGCTGCGCGCGCGGGTCATGCCATTGGCTTTTAGCGCTTCGGTCATGGCAGCCTGGAAGACTTCGCGCAATTCCCATTTCTGCCGTCCGCTAGCTTCAATGATTTCAGCCAAGAGACTGGCGGGCAGTTGGCAAAGCATTTGCCAGAGCGACCAGTAGAGATACCCGGTCGCCAGAGCGTCATCAAAGGCGCGGTGGGCGCGCTCCAGTTCAATCCCCAAGCCCCGCGTCAGGCTGCCTAGGTTGTAGCGTGGCGCCGATGGCAAGATGATTGAAGCGAGTTCCACGGTGTCAATCGCCAGATTGGCGGCAAGCGGATGATGCTTGCCCAAGAAAGCCACATCAAATTGCGCATTGTGGGCGACGAGGGGCAAATTGCCAATGATGCGGTCGACGTCCGCCAGGATGTCTTGGATACGCGGCTGGTCTTCGACGTCCTCCTGGTCGATGCCCGTCAGCTGCGTAATCTCGGGCGGGATGGGCTTCAGCGGATTAACCAACGATTGGTATTGGTCAACGAGTTCGCCGTCGCGAAAGCGGGCGATGCCGACTTCTATGATCTCGTCTGATGCGGCGTCCAGTCCGGTGGTTTCGAGATCAAAGGCGATGAATTCGCCACGCATAGGAGTCTCCGATCTGGACGGCGCGCGATTCGGGTTGAATGCGTCAACGACCTAAGAATAAAGCCGCGCGTTGCCGGACGCCCACGTTAATGGTCATGCGATTGTATCAGGCGCGCCAGTTTGCAAGGGATCAACCTTCATCCGCAGCGGCCGATTCGTCATCTTGGGTAGCGACATCGGCGGCGGAATCGGCTGCGTCCGGGTATCTCGCTTGCGCTTCAGCGAATGAGCGCTGCAATTCCAGGCGGACGGCGGGCAGTTCCAGCGATGACAGCCCGACAAAACCTTCTCGCTCAACATTATGCCAGTTGTCGGCGCCAAAGAGCGTCCACAGATAGGACTGGCTATTGATGTCGGTTAAAGCCCGCTGACGGATGAGCAAGGTCGCCGGTCGGGAAAGGGCGTAGCTGTCGTCTGCAATCGTTTGGGGCGTTGGCGTCACGCAGCCGGCGCCGGCGTCGACCGCGACCCGCTGGATATTCGCCTGGTTGCCCTCGATGACGCGTTGATAGTCGCTCCAGTTGACATAGGTCAAGGCGCCGGGCACATTGCCTACCGCCGCCGCCCGATACAAGGGGTTATAATCTATTTCCGTATCGCGCCTGATCGGCGGGATCACATCGCCGGCTGTTTGCAGCAGGATGTCAGTTGACTGATCGAGCAGCGTCCAGCCAAATAGCGTCATGGCCAAATCGGGAAATGTCGGATCGACGGCGGACCAATTGGTCACGAGCTTGGCGGATTCGGCGCGCCATATTGTGTTGACCTGATCGGTGGTCAGGCAGCGCGTATGCTCGTCAGCGGCGTTGCCGATCAACACGGTGGCTTGCGAGCCTAGCGTTATCGGCCGGGTTGCGATGTCGCTGGCGCTGCAGGCTGCGAGGTCGTCATCAGTCAAGCGCGCATCCAGCAGCGCGATATCGGCTTCTCCCGCGCATAGCGCCGCAATTCCGTTTGCTTGACCGGCAAAGTCCAGGTTGATCGCCAGGCTCTCGTTGACTTGCGTGAGCGCCGTTGCCGCTAGGTCAAGCACATCCACTGCGCTTGCGGCGCCGACGATCCGCAGGCTGCCGGTCAAGCCGCCAGGCGCCTGGAAGTCCGCGGCGTCCACTGCGGCGGCTTCGTCCATCAGCACGCGACTATTCAGATCATAAGCGGCTTCGCTCGGCGGGGTCGCATCGTTCAGGCGAATGAGAGCTTGATTCGCCTTGTCCGTGACAAACTGCAATAGCTCAGAGACGCGCGGGTTTGACGCCATGCGGGGGCGATTCACATAGACGATCAGTGAGATGGCGGTGCTGTATTGCTCTTGCTCGACATTTTCGGCTGAGGGCAAAGCGCATTCGCCAAGCTCGCCGCTGTCAAAAGCCAGGAGGGCAAGGGAGTCGATTTCAGCGAGCGGCTCATGCCAGCCCACCAAGGCCAGGGCGCCTTCAGTCTCGGCGACAATTGCCAGCGCGTCGGCGGTGTTTTCGTAGGCGCGGGCGTCGCGGCGCAAGCCATCGCCGGGCACAAGATCATCGGCGATGACGAACTCGATTAGTCCGTCCGGCGGCAAGATTAGCGATAAGGGGGTGTCGTTTTCATCATCGCCGCTGAAGGTCCAATCCGTCGCCAAGCCACTGGCGGAGGGCTTCAATATCGCTTGCGCCTGGCTTTCAGTCAAGCATTCGAGCGGCGCGTCTGGATGGGCGACAAAGGCGAGGATGCGGTGGGCGATCAGCAATTCGCTGTACGCGATGTCGTTTGCGCCGCAGATCGCTTTTTCTGTACCCGACATCGGACGTATAGCAGTCGCCAGGTCAATATCGCCGTTGCAAAACTGGTCGATGCCGGCCGCGGTGCCAACCGTGCTTAGGTCCAGCGGCGCCTGCTCGGCTTGCTCGGCCAGGGCTCTCAGCAGCGAATTGCCAATGCCCGAGCCGATGACGCTGACGGACGCCGATTCCTGCGCCAGGCTCAGTTGCAGCGTCAGCAGCAGCGAAAGCAACGCCGCCAATTTGATGATGTTTCGCATATTTTGCGGTAACCTCGCTCGCCATTTGAGTTAACGAATGGATTGTACAGTTGGCGCGACGATTGTAAAGTCAAAGTTTCTCGCTGGGGCAGCGCCGCAACTGCGGATACAATCATTAACGGCATAAGCCGGGCGATAAATCAGAATCGGCATCGGGTGGGATAGCGCAACTTATGAGTTTCAAACCGCGAAGCGTTTACGAATTGCTCGGTGGTGAAGAAAGCCTGCGACTGATCGTGGATGCTTTCTACGACAAGGTCGAGGCGGACGCTGTTCTGCGCCCGATGTATCCGGCTGACCTTGCCGAATCGAAGCGGCGCTTATTCCTCTTCCTCGTGCAATTCTTCGGGGGACCAGCGCGTTACAGCGAAGAACGCGGCCATCCGCGCCTGCGCATGCGGCATTTTCCGTTTGCGATCGATCGACGGGCGCGCGATCATTGGTTTGATCATATGTGCGCTGCGATTGACGAAACCGGAATCGAAGAGCCGGCGCGCTCCATGATGCGTGATTATTTTGAACGATCTTCGGCTTTTCTCATCAATCGCCCGGATACGATTGAAATTGAAGACTAAGCGTCGCTTTCAGTTTTCGATTTGTAATATGAATTTGCGGAAAGCCTCCGCCGTCCAGGGCAAGGCCGGCTTGAAGAAATGCTCATAGATTGCGGCGGCGTAGACTCGGATCTCATATTGGGCGTCGGTCGCCATTCGCAATCGGAGAAAATGCATCAGATTATGCGCGTCTATTTTGGTCACCCAGGTGTAATAGACGCTGAAGCCGGGCAAGAATAGCCGCGCCATTTCTTTGGAAACGCCTTTCTCCAACGCTTCCGAATAAAGCCGGAAGCCTTCGTCATAGTGCGCCAGCAGCTTCTCAGTGAGTTCTAGCCCGGCGGCGGCCTCCAGGCTGCCTTCGCTGGCTTGCTTGTTGTCGGCGCTCTGTTTGCGCCAGGGGTCGGGCACATAAAAGTCACTTTCCTGGAAGGGCGTATAGCGTCCCGATTGGGCGTTCATACTCCAGGTGCGATGCCGCACCCATTGCCACCAAGTCACCAGCGGCGCGCGCACGCGAAATTTGAATTCGACCATCTCAAAGGGGGAAGTATGGCGCTGGCGGAGCAGATAGAAGAGCAGCTTTTTGTCGCGCTCCGGTCCCTTGCTCTCGCCAAGGAAACTGACGCGCGCCGCATTGACGATGGCGAGGTCGCCGGTCACGTCCGAGGCCGGGTGCGGCATCAGGTCGACCAATTCGATCCAGCCTTTGTCGAGGACGTCGACGCGCTTGCCGATTAATGTGTCCGCCATATGCTGCTCCCGCGTTTGTTCAATCCGCGCTCGCCAAGGGCGCCACGCTTGAAGCGAAAAAAGTCAGCCACCCAAGTTCCGCAGCGCGATCATCACGCGCGCTTCAACGCTATCGGGCGCGTCAATCGGAATGGACTGGATTGCCGTCTGCGCTTCAACCACGCTGTAGCCGAGCGCAGTCAGCGCATCCATAATCTCGGCGCTGGTATCGCCGTCTTCGCCCAGTGGTGCCGCCTCCAGCGCCGACGGGATCTTGTCTTGCAGTTCAAGCACGATCTTCTGGGCGGTTTTTTTGCCGATGCCCGGCACGCGGCTGATGAGCTCGGGACGGTCGCTGCGCACGGCGCTGTGTATGTTGTCCACGCTCAGGGTGCTGAGTATGGCGATGGCCAGCCGGGGTCCAATGCCGCTGATTTTGAGGAAGGCGTCAAAGAGGTCGCGTTCGTTCGTTGTGGCGAAGCCGTAAAGGGTCAGCGAGTCTTCGCGAACGACGAGGCGCGTCTGCAAGCATACGCGGTCGGCTTGCAGTTTCTCAATCGTGCTGAATGGGGCGCAGACTTCGACCCCAATGCCGCCAATTGTCAGGACGATATGATCGGCTGATTTGCTGGCGAGCCTGCCTTCGATGGCGCTAATCATTGGATTTGACCTGTTTTACATTGGGTTGACGCCGGCAAGCCGATAACTGTGCAGATCGGCAATGGCGACGGCCAGCGCATCGGCGGCATCATCCGGGCGAGGCCTATGCTCGAGCGCCAGGAGCAGGCGAACCATCTCCTGCATTTGCGCTTTGTCGGCGGCGCCGAAGCCGGTGATGGCTTGTTTGATGAAGTTGGGCTTGTACTCGGCGATGGGGGCGCCCGCGTTCTGCAGCGCGAGCAAGATCACGCCGCGCGCCTGCGCCACGGTAATGGCGGTCGTCACATTACGCGCGAAAAAGAGCTCCTCGACAGCCGCTCTATCGGGTTGATAGCGCTCAATCAGGGCGACGAGTTCGTCGTGAATATGCTTTAGGCGCTGCGGCATCGGCGTATCGGCTTTCGTGCGGATGACGCCGTAGTGTAGGCAGGTCAGCGAGCCATCGCCATTCTCTCGCACCAGCCCGTACCCGAGGGAGGCTGTGCCCGGGTCTATGCCAAGAGCAAGCATATCAGGCTTGAAAGGCGGCCAGCGCTTCGTCGGTAATGTTCAGATTAGAGGATACAGCCTGCACGTCATCCGCGTCCTCCAATTGTTCCAAAAGGCGCATATTCTGCAGCGCTTTGCCTTTCGGCACATCCACTTCGTTCTGCGGGATCCAGCGCAGTTCGCTATCTTCGAATTCATAACCGGCGTCGCTTAGCGCCTGTTCGACGGCGGCGAAGTCATCGCGGGCGGTATAAACCGTCATGACGCCGTCCTCATCGACGACATCTTCGGCGCCGGCTTCGGCTGCGTCCATAAAGACTTCGTCGAAATCCATCTCGCCCTTCAGCGTGATCATGCCCTTCTGGTCGAACTGCCAGATGACGGCGCCGTTGGTCGCCAGGCTGCCGGCGTACTTGCTGAAGGCGTGCTTTACTTCAGCCAAGGCGCGGTTCTTGTTGTCGGTCAGGATTTCAACGATGTAGGCGACGCCCTCGGGACCATAACCTTCGTATAGAATTTCGACAACTTCGCCACCGGCGATTTCACCCGTTCCTTTTTTGATCGCCCGTTCGATATTGTCTTTGGGCATGTTGGCGGCGCGCGCCTTGGCGATCGCCAATTTGAGCTTGGGGTTGGCGCTTTCATCGCCACCGCCTTCACGGGCGGCAACCATGACATCACGCCCCAAACGGGTGAAGATCTTCGCGCGTTTGGCATCCTCGGCGCCCTTCTTGCGCTTGATCGTCGACCATTTGCTGTGACCAGACATAACCGCATTGCCTCCTTTTCGCCAGCGCTGGCAATCATGCCTTAATTATAGCGCATGATCGCTGAGACAAAAGAGCGCGCGAATGTTATAATAACAAGGGCAATTGAATGTTTGTCATTGTTCCGGGCATTGCCAAAGTGGATATTACACAGCAGGCGGAAGAGATCATTGAAGCGGCGGCAAGCGATGGCGGCGCCTATGATTTTGGCGGCTCCAGATCGCCGGAGCGCATCGCCTGGATAGTGCTGTTGGGCGCGTTTGCGCTCTTTTGCACGATGACATTGACGGCAGGTTTTGGCGTCTGGCATTACCTGTTCCGTTCCACTGTGCCGATACCGGCGACGCTTTATGTGTCCAAGGGAACGGTCGGAATAACCGGCGCGGACCTGCGGGAGACGGTTGAGCGGAGCCGGGAAGAATTGACCAACCGGGTCACGAGCGTCAGCACGGACTCGCTTTCGCAAGCCACGATCCAGTTTCGCGATTATACCGAAGATAATGTCGAGAGAGCCGAACTGCTGGCAGCGGTAACCTTGCAGGGCAACACCTTCGTCACCTTCAACCATGCCATCAGCCCACGCTTCGATTGGAGCCAAGATCCGCAGCGCATTCAATTCTCGCGTTTGTCGGGCCAGCTGGACGTTCTCGTCACCGGGGTAGACGCGCATCCATTTGTGATGGACATCTATACCGATGTCCTCAATACAGACAAGGGCGTCCACATCCAGTCCCTCAGCAATGGCCGCTATCGTTTGAGCGTATCCGAAGACGAAATTCGCCTGCTGAACCTGGCAGGCGCGGTCAGCGCGTTTTTTGGCGACGATCCCAATTTGCGCAATCCGGTCGATCCCGGCAGTGAATTGGTTGTCAAGAGGGGCAATCGAAGCATTCGGACGCTTGAGGATACAACAAACCTGTTAATGACTGGCGACTTCAGCTTACAGAGCTTAAGCATAGGGCAGCTCTATTCTCCGGGCGAGCCTTTGAACTGGAGCTGCAGCGGCCTGTCGGAACAGAACCCCCCCGGTTCATTTTCCATTCTCGAGTCGGATGGGCGCGTGGGGGTGAATCTGCAACGCTTTGGCAACGCGGCAACACACGGTGAAATCTCATGCATTCAAGAATTCGAGGCTGAGGGCTTGGACGTCAGACATTTCGAGTCCTTGCGTGTCTTGGCGACATTCAGTCTCAATTATCAGTCGCTCAGTCTATGCGGCAAAGAAGGAAGCGAGTGCCCGTTAATGGTGCATATCACCTACACAACTGGCGACTCGCCGCCCAATAATCGCAGCAATTGGTTTCGCGGCTTTTATTACGAAGGCCAGGCTTCCGGCACGCACAAGAAGACTTGCGCCAGCTGTCTGCAAGAACATGTCGATACGAATCCGTCGGTGTGGTATACCTTTGACTCAGGGAATCTGCTTAATTTGATCGCGGAAGATCACCGCCCGGCTTTCATCAACGCGATTCGGTTTTATGCTTCTGGTCACCAGTTCGATACGGTCGTCAGCGAAATGATGCTGCTGGCGGTTGAATCAGCAGGCGCTGTGGCGAGTGGCTAGCGATTTCGGATTCCGCTCCTGATGATCAACTTGGGAGACTGATAAATGCCAGAGGGCTTCGACGATATCCTGCTGGTCGGGACGATATTTGTCATTGTTACGCTCGCCGCCTTTTGGTTGGCTTTGGTGATTTGGGCATACCGCGACATGCGTTCTCGATCGCGCGATCCCTTGGCGCGTTTCCTGGTCGCCGTAATTGTCTTTCTGCTTAATGTGCCCGGTCTGTTTGTATACATATTATTGCGGCCGCGAGCGACGCTCTCGGAGACTTACGAACGCTCGCTGGAAGAAGAGGCGCTGCTGCAAGAGATAGAAGAACGGCCAACTTGCCCCGGCTGCGGCCAGCGCGTGCAGCACGATTGGCAAGCCTGCCCGCAATGTCATCATCGTTTGAAAAAGACCTGTGTGAATTGCGATTATTTGCTGGAATTGCCGTGGAACATTTGCCCGCGCTGCACCACGAGCCAGGTCAACTATACGTCAGACGGCACGATAGCGACGAGCTCGCGCCACGTCAAACCCTCCGAGCCGGCGCCTATTGACGCCAAGTGGGTGGCGTCGCAGCAAGTGGAATAGCGGTAAGGGCGGCGCTTCTCCCGGTCGCATTCGGCGCGCGAGAATGAAGCGAGCCGAGCCAGTGGATAGCGCAGTTTAGATCTCGCCTTCTTCGCCAACGGTGTGAATCTTGATCAAGTTGGTTTGGCCGTCGATGCCGAAGGGGACGCCGGCGATGATGACGAGCCGATCCCCGCGATCGACCAGCCGCTTTTCGTGCGCCGTGCGGACGATGATGCTGATCATTTCGTCAATGGTGGCGAACTCCTGGATCTGCAGCGGCGTAACGCCCCAAACCAGCGCCATGCGGCGTTGAGTTGTTGTAATCGGCGTCATGCAGAGGATGGGCGCGCTTGGGCGCTGTTTCGCCACGCGCCGCGTGGTATAGCCGGACATGCTTGTTGTTACGATGGCTTTTGGCTTGATGGCTTGTGAGATTTCGCTAGTCGCCTTGCTGATGGCGTCGGAAATGTCTTCTGTTGCTTCACCGGCGAAATGGTTGTTCGCCTGCGCCGCGCGCTCGTCGCTGAGATTCTGCTCGGCAATGGAAGCGATCTCGCTCATGACCTCGACGGCGCGGACCGGATAGCGGCCGCTGGCGCTCTCGGCGCTGAGCATGATGGCATCGGTGCCATCCAGAATGGCGTTGTAGACATCGCTGGCTTCCGCGCGCGTCGGTCGTGGATTATCGGTCATGGACTCCAGCATTTGCGTGGCTGTGATAACCGGTTTGGCTGCCTCGTTGCAAAGCTTAATGATGCGTTTCTGGTGAAAGGGCACTTCCTCCGCCGGCGTTTCGATGCCGAGATCGCCCCGAGCGACCATGATGCCATCGCAAACGGCGATAATTTCTTCGATTTTTTCCAGCGCCTCGCCCATTTCGATTTTAGCGATGACGGCTGCCTGCTTGCCCAACTTGCGCATCAATGCCTTGAGTTCATGGATATCATTGGCTGAGCGCACGAAGGACATCGCCATGTAATCGCAATCTTTTGCCAGGGCGAATTCGATATCCTCGCTATCCTTGTCGGTGATGGCGGACAGGGTCAGGCGCGCGTTCGGCGCTGAAACGCCCTTGCGCGACTTTAGCGGCCCACCGACAACGACTTTGCAATCGAGATTGCGCCCGTCGGTTCGCAGCACGCTGAATTGCAGATTGCCGTCATCGAGCAAGAGGGAGGCGCCGGCTTCGATATCGCGCAGGAATTCCGGATGCGGCAGCGAGACGATCTCTTTTTTGCCGACCAGGTCATCCAGCGTAAGCGTGATGCTGTCGCCAATTTCCAGCATCACCGGCTCTTCCTGCAATTCCCCGATACGGATTTTGGGACCTTGAATATCGCAAAGCAGGCCCACGGTTGTGCCTTCTTCGGCGGCGAGCCGGCGGATGTTGTCGATCGTCTCGCCATGCATCTGGTGATCGCCGTGCGAGAAATTGATTCGAGCGACATTCATGCCACCGCGAATCATGGCGCGCAGGGTCTCCGGCTGGCGCGAAGCGGGCCCGATCGTCGCTACGATTTTGGTGTGCTTGCTATCCAGACTGAGCCGCATGCGCGTTCCCCCCAGAATGTGAGACCAACAGTTGTTCTATCAAGCCAGCTGGCGCATCGTCTGGCATTGATGGCAACTGCGCCTTTATTCTACATCGTGATTGAGGTTGGCGAATGCCGCCATGCCGGCGTAGCGGGCGGCGTCGCCGAGCCGCTCTTCAATTCGCAGCAGTTGGTTGTATTTGGCAATCCTGTCGGTGCGGGCGGGCGCGCCGGTTTTGATCTGCCCGCTGTTCATCGCGACGGCGATATCAGCGATCGTATTGTCCTCCGTTTCGCCGCTGCGGTGGCTGGTGACCACGGTCATATTGTGGCGCTGCGCCAACTGCGCCGCGGCAAAAGCCTCGGTCAGCGATCCAATCTGGTTGACCTTGAACAGGAGCGAATTGGCCGCCTTTTCGCGTATCGCCCGTTTGACCTTTTCCACATTGGTTACAAGCAGGTCGTCGCCGACGATCTGCACGCGATCGCCGACCTTGGCGACCAGCCTGGACCAGTTGTCCCAGTCGTTTTCGTCCAGCCCATCCTCGATTGAAATGATGGGATAACGGTCGCACCAATCGCTCCAGAATTCGACCATCTCTTCGCCACTGAGCGCGCGACCTTCAATCTCAAGATGGTAGACGCCATTCTGGTAGATTTCGGATGCTGCCGGATCGAGGGCGATGAACACCTCGTCGCCGGCGCGATAACCGGCTTTTTCTATCGCTTCCATTATCACATCGAGGGCGGCTTGATTGCTGCCGAGCCCAGGCGCGAAACCGCCTTCGTCGCCGACTGTGGTCTGATAACCTCTGTCGTGCAGCACATCTTTGAGCTGATGATAAATCTCGGCGCCCCAGCGCAGCGCTTCGCGGAATGTCGGCGCGCCAACCGGCATCACCATAAATTCTTGAAAGTCTGTGCTGCCCAGGGCATGTTTTCCGCCATTCATGATATTCATCATCGGGGTCGGCAGGAGGTGCGCGTGAATGCCGCCCAGGTAGGTGTAGAGCGGCAATCCGAGGCTGTTGGCAGCTGCATGAGCCAAAGCCATCGATACGCCGAGGATGGCATTGGCGCCGAGCTTGCTTTTGGTTGGCGTGCCATCAAGCGCCAGCATCAGTTCGTCCAGCGCCTTCTGATCAAAAGGGGAGCGCCCAAGCAGCGCCGGCGCAAGCTGGTCATTCACGGCGGCGATAGCCTTCAATACGCCCTTGCCAAGATAACGCGACTTGTCTCCGTCACGCATTTCCAGCGCTTCGTGCTCGCCGGTTGAGGCGCCGCTGGGCACGATGGCTCGCCCAAGCGTTCCATCGGATAGACACAGGTCAACTTCGACTGTGGGGTTGCCGCGGGAATCGAGCACTTCGCGGCCATGCACCTTGCTAATGTTTGTCATATTGGGCGCCTCCACTGACGCTTCAGCGAAACCTTGCCGCTTGCCTTTTAATCCCTCACCAAGCTGGTATGATAGTATATCCTTCGCCTGAATTACAGCAGCAATCACCAGTGAGCGTTTGTTTTGCGCCGCTGGTTCACGCGCATGCTCATTGAAGAATGCCGCCGGTTTGAATTAGAATGGGCGGGTGGCGCGGGCAGCTTGATCGGGCGGCAAGCGGAAAACCGTCGTCCGCGCTGAAACTACTATCGCTCAACTTGGTTTGAAGGCGTGGCAAAGGCGAGAGCATAAAATGAAAGCCAAGCGCGAAGTCTACCTTGATTACTCGGCCTCAACGCCAGTGGATCCACGCGTGATGGACGCGATGATGCCTTACTTCGGCGAGGTCTACGGCAATTCGACATCAAGCCATCATCAAGGGCGCCGCGGCGAGAGCGCGGTTGAAGAGGCCCGCGAACGAGTGGCGCGAATCCTTAATTGCCAGCCGGCGGAAGTTGTATTCACCAGCTGCGGCTCTGAGAGCGACAACCTGGCGATTCGCGGCGCCGCTTGGCGCGCGCGTCGGCAGGGCAAAGCGGCGCGTCTGATCACCTCGCCGGTGGAGCATAGCGCTGTCATCAATACAGTCAGGCAGCTAGGCGAACTGATGGATTGCGAGACCGTCGCGGTTCCGGTGGACCGGCAGGGAAGAGTCAAGGCGGATCGCTTTGCGGCAGCCTGCCGGGGCGGGGCGGCTATCGCCAGCATCATATACGCCAACAACGAAGTGGGCAGTATCAATGACTTGGCGCTGCTGGCGGCGATTGCCCGCGAGCATGAGGTCTTGTTCCACGCCGACGCGGTTCAGGCGGGCGGGCAATTGACGCTCGATGTGGAAGCGCTTGGCGTCGATATGTTGAGTCTTTCGGCGCACAAGTTTTACGGCCCGAAGGGCGTCGGCGTATTGTACCTTCGCGACGGCATTGACCTTCCAAGTATTATGACGGGTGGCGGTCATGAAGGCGGGCGCCGCGCCGGCACGCACAATACCGCATTCATCGTTGGGCTGGCGAAGGCGCTGGAGCTGGCATACGCGGAGGCGAGCGAGCGGCTGGCGCGCTTTCGTCACCTGCGGGTCAAGCTGGTGGATGGCTTATTGTCGCGCGTGGCCGGCGCCGAATTGACGGGCCACCCCGAGAATCGTCTGCCGTCGCATGCCAGCTTTGTATTGCCCGGCATAGACGCAAACGCGCTGTTGATGCATCTGGACATGAATGGCATCGCGGCAAGCAGCGGATCGGCTTGCAAGACTGGCAACCCCGAACCATCGGACGCGCTTCTGGCGCTGGGATACGCGCCGGATGTGGCAAAATGCGGGCTGCGTCTCTCGGTCGGATCGGCGACGACCGAAGCGGAAATCGATTATGCGCTCGATGTTCTGGTTGCGGCAGTGGATAAGATACGCGGATTGAAGCGAGAGTTCGCCACATGAATGCGGGCGAAACGCGCGTCGTGGTCGCGATGAGCGGCGGCGTCGACAGCTCGGTCGCGGCTGCTTTGCTGGCGCGCGAAGGCTATGATGTCGTCGGCATGATGATGCGCTTGTGGTCCGATGAGGCGCTTGGCGGCGCCGAGCACAATCGCTGCTGCACGCCGGATCAGATGCGGATTGCGCGGTCGGTGGCTGACAAGCTCGGCATTCCATTTTATGCGCTCGATAGCAAGGGTGTCTTTCGCGACATCGTCGTCGAGTATTTCATCGATCAACACCGCGCCGGTTATACGCCGAACCCTTGCCTGGAGTGCAATCGGAAGATTCGATTCGATTGGCTGCTGCGCCAAGCGCTCGCGCTGGACGCCGACTACCTGGCGACGGGCCACTATGCTCGTGTCGCGCGGCGTCGGCAGGGCGGCTGGCTGCTGAAGAAGGGGCTGGATCCCGGCAAGGATCAGAGCTATGTGCTCAGCGTCATGGGGCAGGATCAGCTTAAACGGACGCTGTTTCCGGTGGGTGACTATCCCAAATCCGAAGTACGGCGATTTGCGCGCGAGCTGGGGCTGGATGCCGCCAACAGGAAGGACAGCCAGGATTTGTGTTTCCTGGGCAACAACGACTATCGCGAATTTTTGCGAGCGCACGCGCCTGACTTGATGACCCCGGGACCCATCGTGACGAGCGCCGGCGAAGTGCTGGGTGAACACCGAGGCTTGTCCAATTACACGATTGGTCAGCGCAAGGGGCTGGGCATATCCTACAGCGAGCCGCTCTATGTTTTGGCGCTGAATCCGATCAGAAACGCGCTGGTGGTCGGCAAGCGAGATGAACTTGGGCGCGACCGGCTGGTGGCGGAGCGCTTTAACTGGGTCAGCGGCGCGCTGCCGGCGGGGTCCTTTCGCGCCGAGGTCAAGATTCGCTATCGCGCTCAGCCGCAAAAGGCGCTGGTGCAGCCACTGGAGGGCAGTCGCGTGCGGGTCGAATTTGACGCGCCTCAGCGAGACATCACGCCAGGTCAAGCGGCGGTCGTTTATCAGGGGGAGATTTGCCTGGGTGGCGGGGTGATCGCCAAGTTTGATGACGAGCAGGAAAGCCTAGAGCCCAAAGATCAGGCGGTTCAATTCATCGCGTAGCAGCGTCGCCAGGTATATGGACGCCAGGATGAAGGGCGCGTAGGGAATGGCGCTGAAACGCCGATAGCCGGCAGAGGCGCTCATCACCAAGACGCAGCCCAATGCGCCGATGCCGCCCAGCAGGAATGTAAAAGTCATTGCCGACAGCACCTGGGGAAACCCGACGATTAGCCCCCCTACAGTCATCAGGTAGACATCACCTCGTCCAAATGCGGTCGCTGGCGCTGGGTGATTCCTCAGCGCCAATTTGACGAAGAGCCGACCACCCAGATAAACAAACGAGAAGACGAAACAGGCGAACAGGGCGCCGGCCAGCATGGAGGCGAAGGTCGGCGGATTGTGCGGAAAGGCGATGGCGCGGAGCGAGGCGAGCAGCGCGCAAGCCAGAAGCGGGGCAGCCAGGATGCGTCTGTGTTCCAGATCAATGACGGCGATTAGCATAAAGATCGCCGCCATCGCCTGCCAAATCAGGATTTCCAAAAGTGACAAAACGTAGACATCGCGAGCGACGGCGAAGGTCAGCGTCATCAGCGCGGATAGGGCGACTTCCACCAAGGGATAGCGCCAGGACAAGATTCGCGGCGCGCGCTGGTCATCGGTTGAGGGGCTGTTCGCCGCGTTGGGCGCTCCTCGCAAGCGGAGCAGGAAGGCGGCGATCCCCAGCCAGGCGAGGGGCGGGCGTCGGCAGCCGTCGGGATATCTGGGCAAACTCGGCATCCGACCGGCAGGCAGATCGTCGGCGAGCGCGTTGACGACGCCCCCGACCAAGAGACCGAGAAGCACTATGATGAAGGTATCCACGACTGCTGATCCGGATTCGCTTAGGGCGCTGGCACGATTTCGGGCGCGGGCGGCAGCAGGGTGAAGGAAATGAAGAGCAGGAGCAGGACGGCGGCGATGGCGACGATTAACATAGCCGCTTGCTGCGAAGGCGAAAGCGCCGGTTCATCCGCCGGCGGGTCGTCTGTCTCATAGATTAAGTCAATCGGGACGATGGCGTCTGGTTTGATGCGCCACAGTTTGAGCTGCGGTTTGCGGCGCGCGATAGAGACGATCAACTGAAGCAGCCCGCTGTCGACGCAGGCTTCAATATCCGATTGCGAGGGTATCGGGGCGCTGCGCGGATGCGAGTGGTAAGCGCCGATCCAATTGAGCTGCGCCTCGTCGATCGCTATTAGCGCCTGCAATTGCTCGCGCGGATCAATTTGAAAACGCGTCTTCGGCGCTGGCGCGATATTCTTTAAGGGATAAGCGGCCAGGATATGCTCGTCCCTGCCCGCCAGCAATCCGCAGGCTTCATTCGGCTGCTGGCTTGCGGCGTGGTCGGCGAGTTGGCGCGCGACCGAGTAGGGTATCCTAATTGCCGTCATCAGCCGTCTTCGGGCAGAATCACAAAATCGATCTGGCGCGAATCTTGGGGTGGATTGCGAGTCTCATAATAGAGTTCCGCCGTCAGCGTGTAGTCGCCGCTCGGGTCGTCGATGCCCCGAATGTGCATGGTAAACTCGTTATCGAAGTGCATGGTCGCGATGACATCCAGATCGCTCACCTGCAGCCCATCGGAGCGGCGCGCGGTTATCGTCAGGTTGGGGCGCTCCTGAAAGGGCGTGAGCTTGAGATTGACCTTGACGCGAAAGCGATCGGGATAGGGCTCGACGCGGAAGTCTTCAATGGCGACCTTGCGCTTCGGCTGTGGCACCAGGCTGGCATCGTTGAAGAGGTTGATTTCCATGATTATGCGCTTTCGTCCTGCAGCTGCTGAAGCGCGCGTAAAGCGGCTTCAAAGTCGTCGCTTGATACAAATACATGATCGCGCGAATAGGCGGCAAAGGTCAGAATTGGTATTCCGGCTGCCGCCAGCGCCGCGGCAATCCGCGCCATGAGCCCGACCAGGGCCGGGTCCAGCGCCGCGTCAAGCGTAATCAGGCGGTACGCCCGTTCGCCCGCGATCGCGCCGCGCAGCCGGCTGCTGAATGTCGAGCGCGCTTCGTCCGGGATCATCAGCGTGACTTCGTCCTTATCCACGATGAGCGCGCAGAAGGGCATTGCGATTTCGGCGACGACGCCGACGGCAAGCGCAGCCGCAATCGGCGGCAGCTTCAGAATGCGGTAGCGCCGCCCGTCGCTGTACAGGCTGGCGCGCCGCAAAACACCGTCGACGGTTTGGCTCATCGCGCATCACTCATCAAATTGGTAAGTGGCTTCAGCATAATAACGGACGCTGCGCTCGGCGAAGCGCTCCCGCAGCCATTGTTGCAGCTCATCGTTCTTGGCGGCGAGCGGCAGCGCCGACCGCAAGCGCGCCATAGAATAATTGAGATTTAGCGCGCGGCCATGGATGATATGCCGGCTGACACCCGGCGGCAGAAACGCGTTTTGCAACGCGGCTTTGATTATGTCTTTCGGCTGGTAGAGCGGAAAGATCACCAAGGCGACGCTGCTGGGAAATGTGGACCAAATCATAGCGGGATCGGTCAGCGGCGTCCGGTAAAGCGTCGCATTGCTGTGGTAAGACTCGACCACTTGACTTAAAGTAAGATTGCGCTGCGCCAGGCTGTCGACCTTTGCTGTGACGCTATATTCGGGCCCATCACGCAGGATCACCTGCGCCAAGGCATCAGCGCATAAGCCCGGGCTCAGCTCAATATCGGGGATGGCTTTGAGCAAAGCCAAGAGCCGCTGGGCATCCCAATCGGCAATGATGTGCTGCCAAACGCCGAGCTCAACGCTGTCGGTCTCGTAGTCAGCGATCTGAACCAGGATGTGCTGGAAACCCAACATTTTCAAAGAGTGATGGCGATTGGCGCCATCCATCAGCACATAGCGGTCTCGGTCGACGTCGGCAACGACTGGCGGATTGGTGAAGTACTCGGCTTGTCTCAGGCGTTCCATCAGGGGCCGCGACCGCTGCGGGTCGCCTGTTTCGTGCGGCAAAACAGCTTCAACCCGCACGATGCGCAGCTTTGGCGGCGCCACGCTGTGGGGATTCTGGTTCATCGCCAGACCTTGTAAAATGGGTGTATAGGCGCAAAGCTTATCATGAACCGGGCGGCTGGGCAATTGTCCGACGAGCCGCACTCGGGGGAGGAGCGCTGAAATAGGGGCGAAACAACAAGGCGCGGAACTGACCGAGGCTCGCTGGCTGGTGATGCCTCGCACGCTGTCATTTGTGCTGAACGGCGATGCTGTGCTGCTCATCAAACGCGGGGCTGACAGACAGGTCTTCCCCAACAAGTATAATGGGCTGGGCGGGCATGTTGAGCGGGACGAAGACCCGGCGACAAGCGCCTTGCGCGAGATCGAAGAAGAAAGCGGCTTGCGCCCGCATTCGCTGCGGCTGCGCGGCATTCACAATATTGATGCGGGCGGCGCGACGGGAATCCTGCTTTTTGTCTATACGGCGATCAGCGAAACGAGAAAGGCGCGCGGCGATTGCCCCGAAGGCAAGCTGGAGTGGATAGAGAAGGGCCGCGTATTTGAGCTTGACCTGGTTGAAGATCTGCCGGAGTTGCTGGCCAGAATCTTCGCGATGAACGATGATGAGCCGCCGGCGCAGGCACATGTTAGCTATGATCAAGCTGACAACATCGTGCTGCGCTTTCATGGCGATGCAGGCGGATGATGAATTACGCATCTCGCAGAGATGACATGCAGGCGGCGTCAATTCGCCGGCGGACGCGGCAAATCGTGATCATGGTTGACGCATCGTCCAGGCGATGCAACTGGTTGCCAAATGGCTGAAGCACGGGCGGAGGCGGAAAGGGCTGCGCTGGATGAACCGGCGCTGGGCGAGGCGAGGCGTGCTGGCGCCAGGCGAGGCAAGGCGCGCCGGCTTGGCTGCGCGCTGGCTCTGCTGTTTTGGTTTGCCGTTTTGATGATGCCCTGCGCGCTGTTTTACCTGGCGGCAAGGGGTGAGATTCGTCTCGAGCAGCGACAGGCGCCGCAGCCGCATGCGCATCCGCTCTTGCTGATTGCGTTGGTGAGCGAAGAGGAAGATCGCGGGCTGCGCATAGAGCGGTCCTGGATAGCAGGCTCGCAGTTGGATGATAATTCGCTCTGCGTAGAAACGGCGGTGAGATTCTTGCTCTGGGAGGCCAGTGGAGGCAATCAGAATGTCAGCTTTTGCGACTGCTACACGCGGCAAGACGCGGGCGCGGACTGGGAATTCGCCCGGACTTATGGCGATGTCTGCTAAGCGGTGCGGCTCGGCGCGGCTTTGGGGCAATGGAGCGGGGTGATGGAGCTGCTGCAAAACATTGATCCTGCGCACCTGCCATGGATCGCAGTTGGCTGCGCGCTGCTTTGCGTCGCGCTTGTTGTCATTGGTTTTTTGCTACAGGCGATCAGCAGCATATTCGATGTCATCGCTGGGGTGATTGAAGTTGTGGTTGAAGTGGCGCAGGGAGGCCCGGTCGCCTGGTGCGGCTGCACGCTGCTCATCATCGGCTTAATCGCATGCGCCGGTTTTACTTTTTTATATTTGAACGCGCCGGAAAGCTGCGCCGAGCATCCAACGCGTTTTTGTCAATGGTTTGGCTTTTTGCCGTGAGGGACTTGTATAAGCAAAGCGTGCGCCGCCAACGACGTTTGATACGGGAACATCTTTAACCACCGAGAACACCGAGAAACATGAGTATACAGAAGTAAACGCAAGTAAGTCATGCGAAAATGGGCGATGCTAATCTGATTCGAGATCTGTAGGGGCGAGACTTGTCTCGCCCACTATGTCGCCATTGTACATGTGGGCGACTCAAGAGTCGCCCCTACGATGTTCCTTCATTATGTTGCATTACTTTATTGCACTTACTGAGAAACGTATACGAAGTGTGCTTCTGAATTTGTATCACTAATGTCTGTGTCGTGAAATTGACGTTGCGAAGAGATGAGCTCCACCCACATAGTTACCCAATGCTTAAGAAATTTACTTTGTGTTGCTAAATAAATTCTTGTATAATCAGGATAGCTGATTTCGCTGGAGATTCATGATGGCTTCCACAGCTATCCCGCTGTCAAACTCGGATCTTTATGCCGCTGAAATTGACAAGCGCAACTTCTGGTTGCGCAACCGTCGCTGGGACTTGTTCTTTATTACACTCAGCGTGGTTGTGGTGCCCTTGCCTTATGTGATGTACTTGCTTGGCGTGCGCTTGGGGCTGGAAGACGATATCAGCCGCAATCTGGTGAATACCTTTGTCGCGGTCGCCATTGGCGGTCCCCACATGATGTCGACTTTCCTGCGCACCGGGTTGGACGAGCGCTTCAAGGAGCGCTATCCGACATTGGTGCGCTCATCAATCATCATACCGATCCTGGTGATTTCGCTCGCCTTTCTCAATCTTAGCTTGATGCTCACCTTTTTCTTCTTTTGGGCGTCGCTGCATGTATTGCATCAAGTGACCTACATCGTCGAGCTCTACAATCATAAAGAGGCGAAATTCGTCCGCAGAAGCGCGCTGAGTCCGGTTTCTCGGCTGATAGATTACGCGATCGTTTTGACCAGCCTCTTCCCGATTGCCATGTGGAAAATCAGCCAAGGCGCCTTTGAAATCGGGCAGAATGACCTGGGCGAAGCGATCCCTGATCTTTTCCAGCAGCCGGACAATCCCTGGTTTTTCATCCTGGTGACGGTGATCTTTGGCTGCGCGCTGGCGTCATTTGTGGTGAAGAGCGTCTATGAGTATTATCACGGCATTTTGAATTTGCCCAAGTTCAGCTTCATTGCCTTAACGGTCTTGGTCGCTTTTTTCACGCCGCTATTGCCCAACTTGGATACGGCGTTCCAAGGGCTGAATACCTGGCACTCATTCCAATACCTGGCGATCACGTTTTACATTATAAAGATTCGGCAGATGGCGGGCGCGTTAGACGCGGAGGCGCCATTGGTCGCCCGCTTCAGCCGGCGCACGAAAGACGCGCGCGCGCTTTACGGCTTCAGCGCGGCGCTACTGGTTGGCTCGGCATTGATATTTGTTTTGGTTTACCTGCTAGCCGCCATCGTTCGACCCGGCATTGATGGCAACAGCCACTTTGACATCGCCTACTACACGGCAATCCTGTCATTCTTGTGGATCCACTATTACCACGATCATTTTCTGTTCACCGATTTCGAAGCCCTCGACGGCGCTTACGCCCATTAGCCCGGCGGTAAGAAATTTTCCCGTCGCAGCGCTAGGGAAAGGTTTCTTGCACCCATTGCATCGGGTCAACATTTATGCCGTTCAGCCAAAGTTCCCAGTGCAAATGAGGCCCGGTGCTGCGCCCGGTTGAACCGATTGTGCCAATCACCTGGCCCGTGGAAACTTCCGCGCCCAAGCCTACCAGCGTTTCATCTTGATGCGCGTAGAGCGTGTACAGTCCCCAGCCGTGATCAATCAAGGTGGAATTTCCGCGGATATTCAGGCGATCGACCATGAGCACGACGCCATCGGCGGCCGCCAATATCGATGTGCCGGGCGCGCCGGCGAAGTCTACGCCGCCGTGATAGCGATCGAATGGACTGCCGTTATAAGAGCGCAGCGTGCCGAAGAAGGCGTTGATGGGCGCGGCCGCGGGCAGGCTGAGCGAATTGGTCCAGCGTCGCTCTGGCGTGAAGCCGCTCGTCAGGCGAGCCAGGCGGGCAAATTCTTCTTCTTCCACCGCGGGCGCAAGCAATTCGCTATCAGCTATGTTGATCGTTTGGCGCCCGTAGCCGCCGCTGATGACCTGCACATTGGCAGTGATAGACCGGGATTGGCGCTTGTCATCCCAGAGCTCTAGCGATAAGGGGTAGACGCTCATCTTCGTGAACATGGGGACGCCGACGAGGATATTGTGCCGTTTGCCCTCATCGCGCTTGATGACCTGCAGCTCGCGCCCGAGAAACTGACCGCTGACGGCGACGGCTTCTTTGGTGAGCAATTCGATGCGACCGCTGCGCCCGGCTTCAAGGACAAGCGGTTCAATTGTGAAAGCCAGGACGGTTTCGGGCAGCGTGGTCGTCAGCCGAGGCAGCAGAATGCCGGGTACAGACAGCCGCTGGCCGACGCTGAGGAAACTTGGATCAGCCATATTGTTGGCACGCGCGAGGGCGTCAATCGTCTGGCTGTAACGCAGCGCAATTTCGGACAGGGTTTCCCCCGACTTTACGGTGTGCGCAAAGACGTTTGCGGGCGCGCCAACGCGCGAGAAGACATGGGGGATGCCGATGCCGGGCGCTGCGGTAGGCACAAGCGTCGGCTGCAAATCTGCTGGCTTGCTGTTCTGGGGCGCCTCGGCTGGGCCCGCGACGATGGTCAATTCTTGGCCCACGTAAATGGGATCGGCCGGGTTTAAGCTGTTGAGCGACAAAAGGTCCGATACCGTTATGCCGTAAGCTGCGGCGATGCTGGCGATTGATTCGCCTGCGGAAATGACATGGCTAAGGCGCTGCTGAGGGGTGACGGTTAAGGGGATTATCAGGCGCTGGCCGACGGCGATGGAATCGCTATCGGTTATGTCATTGGCTATGGCAATGTCTTCGGCGAACAGGTCGTACGCCAGCGCGATTCGAAACAGGTTTTCGCCACGCTGCACCACATGCACTCTAAAGGCGGAATCGCCCGATTCTTGCGCGACATTTGGCGCGGCCATGATTAGGAGCCATGACAGCAGCGGGATAAGACCAAAGCTACATAACTTGTACAAATGACGTCCTTTTGCGCTCGCGCTAATTCGCCGAGGGCGACATGCAACTGCCACTCAAATCTATTTGACTTTAGGCTTTCTCCGCGCATCGGAGCCTGCGGTCTGCTGATTTGAATTTGGGCAATCCAAGCGCGCCGCATTGTAATCTCAGACGCAAGTAAAAGCAGCCCGCGCATATTTTAACGCGAGCCGCTTTTTATGCTGCCGTTGGAACATCATTGCCGCCCTGGATCAACTCAGACGGGGATAGTCAACTCCAGCCCGACGGTCAGCTGCGCGCCGGCGGCGAGGCCGTTGACTTGCGCCAATTCCACTGCGCTGATGCCATAGCGCGCGGCGATATTGGCAATCGTGTCGCCCGGTTGGACAGTATAGGTCACCGGGATGATCGTCGGGAGCGGCGTCGAAGTCGGATGTGGCGTCGGCGTCGGGAAGCGCGACGGGATTCTGATTTCCTGGCCCGGATTGATTCTGCCGGGATTGGCAATGTTATTCAGGTCGACGATAGCCTGGACGGTCGTGTCGTGTTCGCGCGCGATTTCATCGAGCGTGTCGCCGATCTGCACGACATATATGGTGTGCCAAGGTGGAACCGCTGTCGCCGAAGCGCCATCCGCCGCCGCGCTGTCCGTGGGGTAGAGCGTCACCGTTGGCCGAATAGTTGCCTCAAGCGTTGGCGGGATCGGGGTCGGAATCAGCAGAATCTGGCCGACATCAATCTGATGCTGATTTGCTATGTTATTTATTTGCACGAGCAGATCCACAGTCGTGCCGTATTGCGCCGCGATGTTCACCAATACATCACCGGGCTGGACCTGGTGGGTGATCGGCGTCGCTGTCGGCGTTGGGGTAACGGTAGGCGTCGGCGTCAAGGTCGGCGTCGGCGTCGGCGTTGCCGTATCAGCCACTGCCGCGGCGGGCGAGAGATTAATTGGAATGATGAGCCGCTGACCGACGACAATCAGGCTGGAGGCGTCAAGAGCGTTCGCCCGTCGAATGGCTTCTACCGCGCTGCCATACTGCAGAGCCAGCCCGCTGACCGTATCGTCTGCAACAACTATGTGCGCCACTGTTTCCGGGAATTCATCGGATACGGGCCCGGCGTCGATCGTCGCTGTAGGCGCTAGGGTCGGTGTCCAGGTTGGTGTGGGTGTTGGCGGCTCGGTTGCGGTAGGCCTAACTGTTGGAAGCGGTGTGGGGCTGGCTTCCTCCTGAACATCGCTCTCGGATCGCTCGCTATCAGACCCGGTCCCCGCCGTTGGCGTTGCCGTGTCATTGACCAAGCCGGTGTTGGTTTCCGATGTTGGCGTCTGCTCCACAAGCACGACCGTTTCGCTGGCGACCTCGAGAACGGCGTCGTCGAGATAGATGTAGTTGTTGGCGCGCGGCTCGCCGACGGTGGATTCGACGAAGACCGTTATGCTCGCGCTTTCGGCGGTGGCGATGACGGCGTATTGACGATAGGCGTCGTAGAAGAAAGTTGCGGCGGTAGACCAAACGATGTCATCGCTTTCGCCGTCGGCGCCGCCATTCGGGTCGATGCCAACGCGGACAACCACATCCCCGGGATCTTCGCTGACTTCGGCATCTTCAAAGCTGGAGGACCAAACATAGGCATAAACGCTGAAACGATAAGTTGTTCCAGCCGTCAGCGAGTCGACTTCTTGGTAGATGCCGCCTTGGTGCGTGGCGAATAGCGTGAAGTATTTCTGCGCCTTGCCGTCATCGTCCAGCCGAATCCGGTCAGTCTCTTCGTCATAGTTTGGATCATGATTGGCGAAGGAGGGGCTGCTGCCGGTGGGCGCCACATGCCAGGGCGTCCACGATTCGGCGACCATACGCGGCTCCGCGCCCTCCAAATCGACGAAATCGCCTTCAAATTCGCCGTTTGCCAGCAGATTTGTGATGGCGTCGTCTTGGCTGATCGACAAAGTGACGCAAAACAATAATGACGTGATGAAAATCATCGTCAATCGTATTCTCATCGTCTACTCCCGTTATCGTGCGGCATCGCTCAACAGCGGATACGCTTTTGTATAGTCTACTCAGAATTGGAATAGCGCACAAAGCAATATGACGACATTCTCAGCCTGAGGATTCTCACTTGTGAATACAGACAGGTTAGCGTAATCTAGCTGCGCTCGCGCGAAGAAGACAGCAAAGTCAAAGTGGGCGCGCTGGCGGCAGCGGCACGCGCCCGACGCTTGCGATTGCGCAAATTGATCCGCGTTTTATCGACTGCCAATCTCTGTCTCGCTTGAATTCATCGCTGTTAGGATCAGCCGGCGGACTGGCCGCGGAATCGCAGTTGGCGAAAGCGCCGCAGGATATTCTGAATCGCCAAGCGCCTAGATCATGGAGGTCAACGCTCTTGAAATTGCATGAATATCAGTCGAAGTTTCTTTTCGCCGATTATGGTATTCCCATACCGCGAGGCAAGGTGGCGACAAGCGCGGATGAGGCGCGGGCCATCGCAGAGGAGTTGGGCGGCATAGTCGTCATAAAGGCGCAGGTGCAGGTCGGTGGGCGCGGCAAAGCGGGCGGCGTCAAAGTGGCGCGCGACGCCGATGAAGCGCAACATCATGCCGAGCGCATTTTGGGGATGAATATCAAGGGGCTGACGGTGGAGCGCGTGCTGGTCGACCCGGGCGCTGATATCGTGCAAGAGATTTATTTGGCCATCACCAATGATCGGGGCGCGGGCAAGCCGCTGATCATGACCTCCATGGAAGGTGGCATGGACATTGAGGAGTTAAATCGCGAGCGGCCGGAAGCCATCATCCGCGAGCATATCGATCCCATCATGGGATTAAAAGACTTTCAGATGACTTATATCGCCAGCGCCATGGGCATGCCGCGCGCCCAATGGCGGAGCTTCGGCAAGGTCTTAAAGGGACTCTACAATTGCTACCGCGCGAGCGATGCCGAGCTGGCTGAGATCAACCCCTTGGCTATTACCGGCGATGGCGAGTTGCTGGCGGTGGATGGCAAGGTAATCATTGATGACAACGCGCTCTTTCGTCAGCCGGCTTTGACCGAGCAGCGGGACAGCAGCGGAGAGCCGGAATCGGAACGGCAGGCGCGCGAAGCCGGCATCACCTATATCAAGCTCGATGGTCAGATTGGCTGCATGGTCAATGGCGCGGGCTTGGCGATGACCACGATGGATATGACCAAGCTGTATGGCGATGCTGACGGCATTGGTCCGGCGAACTTCCTGGATATAGGCGGGGGCGCCTCGCCGGAGCAGGTGGCGGCGGCGCTGCGCATCATCCTGTCGGACAGCAATGTCAAATGCGTGCTGTTCAATATCTTCGGCGGCATCACCCGCTGCGATGAAGTGGCGCATGGCATACTGACCGCTTACAACGAAGTGAAGCCGAGCGTGCCGATGGTGATTCGGCTGCAAGGCACCAACGCGGTTGAAGGCAGCAAGATCATCAATGAGGCGCGGATTCCCAACATCGCCGGCGCCGACACGCTGACAGAGGCGGCGAAACGAGCGGTGGCTGCGGTGAAGGAGCAGGGCTGATATGTCAATTCTCATCGACAAAACGGCGCGCGTCCTGGTGCAGGGCATTACTGGCCGGCAAGGCGGCTTTCACGCCAAGCTGATGATGGAATACGGCACCGATGTCGTCGGCGGCGTCACGCCCGGCAAAGGCGGCGAGTGGTTTGAGGGGACGCCGGTCTTCGATACGATGCGCATGGCGGTGGAGACGACCAATGCCGATGTGAGCCTGGTTACGGTGCCGGCGCGCTTCGCCGCCGATGCCATCATGGAAGCGGCTGACGCTGGCATAAAGCTGGTGATTTGCTTGACCGAGCACATTCCCGTCTCGGACATGATGAAGGTGATCGCCTTTTGCCGGCGGCATGGCGCTCGCCTGATCGGACCCAATTGCCCGGGCGTGATGACGCCGGGGCAAGCGAAGGTCGGCATTATTCCGGCGATGGTGGCCACGGCGGGCAATGTCGGCGTTGTATCCAAGAGCGGCACTTTGACTTATGAAGTCGGCTTCGCCATGAAGAATCAAGGCATTGGCATTTCGACCATTGTCGGCATCGGCGGCGATCCGGTCATCGGCACCACTTTTGTCGATGTTCTGGAGATGTTCGAGAACGATCCGGAAACGGAAAAGGTCGCGCTGCTGGGTGAAATCGGCGGGAGCGCGGAAATTGTCGCCGCCGATTACATCAAGAACGCGATGACGAAACCGGTGGCCGCTTTCATCGCGGGCCGCAGCGCGCCTGCGGGCAAACGCATGGGGCACGCCGGCGCGATTGTGGATGGCGGCGAGGGCTCGGCGGAAGAAAAGATCCTGGCGCTGGAAGCAGCGGGCGCGCGCGTCGCCGCCAATCCGGAAGAGATCCCCAATCTGCTTGCCTAAAGCTGGGGCAAGCCAATCTGAATCATAAGTTTCCCAAGCGTTTCTAGTTGTTGGCGGGCAGCACTTGGTGGTGCTTGCGGCAGCGCGCTTCATAAGACTCTTGCGCGCCGACCAAAATGATCGGGTCGTCCAAGGCGGCCGGGCGGCCGTCCACCAGGCGTTGCGTTCGGCTGGCGGCATCGCCACAGACCACGCAGATCGCTTGCAGTTTGGTCACCTCTTCGGCGATGCTCAGCAGGTGAGGCATGGCGCCGAAAGGCTGGCCGCGGAAGTCGGTATCCAGCCCGGCGATGATCACTCGAATGCCGCATTCATCCGCCAGGCTCTGCGCCACGGAGACGATGCCGGCATCAAAGAACTGCGCTTCGTCAATGGCGACAACGGTGGTTTCGCCGTTCGCTTGCTCGAGGATGTCTCGCGACTCTTTGACCGGTATCGCGTCGACGGATTGGCCCGAATGGCTGGTGATGCGCTGAATGCCATAGCGGTCATCGATTTCCGGCTTGAAGACCTTAACTTTCTGCCGGGCGATGATCGCGCGGCGCAGTCGGCGGATCAACTCTTCCGTCTTGCCGCAGAACATGCTGCCGCTAATGACTTCAATGCGACCCGAGTGATGCTTCATTGGCGTGGCGTCTCGAAACGATTCAGGCAGGCTCTTAAGAGCCGAGGTGATTTGATTGGCAGAGGCAAAACCCGCAACAGCCAAACTCCATATTGGCTGTTGTCCTGGCGATTCGCGCGCCGGTTAGCTGTTGAGCTGGTAGCCGCGGGCGCGTAGGTTCTTCTTCATGTCGCTAACAACTTTGCGCCCGATGCCCGCAATCGTCAGAATGCTGTTTTCGTCATCTTCGTCGCCCAAGCGATCCAGCACATCGGATACGATGGTGATGTTGTTGTCTTCGAGGATATTGCTGTAGCGCGCGTCGATATCGAGTTCGGCGATTGGGAGATCGAGCGGTGTGCGCTCAGCGGCGGCATTGTCGAGCGCGGTGCGGATCTCGTCGCGCTGCTGCAAGCGTTTCATGAATTTGTCGACGCGCCCTTCGGTATCGACGATACGCTGTTCGCCGGTATAGAAGGGATGGCAGTTGGAACAGATTTCAACCGTCAGCGATTCGACGGTCGAACCTGTCGTCCAGGTGGAGCCGCAGGTCATGCAGCGCACCGGCGTCTCGTGCCATACGGGGTGGATGCCTTCTCTCATGGGTTCCTCCGCGCATTTGCGGCTCTTTTGAGTAGCGCAAATGACTTATGCCGCTGGATCAATTGATAGTCTGCCCAGTCTTTTCATGCGATTCGTAAACGGAAATCTGTTGCTGTCCTTTGCGACCGCGCATCTTTTCAAAGGTTACGAATCCGGCTCTGGTGGCGAAGATGGTATAATCCTTGCCCATGCTGACGCCCGCGCCCGGGTGAAACCTGCTGCCGCGCTGCCGCACGATAATGTTGCCGGGGATGACAAATTGGCCGCCATAATTCTTGACGCCGAGGCGCTTCGAGTTGCTGTCGCGCCCGTTGCTTGACGAGCCGCCGCCCTTTTTGTGTGCCATTGCGATTTTCTCCTCTAACCGAGCTTAAGCCCGGATGTCCTCAATCCGCAGCCGCGTATAATACTGGCGGTGCCCCTGTTTGCGGCGGTAATTCGTGCGCTGACGATATTTGTATACGATGATCTTTTTGCCGCGGAATTGGTCTACTACGGTAGCCGAGACTGAGGCGCCATCGACCTGCGGCTGCCCGATGCGCGTCTCATCGCCGTCCGCGATTAGCAGAACGTCCGCGATTTCTATCGATTCGCCAACTTGTTGCGGCAAGCGATCTACATCAATGGTCGCGCCGACCTCCGCTCGATATTGTTTGCCGCCGCTGCGTATGATTGCGTACATGAATTTACTCCAATCTTCGCTTCGCTTCTCCGCAACAGAGGCCCGCGCGGCTCTATCTGCGGGGAAAATTGGTCTTACACTAAAATACCCTACAGCGTCCGGCAGGGCAAAGGGCATTGTAGACGAGTGTTGCGCCTTTGGTCAAGTCTGAGTTGAGCCTGCGATATCAGGTGATCAACATGGCGTCGCCAAAAGAATAGAAGCGATAATTCATCTGCTTCGCCGTTTCGTAGGCGCCGAGCAAAACGTCTCTACCCGCGAAAGCGCTGAGCATCATCAGCAGCGTCGATCTGGGCAGATGAAAGTTGGTAATCATCGCATCAACCGCGCGCCAGTGGTAGCCGGGATAAATGAAGAGGCCGGTATCCGCTTCAAATGGCGCCAAGGGCTGGGCGCGATCGAAGGGGATATTGGGGCTTGAGCCAGCCGGTTCGCCGCCGGCCGCCAGTATCGCCGCTGTTTCAAGCGTACGCGCCGAGGTGGTGCCAACGGCGATGACCCGCCCGCCCGCTCGCCTGGCTTCGTTGATGATGCTTGCGTTAAGCTGGTCCAGCGTTGCGCGCTCGCGGTGAATCTTGTGATCGCAAACGCGCTCGACCGTGACCGGCTGGAAGGTATCGAGGCCGATATGCAAGGTGCAGCTCGCCAGCCGCAGCCCCTTTTGCTGGAGCTTGCACAGCAGTTCCGGCGTGAAATGCAGCCCGGCGGTTGGCGCGGCCGCCGAGCCCTCCACCCGGCTGTACACCGTCTGATAACGCTCGCGGTCTGTTGGTTTCCCGCGGATGTAGGGAGGCAGCGGCATTTCGCCATGCTCAGTAAGGCGCTCGCCCACAGGCTGGCTGAATTCAATGACGCGCTGGGACTTGTCCAGATTGGAGACGACCACGCAAGAAAGCTCGCTGTCAGGAATAGTCAACCGCATGCCAGTGTTTATATTTCTGCCGCCAACCAGCGCCTGCCAGCGTCTTTCGGTCAACTGCTTCAAGAGCAGGATTTCCGCCTTGCCGCCGGACTCTGCCTTGATAGCCTTCAGGCGCGCCGGCATCACGCGCGTGTCGTTGAGCACCAGCACATCGGGGGCTTCCAGCATGTCAACGATATTGAAGAACCGATGGTGCGAAAGCGCGCCTGTGCGTCGGTCCAACCACAGCAGTTTAGCGGAGTCTCTTGGCTCGGCCGGCGTCTGTGCGATGAAACGCGAAGGCAGGTTGTAATCGAAATCGGCGACGTTCATAGAAGGCGCTGCTGGCCCGCGGACGGGTCTTCGGGGAAATCGATGCCGAGATGATGGTAAGCGTGTTCGGTGCAGGCGCGTCCGCGCGGCGTGCGATCAATAAAACCCAGTTGAATCAGGTAAGGCTCGTAGACATCCATGATGGTGGCGCTTTCTTCGCTGATGGCGGCGCCAATGGTATCAAGCCCGACGGGACCGCCGCCAAACTTTTCGATGATTGTCGACAGGATGCGCCGGTCTACATCGTCGAGGCCTAGATGATCAATCTCTAAAAGGGCGAGCGCGTCTTGGGTAACTTTTAAGGTAATCACGCCGTCGGCGCGCGCTTCGGCATAATCGCGAACGCGGCGCAAGAGGCGCAAGCCAACGCGAGGGGTGCCGCGAGCCCGCCGCGCGATTTCAACCGCCGCTTCACCCACAATCTCGACATCCAGCAATCGCGCCGCGCGCAAGACAATCTGCTCTATTGCGGCTGGATCGTAGAAGTCAAGACGGAAGCGGGCGCCGAAGCGGTCTCGCAGGGGCGACGCCAGCAATGCCAGGCGCGTGGTTGCGCCAATCACGGTGAAGCGCGGCAGGTTCAGGCGCAGCGTCTTCGCGGCTGGTCCTTTGCCGATGACGATGTCGAGCACAAAATCTTCCATCGCCGGATAAAGAATTTCTTCGATGGCTTTGCCCAAGCGATGCACCTCGTCGATGAAAAGAATGTCGCCTTTTTTGAGGTGTGTGAGGATCGCCGCTAGATCGCCGGCGCGTTCAATGGCGGGACCTGCCGTCACTCGTATATTGGTATTAACTTCGTTGGCGATCACGTAAGCGAGGGATGTTTTGCCCAAGCCGGGCGGACCATAGAAGAGAACGTGGTCAATCGATTCGCCACGGGCGGCGGCCGCGTCGATGATGATGCTCAAGTTCTCGCGCACAAGATCTTGACCAACCATATCTCGCAAGCGCTGCGGCCGCAGGGCGATGCTTTCCCGGTCGCTCCGCTTGGGTCGGCCACTGACGAAACGCTCATCTTCAGACATGTGAGGCGCAGTCGCTTTGCCTACGTTCAGGCGTCAGTATAGACGAGTGGATTGCGGATTCAATGCTCGCTTTATAAAATCGAGGGCAGCGCGCCGTTCCGGGCTGCGCAGATGCGAAAGGACTATTATGCAGCTGCATGTCTCGTCTCATCCGCTGGTGAAACATAAGCTGACGCGGCTGCGCGATACCGCCACCGATCATCGCAAATTCCGCGAGCTCGTGCGGGAGTTGGCTTTGCTGCTATGTTACGAGGCGACGCAGGATTTGCAATTGAAGTCGATGTCGGTTAATACGCCGATGGGCGAAGCGAAAGGTTGGGAGGCGAGTGAAATCATCGGCTTGGTGCCGATTTTGCGCGCCGGGCTGGGCTTGGTCGATGGCATCCAGGAGCTGCTGCCGACAGTTCAAGTCTGGCATATTGGTTTGTATCGCGATGAAGAAACCTTGCGTCCGGTGGAATATTACAACAAGCTGCCGGACGAGCCGACGGCGCAAGTATGCCTGGTGCTGGACCCGATGCTTGCGACTGGCGGCTCGGCTATTGCGACGGTTGATATCTTGAAGCGCTGGGGGGCGCGCCGCATCAAGTACCTCGGCATTCTGGCGGCGCCGGAAGGGGTCGAGGCTTTATCGGCAGCCCATCCGGAGGTGCCGATTTATGTCGCCGAGTTGGACGAACGGCTCAACGACATCGGTTTCATCGTGCCCGGCTTGGGTGATGCGGGCGATCGAATGTTTGGAACCTGATGCTGCGATTGTACGCCTTCATCATCGTATTTTGCACGGCCTTGGCGACAGCGCTGTTGATCGTTCCACTGGCGCGCAGATTGAGCCTGCGCTTTGGCGTCACCTCAGTGCCGGGCGGCCGGCGGCAGGAACGCGTCGCGATGCCGAAGCTGGGCGGGTTGGTGATATTTGGCGGCTTCACCCTTGCCGTCATCCTGGCGCAGTTCATTCCGGTTGAGCGCAGTGATCCCTACGAGATTTTCCGCCTGGCCGGTTTGATGCTGGGCAGCGCGGTGATTTTCCTGCTGGGTCTTGTCGATGATATTTTCGGCTTAAATTGGTTTCAGATTTTCCTGGGTCAGATCTTTACCTCAGCGACCGCCATCGTTTTTCAGATCTTTATCGCCTTCTTTAACAACCCCTTCACTGGCGCCCAGACCGGCGAGTGGTCTCCTATTGTAACTGTCGCGCTGACGATGTTTTGGCTTGTGCTGATGATGAATACGGTGAACCTGCTTGACGGCTCGGATGGGCTGGCGGGCGGCATTGCGCTGATTGCGGCAATCGTGCTGTTTCTCAATAGCGCGGTGCGTCAGACGCCGCCGCAGACGAGCGTCAGTCTGTTGCCGCTGGCTTTAGCGGGCGCGTTGGTGGGATTTCTAATTCACAATTTTCATCCGGCGCGGGTATATATGGGCGGCAGCGCCTGGTTCCTGGGCTATGCGCTGGGCGCGCTGAGTATTATCGGCGGCGCCAAAATGGCGACCATTCTGCTGGTGATGGGTTTGCCGCTGATGGATTTAGGCTGGCAGATCCTCAATCGTGTGCGTTATGGCAACAATCCCTTCAGCGGCGACCGCGGACATCTGCATTTTCGACTGCTGGACAACGGCATCTTCACGCCGCGCCAGATCGCGCTCGTCTATTATTCGATTTGCGCTTTCTTCGGCTTTCTCACCTTGGTGACCACCAGCCAGATATTCAAATTCATCGCCTTCGCCTTCATGTTAATCTGCATCGCGATCGGTTTTGTCGCGGTAGGGCGCATCTCGGCGCCGCAGGATGATAAGGTCGCGGCGCCTCAATCCTCATCGTCAGCGAGATAATTGCCTTCATCGTCGAGCGGCTCGTATGTCAGCTCGTCGCGCGCCCGTCGGGGCTTTCTGTCCGCTTGCGGTTCAGCGCTTGGCTGGCCGCCGGGCTCAGTATCATCATCGGCGCGAGCGCGCATGGCGAAGGGCCTAGGGAAATAGCCATCGTTTGCGGCTGCGCTTGCGCTGGCACTTGCTGAGTCTCTGTCGCGCTCCCCGGTCTCCGATAAGGCGAAGGGACGGCTGAAAGGGGCTTGTTCTCCGTCGCTGGCTTCATGTATTGCGCCGTACTCCCTGGACTGCTGGCGCGGCTTTTCCTGCTTTGGGGATTTGCCCGCGGGCAAGGGCGCCGGGCTGTCGATTGCCGCCGCCAGCTGGCTCGATTCGGGCGGACGATGTGGTTGCGAGTTGGCGTTCAGAGGCAAGCTCGCCGGCTTGGCTGCGGCGTCGGCGCTTTCGCTGAGCTCCGTCTCTGCTTCGCTCGCGGTAATGACCGATACCGCGCTCCGGCTCACCGGCTCTCTGCCTGGCGGTCCTGGAATCGGCAGCTTCAAATCATAAATCGAAGTGATGATCTGGGCATTCCGCATGGCTTGCGGCGCCTGGCGGGCGGCGCTTCGCTCGCGAGCCTGCCGTGCCTTTTGCGCTTGCGCTTCCGCGCGCGACATTGTGATCATCTTGCTGCCAGTGAAGGTCGCGCTTCTGCCAGTAAGGCGCTCGATAGCGGCTTCCAGGGTTCCCAATATCAGCAGGACCGCGATGTTAATGAAGATGGTCTGCAGCAAGATTAGGGCGAGGCTGAACAAGAGGCTCTCAATGCCTAGGGATAGGGTCGCGCCGCCGATCCGCCAGAGGGTCATAAGCGAGGCGCCGGCGGCGAAAGCAATCGCGCCCTTTTGCCGCCCGCTGAGTGGCTGCTGCGGCGGGGATGGGAACATGGTATTGGCGATGGTGAAGGCAAGGTAGAACCAGAGCCAGAAATCGGGTGTTTTCGTTAGGCGGGCGATTGCGCGCGCAAGCGCATCAATGCTTCCCGCGGCGGCGATGGCTGCCAGCTCGCGCCAATTGAAGACGTGTATCGCGACAAGCCACAGGCATAGCGCTCCGGCTGCAAAGGGCGCCAGTGTTGCCAGGCTGCGGCGCGCCCTTCCCGAGCTCGGCGATAGGCGGATGAAGTTGAGTCGCAGCTCGCCGATCTCCTGCCGCGCGGGAAACGCGATGGCGCGCTCAGCCCTGATTCTCAGGATGCCGGCGGCTAGCCAGAGTGTGATTTCATGCAGCAGGATGCCGGGCAAGAACAAAATGTAATAGAGGATGGTGGTGACTTGGAAGTTGTTGCAAAGCAGCCAGCCGACTTTGAAGATATGCTGATGCAGCCAGCGCTCAATTTGGCGGAAGACGACAAGCAGCAGCGCGAGCGTCGCGAATAAAGCCAGGATATCAAGCGCGCGCAGATCAAGGTCCTTTCGAGCGAGCGGCGATGGCAATCAGGGCGGCGAAGTCTTCAACATCAAGCGAAGCGCCCCCGACCAGCGCGCCATCGATATTGGGCTGCGTCATGTATTCTTCCATGTTTGCGGGCTTGACGCTGCCGCCGTATTGCACGCGCACGGCTTCGGCGATGTCGCGCCCGAAAAGACCAGCAAGGGTGTCGCGCACTGCGGTCTTGATAATATGCTCGGCTAATGCGCCGCTGGCGCTTTTGCCCGTGCCAATCGCCCATATTGGTTCATAGGCGATGACGACCCTGGGCATGTCTTGCGGCGCGATTCCCTTCAGTGCCGCTGTCACTTGAGCGCGGACGAAAGGCAGGGTTTCGCCAGCTTCGTTTTGCGCCAGGCTCTCGCCGACGGCGATGATCGGATTTATATCAGCCGCCAGGATTGCCTGCGCTTTGCGATTCACATTTTCATCAGACTCGTTTAGATAGGCGCGGCACTCGGAGTGGCCAATGATGATGTAATCGACGTAGGGCGCCAGCATCTCAACCGATATCTGTGACGTATAGGCGCCATACGCCTGCCAATGCGCATTTTGCGCCGCGACCTTGACCGGCGAGCCGCCAAGCGCCGCGGCGACTGCGGGCAGGGCGAGGAAGGTCGGCGCGACCACCCGATCGACTTGGCTGCGCTCGGCCAGTTTGGGCGATAGCTCGCGGACGAAGGCGACCGCCTCATCCGGCGTCTTGTTCATTTTCCAGTTGCCCGCGATTATCGGCGTCCTCGCCATCATGCGCTCCTCAGGAGAATTGAAATCTCCAGTCTATTTCTACAATGAGTCCGCAGCCTGCGCCAATGGGATGGGCGCTTTCGCCAGGAGATGACTGGCGGGCTAAGCCTCGGACAAGGCTTCAATGCCCGGCAGCGCTTTGCCTTCGAGCAATTCAAGGCTGGCGCCGCCACCGGTGGAAATATGCGACATGCGCGCCGCCAGACCAGCTTGCTCCACCGCTGCAGCCGAGTCGCCGCCGCCGATTATCGTGGTCGCGCCATTGGCGGCAGCGTCGGCAAGCGCTTGCGCCAAGGCGACCGTGCCGCTTGCGAAGGCTGGCAGCTCAAAGACGCCCATCGGTCCGTTCCAGACGATGGTCTTGGCGCTCTGTATCACTTTGGCGTAGGCGTCCACGGTCGCCGGACCGATGTCCAGCGATTGCCAGCCGGGCGGCACATCGGAGTCGGCGGCAATCAGTTGCTGAGCGGCGTCGGCGCGAAAGGCGTCCGCGATGCGTTGGTCGAGGGGCAGGACGAGCTTGTCGCCGGCGGCGTCGAGTATGTTGCGCGCGATGGCAAGCGCTTCGGTTTCCACCAATGAATCGGCCATGTCGCGGTTTTGGGCGGCGAAGAAAGTATTCGCCATGCCGCCCCCGACCAAGAGCTTGTCCACCTTGCCCAGGAGCGCGTCAATCACTTCTATTTTCCCGGATACTTTCGCCCCGCCCAGAATGGCGACGAATGGTCGCTGCGGGCGCTCCAGCGTTGTTGCCAGGTAGTTTATTTCCTGCTCCAGCAGCAGGCCGGCCACAGCGGTTAAATGCGCCGAAACGCCGACGTTAGACGCGTGAGCGCGGTGGGCTGCGCCAAATGCGTCATTGACGAAGACATCGCCGTGCTTCGCTAGTTTCGCTGCGAAGCGAGGGTCATTCTTGGTTTCACCCGGATGAAAGCGCGTATTCTCCAGCAGGATCAAGCCACCCTGTGGCAGGGCGCTGATGGCGGCTTCGGCTTGGGCGCCGATGCAATCCGCAGCGAATGCCACATGCTGGCCCAAGAGTTGGGCTAGGGCAGGCGCGGCCGGCGCCAGCGACATCTCCGCTGCGGGCAAGCCTTTGGGACGCCCCAGGTGCGACAGCAGGATTACCGCCTGCGGATTGCGATCGAGAATATATTTCAGGGTCGGCAAAGCGGCGCGGATGCGGGTTGTGTCGGTGATCGTATCGCCGTCAAGCGGGACATTGAAATCCACCCGCATAAGCACCCGTTTGCCGCCCAGCGCTATGTCACGAAGGGTCAACTTGTTCATGTCATTGCTCTCCGCTGTAAGCAAAAGAGGCGAGGTCCGCCCCTTGCTGTTGCGGCAGTTCAACTCGCGCCGCTACAGGCGGTCGCCGACGAATTTGGTTAAGTCGGCTGTTCGGCAGGAGTAACCCCACTCGTTGTCATACCAGGTGATGACTTTCACCAGGTTGCCGGCGACATCTGTCGCCATGGCGTCAATGACGCTGGAGTGAGGATTGCCGATATAATCGCTGGATACCAAAGGCTCGTGCGATACATCAAGATAGCCACGCATAGGACCAGCCGCCGCTTCTTCAAAGGCGTCAATCAATTCGGATTTGCCGGGAACGCGATCCACCGAAGCCACGAAATCGACCAGGGAACCAGTCGGCGTCGGCACGCGAACCGCCATGCCGTCGAATTTGCCCTTGAGCTCGGGCACGACGAGGGCGACAGCTTGGGCGGCGCCGGTGCTGGTCGGGATCATATTAACGGCGGCCGCTCGCGCGCGGCGCAGATCTTTATGCGGCAGATCGAGGATTTGCTGGTCGTTGGTATAACTGTGGATTGTCGTCATAAATCCTTGTTGAATGCCGAAGGCGTCATTGACCACTTTGGCGGCGGGCGCCAAGCAGTTGGTGGTGCAAGAAGCGTTGGACAAGACGTGATGCGACGCTGGGTCGTAAGAATCCTGGTTGACGCCGAGCACGATGGTGATGTCTTCGCCTTTCGCGGGCGCCGATATGATGACCTTTTGGGCGCCGGCGGCGATATGTTTCGAGGCGCTGGCTTTGTCGGTGAATATGCCGGTGCTTTCAATGACTACTTCAACGCCCATTTCGCCCCAGGGCAGCTGCGCCGGGTCCCGTTCCGAAAGCGCTTTTATCTCATCGCCGTCGACAATCAGCGCGCCGTCCAAAACGTCAACCGTTCCCTGGTAGACGCCATAGTTGGAATCGTAACGAAAGAGATGCGCCATTGTGTTTAAGTCGCCCAGATCATTAAAGGCAACCACATCAATATCGTTGGGATAATATTCGCGGATCGCCTTCAGCACCTGGCGGCCGATGCGTCCAAATCCGTTGATGCCGACGCGAGTCGTCATATCAAGCTCTCCTTATTCGTCCTGCGATCACGTTTAACGTCATTGCTCAAAGCTTAGTACACAGTGAAGAATAATTGAATGCTGAATAGCGATGACGCCGTCTGCCAGTCTCGCAGCGCTTGATGGGCGCCAGTGCGCGTGTTCATGTTGGCTGCGTTCTTTAAGCGCCAGAGCGCGATCAATTGGCGACTGGTCAGGCGCTTCCCTTGAAGCCGAAGTCAAGGATTGTCAAGAAGCGAGAGTCAGCAATTCGGATACGGGAACGGGCTGCATATTCCAGGCGCGCAGGAGATCCACGGTTGGCTGAATCGCCTCGAATGAGCTCTTGAGCGCGTGATGGAGGATAATCGTACCGGGGCGCAGGTAGCTCTCGTAATTCTGCAGGATGGTATCGACGCAATTGTCCGTACATTGCTGGTCGCTGCACATGCCATCGGGCAAATCGGGACCCCAAACGCGCGCGTAAGATTCGAAATTCGCCTGTGCCGAGCACTCGCAGGGTTTATCTTCGTTTTGCTTTGTGCAGATCGCGTCTTGAGAATCCAAGCCCCAGAGGACCAGTGGCAATCCGTAGCGCGCCGACAGTTCCTTCACGGCATCAGTGACATGCCCGTAAGGCGGGCGGATGCCCACCGGACGAAATCCAGGACCGAGCGCGCGCCGCATGTGATGCAAAGCCGGTTCCATTTCTTCATCGATGAGCTGCTGCAGGCTGAAATCGGTGATAACCCGGTGGGTGAAGAGATGGCAGCCGAATTCGTGCCCCATGTCGCGCAGGCGCGGGTAGAGGTTTTCATAGCCGGGATTGGGTCGTCTGAGGTTGTTGAGAACAGCGATGCCGACCGGGAAAAAGGTCAGCTTGATGTTGCGCTGGTAATATTCGCGCCCAATGCGCAATGCGAAATGCTCGCTCCACAGGTCATCGTAGCTGATGGAAACTTTCCGCGCATTTGTGTAGACGTGCCGAATGACGCGGGCATTGTTTGCGCGGGCGCCATTTCCAGGCAAGCCAAAGGCGGAAGCCAGCGCCAAACCCGCGCTACCTTGCAGAAACTGACGCCGCGACATGCCATTGATCATATATGATTCCGGTTACAGATTCATCCTGGCGCGCAGTTGCAATCGCACGAAGTTACCACATCAGATATGCATTCACAACTCTTGGTCGCTTTGCCAAGGCAATCGCATCAAATTAAATTGTGCTGATAGATAACAATTTCCCCTCACATTTCGTAATCTGTAGGGGCGTTTCGCTGAAACGCCCGCAAAATTTATGTCATATTCAACGGGCGTATCGGCGATACGCCCCTACATTTTCACAATTTTCGTGGCTTACGGCGTCTATGGCTTACGCAGCTTGTACCAGCTGGTCGGCGCGCTGATCGCCTGGTCATGGCTGCGCTGTTCCCACAGGAGATCCAGGCGGCGCCCAAATGCCCGCTCGACTTGCACCGGCGCCCAGCCGACGGTGGAATCGGGGCGCGGATGGCTGGCGTAGAGCATGAAGATCCCACCTGGCGCCAGCCGCTCGGCGATGGCTTGGGCGTAAGCGTTCATTCCCGCGGCGCCGTTGATCGTATGCCCGCAGCCAATATCAATGATGAGATCGTAATCGCTTCGCAGCTCGGGCAATTCGTCCAGGCGCGTCACATCATGGCGGAAGAGGCGGTAGCTGTCAGAATGGAAATCGGCCAGCTTGGCGCTCGCCAGGTCGATCGCTTTACGCACGAAGTCGACGCCGTCGGCGCGCCAGCCCTGGCTCAGCAAATCACGGATCACGGTGCCGGTGCCGCAGCCGAGATCAAGCGCGCTTCCCGCCGGCAGAATCGCCAGCAATTCGACGATTTCCGGCGGGGTGATGCCGCTGTCCCAGGGTGTTTCGCCGCTGGCGTATCGTTCGCTGAAACGAGCATGGCGGTCTTCGGTCATGGCGCGGGTATTGGGAGAATCTGTAGGGGCGATTCTTGAATCGCCCAAAACTCCACAATGATGCCGGCGGGCGACTCAAGAGTCGCCCCTACAAACGTGCGGAGGGGCGAAAAGGGGCTCACGTAATTGGCGCCATGTGAATGACGGTGACGCCGGCGCCGCCTTCTTGCTGCTGCCCACCCGTCACCTTGCTCACGAGAAAATGCTCGCGGAGGTAGCCGCGCACCGCCTGGCGCAAGCGCCCGGTGCCTTTGCCGTGGATGATGCGCCCGAAAGGCAAGCCGGCATTGTAGGCGGCGTTGATGTAGCGGTCGAGGATTTCGATGGCTTCATCAACGCGTTTGCCGCGGATATCGAGCTCCATGCCGGGCGATTCCGCTTTTGGCAGCTGCGTTTCAGCGGGCTCGAATTGGCGCGCATGGCCCCGCTCAGCTGCTCGCTTCTCGCTGCGGGTCCGTTTGCGCATATCGTTGTAGCGCGCGCGCACACGCAAGGTGCCGACCTGCACATGCGCTTCTTTGTCATCGAGTTCGGCGATGACGCCTTCGGCATTAAGCGTATCGAGAAAGACGGTATCGCCTATGCGCGGCAGCCAATCGATATCTTCCAGCGGCGCCACATCGTCTTCGTCAAGCGGCGCGTTGGTCCAGTTCGCCATTTTATCGGCGGCGGCTTTCAGCGCGTTGAGCGTCTGTGCCGGCATGCCCGCCGACCGCAATTCAACCCGCATCTTGCGCAGTTGATTGTTGAAGTCGGCCAGATCATCTTCCGCGTGGCGGCGCGCGGCGCGGATGACATCGCGGCGCTCGTCTTCGATATTATCAAGCCGGGCTTGCAGCTCGTCGCGCTGCGCCGTCATCTGCTGGCGCAGGAACTCGTTTTCTTCGTGTTGCAGGCGGATCTCGGCACGGGTGCGCTGGATCTCGTCGAGCAAGTCATCCGCGGCCAAGTCTTCGGTGGCGACCAAGCCGCGGGCATCCGCGACAATGGCGGGGTCCAGCCCGAGGCGCTCTGCAATTGCCAATGCGTTGGAGCGGCCCGGCAGCCCGACGATCAGGCGGTAGGTCGGCTGCAGCGTTTCCAGATCGAATTCGACGCTGGCGTTGCGCGCGCCCGCTGTTTCCACGCCGTAGACTTTTAACTCGGGATGATGGGTGGTGACCATGGTGGTCACGCCGTGATTTCGCAGGCAATTGAGCAGGGCGCGCGCCAGTGCCGAGCCTTCGGTCGGGTCGGTGCCGGCGCCGACTTCGTCCAGAATCACCAGCGAACGGTGGTCGGCGCGTTCCAGGATGTCGATGATATTGGTCAAGTGCGAGGAGAAGGTGGATAGCGATTGCTCGATGCTTTGTTCGTCGCCGATATCGGCGAAGAGGCCTCGAAAGACGGAGAGCTCCGCTTCGTCCGCCGGGACCTGCAAGCCGCACTGCGCCATCAAAACGATTAAGCCGACGGTCTTGAGCGCGACCGTCTTGCCGCCGGTATTGGGACCGGTGACCACCAGCACCCAGCTGTCATCATCGAAGTTGAGATCGAGCGGCACCACCACCCCCTTGAGCAGCGGATGCCGCGCTCCTTTGAGCTGGATGGTTGTGCCCGGGTGAGCGAATCCGCCCGGGCGCGGTCGGATATCGACCAGCTTCGGCTGGACGCAATTGTTCTCACTGGCGTAGCGCGCTTTGGCGAAGGTCAGATCAAGATAACCCAGCAGCTGCACCGTGCGCACGATTCGCTCGCTTTCGCCGGCGATTTCCTCAGTCAAGTCCGCCAGGATGCGGCGGATTTCCTTCTCTTCTTCCACTTGCAGCTCGCGCCATTTGTTGTTGAGCTCGACGGTTTCCAGCGGCTCGATAAAGATGGTGGCGCCCGAAGCCGATGAGTCGTGCAAGATGCCTTTGATTTTGCCTTTATGCTCGGCTTTTAGCGGGATGACATAGCGACCGTTGCGCATGGTGACGATCGCTTCTTGCAGCTTGGCTTGATTGGCTTTATTGGCGACGATGCGATTGAGCTTGTTTTGCAGCCGGTCGAAGGCGACCTTCAAGCCGCGGCGGATGATCGCCAGGCGGGCGCTGGCGGTATCTTTAATTTCGGCATTGTCGTCAACCGTCTTTTCGATAGTGTTTTGCAGTTCAAGGCATTCTTCAATTTCGCTCGCCAGTTCAGCGAGCAGGGGGAATGCAGCGTGCATTCGGCCGAGCGTGCGCTTGAGCGTCGTGCCGCGCCGCAGCGTATAGCGGATATCGAGCAACATGCTTGGTTCAACCACGACGCCGCGTTGCGCTTTGATGACCGGCTCGCGGACATCGCGCGCGCCACGCACGGTGATGCTGGAGCGCTCTTCCAGCAAGGCGACCGCTTCCGCCGTTTCCCGCTGCCAGAGCTGCGCTTCTTCCAGTTCGGTCGTGGGCTGCAATTCCAGCGCGAATTCCTCGCCGGCGCCGAAGGTGGTGTAGGACGCGAGGTCCTGCAGGATCTTGTGCAGTTCGAGGGTGGCAAGCGTTTTTTCGCTGATCATGCGCCGAGTTGTCCGCTTAAGTTATTGGCTTGTATCCGAAGCTGGAACAGGCGCGGGTCATTGTAGGGCAAGGCATTGGCGCTGTCAATCAAGGTTGGAAAATAGCAATCCCAACACAGCCCCTCGGCGCCGCGCGTAGACACAGCGGGTCAGACGCCCCTACAGTTGCGCCGTGAGCGGATTCAAAAAAAAGAAAGCGCATAAAGCACAGAAGTAGAACAAAGTAAGTAATGCGAAAAAGGGCGATGCTAATCTGATTCGAGATCTGTAGGGGCGAGACTTGTCTCGCCCACTATGTCGCCATTGTACAGGTGGGCGACTCAAGAGTCGCCCCTACGACGTTCCTTCATTTTGTTGCATTACTTTATTGGACTTACTGAGGACCGCAGCGATCTTGCAGATTGGTCGCGAGGGACGAAAATCTCCGCTCCTTCTGCCTACTCCTTTTTCAAAAAACGAATTGAGACGCTTGCGCTTGGCGACCTGTCAACTGATTGGCTCGCTGCCGATTCCCATATCGCGCAGGCGGTCGACGGCTTGAATGAGGAACTGGGTTTCGGCGCGGCGGGGCGCCAGCCCATAATGCCAATCGGGCGGGAAGTCGGGGTCATGGCGCGGCGCCGGATGCACGACGATTTCGATGACGCCGCTCAGGCGGGCGATGCGCGCGCAGAAGTCGGCGACCGAATGTTTCAAATGCGCCTGGATCGCCGTCACATAATCAGGCATGGTGAAGGCGTCGTTTGCGCGCTGGCGCTGCCGCCGCAGCCAGTAATTATGCGGGGAGACATTGGCGCGGAAGTCATGAGCGCGCACCCAGTCCACGCCATATTCGCTTGCCAGGTCGTGCACGATGCGGCGCAGCAGGGGTATCGAATGGAAGTGATGATGAGTCGAGATGTGCCGGGGCTGCAAAGCGGCGTCGGTGAAGCGGCGCAGCTGCGCGTCCAGTTCGTTGCGAATCCAGCGGACGGCGTCGGACCTGAAGAAATGCGAGCGCAGATAGAGGCTGAGGTTGTTGCGGAAGCTGAAGTCTTCATTTAGCAAATGCGGATGATGCTCTTCGTCATCGCTGACCGGGTGGCCGTCGGTTAGAGACAGATGGATGCCGAGATCGAGATCAGGGCAGGCGCGGAAGAGTCTCAGCGCGCGCTGATGCGCCGGGTAGTTGGTCATCACGCTGGCGGCGCTGATGTAACCGTCTTGATGCAGCTCGCGCGCTTTCTGGTTAATGGCGTCGGTCAAGCCGCAATCATCGGCGGTGATGATCAGCTTTGGCATTAGCGTTCATTGAGCTGAGCAGCCCAGGCGGCGGCGAATTGCTTTACAGCCAGTTTCTGCGTGCTCGTCGGGTTGATGAAGGGCCGCGCAGCCTTGATTCGTTTCCAGGCTTCGGCGGGCCCCTCGCCCAAAGAGACGAGATAGGCGGCCGCCATCGTGGGGGCGCGCCCGCAGCCGGCGGCGCAATGGATATACACTTTGGCGCTTGGGCAATGCTTGATGTGGCCGCTGATGAATGCCACGCCGCGCATCAAATCCTGAACGCTGGGCGGGGTGTGATCAACCGTCGGCAGGTGCAGGTGGCGCTCGCCGCCGATACCCTGCTGGGCATCACTGAATTGGGCTTCCCGCATGTTGACGATGGCGGTGATGCCGAATTCCCGCATTTCGGCGTAGCCTTGTTTTCTGTGCTGCCCGCCGACGTATAACTGTGGCGTGATCTCACTGTATTTCCAGACGGGCGCGCCGGTCTCGCGGCGGTGGTAGGCATCGTATCCCCGAAGCCTTATAGCGCGGGGACCGTTTCTAAGGAAGGAACCGAAGCGCTTGATGGCGCTGGCTGGTTTGGCTTGCTCGCTCATGCCGGCATTATAGCATAGCCAGGTTTCGCTACGCGGCTCTCGAAAGCAGCCTCGCTTTGTGCTAAGTTTATGCCTGCTTGCAGTCCCAGGAAAGGAATCGCGATGAGCCCGATGGAGCGGCTGGCTGAATATGCCGAACCGGTGACGCGGCATCCATATATTTTGCGCGTCCGGCGCAATCACGGTTTGGAGCACGCTACGATTCACATTCTCAATCAGCGCAATTACAAGCTGTCCGGGCGCAGCGGCGACGGCGGCTTCATCCTGCTGGGCGATGTGCCGACCGAGCAGGTCGAGAGCGCTGTGAGCGAAGCCTTGAGCCGGATGAAAGCGGGCGAGCGCAAACTGGCGGTTCATCCCAATTGCGGCACCAATCTGGTGACGGCCGGCGTTCTGGCGGCCGCGGTGGCTTTTCTGGGTTTCGCCGGGCGCGGCTTGCGCCAAAGTTGGGAGCGCTTTCCGACGATGGTGGTGGCGATGATGGCGGTCGTTTTGCTATCGACGCCGCTGGGCATGAGCTTGCAGAAACACTTCACAACCGAGGGCGATCCGGGGGATATGGCGCTGGTCAGCGTCTCGCGCGACAGCAAACGCTTGCCCTTTGGCGACCAGCAGGTGACGCTGCATCGCGTTGTGACGCGCCAGGATTAGCGGCTCCATGAGCGCCACACCCACCTTTTACATCCTGCACGGCGATGACAGCATCAGCCGCGATGCCGCCTTGGCGCGGATGCGGGAGGCGATGGGCGAAGAAGGCGACCTGAACCGCTCCGAGTTTGAGGGCGCGCAGACGTCGGCCGCGGAAGTGCTGGCGGCGGTTAAGTCGCTGCCATTCCTGGTGGAGAAACGGCTTGTAATTGTCAAGGGCTTAATCGGCTTCATCACGCGCAAAGGGGCGGGGCGCGTGGGCAAGGCGGCGGCGGATCGGCTGATTGACGAGCTGCCTAAATTGCCGGCTTTCGCGCGGCTGGTCTTCTATGAAACGGAGCCCTTGGAAGACAGCAACAAGCTGCTGAAAGCAGCGCAAAAGATGGAAAATGGTTACATTCGATATTATAGCGCGCCTGACCATCTGCGCGATTGGCTGCGATCGCGCGCGCGGTCCTATGGGACGGAAATCAGCCCTCGAGCTGTAGCCGCCATCAGCGATTTGCTCGGCTACGATGTCCATAGCCGAAACGCCCGTGCAAAGGATGCCAGACGCCGCCGCGAAGGCAAGCAGGCGCGCGCGCTGGCGCTGCTGGCTGCGGATAATGAACTGCACAAGCTCGTCTGTTATGTTGATGGCGAGCGCGAGATTGGCGAAGAAGATGTCGCCGCCTTGACGCCCTATGTGCCCGAAGCGAACGTCTTCGAAATGGTTGATGCCTTGACGAATGGCGATGGCGCGAGCGCCTTGGCATTGATTCATCAGTCGCTGCATGATAATCCGAGTGACGCGGGATTCAGGCTGTTCGCCTTGATCGTGCGCCAGTTTCGCATGCTGTCGATGACGCGCGACTACATCGACCGGGGCGGTGCCGCTCAAGGGCAAGCGATTGCCAAAGCAGTTGGCGCGCATCCCTTCGTGGCTGGCAAGCTGGCGGCGCAGGCGCGGCGTTTCAACGCGGCGCAATTGGACGCGATTCTGAAGCGCTTGCAGCGTTATGACCAGGATATGAAAACGGGCAGAATTGAGCCGCGGCTGGCTTTGGATTTGCTGGTGACGAGCTTGGCGCGGGCATAAAAGAATGGAAGCGGAATTGTAAAAAGGATGTGAATGATGAGCGGGGAAGACGGCAGGCGGATGACCGAGGTTGCAACAGCGCTGGCACCGGAAAACGCGGGCGAGGCGCGCGCGGTCACGCAGGAATTGATTGAGAGCTTGACCGGCTGGCGCGAGGAAGTGACCGATACGCTGGAGCAGATGAGCGCCGATGCGTATCAGCGGCTGATCTTGCAGCTGCTTGAGAAAGACGGCGTGGGGCAGATTGAGTTGAGCAGCGCCAACGATACGGTTGAGGGCATCGGCAGCTTTGGCGGCGGCGGCTTCTTGACCTTCCGCGTTGCTTTCCGCTGCATCCGCGGGCGCGGGCGCACCAGCTCAGCCGAGGTCGATGATTTTCGGCGCCGGGTCATGGTCGGGCGCGCCGATAAAGGGCTGCTGATCACCACCGGCGGCTTCACGCAGGAGGCGGCGCTCAAGGCGGCCAGCGACCGCGCGCCGGAGATCCGGCTAATTGATGGCGAGGAGTTGATTGGCAAGCTGAAGGAGCTGGAGCTGGGCTTGCGCACGGAGCAGGTGACGGTCGAGCGGGTGGTGATTGACCGGGCGTGGTTTGGGGCGGTGTGAGCCTCCTAGCAAGAACGGGTCACGCCAGTCGCATGTCTTTTGTGGTATACTGTCCGTTGGAACGAACAGTTACACGGACATTAAGGGCTTGGCATGAATATGACTGAAGTCGACGCATTGAATTATGAGAGTCGCTTATCCACTTTGGAAGAGCGGAGCACAAGTCAAGCGACTAAAGAAGACTTGTCCAATTTGAAAGCCGATCTGATCAAATGGTTTATCGGCACTCAAATCGCGTTGGCTGCCTTGATAATCTATCTCCTTCAGTAAGTCCATTTCTTTGAGCCTCCGCTAAATCGCATCGCACGAAGCCAGCGTTCCGCTCGATAGAAAGTGTATGTCCGTCCCCAGGGTTGAATTGCTGTGAATCCAGACTGTGTGACGGTCGAGCGCGTGGTGATTGACCGGGCGTGGTTTGGGAGAGTTTAGCGGGTGTGAAGTGATTCGACAGTATGCTAAGGATTTGATATAGTGTGAATTGTAACGTAGCGCAAGGTGGGCAGGAGAATCTGACATGGCTGTGACGGATATGGACTCGTTGGGATTCGAGAGCCGCCTCTCGACATTGGAAGAGCGCAGCAAGAGCAATGCGACAAAAGAAGACTTGGCGGATCTGAAAGCAGACCTGAGAACAGATATGTATAAAATGAAAGCCGAATTAATCAAGTGGTTCATCGGAACGCAAATCGCGCTGGCCGCTTTGATAATCTATCTCCTCCAGTAAATCCTGTCTAATTTTGCGAATCTGAAAGACGACAACACAATTGTACAATCTCCTCCAGACGACCAAGTGCTTGGACGAAGCAGGTGACGGTCGAGCGGGTGGTGATTGACCAGGCGTGGTTTGGAGGGCGGTATAATCGCTAGCACTACGTGCGTGGAAAGTCAGCAAGTGTCGGGAGAATCAAGTGGCAACGAACTGGACAAAAAGCGGTCTATTGAATCCTACTCTACAGGCGCTTCACGAACTTGGCGGTTCGGCGTCAAATAATGAGATTCACGACAAAGCCGTAGTAATACTTGGCCTTACAGATCAGCAGATTGCCATTCCACACAAAACCGGTCAAAGCAGCCCGACGAAAATCGTATATGATTTAGCGTGGGCGCGAACCTGGCTTAAGCGGTACGGTTTGTTGGAAAACTCCAGCAGAGGCGTGTGGGCACTGACGGGGAGGGGTCAAGCGACAACCGAAGTCGACCCAAAAGAAGTTGACCGCGTAGTCAATGAGCAGATAAGGCGAGAAAAGAAGGCCAAAGAGAGAGCGGGCGATTCAGATTCGGATGATCCAAACGATATGCTGTCTTATACAGATGAATCGGCAATTGAAGAAGCGTGGCGCGCCGATCTCAACGATTTGCTGCTGGAGATGGATCCGTCTGCCTTTGAACGGCTTTTTCAAAGAATCTTGCGCGAGAGTGGCTTTACGCAGGTCGAGGTTACTGGACGAAGCGGAGATGGTGGTATTGACGGAATTGGAGTTATGCGAATCGGAGGATTCCTCTCATTCAAGGTGCTATTTCAATGCAAGCGCTACAAGGGATCCATTGGGGCAAGCGTCGTTCGCGACTTCCGCGGCGCGATGATGGGGCGAACCGACAAGGGGCTCATCGTCACAACCGGCAATTTCACGACCGCAGCAAAACGCGAAGCCACGCGAGATGGAGCGCCAGAAATCGACCTTATTGATGGCGAGCAGTTAATTGACAAACTGGCGGAGTTGGAGCTCGGTGTCTCAAAGGAGATGGTGCCCGCGTACACCGTCCACCCCGACTTCTTCGCTAACATCTGAACCCCCTCACTTCAACCGCCACGCTATGCCCGCCACCAGCAGCAGCGCCTCATCCGCTTGCCCCGCGATGCGCTGATTGGCGCGGCCCAGCATATCGCGATACAGATTCCCCAAACGCGTCGGCGGAACGACGCCCATGCCCACCTCGTTGCTGACCACCAGCCAGGTCGCGTCCGATTTCGCCTGCGCCGCTAACAATCGCTCAATTTCGCAGAGCGCCGCGTCGTTCGCTTCCTTTTGGGTCGCCGTATCCGGCAGGCTGAGCAAGATATTGCTCGTCATCAGGGTGATGCAATCGAGGATGAGGGTGTCGTATTCAAATGCTGTTGCCGCGATTTGCCGCGCGGTATCGATGGGCGCTTCCAAGGTATGCCAGTCCGGCGGACGGGCGGCTTGGTGATCGGCGATGCGCCCGCGCATGTCGGCGTCTTTTGCTTCCGCCGTCGCCACGAGCAACACGCGATTGCCATGCGCGCGCGCCCAGGATTCGGCATAGTGGCTCTTGCCGCTGCGGGCGCCGCCCAGCAGGAAGATCAGCCGCTTAGCCATAAACGCAGCCGATGAAGAGCAGGCAGATCAGCTCGCTCATCTCGCAGATGGCGCCGTAAACATCGCCGTTGAGTCCGCCGCCGAGACGCCGCGCCGCCCAGCGACCGAAACCGACTGTGAAGCAGAATGTCAACAGCCAGAGCGCGCCGGTTTCCGGGCGCGTCAGCAGGATGGCGACCCAGGCTGATGCGATGAGCAACTCGCGTATTGACAGCCCGTCGCGAAAACGCGCGCCCATGCCCTCGTCTCGGATGGCGGGAAAATGATATGCCGCCCAGACCATCGCCCAGCGCCCCAAGACCGGCGCCAATGGCAGCCACTCAGGCGAGACCGACCGCAGCGCCAGCCACTTGCCCAGCAGCAAAAGAACCAGCCCGACCGCGCTCCAAGCGCCGACCCGCGGATCGCGCATGATGCTCAGCCGTCTTTCGGGCGCGGCGCTCGCCAGGACGCCATCGCAGCTATCGCCGAAGCCGTCCAGGTGCAAGCCGCCCGTGACCACCACCCATAAGAGCAGGATGAAGAAGGCGGTCAGGTCATGGTTAAAGGGCGAAACATGCGCTACCGCGGCCAGCATCGCGCCGATGCACAAGCCGACCAGGGGAAACCAGGCCAAGGTCTTGCCCGGCTTGCGCTTGGCCTGCGGGCGCAGCGGCAAGATGGTCAGAAAAGAAAAAGCCGCGCGCATCTCATCAAGCATGGGCAAGCCCTGCAACTGGCGGAGACTCTGTCAGTCTAGCGAAAAGCGCTGCGATGGCAAAGCGCGGAATGCGGCGCTCGGGTCTGCTTCTCAGGCGCATGGTATAGTAGCGCCAGAGTATGGGCGGAATAGGGAATGGTCGCATGACGTTTGCGCTATCGCTTCTGCGGGGCATCAATGTTGGCGGGCGCAAGAAGATAAAGATGGCTGATTTGCGTGAAGTATACGCTTCGCTGGGCTTCCGCAACGCGCGAACCATCCTGCAAACGGGCAATGTCGTTTTCGAAACGGACGAGGCTGATCTGGCGCGGGTAAAGGCGCGGCTGGAGGCGGGCATCAGCGCCGCCTTTGGCTTTGATGTTCCCGTGATCATGCGTAGTCCAGCAGCTTTCGAGACCATATTCAAGCGCCATCCATTCACGGAAGCGCAACTGGACGAACCGAGGAAAATCGCCGTCGTTTTTCTGGCGGACGCGCCGAGCCCCATTGCTGTCGAAGACCTGCGCGAGAAAAATCCCGGGCGTGAATTCATCGGGGCTGATGGAAGCGAACTGTTTATTTTCTACACCGACGGTCAAGCCCGCTCCAAACTGGATAACAGCCGCATCGAAAGAGCGCTCGGCTTGCCATCCACCGCCCGCAATTGGAATACCTGCAAGCGATTGCTGCAGCTGATTGATGAAGTGACAACTTAGCGCAACTGATCGACGTAGCGACGGGCATTGTCGCGCAGCCGCGCCCAGTCCTGATCGGCGACGGCGTCGTTGTTGATCAGCGATGAACCGACGCCCAGGGCAAAAGCGCCGTTATCAAGGAACTCGCGCATATTGTCGATGTTGACGCCGCCGGTTGGCATCAGCCGCAGATGAGGCAAGGGCGCCAGCACATCCTTGATATAGCGCTTGCCCAGATGATTCGCCGGGAAGACCTTGACGGCGCTCGCGCCCCACTCCCAGGCTTGCAGAATTTCCGTTGGCGTGAAGGCGCCCGGCATAAAGGGCAGGCCCGCAGCGCGGCAGGCGCTGTTGACATCGCGCTTCCAGACGGGCGATACCACAAATTGCGCCCCGGCATCAGCCACCGCCCGCACCTGCTCGGCAGAGATGACCGAGCCGGCGCCGATAGCGACCGAGTCGGCGACGCATTGGCGTATCTCCGCGATGGTGGAAACGGCGTCGGCGTTCGTCAGCGTGAATTCGATAGCGCGAATGCCGCCGTCGATCAAGGCTTGTGTAAGCGCTCGCGCAATTGATAGATCGTCCAGGCGGACGATGGCGACGAGCTTGTGTTTGGCGATAATCTCTAGCGTAGTCATCAAGTCAGCATCTCGTGAGTGGGCCTGGGGAGATTATAGCGGAAAGGGCGCGCAGGGTGCGATGACGTCCGCTCATTTCGATTTCAGCGCGGACCGCTGCCGCATTTTGCCGGCGCGCATTCAGGCGGCTTTGCGCGGCAATTGAAACGCAGCGCGCCCTTCAATCACGCGGATTCGTCGGGCGCGGCAGCCGGGTCGAAATCCGGGTTCATCGGCGTCCATATTGGGTATAGCCCGGCGTAATCCGGCAGTGTTTGCGGCGGACGCAAAGCGATGATGCGCCCGCCCGTCATGCTGATGTAGATCCAGCCCTGGGGATGAACGGCGACCGCCAGCGGCTGATTAGGGTAAAAGCCGAATCCGAGTTCGCTGACATGGATGAAGGATTCCCAATAGAGCCCCTCACCGCGATAGGGGACGTAAGCTTGTCGCTCGTATTGACGGCGATACGGAATCAGAACGGTGGCGCCCAGCGGTTGATCGGCAGCGTCAAAATTGATCATGATCACTTTGTAACCGACGAAATCAATCTGGCTAGGCTCGCCGCTTAGCACGACAATCAGCGTATCTTGGGCGCCGGGTAGCGAGTCATGCGGATAAGCCGCCAGACTGATTGGCGCGGCGCCGCTGCCGAAGCGCATGACCGGCGATATGCTGTCGGCGCAATCTATATCAGGCTGTGCGATATTGCGCTCGCCGGCGCCCAGGCAATAGGGGAAGCCATGCCAGCCACCCGGCTCTACCCGATTCAGTTCGTCGCGGGCGTTGCGTTCCGCTTGGCGCGGGGCGCTATCCAGGGTCCAGAGTTGGCCGCGGTAGAATTCGACATCGGCCGGCTGGCGGAAGCCGGTCGCCACGATCTGCCGGTCGCTGCCGTCCAGATTCATGCTGAGGATTGCGCCGCGGTCGCGCGCTTCAAACTCGCAATTATCGCAAGGGGCGCCGATGGCGACGTACAACCGTGAGTCAGCGCCAACAGTGATTCCGCCGGTCCAGAAGCCGACGCCGCTTGGCAGGTCGTCCACAATGACTTCAACCGCGCCGTTGTGGGAGAGCCGATAAATATGCGCGCCGCCCGAAACGTATAGCGCGCCTGCGTGATAGGCGAGGCCGTTGGGAAGCGTCAAGCCCTGAGCCAAGGTCTCCATTGCATCGGGCAGATCATCGCCGTCCGAATCGCGAAAGACCACGACCGCGCCGCTGAGAGGCCGCGTGGCGAACAAGGTCCCATCGGGCGCGACGACCATCGCCGTAAACGACAGCGGCTCAATCAGCCGGTCGTGAAATATGTGGTCGACGCACCAGCGCCAGAAATCGGCGTATAATTCGCTCCAGATGAGGGTCGATCGTTGACGGCATCCGCTAGCCTCTGGCTGCTGCGCCAGCAAACCGGCGCCAGCGTTGAAAGCGAGCAAGAGCGCTGAAAGCGACAGCAGCGCCAGCGACCGCGTCAGTAGCGTAGCGAGAGGCATGTCAAGCCGCCATCCATCTTCACAAACTCGCTTAGATCCAGGCTAATCACACGCGGGCAAACTTTGGCTGCGGCTTCGTAGGCCCGCGGGCAATTCGCGGCGACGAAGAGCGTATCATTAACCGGCATCACATCGGCGGCGTAACCTTCTTCCGGCGGCAGCTCGACCACATCCGCCCAAGCCAAATCGTAATCGGTCTGCAGCGCCGGATCGCGAATCAAGACATTGGGCGCCAATTCGGTCAAGCCGCTTTTCAAATGCAAGACGCCGTGAAAGGGAACGGGATCGACGCGGATGTCGCGTTTCACGGAGCGGAGGGCGTTTCGCAGCGCTTGGTAGCCGGCGCGGTTCGTGCGGGCGGAGATGCCGACGAGCGCGCGATCGGCGCAGATGAGCACATCGCCGCCGTCAATGCGGGCAGCGGGCGGTGGCTCGACTATGCGTAGATCGGAGAGCTGGGGTATGAGCGATGCGCCTTCTTCCCGCCGCGCCCGCGCGCCCGAGCGGCAATGGAAAGCCAGGTCGCGGAAGATCACGAAAGGGTCTTCGACGAAGTGCCCATCGGGGAAGCGCTCATCAGCGGGCAGCACCTTGACCGCGAGCCCGCAGTCACGCAGCGCGTTTGCGTAAGCCTCGTGCTGCCGCAGCGCCAAGGCAAAATCCGGCGCGCCCAAATGCGCTGAGGATGTCAAGCCGGCGGCGAAGTTTTTCGCCGGGCGCCGCATCAAGGCGCGGGTGAAGGGTGGGAGCAGGTGCATAGCCGCCTTCCTCTCTTGTTGGCGCGATAATCATAGTGTAGCGGAAAAGCGCGGCGGGGAAATGGCGGGCGGGCGCCCCCGATTTTGCGTTCAGTTTTGCGCCGTTCGCGGCTAGAATGGGGCGGAGAAGCGATGCAGGATGGCTCAATGTCGGGCAATAGCAGATACGAGTTTCAAGTCGAGGCGCATCGCGAGCGGCTGATCCCTCTGCTCAAGATCATCCTCAAGGCGCCGGATCGTCTCAGCTCGCGCGAGCATCAGCAGTTAATGCGGCGCTATCCCAAGCCGGCGGGCGAGGGCTTCTACAGCCTGGCGAATTTGGTGGACGCTTGGCGCGCCTTCGCCGGCCAAGAGGGCATCCCCGACTTTGACGAGGCGCAGCTATTCAAGCTTAGGCGCAAGCCCGTTCGCACGCTGTCTGGCGTGACGCCGCTTACCGTCTTAACCAAACCCTTTCCCTGCCCGGGAACTTGCATTTTCTGCCCCAACGACATTCGCATGCCCAAGAGTTACCTGGCTGATGAGCCGGGCGCGCAGCGGGCGGAGAAGAACGCCTTTGATCCTTATTTGCAGAGCTACATGCGCTTAAATACCTATCACAATCTGGGGCATTCGACCGACAAAATCGAAATCATCATTCTGGGCGGCACTTGGTCCTTTTATCCCGAGACCTACCAGATATGGTTCGTCAAGCGCATTCTTGACGCGCTGCGCGACTTCGGGCAGGGAATCGACCGGCGGGAAGAGGTCACCGCCGCTTTAAGCGAAAAATCGATGTTCACGGGCGAGCCGGTCAGCAATGTGACGATTCAGGGCGCGCAAATGATGACTTCGTACAATCAGACCGTGCAGGCGATTTACGCTGAGGAGATTTATCGCTCGCGCGGGATGGCAGATGAAATCGCAAGTGGCATCCGCCAGCGCGGCATCGTCGACGAATACGCGACTTGGGAAGAGCTTGAAGCGGCGCAGCGCGAGAATGAGCTTGCGGCCTGCCGCGCTGTGGGCTTGGTGATCGAAACGCGCCCGGACCACATCAGCGAGGCGGAGGTGATTCGCGTACGGCGGCTCGGCTGCACCAAAGTGCAGATTGGCATCCAGAGCTTGAGCGACCGCGTGCTGGCAATGAACAAGCGCGGGCACGATGTGGCGGCGACGAGGCGCGCGTTCAGGCTGCTGCGCAAAGCCGGCTTCAAGATTCACGCGCACTGGATGCCCAATCTTTACGGCTCGACGCCGGCTGATGATCTTGATGATTATGAACGGCTTTTCAGCGATCGGGATTTCAAGCCCGATGAACTGAAAATCTACCCCTGCTCGCTGATCGAAAGCGCCGAGTTGATGCGGCAGTATCAAGCCGGCGACTGGCAGCCCTATACGCATGACGAGCTGCTTGAGCTCTTGGTTGATTGTTTCAAGCTTACGCCGGAATATTGTCGTCTGACCCGCGTCATTCGCGACATACCGGGCACCGATATCGTCGACGGGAACAAAGTGACAAATTTCCGGCAATTGGTGGAGCGAGAGCTGGAAGGGCGGGGTGAAGGCAGCGTTGATATCCGCGCGCGCGAAATTGGCGTGAAACCGGTGCGCGCGGGCGATCTGCGCCTGGATGAGACGCGTTATGAATCGAGCGCAGGCGCGGAAATCTTCCTGCAATACATCACCGCCGAGCGCGATATCGCCGGATTCCTGCGGCTGTCTCTGCCCGCAGCCAACGAGGGGCCGCTGGTGGAGGAGCTGCGCGCCGCCGCCATGATCCGCGAAGTGCATGTATATGGGCTGGCGCTCGGCATCGGCCGGGAGCAGAGGGGCCGGGCGCAGCACGCCGGGCTTGGCAGGCGTCTGATTGACCGGGCGGCTGAAATCGCGGCGGCGCGCGGCTGCCGGCGGCTGGCGGTCATCTCATCCATTGGCACGCGCGAGTATTACCGGGCGCGCGGCTTCTGTGATGGCGCGCTTTATCAATTCCGCGATCTTGATGAGAGCGCGACGCGCGATACGGCAACTGGGCTAGAATTACCTTGAAGCGGTCCCCGACGCCGCTGTCGCCAATTCCCGCCCGCGAGCCTCCAATGAGAACCATTGATGTCGTGCAAGGTCAGAGCGAACGCAACCAGTGCTTGCGTCTGCTGATGCTGCTGATCATCGTCGGCACCTTTCCCTTTTATGGCCTCGCGATATTCATCATCGGCAGCGCCCCGGTTGAAATTGCGGCGGTCAGGATCACGCAGACAGCAGCGCAGGCGCCGAGCTTCACGCCGCTGGGCGCCGGGCAGGCGCGCGCGCCCACCTTCACGCCCCTCGCCCGTCCACTCCCGGCGAATACGCCCCAGCGCGCCCTGCCGGCCACGCCGGCTCAGTATGTGCCGCCGACGCCGCTGCCGGCGCAAACCATCGTGGCGCCGACGGTGCTTAGCCCGACCCCGATCCCGATCGTGGCATCGGCAACAGCCGAAGCTCCCGCCACTGAAGGCGGCGCTGATGCCGATCTTGATGGCGTCGCCGACGCGGATGACCGCTGCCCGAACGAGGCGGGTTCGGTTGAAAACGGCGGCTGCCCCTGGTCTGACGATGCCGACCGCGACGGGATTCGCGATGCCGACGACCGCTGCCCGAACGAGTTCGCGCCGAATTCGCCCCGCGGCTGCCGCGATTTTGATGACGACGGCTTGGATACATCCGAAGACGATTGCCCGCGCGAAGCGGGACCGGCGGCGAATCGGGGTTGCCCGCTGGAGGCTGAAGCCGGCGGCTGAAGCATGCCCTTTGCCGGGGTAACGCAGGCGACTCTCGGGGCGCTTCGCCAGCGTTTTCGGCATAGGACCCGGTGTAGGTTACAATCCATACAGGAGCGAGTAGCATGTACATCATGCAAATTAAATCTGTAAGGCTTGTCCGGTACTTGGAATTAAACGAGTCAGACGCGCATTTTTCTTTAGTTTGCTTGCTGGCTGTAGGGGCGATCAACCTGATCGCCCGCTTGACAGCGCGTTTGGAGCAACCCAGCGGGCGACATAATATGTCGCCCCTACACAGGTCGCTTATGCGAACAGATCTTGGCCGATTGGCAGCATGTTTAGTTGAAATCCTGACAGTACCGGACAAGCCTTGTAGGGGGTCTGGGTGATACGCCCAACGAAGTGTGGCGGAAAAAGCGGCGTCTCAGCGAGACCCCCTACACGTTCCCTTTTGTTTGAACTGTTTACTTGGAATTGCCGGGTTGTTTGGCGGCTTTAGGATTCTTTCGCAATGGATACGGTACGCGTGGCGGTGGCGCAGTTGGCATCGGTCTTCGCCGACAAGAGCGCCTGCATTGACAAATCGGCAAGCGCAATCCGCGAGGCGGGGGAGCAGGGCGCGGACTTGGTGCTGCTGCCGGAAGCGATGATTCCGGGTTATCCGCGCGGCTTCACCTACGGCGCTGCTGTCGGCAGCCGTTCGCCGGCCGGTCGGCGAGACTTTGAGCGCTACTGGCGAGCGTCCATGACGCTTGATGAGGCCGAGACGCAGCCGCTGCGCGACGCGGCGCAGGAGGCGGGCGCTTACGTGGCGCTGGGCATTTCCGAACGCAGCGGCGAAGGCAAAGGCGGCACGCTCTACAATTCGCTGCTCTACATCGATCCCGCTGGCGGGCTGCGGGGCGCGCACCGCAAACTGATGCCGACCGGAAGCGAGCGGCTGATTTGGGGCTGTGGCGATGGCAGCACCCTAACCACGGTGGATGCGCCTTTTGGCGTCCTTGGAGGGTTGATCTGCTGGGAGAATTATATGCCGCTGGCGAGGATGGCGATGTACGCCAAGGGGGTAAGCATTTACTTGACGCCGACCGCCGACCAGCGAGATTCCTGGCAGGCGACGCTCAGGCATATCGCCTGCGAAGGGCGCTGCTTTGTACTTGGCTGCAACCAGTATTTTGAGCGCTCGATGTATCCCGATGATCTGGCGCTCCATGACGAATTGGCGGAGCTACCGGAAGAACTCTGCCGCGGCGGCAGCGCCATCGTAGATCCCTTCGGCGAGTATATTTGTGAACCGCTTTACGGGGCGGAAGGCATACTCTATGCCGATCTCGAAATGGGTCAGGTTTATCAGGGACATCTGGATTTTGATGCGGTGGGGCATTATAACCGCCCGGATGTATTCAAGTTCTCGGTCAACGACAAGCCTAATCAGGCGCTGACCCGCGACAAGGCATGATTCTGAGGGTAACTGGACGACGGTATGATAAAGCGACTTCGAAGCGGAATCAAAGGAGCGGATTATGACGATGTTGGACAAAGCCAATGAACTCAAAGAACAGTTGGTCGGCTGGCGGCGCGAGATTCACATGCACCCCGAGCTCGGCTTCGAGGAGCGGCGGACATCGCGGCTGGTGGCGGATACGCTGCGCGAGATGGGCATTGAGATTGAAGTCGGCGTGGCTGAGACCGGCGTCGTAGCGCGGATTGGGGAAGGGCGGCCCGCGGTCGGCATTCGCGCGGACATGGACGCGCTGCCGATAAACGAAGCCAACGATGTGCCCTACAAGTCGCAAACGCCGGGCTTGATGCACGCCTGCGGGCACGATGCCCATACCTCGATGCTGCTGGGCGTGGCCAAACTGCTGAACGACTTGCCCGACCGCCCCGCCGGCGAGATTCGTTTGCTGTTTCAGCCGAGCGAAGAGAAATGGCGGCTCGAAGACGGGCACAGCGGCGGCAGCTTGATGGTTGAGGAAAAGGCGCTTGATGGACTGGATGCCGTGATCGCCTGTCATGTCTCCAGCGGATCGCCGATGGGATTGGTTGAGGTCTCCGATGGCTTTTCGCTGGCGGCGCCCGATGTCTTTGAAGCGAAGATCATCGGTGAAGGCACGCATGGCGCAGCGCCGCATAATGGCTTGGATCCCATCTGGCTGCAGGCGCAGGTGGTCAACGCGCTGCAGGCGATTCGCTCGCGCCGGCGCGACCCGACCGAACGCTCGGTGGTGACCATCGGCACCATCCATGCCGGCATCGCCGATAACGTCATCCCCAACGAAGTGATCATGACCGGGACGATCCGCACTTTTGAACAAGAGGCGCGCGAAGAGATCCATCGCCTGGTGGAAGAGGCGTTCGCGCTGGTTCGTCACTTCGGCGGTGATTATGAACTAAATATCTCGACCGGTTATCCGGCGCTGTGGAACGACCCGGAAGTCGCCGCGCTGATACGGTCGGTCGGCGCCGATTTGCTGGGCGAAGAGCGGTCGGGCGAGGGCGAGCCGATCATGGCGGGCGAAGACTTCGCCTTCATGACGCGGAAAGCGCCGGGCGCGATGATGCGCTTGGGCGCCCAGCTGGATGAACTGAATCGACCGCATCACAGTCCCATCTTCGATATCCATGAGGGCTGCCTGCCGATCGGCGTCGGCGTCATGGCGGAGAGCGCGCTGCGATTGCTGCGGCGGCACGGTGGCTAGCGCGGCTTGCTAAATCCGTCCCCTCGGTCCCCCCATAGCAATGAGGGGAGGCTAATCTCGACCGCGCCACGCCGGCGAATTGTAGGGGCGAGCCATTGGGTCGCCCGCATAGCGCGACATTCGCTGGGGCCTCCCAGCGTACCATCCACAAAATAAAATGCAGTGTGTACGGGCAAGTCGCCGGCTCGCCCAAACAGATGGCGGTCTACGCAGGTACTTCTTCAAACAGAGACTGAAAATGCCGCAGCGGGTCGCCCGGATCGCGCAGGAGAATCTGCTGGCGCGGCGTCAATTCGACATTGGTCGGCGCTTCGACGCGCTTCGACGTCCAAGCGAGGTGGGAAACGCAATACTTGTACAGCAGCGCGCGCCGCTGGTGATCGGCATGCCAGGTGGCGGTGCCGTGAGTTAGAGACTCGGTGAAGAGAATGACCGAGCCGGCCGGCATCTCGGGAACGACCACGGCGGGCGACAAGTCGTGATCGTCGCGTATCTGCCGCGGCAGCATGTAATTGCTTTTGTGGCTGCCGGGCACACAGCAAAAGCCGCCATGCTCGCCGCCGCCGTCCGTTAGCGCCCAGGCGACGACGACGAATCCTTCATAGATTTGGTTGGAACGGAAGGCGTAATATTCACCGGGACCCAAATCGGCCTGCGGAGCGGTCGCGCCATAATCGGCGTGCAGGCCGCCATAAGACATGCCTTTGTTCATGTTCATGCCGTAGAGGCGATCGAGGCGAAAGGCATCGCCCAGGCGCATGCGCAGCACCGGCATGATAACGGGATGATCCAGCAAATCGCAGAATGGCTTGCCCCAATTGAGGAAGCCGGAGCCAACCGGCGCCGCTCGGTCCCCGGTCTTCATGCTTTCCGGGAAACCCGCCTCCGGCTTGACCAGCGATGACGACAGCGTCGGCGCGCTGCCGAAACGCGTCGAGTCTTCCGGCGGCGGCAGGTTCTGCTCATCGATGAGTTGGTTGAGCGTATCCACCTCGTCGGCGCTCAAGGCGTTTTCGATAACCAGATAGCCCTGCAAATCAAAGAGATACTGTTGAAGTTCCATGTCATTCATGTGATATTCTCCATCGGCGCAACCGCCCCGGCCGCCAAATCACAAGAGTTGAAACCAACAATACCACTCGCGCGGGTCACGGGCAAATCGCCGCGGAGCCTATGGCGCTAGCCTTCCTTTTCCTGCACCAAAGTGATGTAATTGCCGCAGGTGTCTAGGAAGACGGCCATGATGGCGGGCCCAATGTCGGTCGGCGTCATCGTGAATTCGACGCCGCGCTCGCAGAGTCGGTCGTATTCCGCTTGGATATCGCTGCTGTTGAACTGCCCGCCGGAGATGCCTTGCTCGAACATCGCCTCCTGAAAGTCGCGCGCAAGGGCGTTGCTGCTGGGCTCGAGCAGCAGTTCGACGCCATGAGCGCCCTCGGGGGACACAAGCGTCAACCAGCGATCGCCGGCTGGATTGCCGAGGGGCATGTCTCGCTTCAGCTCGAAGCCAAGTTTTTCAGTATAGAATTTCAGCGCTTTGTCTTGATCGTCGACAAATACGCTGGTAAGCCCGATGATCATATCTTATTCCTTTCATTTGCGCGGTTGGTTTGCCCATCGCGGAATCGCGCCCAGGTTGCATTAAGCAGGGTCTACAATGTAATACAGAAAAGAGGGAAATTGTAGGGGCGTCTCGCCGAGACTCCCGCAACTTCAGCCGCATGGAGTTGCTGCTTCGTCGCCGCGCGGCGGAAAAACAATTTGCTGCGTTTGTTCAGCATCGCTTATGCTATAATCCCCTTGTACCAGTTGACGAGGCAAGTTTGAAAACGTTATGACGCTCAATCAGAATGCGAAGAGTATGTTGGCGGTTTTGGCGCTGGTCGGCGCGATTATCGTGGCTTTGAATGGCGTGATCCTGCCGGCGGGCGGACGAGATATGTTCCCCTTGGCGCTCGGCTTGTTGGCGGCGGCGCTCTTGATATGGATTTGGCTGCGCCGCGATGCGCGGGATCAGGCATCCGACGAAGCGTTGAAGGCGGCGCAGGATGCCGCAGCCGAAGCCGAGTCGCTGGCGAAGCGCCGAGAAGTTCGGCGGGAGGTTGTGCCCGCGGCGGGCGTCGAGCCGGATGCGGCAACTTCAAAAACAACGAGTAAAGAATCAGAAGACCTCACGATTCTTTGGGGAATAGGACCAGACTACCAGCGCATCTTGTATGAAGCTGATATTCGTACTTTTGCGGACTTGGCCGCCATGTCAAAAGAAGAACTTGAAGGCGTGTTCCCAGGACGGCTTCCAAGCATGTACGATACCTTGCCTAAGCAAGCGCATCTCGCTGCGGCGGGCGATTGGGAAGGCTTAAAGGCTTTACAGGATTCCCTGTAAGCAATATGACGCTTGGCGCAAGAGGCGGCTGGCGCAGACTTGCGCGGCCGCTTTTTTCTTGCCCCCTGCGTCAGGATCAGATTGCGATGCGCGGGTCGGGCGAGGACTTGCGGCGGCTTGGTCGCGCTCATAGCGAAAATGAGTACACTTGACCCTGTAACCGCCTCGGATTCACAAGGTTGAGCCATGCCCTCTGTGGCGCAGATCATCCGCCGCCGCCACCAACGCAAACGCCGGCGCGTCAGCGATACCCGGCGTTCCGCCTTTTGGTTCACCCTTGTCGTTGCCATTCCAGTGGCGCTCGCCCTTTCCCCCTTGCTCACAGCGCTGTGTTTATCGCTCTGGCTCTACGCCTCCGCCGCCAGTTTTATGCCTTCGCCGCAAGACACCGTCTTCCTCAACCGAGAGTGGGGCGAGACGCGCTTTTACGATGAGAGTGGCGCCCGGCTGATCTATGCCGTCGCTGATCCTTTGGGCGATAAGCGTCGCTGGCTGAAGCTTTCGGACTTGCCGCCGCTGCTCATCAGCGCGGCCGCAATGGCGGAAAGCGCTGACATATCGCCAGGCGCCGACGGCTTTAATCCCGCTCACGCATTGTCGCAAGTCTGGCGTTACATAATCGGTCTGCCGCTCGTTAAGGAGGGCGGGATCAGCGGGAAGCTGGCGCGAGATACGCTGCAGCCGCTGGCGAAATCGAGCGGACTGGACGCGAGCCTGCTCGAGATTGTCCTGGCTGCCGAGAGCAATCGCAAATATGCGCCGGACGACCTGCTCGAGTGGCGGCTGAACAGCAGCTATTATGGTCAGGAGGCCTTCGGGATCGAGGCGGCGGCGCAAGTTTACCTGGGCAAGCCAGCGGCGCGCCTTAGCCTGGCGGAATCGGCCATCTTGGCCGCCATCACCGAAGCGCCAGCGTTGAATCCGATAGACGCGCAGGCCAGCGCGCGCGAGCGTGGCGCCGATTTGCTGTTTCGGATGCTCGATGCCAAGCTGATCAATCAGGCGCAATTCGACCAAGCTTCGAGCGCTGAAATCCAATTCCGCAAGGACGATAAACGCCGGGCGGCGATCGCCCCCGAGTTCATCGTTTACGCGCGGAAGCAGGCGGAAGCGATCTTGTCGCGCCAAGGTTTTGACGGCGCTCGGCTCATCGCGCGCGGCGGGCTGCGCGTCACGACATCGCTCGACATCGAGCTGCAGCGGCAGGCGGAATGCGTCATTCGCGCGCCATTGCAGGGGGCGGCCATCGTCTGGGATGGATCCCCGTGCCCGGCGGCGGATACCGATGCCCCTCCCGTTGCAGGCGCCTTGGCGCTTATCGACGTCAACAGCGGCAAACTACTCAGCATGGCGGGAGACGCGCTGGCTGCCAGCCATCAGCCCGCGGTCGCGCTGCAGCCCTTCGTCTACCTGGACGCCTTTCTGCGGCGTGAATACACACCGGCTTCGATGGTATATGATCTGCCGCAATCCTTCCCCGGGCGGGCGGCTGGGTTGATCTATGCGCCAGCGAATCCCGATGGCGATTATCGCGGTCCGCTGAATTTGCGTGATGCGATGGCTGCGGGATTGCTGCCGCCAGCCGTGCAAGTGGCGAACAGCGTTGGCATGGCATCGGCGATACGGACGGCGCAGGCGCTAGGGTTCAATAGCCTGGATGCGAGCCGGCATGACTTGGACCTGCTTGAGCGCGGCGGCGCAGTCTCGGTCATTGATGCCGCCTATGCCTACAGTGTATTGGCGTCCGCAGGCTTGATGCGCGGCCTGTCGGCGTCGCCGATTGAGGCCGGGTTCCGCAGTCGCGATCCGGTCGCGATTTTGCGGATAGAAGCTGCGGACGGGCGCCTCCTCTGGTCTTACGGCAGCGATCAGCAAACGAATGAAACCGTCATCATTGAACCGAGCGCCGTTTATATGGTGAATGACATTCTGGCTGATGCCGAAGCGCGCGCTGCGGTTTTGCCCGAAGCCACAGCCAGCCACAGCGAGCCTCGGTCAGCCGCTCTGGTAAACGGCTTGAGCGCAGACGGGCGCGGCGGATGGACGATTGGATATACGCCCGATTTGGCGCTGGCGCTTCATCGGTCTCGGGCGGACGGCGCGCCGCTAAGCCGCGATGACTACAACCGTGCCGGCGCGGCTTCGGTCTGGCGATTGTTTTTAGACTATGCCCACGAGCATCGTCAGCTGCCGCCGCGCGAGTGGGAAGCGCCCGCGGGTATCGAGGAGTTCCTTGTTTGCGAAATATCGGGTCTGCTGCCAGCGACAAGGTCGCATTGCCCGACGCGGCGCGAGCTGGTGCCCGCGGGTTCGCTATTGCAGCGCGATCACTTTTGGCAGACGGTGGAGATCAATCGCGCCAACGGTCAATTGGCGACCGTGAACACGCCGGACGAGCTGCGCGAGTCGAAAGCCTACTTCATTCCGCCCGATGACATCATCGACTGGTGGGTGGAGAACGGCAAGCCGCTGCCGCCCAGCAGTTACAGCACCGATAGCGGCGCTTATAGCGCAAGGCCCGTTCGTCTCACCGCGCCCCCCGACTACGCCTATGCCGGCTCGACAGTGGAGATCGCCGCTGTCGTCACGCGCGCTGGCGCGAGCAGTTGGCAGCTCGAATACGGCGCTGCGGTGAATCCCGAACGCTGGTTCAGTATCGGCGAGCGTCAGCCGCTCGACGAGCCAGGCGAAATTGCCGCGACCTGGGAGACAGCCTTGTTCAGCGGCATTTATACATTGCGCCTTTCGGTGACCTTCGCCGATGGCAATGTGGAGACCGATACGCGTTTGCTGACCTTTGACAACACACCGCCGGCTGTCAAGCTGCGGACCGCCGATGGGGCGAACGAGATTCGTTATCCGGCTCAAGAGCGCATGTCGCTGCTGGCTGACGTCAGCGACAACCTCACCATTGAGCGCGTGGAATTCTTCCGCGATGGGGCGCTGCTGGGCGAAGATCGCGATTGGCCCTACGGTTACGACTATGAAGTGGAAGACGCTGGCGAAGTCGTGTTCAGCGCGATTGCCTATGATCAGGTGGGGAATCGCGCAAAGTCAACCCTGGAAATCAACATCGCGCGAGGCTAGGCGCTGCATTCGACGATGGCAGACGGAATGAAAATGCAAAGCAAAACGCGGTCAAGAGCGGCTTGGATAATCGCCGCGCTAACCCTGGCGCCTTTGGCTCTTTACATATATTTGGGTCACTTCAGCCGCCTGATGTTGGATGATTACGGGCTCTTCGCCTCGCCGCTTCACCTGGGTTTCTTGGACAATTTCTTTCACTGGCGCAACAATTGGTTCCCCAGTTATACCTTTTACGTGGTCCAGGATTTGCTCACGCCGCTGGATCCGGCTCGGCTGCCGGCGCTGCTCCCGGCGGCAATCATCGCGGCTTGGTTTGCCGGTTTGACCTGGCTGATATCGCTGGCGCTGCGCCATCTGGTATTGACGCGCGACCGGCTGCCGCTCGCGATTGCGCTGTCTGCGCTTACGGTCTTCGCTGCGATAAGGTCTTTTCACACACTGGAGTCATTCTATTGGTTTACAGCCAGCTTGCGCCATACCTTGCCAATCGGATTCATGCTGCTCTTCCTGGCGATCGCGCTGGAGCTTGGCGAGAATCGCGGCAAAGCGGCTGCGGCTGTCACGGCCGCCGCTGGTCTGCTGTTTGGCTTTATCAACAGCGGCTTCTCTGAACTGAATGTGGTGGTTCAACTGGTCTTTATCCCGCTCGTCATTGTTGGCATGCGCCGTTACTCGCCGGGTTTATTGCGACGGCTCGGGGTCATTCTGCTCGCGGCCGCTTTCTGCGGCAGTTTATTTGGCCTGGTCGTGCAGTTGACGGCGCCCGCCATGACCGTTCGCACCGGGGGGGCATTCTCGATTCCCTACCAGGATCCGATTCGCGCTCCAATTGATCTCGTCTTGAAGACGGCGGTCTCGTTTATTGATCACTTCGGGTATCCGGACCGCGTAGTCAGCTTTGCGCTCACGTTCGCTTCGGGTTTGCTGACGGCGTTGCTGTTCCACCGTCCCAAAACGACCTCTGCACCGCTTCAAACAATTTCGCTGCAGACCGCGCCGCTCGCCGCCGGATTGTTCCTGCAACTCGCATTTGTTCCGCTGTTTTGGTCGCTGGCGGGCGAGGGGACAGGCTGTGGCGTTGGCTCGTGCGAATTGCTTGCGAGCCTCCGAGCCTTGCATGTGCTGTCGTTGGTCGGTTGTTCGCTGCTTCTGTGGCGCCGGCCTCGCGTTGAGCGCTTGCTCACGCGCCGTCTTGCGGGCATGCAGCATCAATCCAAGATGATCATGTTGGTCGTTGCCGGCTTGCTCGCCTTGTCCCAGATTCAAGCTATGCCGCCCGCGGGCGTGGCGTATCTGTTTCTCAGCGCGCTCGTTCTCGTGATGATATTCGCGGGCTGTTTACATTCACTGACAACCGGCGGACGCTCCCGGCAGTATGGTGCCTTCGCCCTGTCGGCGCTGGCGCTGGGGGCGGCCGCGCTCGCTATCTCGGTGGCGCTCGGGCATTTTGGCTTGGGTTATGTCTTCCTGCGCTCGCTGTCTTTTTCCGTCATGCTGCAAGCCCTTACAGGCTTGATATGGGGCGGCTATATCGGCTACCTCATCCAGCGCGGAGGTCTGCTTGCCAAGGTCGATCCGCAGGTCACGACGCGTTGGGTTGCGCTGGGGATCGTGTTAATCGGCGCTGTCGTTTTCGCGATAATGGCGGACGAGGCGCGGCAGATCCCGGATTTCGCGACGCACGCGCGCGAGTGGGATGCGCGTCACCAACGAATTATTGAATTGCGCGATAGCGGCCAGCGCGATATTGAGGTAGAGCCCTACACCTTTGACCTTACCGTCCATGTGATGGCCAGCGGCAGCGAGGTGGCTATAATTCATCCGTATTACTACAGTGTGGATTCAATCACGGTGATTGAATGACGCGCCTCTGCCGCGGGCTCGCGCTGCTCTGCGCTGGCAAAGTAAGAATCGTATTTGAATTCTGGCAATCCTTCCCCTTCACTGCCAGAAACTATTGACTTCAGCCGCGCAACGTGCTAACTTCAACTTTGTATTTTGGCACTCTAAGTATTGGAGTGCTAAGATAGTGCAGTTCGAAACTGTCAGTGAACCGAACCATTTTGTAGATCACGAAGGAGATGAAAATGCCTGTCTCGATTCGTCCGCTGGGTGACCGCGTTTTGGTTGAACCGGTGGAATCGGAAGAAACATTCGCGGGTGGTGCATTCGTATTGCCGGAAACAGCCAAGGAGAAACCGCAGCAGGGTTTGATCCGCGCGGCGGGGCCGGGCAAGTACGATGAAGAGGGCGACAAACGCATTCCGATGGATGTTCAGGAAGGCGACCGCGTCCTGTTCGCCAAGTACGCTGGCACCGAAGTTAAGCTTGATGGCGTCAGCATGTTGATCATGAAAGAATCCGACATCCTCGGCATCGTCGATGCTTGATGCGGGCATCGGCGGCATTTGATTCAATCGCCTAACGAGAAACGATTCAGGAGGAATCAATGGCAAAGCAACTGGTATTCAAGGAAGATGCGCGCCGCAAGCTGCAATCCGGCGTTGATAAAGTCGCCAACGCGGTCAGCACGACGCTGGGCCCCAAGGGGCGCAACGTCGCGCTGGACAAGAAATTCGGCGCGCCGACCGTGACCCACGATGGCGTCACCGTCGCTAAAGAGATCGAGCTGGAAGACCCCTATGAAAACATGGGCGCGCAGCTTCTCAAGGAAGCAGCCACCAAGACCAATGATATCGCGGGCGATGGCACCACGACCGCCACGGTATTGGCGCAGGCAATCGTCAGCGAAGGCTTGAAGAATGTGGCCGCTGGCGCCAACCCGATGCTCTTGAAGCGCGGCATCATCCACGCCGCCGATATCGTCGCCGCCAACATCCTCGACCAGTCGACGCCGATCGAAACCCGCGACGAGATCGCCAATGTCGCCAGCGTTTCGGCGCAAGATAAAGAAATTGGCGACCTGATCGCCGAGGTGATGGACAAGGTCGGCAAGGACGGCGTCGTCACCGTCGAAGAGAGCCGCGGGCTCGAATTCGAGACCGAATACGTCGAGGGCATGCAGTTTGATCGCGGCTACATCAGCCCCTATTTCGTCAGCAACAGCGAGACGATGGAATCCAGCATTGAAGAACCATATATCCTGATCCACGACAAGAAGGTCAGCGCGGCGCAGGATATCATCCCGATCCTGGAGAAGCTGCACCAGGTCGGCAAGCGAGAGCTGGTCATCATCGCGGAGGATGTGGACGGCGAAGCGCTGGCCACCATGGTCGTCAATAAGCTGCGCGGCGCGATTAACGTGCTGGCGGTTAAGGCGCCGGGCTTTGGCGATCGCCGTAAAGCCATGCTGCGCGACATCGCCGTTTTGACCGGCGGCACCGTCATCAGCGAAGAAACGGGCCGCAAGCTCGACAGCGTATCGGTACAGGATTTGGGGCGGGCGGCCAAGGTCGTCAGCACCAAGGACGACACCGTCATTGTTGATGGCGCTGGGGAAGAAGGCGGGATCGCGGGCCGCATTGAAGAGATCCGCCGCGAGATCGACGCCAGCACCAGCGATTACGATCGCGAGAAGCTGCAGGAACGCCTGGCCAAGCTGAGCGGTGGCGTGGCGGTCATCCGCGTCGGCGCAGCGACGGAGACCGAGCTCAAAGAGAAGAAGCACCGGGTGGAAGACGCGCTGAGCGCGACCCGCGCCGCGGTCGAAGAGGGCATCGTGCCCGGCGGCGGCGTCGCTTTAATCAACGCGATGAGCTCGCTCGATGGCGTCAGCATGGAAATCGGCGACGAGAATACCGGCGTCACCATTATGCGCCGCGCGCTGGAGATGCCGATGCGCAAGATCGCAGCCAACGCCGGCGAAGATGGCGCGGTCATCATCCAAAATGTTCGCCGCGCCCAAGGCGACAATGACAACCATCGCGTTGGCTTCAACGTGATGAATGGCGAATATGGCGATATGATCGACGCTGGCATCCCCGATCCAGCCAAGGTGACCCGTGGCGCGATTGAAAACTCCGCTTCGATCGCCGCCATGATCTTGACTACGGAAGCGCTGATCACCGATGTGCCGGAAGAAGCGCCGCCGCCGATGCCCGCTGGCGGCATGGACGGCATGGGTGGCATGGGCGGCATGATGTAAGCCGGCTCTAGGCCACGATTCGCAAGGATTCTGGAGGGCTGCCGCAGGGCAGTCCTCTTTTTCTTGGTGTGGCGCCAGAATCTATGTTATGAATACCTGAACCGGAGGGAATAAGCGGAGGTTGTTTCATCATGCAAGAGGTCGCTGATGTTCAGGAATTGCGTCTTCAACATTTGGAAGATATCTCAACCTCGCTTTTTGAGGCGCAGTACAAACTCGGGCGAGCGGTGACGGACCAGAGAAAGCAATTGATCGCCATCGAGTCTCGGTTGGGCAAGATTGAGCACGTATGGATTCATTGGAAACAAGGATGGATTCACTGGAAACACGAATGGATTCGCTGGAAACAAGGATGGACGGGATTGACATTCGATTGGAACGTATGGAGACGCAGATTGCGAATCTTACCGAACTGGTGACCATCGCCCTGGACGATCTCGCGTTCCTCAAGAACGCGCAACGAAGAAGCTGAGATTGCGCTGGCGCCACAGAACCTGAATCGGAATCGGAGGGCTGCCGCAGGGCAGTCTTCTTTTTTTGGCAGCGCGGTCGCGATAGGCTGAACTCGTACGACAATTATGCGGTCGAGTTTGGAGCGAGCGCTGGAAGAGAAACAAAAGCCTTTTGTCACGATACACTCTAGCAAGCCCGGTGCTGCGGGCATTGTTGCAGGCGAAACTAGGGCATTGCGCAACTCAACTTAGACTGGTGTTTCGAGCTCGTCAGCGACTTCGTCTTCCTCGACCGTGACCATCGTGAGCCCGCCGTCATCGTCCATGTCGATGCGGACGATGCTGGCCAAGCCAAACTCGCCGGACAGGATGCCATCTGAAAGGCGGTCTTCGACTTCGTTCTGGATCAAGCGGCGCAGAGGACGCGCGCCAAATTCGGGGTTGTAGCCATTTTCCGCCAGCCATTCAATCCCGCCATCAGCCGCTTCCAGTGTGATGGCATGCTCGAGCAGGCGCTCACGCACCTTGTTTAATTCGAGGTCGACGATCTGCTGGATTTCCTCTCGGCTTAACGAGCGGAAGATGATGGTGGCGTCCACGCGGTTGAGGAATTCGGGACGGAACATGCGCTGCAGCTTGTCGGTCACATTGCGGCTCATGTCTTCATACTGTTCATCGTCGAGTTTGTCGGCATCCAACTGCGTATTAAAACCCAGAGCCGAATTGGGTTTGATCAACTCGGCGCCGACATTGCTCGTCATCACAATCATCGCATTGCGGAAGTCGACGCGGCGGCCCCGCGCGTCGGTCAAGGTGCCTTCTTCCATCACTTGCAGCAGCATATTGAAGGCTTCCGGATGCGCCTTCTCGACTTCGTCGAAAACGATAATGCTGTAGGGACGGCGGCGCACCGCTTCGGTCAATTGGCCCGCGTCTTCATAGCCGACATAGCCGGGCGGCGCGCCGACGAGACGGGCGACCGAATGGCGCTCCATAAACTCGCTCATATCGAGTTGGATGAGGGCGTCTTCGCTGCCGAAGAGGAACTCAGCCAATGCCTTGGTCAGTTCTGTCTTTCCTACGCCGGTCGGCCCCAGGAACATGAAGGAGCCTATTGGACGGCGCGGGTCTTTCAAGCCGGCGCGCGCGCGGCGGACCGCTTTGCTGATGGAGACGATGGCTTCGTGCTGCCCGATGATGCGCTCGTGCAGCTTGTCTTCCATCTCCATCAGGCGTTCGCTCTCTTCGTTGGCGATCCGCGTGACCGGGATGCCGGTCCACATCGCCGCCACTTCGGAAATGTCCTCGCCGATCAAGCGAGGCTGCCCGGTCTCTTCGTTCCAATTGTGGCGGATATCAGCCAGTTGGGCATCAAGCGATTCGCGCCGAAGTTGAAGCGTTTCGGCTTCTTCCGGCTTCTCCGCCAATTCGATATCTTCATGGATCTCTTCCAGCTCGTCCATGACGCGGCGCACCGAAGCCGCTTCCGGGCTCTTGTACATCCGCAGGCGAGCGGCCGCTTCGTCGATCAGGTCGATGGCTTTATCGGGCAGGAAGCGATCGGGGATATAACGTGCGGACAAGCTCGCCGCCGTCTCGATGGCGTCATCGGTGATTTCGACATTATGATGATCTTGATAAGGGAATTTTATGCCTTGCAGAATTTCGATCGTTTCTTCAATCGTCGGTTCCGCCACTTGAATCTGTTGGAAGCGCCGTTCGAGCGCGGCGTCGCTTTCGATATGTTTGCGATATTCGTCCAGCGTCGTGGCGCCGATGCACTGCAGCTCGCCGCGCGCCAATGCCGGCTTGAGGATATTGGCGGCGTCGACGCTGCTGCCGGCTGAGCCCGCGCCCACCAACATATGCACCTCGTCGATGAAAAGAATTGTATCGGAAGTTTTGAGCTCCTCAATGACGCGCTTGAGGCGCTCTTCAAACTGACCGCGGTACATGGTGCCAGCGACCAGCGAGCCAACATCAAGCTGGAGGACGCGCTTTCGCAGCAGCGGCTTTGGCGTGTCGCCTTCAACGATGCGCTGCGCCAATCCTTCGACGATGGCGGTCTTGCCGACGCCGGGTTCGCCGATCAGCGCCGGATTGTTTTTGCGCCGGCGGCTCAAGACTTGAATGACGCGCTCGATTTCCATTTCGCGCCCTACGACCGGGTCAAGCTTGCCATTTTCCGCCAGGCTGGTCAGGTCGGTCGCCAACTGATCGACCAGAGGGGTGCTCTCTTTGCGCGAGCCCTTGCTGTGGGGGCGATCCGATGTCCTCTGCGCCGATTGCACCGGGCTTTCTTGCAGCACCTTGCTCGTCTGCCGGCGCACTTCCTCGGGGCTGACGCCCAGCCGCCGCAGCACATCAAGCGCGATGCCCTCTTGCTGCCGCACCAAGCCGAGCAGCAGATGCTCGGTGCCGATGTAATGATGCCCCATGCGGCGCGCTTCATCGACCGCCAGCTCGAGCACCTTTTTCGTGCCCGGCGATAGGTCCAACTGCGAGCTTGTCGTCCGCTCGCCAGCCATGGACAGGCGCGACACCAACTCTTCCACGCGCCGCAGATCCAATCCCAGATCGCGCAAGACGCGCCCAGCCACGCCGCCGTCTTCGCGCATCAAGCCGAGCAAGAGGTGTTCCGTTCCAATCTGGTGGTGATGCAGGCGATCGGCCTCTTCTTGCGCCAGGCTCAGCACACGCCGCGCCCGCTGTGTGAAGCGTTCCATTTTATTTGGCACGGTCTATTCCTCCATCTTGAACAGCGCGATACTGGCGCCAGTCTGCAACATTAGCCTGTCAACAATTATACCAGCAGTTGCATTCAATTGTGATATGCCGATTTTATACTTTATAGGAACCCAGCGTAGACTTTTGACTTGCGAAACTGTCCACTTATACTAGCGAAGCCATCTTAGTTTATCAACGGAGACTCAAGCAATATGACCGCGGACCTTGGGAAAAAGTAGATTGTCAATGCGGGCGATTGCGCGCGGAAGACCGGCGGCATTACGACTCACCGGGCTTGCTCAATCTGCGGATAAAGTCGTCCATATCAACTTCCGCATCCGACAGCAGCCGTCTCAATGCGCCCTCGCGATTGTGAAGCAAGCCCAGCAGCAAATGCCGTTCTTCCAGCAGGGTCAAGCCCGTATGCCCGACTTCCTTCAGCGCTTCTTCCAGAGCGGCTTTGATTTCGGGCGAGATGTCAACCGGCAATTGGCTGATTTGCCCCGACGATCGGCTCGTCGATCGCAAGAGGAAGTATTCAATGTTGCTCGCGTATACGCGACGTGAAAATGCGGGCGGGTCGTTTCCTGGCGCGGGCGCCGGCTGCTCTTGCATTATGATGGTGAATTGCCGCCGAATCTCGTCAGGGCTGACATCAAGCGTCCGCAAAATGTTGAGCGCGACGCAACCCTCCACTCGCAGCAAGCCCAGGAGCAGATGCTCGCTGCCGATGTAGATGTGATCCATTCGCCGCGCCTCATTCACAGCCAGCTCGAGTGTCTTCTTGGTGTCGGGAGACAGGTCTAGCTGAAGGGGGCGCGTTGACTTCGCTCTGCTAGCTGCTTTGGCCAGTTTTTCAACTTGCCAGCGGTCGATTCCCACTGCGCTGAGGATTCGCGCCGCTATGCCCCCGCCCTCGTCAATAAGCGCGAGCAGCAGATGCTCGGTGTCAATCGCAGCGCTGTTCATTGATTGAGCCGCTTCCTGCGCCAGGCCCAGCACACGTCGCGCGCGTTGCGTGAATCGCTCCATTCTGTTCGGCACGGCGCAGCCATCCTGTCGTAATATCCAGCTTCTTATAATCCATGCTACGGGATTCGGGCGGAATTGGCAAACGCAGGCGTCGCTGTTGATGATGAAAAGAAAAAGGACACCGTTATCGATGCCCTTGGAGAAACGCTAAGCCGTGGCGGCGCTTTAGTCTTCGGCTTCGGCTTGCGCGTCTTGCGCTTGCGATTCAGCCTCATCCTCGCCCTCGTTCCGCAGCGTCGCCGATTCCAGTATCGCCATCTCCCAATCCAGATCGAGGAATTCTGTCGAATTCACCGATTTCAGGCTCAAGCCCAGGCGCCGTTCTTTGATGTCCAATTTGACGATGCGCAGAACCAGTTCTTCGCCGCGATTGACAACTTCGCGCGGGTGGCTGACGCGCGCGCCGGAGAGTTCGGATATATGAATCAACCCTTCAATGGCGTCGTAGTCAATCAGACGGGCGAAGGCGCCGAACTTGGTGAGCTTGGTGACGCGCCCGCGCACCAGCTGGCCCCGGCGCAGCGCCGTCGCCGCTTCGTCCCAGGGGTCGTTGATCACGCGGCGCCGGCTCAGCCCGATGCGGTTCGCCTCTGGATTGATGCTGATGACTTCGACTTCCAGCTCGTCGCCGACTTTTACCGCTTGGCGCGGGTGGGTGATGTGGCCCCAAGCCAACTCCGAAAGGTGCACCAGTCCCTCGCCGCCGCCAATATCGACGAAAGCGCCGAAGTTCTCGAGGCTGACGACCTTGCCTTGCTTGATATCGCCGACCTTCAGCTCGGCAATCAAGGCTTCCTTGCGCGCCTGGCGAACTTCCCGCAGCGCGGCGCGTTCGGACAAGATCAGCCGATTGCGCTTGCGATCGACCTCCATCACTTTGACGCCGATCGGCTCATTGACCATGGGACCGTAGCGTTCTTCCGGCGTGGCGCCGGCTATTGAGCGGACGCGCTCTTCCGCCAGTTGGCTCTGCGGCACGAACCCGCGCAGGCGCCCGAAGCGTACAATCAAGCCGCCTTTGTTGTAGCCGCCGATCAACGCCTCGTAGACCGCTTTCGACTTGGCAAAGTCCTTGGCATTGCGCCAGTCCAATTCTTCCAGCGCGTGATTGATTGAGAGAATCGTCTGCCCCCGATGATTGCGCGGATTGACGATGTAGACATCAACTTCAGCGCCGACAACCATCGATTCCAGCATTTTGCGGGTCATCAATTCGAGCTCGCGGCCCGGCACCAAGCCCTGGTCGCCTTCGCCGAGGTCAACGGTGACGGCGGTTGGTTTGGTGCTGCTGATGACCCCGCGATGGATCTGACCGCGCTTGAACCTTGATGCTTCTTCAGCCGGCGGTTCTTTTTTGCTCGCTTTATTTGGCGGCGGGTCCGGCGCGGCGGCGGGCTGGTCGCCAGCAGCCGGATCGGCTGGCGGCTGCGCGCTGGCGGGCGATTCCGGACTTGCCGCTTCCGCCATTTGATCTTGATCTACGGCCGGTTCATTCTCCACCGCGGCGGCATTGGACGCATTGCCGCTGTCGTCCGCCGCGCTGACAGTTTCTGTCGGCGGGGCTGGCGCCGGCTCGTCGGTCGCGGTCAAACTGTTTGACGCCGCGTCAAGGGCAGCGACCGATTCTTCCGCTTCCGCTGCAGGCAACTCGGCTGACGAAGATTCCGTGGTCAACACTTCGTCCATACCGCGTTCTTGTTGGCTCATGGCGAATTCCATTTCTTGCTTGGCTTGCGCCAAGCAATTATAGCCATTGAACGCGCATAGTCAAATGACAATTCGATTGTATTTGCGGCGGTTTTGCTATGCGAAAGGCGGCTTAGAGCATGTCAAGCAGCGCTAGCGCAGTCATGGCGGTCCAATTTGGCGGCGATCAGTCGTAGCCCTCGATATCTTCGGGCCGACGCTGCGGCGCCGGGAAAGCATCGAACTCATCATCGTCATCGGTTTGCGACAGAAAGTCGGCAAAGTCTTCATCGTCAAATTGCGCTTCATAATAATCGCGAGCAGGGTAGCTCTCGTCCAGAATGTCGCGGATTTCTTCGTCTCGAGGCGCGGCGGCTTCGGCGTAATCGCTCGCCTGGTCATGGTGGCGCGCGAAGTCGAGCCGGTCATCCGCTTCATCGATGACGACCAGGTCTCCGGCGTTGAAATCGCCCTGAAGCAAGTGGATGCTTAGCGGATTCTCGATATGCCGCTGGATGGCGCGGCGCAAGGGGCGGGCGCCAAATTGAGGATCGTAGCCCTGCTTTGCCAACCAATGACGCGCCGGTTCCGTCAGGTGAATCGCCAAGCCCGATTCGTCCATGCGCTCCGCCAAGTCTCGTATCTGAAGGTCGACCATTTGCTCAACCGCTTCCAGCGTGAGCGGCTCAAATATGATGATCTCGTCAATGCGATTGAGAAACTCGGGACGGAATGTATCGCGCATGGCTTTCTCGATCTTGCGATGATCGGCAACCGCTTCTTCAGCATTAGGCAGGAATCCCAGCGCGCCGCCATGCCGGGCGAATTCGGTGCCGAGATTGCTGGTCATAATCAGCACGGTATTGCGAAAGTCGACCGTATGCCCCTGCCCATCGGTCATGCGGCCGTCTTCCAACACTTGCAGCAGAACGCTCCAGACATCGGGATGCGCCTTTTCGATCTCGTCAAAGAGGATGACGCGGTAAGGCCGGCGGCGGATCGCCTCGGTCAATTGACCGCCCGCTTCATAGCCGACATAACCGGGCGGCGCGCCGAAGAGCCGGCTCACCGTGTGCTTCTCGCGATACTCGCTCATATCGACGCGGACGAGGCTTTCTTCGTCATCAAACATGAACTCCGCCAGCGCCTTCGCCAATTCAGTTTTGCCGACCCCGCTGGAACCCAGAAAGACGAAAGAGCCGATCGGGCGTTTGGGGTCCTTGAGACCGCTGCGCGCCCGGCGGATGGCATCGGCGAGGGCGGCGATCGCTTTCTCCTGGCCGATGACGCGTTCCTTGATGACCTCTTCCATGCGCAGGAGTTTCTCCGATTCGGTCTCAAGCATGCTCTGCACCGGTATGCCCGTCCACTGTTCCACCACTTGCGCCACGTTGTCGGCGGTGACCAGCTCGTCCAGCGTGTTCTCTTGCCGCCATTGATAATGCGCCTGCTGGTATTCTTCCTCCAGCTGCATGCGCTGCATTTTGCAATCGGCGGCGCGCTCGTAATCGCGCGACAAGCCGGCCGCTTGCTCTTCCAAAGCCAGTTGGTCGACGGTCTCGCGCATGTTTTTGATATATTGCGGCATAGAAAAGAGGGCGACGCGCAGCTTGGCTGAGGCTTCGTCGAGGAGGTCGATCGCTTTATCGGGCAATTTGCGCTCGGTCAGATAGCGTGCGGAGAGCCGCGCGGCCGCCTCAATAGCGTCGTCTGCGATGTTGACGTTGTGATGCGCTTCATAACGATCGCGAATGCCATAGAGCATCTCAATCGTGTCTTCGACATTGGGCTCTTCGACGAAGATCGGGGCAAAGCGGCGGTCCAGGGCGCTGTCCTTTTCGATATGCTGCCGGTATTCGTCCATCGTGGTTGCGCCGACCGTCTGCAGCTCGCCGCGGGCAAGCGCCGGTTTCATCATATTGCCGGCGTCCATCGCGCCCGCAGCCGCGCCCGCCCCGACCACCTGATGCAGCTCGTCAATGAAGAGGATGATCTCGCCTTCGGAGCGCTGGATCTCTTCGATCGTGCCTTTAAGCCGTTCTTCAAATTCGCCGCGGAACCGGCTGCCGGCCAGCATCCCGCTGAGATCGAGGCTGAGCACGCGCTTGCCAAGCAAGAGGTCGGGCACATCGTTTGTCGCGATTTTCTGCGCCAAGCCTTCGACGATGGCGGTTTTGCCGACGCCGGCTTCGCCGATCAGCACCGGATTGTTCTTGGTGCGGCGGCTGAGCACTTGGATGACGCGCAGTATTTCGCTGTCGCGCCCGATGACCGGATCGAGCTTGCCTGCTTGCGCCATGCGCGTCAGATCCCGGCTGTATTTCTCAAGCGTGCGATAACGGCTTTCGGCTTGGGGGTCGGTGACGCGCTGGCCGCCGCGGATGTCTTTGACGGCATCGGCGACGCGGTCGCGCGTGATGCTGTATTCGGTCATTGTGTTGGCGACATCGGTATTGCGTTCGCTGAGGATGGCGAGAAAGATGTGCTCGGTGCTGATATATTCATCGCGCAAGCGGTTCGCTTCTTCGTTGGCACGGTCGATGATGCTCTTGAGGCGCGGCGTGATGAAGACCTGATTGGTACCCTGCCCGTAGATGGTCGCCGTGCGCGGGCTCCCCCGCAGGACGTCATCCACGCGCGAGCGCAGCGCGCCGACATCAACCGCCAGCCGCTCCAGGATCTGCGGCACGACGCCATCGGTCTGTTCCAGCAGCGCCAGCAAGATATGCTCGGTATCCACTTGGGAGTGGCCGTAGCGGTGCAGGATCTCGTAAGCGCGGGCGGCCGCGTCTTGCGCGCGTTCGGTGAATCGGTCGAATCGGATCATGGATGGTCCTTCGCGCCAAGGATCTGAAGTATAGGCAAGTCAGTCATCTGTCCCGCCTCCACCCGGTAATTACTAGCAGTTTACAGGACATTTTACTTGGGGGCAGCGCCTTCCCATCCAATTATCAGTGTACTGATAACAATGTTTGTGCATTACATAGTCATTAGATAAGATAGATGTAATTGAGGCACATTTATTGCAGAGCCCGACGGCGTGACAAGGACCCCAAAGATCAGATACTTGATGATTAGGTTCTGTTGATATTTTGGCATTGGCATCTGCATAAATGCATAAAATAGTCTTATGACAAACATGAGACTATCTGACAAACATGAGACTATCTGACGAACAATGGACGAAGATACGGGATTTCCTGGCGCATGAGCCG
>JAJEGA010000050.1 GCA_022820125.1 Anaerolineae bacterium | reverse complement strand
CGGGAAATAGCCGACATCAATGACTTCGTCGTTGACGTGGGTCAAGTAGAAGTTGATGAAGGCGTTCACCTGCGGCTTCTCCGCCATGATGCCGGCGTCGCTGTAGATGTACAGCGGGCGCGCCAACGGATAGCTGCCGTCATCGGTCGTCTGCGCGTTCGCCTCGATGCCTTCAATGCTGAGGATATTCAGCGCGTCCCGATTCTCCACATAGTAGGCATAGCCGAAGAAACCGATGGCGTAGGGGCTGCCGCTGATGCCCTGCATAAGCACATTGTCGTCTTCGGAAAGCTGCGGGTTGGCGCTGAGGATGGGCTCTTCGTCTTCATCAAAGACCTCTTCGACGAAGTAATCGAAGGTGCCGCTGTCAGTACCCGGGATGAAGCGCTGAATCGCTTCTGCGGGCCATTCGGCGCGCACATCGGACCAGGTCTCGGCGCTGCTGAAGAGCATCGCCAGTTCTTCGAGCGTGACATCGCTGACGAAGTCGTTCGCCGCGGAGACGGTGACCGCCAGGGCATCGGTGCCGACGCGGAACTCAATCGCGTCGCGGCCGATGGCATTGCAGGATTCGCGCTCGCTGTCCTTGATGGCGCGCGAGGCGTTGCTGATATCAGTTTCGCCTTCGACGCAGAAGCGCTCGAAGCCGGCGCCGGAGCCGATGGATGCGATGGACGGCGCCACGCCGCCAGCGTCGGTCCAGAGTTCCGCCATGCGTTCACTCAGCGGGAAGACGGTTGAGCTGCCGGCGGTGATGATCTCGCCTTCGCTGTAATCGAGCGGATCGACATCAGGCAGCCCGACATCGGATTCGGAAGCGCCCACCAAGACTGTTGCGAGCGCGACTAGAAGCAATAAGCAAATGGTTCTGCGCATGTGATTCGTTCTCTCCCGAGTAGCCATTTATGAACGAGGAATGTGCGAGCCCACACGACTATAAGCTTAGCTGAGCGCTGTTAAAATGGGCGTCCAGCACGTTAACGAATCGCTAGGCTTATATTAAGCGACTGCGTCTTTATTCTTCAACCGCGCTTTACCCGCTTAACAATCGTCGGGTCCGTCGGCTTTGGCGCCGGCGGCGACATGTTGGTGATTTCGCAATCTGACGCTAGAATCAGTAGCGAGACACAAATGATAATTTCGAGCCAATGATCAAATACTTTCAGCGCCGCCTGCTCCAAGCGATCCCTACATTCTTCGGCGTGACTATCCTCTCGTTTATGATCATCCTGTCGGCGCCGGGCGACCCGGTGGCGATGATCACCTGGGGACCCAATATCAATACGGAAGCCAACGAGGCGATGCGCCGTCAGCTGGGGCTTGATCAGCCGCCACTGGTGCAATATGTCTATTGGCTGGTCGGCAACGATTGGGCGCTGATCGACATCGATGGCGATGGCGTCGGCGAGACGCCGGGCGACCGCTACGGCATACTGCGCGGCGATTTCGGCAAGTCGATCAAGAATAAGCGCCCGGTGATGCAGCAGCTCATGCAGCGCATTCCAGCCACGCTGCGCTTGGGCGTCGCCGCGATCACCATTGGCTTTCTCATGGGCGTCGTTTTGGGCGTGTTGGCGGCTGTGTTTCACGGCGCCTGGATCGATCAGGTGATTCGTCTCATCTCTGTGGTCGGCAACGCCGTGCCCCAATTCTGGCTTGGCCTCTTGCTGATCATCATATTCGGCGTGCAGCTTGACCTTTTGCCTATCAGTGGCATGCAGAATATCACGCGCCGCGGCGGCTTTGATCTGGCTGACGCGCTGCGCCACATGATTTTGCCGGTCTTTGTCTTGTCGTTAAATTGGATCGCCTTTCTCTCGCGCTTCACGCGTACGCAGATTCTCGAAGTCTTGCAGCAGGATTACGTCCGCACCGCCTACGCCAAAGGGTTGAACGAAAAAGTGATCTGGGTGCGGCACGCCCTGCGCAACGGCTTGCTGCCAGTCGCGACCTTTTTCGGTCCTGCTATTGGCACGGTGCTGGCCGGCGCCGTCATCATTGAGCAGGTCTTCGCCTGGCCCGGCATGGGCAAGCTGATTATCGACGCCGTATTCGCCCGCGATTATCCGGTGGTGATGGGCTCGGTGGTGATCGCGTCTCTGATGTTCATCGTTGGCGTTCTGCTTTCCGACATTATGTACGTCATTCTCGACCCGCGCATTCGGCTTGAGTAGGCGGATTCCTATGGCGCAGAGGTCCAAAATAACGCGGCTTGAGGCGGCGCAACTCCCTTCACGCTCCTTTTGGCGCGACGCGCTCGCCTTCATCCGGCGGGATCGCCTCACCGTCTTCGCGATTTCTGTGCTGCTCGTCTTCACCTTGATATGCGTCTTGATGCCGGTGATTTTCGAGAATGTCTTGAATCTCGATGTCAATTCCACCAGCATCCCCAATCGCTTCAAGCAGCCGGGTGAGAGCGGCTTCATCCTGGGCACCGATCAACTGGGGCGGGATCAATTCTTGCGCTTGATCTATGGCGGGCGTGTCTCGCTGACCATCGCCTATCTCGCCAGTTTCATCACCGTTTTCATCGGCATATCGCTGGGTCTGCTCGCGGGTTATTATGGGCGGGGCGTGGACGATCTCATCTCTTGGGGCGTCAACACGCTAAGCGCGATCCCGCCGCTCTTCCTGCTGCTGATTGCCTCCGCCGTCTGGGAGCCATCGACCGAGGTGCTGGTGGTGGTGCTGGCGGCGCTGGGCTGGGTGGGGACGAGCCGGTTGGTGCGCGGCGAAGTGCTCTCGCTGAAGGAGCGCGATTATGTGCTGGCGGCGCGCGCGCTGGGCGCTTCCGATTTGCGCATCCTGGTCTCGCATATTCTGCCGAACGTCTTCTCAATCGTCATGGTGACCATGACCATCATCGCCGGCAATCTGATCACCATCGAATCGGGCTTGAGTTATCTGGGCGTGGGCATTCAGCCGCCGACGCCGACCTGGGGCAATATGCTGACCGATTCGCGCAGTTATTTCGTCAGCGGCGTGCACCTGGTTTTCACGCCGGGCATCCTGATTATGATCACGGTGATCTGCTTTTACCTGGTGGGCGATGGCTTGCGCGACGCGCTGGATCCGAGAAGGTATCAGCAGTAATGTGTTGAAGTAAGCGTGACTTGGCGATCTCGATAACTTGCGCTATTCTATGTACGTTGGCAGGAATAGCGTTGAGGTCATTTTAGGTGGGCTGGGAACAGGTTCTCATCATCATTGGAACGAATATCACTGTGGTTGCTGGTATATTTGTTTGGCTGCGCGCCGATATCAAGCGGCTGGAAGACAAATTGGAAGGCAAAATGGACAAGGGCTTTGGCGACTTGGATGACCGACTGCGCAAAGTTGAAACAGAACAGGCGCGAATGGCAGGGTTGCTAGAAGGACTAGGGCTTGCGGGCAAGCTGCCGGCTAGCGAGTCATAATCCCGTTTTCCCCAAGCAAATCAACTAGCGTCAAATCACATAAAAGGGCGACTCACAGAGTCGCCCCTACATTTTCTAGACTTGTGAGATTGAGCGATTAGCCCTCAATCGTCCACTTGTGGATGTCGGCGGTATAGCCGTAGAAGACCCAGAAAGCCGCCGGCTCAAAGCTGCCGACGCGGGCGTTGGCTGTCTGCCAGATATTCGGCACGAAAGACCAGTCGTAAGCCAGATCTTCGTGGGCAATACGCTGGATCTCGCGATAGATGGCGCCGCGTTCTTCGGTGCTGCAGCCGGGCACGGTGCGCGCTTGGTCGATCAACGCGTCAATCTCCGGGTTGACGTAAGACGCCAGATTGTTGCCGCTGCCCGGGATATCCTGCCGACTGTCGATCAGGGTCATGAAGTCGTTGGGATCGGGCGCGCCGCCGGTGCCGCCGCTATTGCTCATTGAGGTGGCGTCGTACATCTGACCCAAGTAGATGTCGCTGATGTAATTCGCCCATTCCACCTTCTCCAGCGTGACGTCAAAGCCGATGTCCTTCAGCTGATCCTGCGCGACCAAGACGTGGGTCTCAAACATGAGCAGGATGTCGCTGTAGGAGATGAGGAATTCGAGGCGCTGGCCGTCTTTCTCGCGCACGCCATCGCCATCGGAATCGACCCAGCCGGCCTCTTCCAGCAACTGCATTGCGCCTTCAGGATCGTATGGGTAGGGCTGCAGGTCATTGTTATACGCCCAGCCGATGGCCGGGTTGACCGCGCCGATCAGACGGGTGCCGCCCTGGTCGCCGCCCATGGTCGCCAGCACATCGCTCTTGTTATAGCCCATCGCCACGGCTTTGCGCACAGCCGGATCGCTGAAGATCGGATGCGGCACTTGCTCAAGCGCATTGCCGTCCTCATCATAAGCGGCGGACGGATGCTCCGGATCGACCCAATTCAAGGCGAAGAACTTGACCGACATCTGCGGGAAAATCTCCCATTGCAGGTTGCTGGTATCGGCAATCTGGCTGAAGAGGTCGCCGTGCAGATAGGTGTAATCGACCTCGGCCGCTTGAATCGATTGCAGCGCCACCGCCTGTTCCTTGATGTTGCGGTTGATCAGATAGGGAATGCCGACCTCGCCGCCCCACCAATCGGGATTGGCGTGGTAGCTTTGGTAGGAATCCGGCTCCCAGGCATCGAGGATGTACGGTCCGCCACTGATGCCGACCGGTTCGGTCGAGACCATATTGTCTTCAAAGTCGCTGAAATCTTCCGCGAACAGGTGCGATGGCATAAAGCGAACACCGCCCAACTGACTGAAGGCGGCGCAGTCCAGCTCTTTCAAGACAACTTCATAGGTCTTGTCGTCGACCACGCGCACTTCTTCGACCGCGGCAACTTCGGTCTCCTGGATTGAGGCGACCACATCGGACTTGATCGCGTCGATGACGAACTTGATGTCATGCGATGTAATCGGCATGCCGTCGGACCAGTTGGCGTCGTCGCGGATTGAGAAGGTGTAGGTCAAGCCATCGTCGGAAATCTCCCAACTGGTCAAGCCGGGCACCGGCGCCGAGGTGGCGGCGTCAATCTCGTAGGGCTTGGGCCAGAGCACGCTGTAAGCCTGGAAGGAGGCGCCATCGCTGCCCATCGCCGGATTGAAGGTGCTGATATTGCCGAAGCCGCGAATGACGATGGTCTCCTCATCCTGCGCGATGACAAAAGCCACGCTCAGCACAAGCAGAAGCACGAGCAAGTATTTCAAGACTTTCATCGGTATCTCCTCTTTGGACTATTGGAACAACTCGGTTTAACCACGTTCAATGCTGGACTATAACACTTTCGCCCGGCGATTACGAAATCTCGCGTTCCACAGCCGCGGCAAATATCGCGGAAAAACTTCCTTTGGCGAATGCTGCGCAGATTCATTTGTTATCGAGGATACAGATGTACAACCAAGAAATAGTTGCTGCAACATACGCATGGCCTAGGGGCGTCTCGCTGGGAAGCCCGTGTTTCCTGCCATATTTCTTAGGCGTTTCAGCGAAACGCCCCTACAGGTTTTGTTGCATAATTTGCTATCGCTGACTTAGCGCTTATGGACTAAGTTCTTGCAAATTGAAGTTGCTGAAGTATATCTGTACTCTTGACTTGCGCGCCTAGAACAAAAGTGCTATACTTGCGGGCATAGCGATTATTCGGCAAAAGCAATACACTTAGTCAGGCAGTTAGATAAAGCGAGACGAGGGCGATGGCAAAGGCGAGACGGGCAGTTAAAGAAACGCAAATCATCGACAGTCAGGATCATCAAGCGCGACGAAAAGCGCTGGACGCGACCTTGACCGATATCACCATGCGCTATGGCGATGGCACGATCTTCAACCTGGGCGCGGGCAATCACCTGGAGGTCGAGACGGTTTCGACCGGCTCGCTCGGCATCGATATCTCCCTAGGCGTCGGCGGCGTGCCGCGCGGGCGCATCACCGAAATCTATGGTCCAGAGAGCTCGGGCAAGACGACGCTTTGCCTGCATGTCGCCGCGGAAGCGCAGAAAGCCGGCGGCATCTGCGCCTTCATTGATATGGAGCACGCCCTCGACCCGGCTTATGCCGAGAAGATCGGCGTTGATATCCAGCAGCTTTATGTTTCGCAGCCCGATACCGGCGAGCAGGCGCTGGAGATCACCGAGCATCTCGTCCGCTCCGGGGCTTTGGATGTGGTCATCATCGACAGCGTTGCGGCGCTGGTGCCGCGGGCGGAAATTGAAGGCGAGATGGGTGATTCTCATGTCGGCTTGCAGGCGCGCTTGATGAGCCAGGCGCTGCGCAAGCTGGCTGGCGCCATCAAGCAATCCAACGTTTGCGTCATCTTCACCAATCAACTGCGCGAGAAAGTCGGCGTCATGTTCGGCAGTCCCGAAACGACGCCGGGCGGGCGGGCGCTGAAATTCTACGCCAGCGTGCGCATCGATATCCGGCGTGTCCAGCAGGTCAAAAACAGCGGCGATGTCGTCGGCAACCGTACGCGCGTTACTATCAAGAAGAACAAGGTGGCCGCGCCCTTCAAGAAATGCGAGTTCGATATCATGTTCAACCAAGGCATCAGCAAATCGGGCGAGATCATCGATATCGGCACCGAGCTGGGCATCATCGACAAGCGGGGGGCTTTCTATCGTTATGCCGATGAGCTGCTGGGGCAGGGGCGGGAGAACGCCAAGTTGTTCTTGCAGAGCAACGGGCGGATGTCGCATGTGATCGAGGATCAGATTCGCAGCACGTTTGGCTTGGCGGCGCTGGGGCAGGCAGCTGAGGGCGGGAGGTAGGATTTATGGCATGAAATTCTTTAATATAGGAATGAGCGACATGTCCGGGAGCGCTGTATATGTCATCCCAAAGCAACATAAGTTCACGTTCTGATACTTCCGCGCCGGCGTATCCGGAGGAACGTATTCGTACTGCGCAGGGCGTAGCCTATTGGGCTGAATCAGCCGGCCTTATGGAGCATCTGTTAGATAATCAGAGCGTCGACCTCATAATGACAAGTCCACCATTTGGCCTTGTCAGAAAGAAGGAGTATGGCAACGCTGACGCCAGCGACTACGTGGACTGGTTTCGGCCGTTTGCCAGGCAGTTTGCCCGTGTGCTGAAGCCCAAAGGATCGCTGGTCATTGATATCGGGGGCGCATGGAATGCAGGAAAACCGACCAAGAGCCTGTATCATTATGATCTATTACTTACCCTCTGCAAAGAATTCGACTTTCATCTGGCGCAAGAATTTTTCTGGTGGAATCCCTCCAAATTGCCAACTCCCGCAGAGTGGGTCAACGTTAGACGAATTAGAGTAAAAGATGCTGTGAATAATATCTTTTGGCTTTCCCGCACTCCGTTTCCCAAGGCAAGCAATCGGCGTGTGCTGACACCTTACAGCAAGAGTATGGAAGGCCTGCTTGAGACGGGCTATCGCGCAAAAAGACGTCCTAGCGGTCACGACATCAGCAAGAATTTCTCAACTGACAACGGCGCTGCGATTCCGCCGAATCTAATCGCAGTCGCGAATACGGAAAGCAACTCTCATTATCTGCGGTACTGTAATGAACATGATTTGCCGGTACATCCTGCTAGGTTCCCGGCAGTAATACCTGAGTATTTTGTTCGATTCCTAACAGACCGGGACGATTTGGTGGTTGATCCATTTGCTGGAAGCTGTGTGACGGGTGAGGTGGCAGAAAAACTTAGACGTAGATGGATTTGCAGCGAGATAGAAGAGAGTTATTTGCTAGGCGCCAAAGGGCGATTCCTTAGGCCGCCATCGCCGAAGCAATTGCGACTAACGGGCGTCAAGGCAGATTCGTATAACATACAGCGTCCAGGCGCGCTTTGGGACGACAGTCCGCAGACGCCACTTCCCGCCGATGGTGGACGCTCCCGTCCCGCGAAACGCAAATAGGTAGCGCACGATAGCATGCCGCCTGCATCTAGAACGGTTATCAATCGCGCTATCTTGGACGCCTTGAGCGAGTGTGGCGCTGTCGGTGTTCCGATGCAATCGTTGGTGGCGCATCCTCGAGTTTATCTCGTCGCGCACAGCGGCCGTCAGACGTCCCTTTGGGTGTATTGCTGGACCTTAACGCACGGGGGGCGGAAATCTCTCCCAGACGAGTATCGTATACAGGTAACTTCTGTCGATTCTCCACTGCCCATAAACACTGATGGCTCTACCGTACTCTTGGGTTACGAGCCGGACCGAGGAGTTTTCGCAGGATTCGATCTCGTGCGACATCGGTCCTTTACTGGCAGATCACCTTCAATACAAGTCGGCGTCTCGACGCTAAACGATAGCCTCCAAGACGGTTTGGCGTTTCAGACGAAAAGCAATGATGAAATCGCGGTAGGCGTCAGAAGCGATCACTTGTTGTTCTATTGCGAGCACGCCCGCGAGCTTCACCGTTTAGGCGACGATTCGACATATCTTGCAACAGCGGAGCATGTTGTTAAGACGCGCGATCTCAATGAGCATGAGATTCTGGACTTATCAGAACAAAGACAGCTGGTAATACGTGAAACTGCGCGTTGGTCGCGCTCGTCAGCATTTACGAAGCAAGTTTTGAACGCCTATGATAATAGGTGCGCAGTTACCAGGCGGAAGCTCAGGTTGGTCGACGCGGCTCATATCCTCCCAGTCAAATCAGGCAATCATAGCATCGATACTGTTCGCAACGGTATAGCGCTGTCTCCTACATATCACCGCGCCTTTGACAGGGGACTTATATTCTTGGACGAAAGTATGGTGATGCGCTTGAACAGTTCAGCGGCTGACGAACTTGTTCGACACGGGCTGGTTTCCGGTATTGATAGTTTCGCCGCGCACTTGGGGAAAATCCACCTGCCTTACGATCCTGCACAGCACCCGGATCCATACTACATTCGTCTAGCAAACAGTTATAGAGGACTCGGTTAGATCCAATTATGGTCTCTAAGCAACGAGTGATGGCGTAGCGGCTGGATCCTGAAGCTACAAGTTCTCCTCCCGCGCCGCCGCCCAGGCCTCCTCGCTGACCAACTCGCCGTTCTCGACCGTGCTGTCTTTGAAGCGCTTGTTCTTGTCGAAGTAAAGCTCAATCTCCGCCTGGAAGGGGCAGCGGGCCGCGCTCGCCACCTTGCGGCACCAATAACCCTTGCCGTCATCGGTCTGCGACAAGTCGTTCAGCGGATCGACCCGAACCCGCAAGATCTCCTTGCACATCTTGGGCTGCACGTAGAAATAGATGCCGCGGTCTTCGTCCCGTCCGCCGCCGAATAGACTTTTGAGAAAGTTCACCGTTGATTCCTTTCGAACCGGATGCGCTTGGGGAATCGTAATTCATTATAGCGTGTTAGCGAGTGTCGCGCGGGCGACTCACAGAGTCGCCCCTACAGCAGGTCTATTGGCACGTAGGCAGTTGCAAATCCCAGGCGGCCAGGTCAGCCATAAACTGATGCGCGGTCATATCAAGATGCACCGGCGTCACGCTGACGTAATCGCGATGCACCGCCCAGACATCGGCGCCGAGCTCATCGGTGTTGGCGGTCGGCGGCTCGCCTTCGACGCGCACGACGCCTTCGGCTACGTCAACCAGGCAGTCGCGGTAGATGCGCACCCCCTGCCGCGTCAGCCTGATGCCGCGCAAATCCGCCAGCCGCTCGACCGGCGGCACGTTGACATTGAGGATGGTGAAGGGCGGCAAGCCTTTCGTCAGCACCATCTTCACGATGGGGATCGCAATCCGCGCGGCGACGCCATAGTGCTCGCGGCAATCGGCGCTGGGGTTGGCGAGCGAAAAAGCCACCGCCGGGATGCCGCTAATCGCCGCTTCCAGCGCCGCGGTGACCGTGCCGCTGTAGGTCAGGTCTTGCCCCATGTTTTCGCCGCGGTTGATGCCGGAGACGACGATATCCGGCTGCGCGTCCACCAAGCCCAGCAGCGAGAGCGCGATGCAATCGGCCGGCGAACCGCTGACCGCCAGCGCGGATATGCCCGCGCCGATGGTCCTGCGCGCATAGGCGATGTTCTGAAACAGCGTGATCTTGTGCCCGCTCGCGCTTTGATTGACCGCGGGCGCGCAGACCTGCACCTCGCCCAGCTCGCCCATAGCCTCCGCCAGCGCCAGAATGCCCGGCGCGTCATAGCCATCGTCGTTGGTCACGATTATCGAAGCCACAGATTTATTCCTTCCTGGAGTGGTCAGGGTTCAAGTCGTCGAGCGGATGGCAGACCAGCGCGAAAAAAAGTCGCTAAGCGCAATCGCCCTTTTGCAGGACGAAGGCGGCGCTGTTGCGCGTGTTGTCCGTTTCATCGGTTTCCGGCAGGTGATTCCCGCTATCAACGACCGCGCGTATGAATTGCTCTTGATCTATGCGTTCCGTAAGCGTCAGCGGGATCTCAACTGTGTGTTCTTCGTCAGCCTTCAGCGTCTTGACATAAGCCGGCGGCGGGTCTTCGATGAGTGAGCTGCCATCATTCAGCAGGATCGCTTCGGCGATCACCCAAGCCACGCTCTGGGTTTCGTCGGCGCCGGTATTCTGAATGCGCGCTCTCACAATCGATTCTTCGCCACAGACAAGCGGCGCGTCAATCTGCACATCAAGCACAACCAGGTTTACGCCACCCGCGGCCGGCAGTGGCGGACCGCTTTCGACCGGCAAGCGCGATATGTCGGCAGCGCTTACGAATTCGGCGTATACCCAAGCCTCAGCTTGGTCATCCTGGCTGATGCGATACCAAGTCCGCGTCGGATTAACCGCGATAATCGTGATCTGGCGATTCTCGTCAAGATTGCCGACCAGGTCGAAAGTGGCGCCTGGTCCTTGGCGAATCCGCGCCGGCTGCAGCATCGTTCCGGTCACATGGCTTTCATTGGCGGCGCTGGGCGCTGGCGTATCGGGCTTCTCGGGCGCGTCCGATTTGGCGCCCGCGGCGACCACCAGAATGCTCACGTCTTCACGGGCAATGGCCCCGTCGTTTCTTTCAGCGAGGACTGAAATGGTGAATGCGCCCGGCTTGCTTGTGGGCCAGTCTATCGTCAGCGGCAGCACGGCGGCGTTGGTTTCGTTGGGATTAAGTTTCTCGCCCAGCAGCGCCTCATCCAGCAGCACGCTGACCCGCGCCAGATCGGGACCGGCGTTTTCCACCCGCGCTTGAACGATGACCGTCGCGCCGGCGAGGAAGCTTTGGTTGGGCGTGGGCGACGCGATCTTGATAGCAGGCGGTCCGTCAAAGCTCGGCGGCGCGCCCTCTCCAATGAATCCCAAGTTGCAGCCTGCGCTAAGCAGCATGACCCCAAAGAGCATCAGTCGGCAAGCGTGGATCCTCGCGGATGCGACGCCAAATTGCATTGTGGATCTCCTGCGCGATTCGCGCTATCAACCAGCCACTCTAGCAGAAATCGAGCCTATTTGCGAGATGCGCCAACTGTCAGATTGCCGCCGATCAGGCGGAGAGCATACTGCCCTTATTAGCCTAAATGTCTCCGCTGGCTTTTGTTTCCGCCTCTGATTGTGTACCATACATGCACTCTACAAGCGCAGGACTGTCATGACCAAGATCGCGTTATTTGAAGACAAGCGAATCATCCTCGGCGTATGCGGCAGCATCGCAGTTTACAAGGCGGTTGATCTCGCCAGCAAGCTGAGGCAGGCGGGGGCGCAGCTCGATATCATCATGACCGAAGCCGCCCAGCGCTTCGTCAGCCCGCTCAGCTTTCAAGCGGTCAGCGGCGGACCTGTCTACAGCGACATGTGGCGCGCCGAAGCCAGTGGCGGATTGCCCAGCCACATCGCCCATATCGCCTTGGCGGAAGCGGCGGATCTGCTGGTGATCGCGCCGGCGACTGCCAACACGCTGGCTAAGCTGGCGGGGGGCTTCGCCGACGATCTGCTTTCGGTGACGGCGCTGGCGGCGAACTGCAAGCTGCTCATCGCCCCGGCAATGGATGGCGGCATGCTGGAGCACCCGGCGACGCAAGCGAACCTGGAAACCCTGCGGCGGCGCGGCGCGCATATCATCGAGCCCGAGAGCGGCCGCCTCGCCAGCGGCTTGATTGGTAGCGGGCGCCTGCCGGAAACACCGACCCTGCTCGGGCATATCCGGCGCGTCATGGGCTTGGATGGCGAGCTGTCGGGTCACAAACTGGTGGTCACCGCCGGCGGCACGCGCGAGGCGCTTGACCCGGTGCGCTATCTAAGCAATCGTTCTTCGGGCAAGCAAGGCTTCGCCATCGCGCAAGCGGCGATTGACGCGGGCGCCGAGGTTGTTTTGATCTCTGCCGCTGATCTGCCGCCGCCGGTGGGCGCAAGCCTGGCGCGCGTCGATTCCGCCGAATCGATGCGGGCGGCTGTCCTTGAGCATATCAGCCAGTCCTCCGCTCTAATTATGGCGGCCGCCGTCGCTGATTATCGCCCGCGCGATGTCGCCAAACAGAAAATCAAGAAGTCGGACGCTTCGCTCAGCTTGCCGCTGGAGCGCAGCCCGGATATATTGATGGTGGTCAAAGCCCAGCGGGAGCAAACGGGTTATCCCATGATCGCGGTTGGCTTCGCCGCCGAGAGCGAGAACCTGGTGGAAAACGCCAGCGGCAAGCTGCGGAAAAAGGGGCTGGATTTGCTGGTCGCCAACGACATCAGCGCCAGCGACGCCGGTTTCGCGGTCGATACCAATCGGGTCGTCGTTCTCGATATGGACGGCGGCTTGCACAGAATCGATCTCACCAGCAAAGCGGCGATCGGCGCCTACATCATCGAGCGCGTCGGCGGCCTGCTGGCTTAAATCAGCGGCGCGGCTTAACTCAGCTGTTCCAATTCGTAAAGCGCCTGGCAATGCGCCACATAAGCGGATAGCGTCTGCCGGCAGCCAATCTGGTAGTAGGCGGCCAGATCGGGCGCGCCCGCATCCGCGAAGCCATCTTGTTCGTAGTTGACGCGCGCGCCGCTACCTTCCGCGGCAAAAGTGAGCGTAATCTGCGTCTCGCTGCGCCAGGCAGGGTCACGCCAGGTATAACCCAGCCGGTCGGGCGGCTCGTAGGCATTGATGCGCCCTATCACATACTCGCTGCTATCCAGGAAGGTCTCGTAATAGCGCCCGCCCAACTGCGGCTCGAAGCGGATATGCAGTGGTCCTGTGCTCTCGGGCGCGAAGCTGTAGGGGAAGACGCCACGCCGGGGCCACCAGACGTCCATCTGCTGGACGAAGGTGTCGAAGGCTTGGTCAGGCGGGAGGGGGAGGGCGGCTTCGAGGGTTACATCGGGCATTGGCTCATTACGCCTCGCTTAACGGTCGTGCTAGGATCAGGCGAGTCATTCTAAACAGTCTCACTTTGAACGCTAAACTTCCGGCTAGCTTTGTGGACTCATAACCACTTCAAAGAAACTTCGAGACCGGTGGAAACAGACGTCCACCATTTGAAAGAAATTCCACTGACCCAGTATCACTGGAATATCGTCGTCCCGTGCCCAAGCAAATACCTGCCTGATACTTGGCCAGGCTTCAACGTACAAGTCTGCAACAAGTCTCTTGGCTTCGATGCCGCCCCCAACGCCTTGCAACTCCTCTGTGCTTCCTTGGGAATCCCAGTCAGCGCCAAGACTCAGACCTAGTTGGTATGGCAACACATTGATATCCGAGCCGCTATCCAACAGCGCCATGGTCTGAATATCGTTATGGCGATAGCGAATCCTTACCGGAAGAAATGGTCTTGCAATTCCGTCTGGGATGTACTCCGGTCGTACGACAAAAGGAAAGGAGAGTTTTTCAGCCATTCTCTTTTGACTTCTCTGCCTGTGGGTCGAGGAAAGACCTCGCTTCATTGAAGTTGACTCGGACCGATGGAATGCGGAATACTTGCCCGGGCTTTAATAACAGGTTGTCCCATTCCGACGACTCATCCACGAGGTCGTCTTGAAGCAAGCGTATGACCGCTTGCTTCTCTTCTCGATTTAGCTGCTGCAGTTCCTTGACCAACTCAGGCGCGATCATAGTTGCCCTCCCGCTCCATGCGAATATGATTCTACCATATCTTGGTCGCGCTCGGGGTCGCCGCTGCTTGCTAGGGCGCAGCCATCTCGGTTACACTGCAAGTGCCAAATTGAATCGAAAGCTCAGCCATGTTTGATGATGTGCAGCGAGTCACGGATGCGCTTAGCCAGCAGCAATACATCGCCACTGACGAAATCTCCACCGTCGTCTTTCTGGCGGAGAAACTGGGCAAGCCGCTGCTGGTCGAGGGACCGGCCGGCGTCGGCAAAACCGAGCTGGCAAAGGCATGGTCAGGCGCTTCGGAGAAACCGCTGATCCGCCTGCAATGCTACGAGGGGCTGGATGAAAACAAGGCGCTCTACGAGTGGGAATACGCCAAGCAGATGCTCTATACCCAACTGCTGCGCGACAAGTTAAGCGACTTGCTGGCTGCCGCCGACACCTTGCGCGCTGCCGCCGACCGGCTGGGCGAGGAGGACGATGTCTTCTTCAGCGAGCGTTTCTTGCTGTCGCGCCCCTTGCTGGCGGCGCTGCTCAGCGACCAGCCGGTCGTCCTGCTCATCGACGAAATCGACCGCGCCGATGCCGAATTTGAAGCTTTCTTGCTGGAGATCCTAAGCGATTTTCAGGTGTCGATCCCTGAATTGGGCACGGTGAACGCGCGCCATCACCCCAGCGTCGTGCTGACGAGCAACAACACGCGCGAGCTCTCGGAAGCGTTGAAGCGGCGCTGCCTCTATCTCTTCGTCGATTACCCGACGCACGAAGCCGAACTCAATATCGTCAAGATGCGCGTGCCCGAATTAAATGACAAGCTGGCGCGCCAAACGGTTGACGTCGTGCAGGGCATGCGCCGGATGGACTTGAAGAAGAACCCCAGCGTCTCCGAAACGATCGATTGGGCGAAGGCGCTGGTCACGCTCAACGCTGACAGCATTGATCAGAAGATGCTGGAAACAACCTTGACGGTCTTGCTCAAACATGAAAGCGATGTGCAGAAAGCGCGCCGCCAAATTATGCGCGGGGGCGGCGACGACCGCTACGAGAGCCGTGGCCCGCGCCGCTCGGATTGGAATTAGGCGGGGGCAGGGTCTTCAAAAAATGAGCCGCACCGGCTACACTTGCGTCGTCGCGTAAGCCGCTATCGACAAACTTCATGAACGTTTCCAAGGCATTTTCAGAACGTCCACAGGGCATAGCTCGCACGCTCAATCGCCTTCCAATCGGGCTTTATCGGTTGGGTTGGGGCGGCGTGCTGGGCTGGCTGCCGATGCTCGTCATGACGACGAAAGGTCGACGCAGCTGCGCCCCGCATCATGTCATGGTCGAGTTTCGGCGGCACGGCAGCAAGTATTATGTCTTCTCCGCCTGGGGCGAGCGAACGGATTGGCATCACAATTTGCTGGCGCATCCGCGGGTGACGATTCAGCACGGCGCCCATATATTCTCCGCCGATGCCCAACCGGTGCGCGACAACGCCGAAGCGCTGCGCGCGCTCTATCTCTTCTCGCGCAACTCAATCCTGTATGAACGCCTCTTTGCCGGCATAAGTTCAGCACAGGCGGCTGACCTGAATACGCTGGCTGATGTCGCTCAAGAGTTCACGCTCGTGCGCTTGGAACCCAATGACGACGCGCCGGAGCTGCCGCCGGTCGAACTCTATGACGAGCAAACGCGCCAACTGGCGAACGTCTTCGCGCTGATCCTGGTTATCAGATTGCTTTACGTTCTGGCGCGGCTCGCGCTGCCAACCCGAAACGGCAGACGCCAACAGAATTGAAGGCGCGGGCGGCGGCTCTAGTTTCTCAGTCCAGCCAGATCAAACATCGAACTCCACGCCTTGCGCCAGCGGCAGCTCGCCGGAGAAATTGATGGTGTTGGTCTGCCGCCGCATGTAGCCCTTCCAGGCATCGGCGCCGGATTCGCGGCCGCCGCCGGTCTCTTTCTCGCCACCGAATGCGCCGCCGATTTCCGCGCCGCTGGTGCCGATATTGACGTTGGCGATGCCGCAATCGGAACCGGCATGACCGAGAAAGGCTTCCGAACTGGCCAAGTCGCGCGTGAAGATCGCGCTGGACAAGCCTTGCGGCACAGCGTTGTGGATGGCGATCGCCTCGTCCAGCGTCTCGTAAGCCATGATGTACAGGATAGGCGCGAAGGTCTCTTCGCAGACTAGGGGCGTCTGCGCCGGCATGCGGATGATGGTTGGCTCGACGAAATTCGCGCCGAACGCGGGCAAGGGTCGGCCGCCAGTCAACACTTGGCCGCCCTCGGCTTTCGCCCGCTCAACCGCCGCCAGCATCGCCGATACCGCGCTCTCGCTGATCAAGGGACCCATTAGGATGCCGTCAGCCATCGGGTCGCCTATGGGCACGCTCTTGTATGCGCGCGTCAGGCGCTCGCTCAATTCATCAACAATCGAGCGCTGCGCGATCAATCGCCGCGCGCTTGTGCAGCGCTGCCCGGCTGTGCCGACAGCGCCGAAGACGATCGCCCGCGTCGCCAGGTCGAGGTCGGCGTCCGCGCTGACGATGATGCCATTGTTGCCGCCCAGCTCGAGGATGCTGCGCCCCAAGCGTCCCGCCACCGTCCGCGCGACATGCTTGCCCACGCGAATGGAGCCGGTGAAGCTGATCAACGGCAGGCGCTCGTCGTTGATCATGCGCTCGCCGACGACATCGTCCTCGCCGACTGCCAAATTGAAGACGCCGTCCACGCCATGTTTCGCCATTACGCGATTGCAGATATGCTGCGCCGCAATCGCCGTCAACGGGGTGCTGGGCGAGGGTTTCCAGATCATCGTATTGCCGCAGACCGCCGCGATCGCCGCATTCCAGGACCAGACCGCCAGCGGGAAATTGAAGGCGGTGATGATGCCGATCGGTCCCAGCGGGTGCCATTGCTCGTACATGCGATGCCCCGGGCGCTCCGAGTGCATCGTCAAGCCATAGAGCTGGCGCGACAAACCGACGGCGAAATCGCAGATGTCGATCATCTCCTGCACTTCACCCAAGCCTTCAGTGCGGATCTTGCCGTTCTCCAGGGTCACCAACTCGCCAAGCGCCTCTTTGTGGTCGCGCAAGGCATTAGCAAGATCGCGGATGACATCGCCGCGTTTGGGCGCCGGCAGCAGGCGCCAAGTCTCGAAGCCGGATTGCGCCGCCGCGACCGCCGCGTCATAATCGGCGGCTGATGCTTTTGTTACCGAAGCGATCGCCTCGTTCGTCGCTGGGTTGATCGACGGCAACTTAGCGCCCGAGCCACGTATCCAGCCCGCCGCGCCCGCGCAGACGCCCGGGTTCAGGTCTTCGATTCCCAGTTCCTTCAGGATTTTGTTCATAGGATTTGACCCCCATCCCCCGGCCCCTTCCCCCAATATGAGGGAAGGGGAGCGTTTCACGGGCTCCTTAGATAAACGGGCATTGCGTCAGCGGCCGGAAAGGCGTCCGCGCCACTTTCGCGCAGCCGACGCCAGGCGATCTCCGCTAGATAGCCAGCCCTCCGGATACGCGCAGCCGCCGGCGCCAGTTCGATTTCCAAACCCGCTTCTTGCGCTTTTCGAATTTGCGCCAAGCCGGCCGCGGAGATTTCGCCGCATAATCGCAGCGGGCGGTCATAGCGCGCCAGCAGCGTTCGCCAGTCGCTGATTTGGGGCGCGCGCCGCTCGACCCAGGCATCGCCGGCAACAGCATACTCAGCCCAGATGACGCGATTCCGCCCAGCCGCGACCGTTGCGATCAGGGGCGCATCATCATAATGGAGCGCTTGCGCCGCGAGGGTCGCCTCCAGGGTCGAGACCGCTACCAATGGCAAGCCGCGCGGAGAAGCCAAGCCCTTCGCCAGCGCCACGCCGATCCGCGCGCCGGTGTAGGAACCGGGTCCAACAGCTACAGCCAGCGCCGCCAGGTCAGCCGGGCGCATATCGGATTCCGTCAGCATCCGCTCGATTAGTGGCGCCAGCAGCGCGCTATGCCGCCTTCCCGCCCGCAGCGTGTATTCAGCGGCGAGCGTATCGCCATCATGCAAGGCGATACTCAAGATTTCGGTCGCCGTGTCAATCGCCAGCAACATGCGCCTCGCGCCTCTTCTAGCCCAGCGCCCGGCGCAGCTCATTGAGGCCTGTCAAGTGACGCGCGCCAATCGCGCTAAATCGCAGGTCGCGCCCATCATCTTCGCGCAGGGAGAAGTCAATCCACAGATGCTCGTCCGGCAGGATATCCAACACGCGCTCGGGCCATTCGAAGATGACGATTACATAATCCTCCAATATCTCATGGACGCCCAGCAATTCAGCTTCGCGCGCGCCGCCCAGGCGATAGCAATCGAGATGATAAAGCCGCGCCTTATCGGCAGGTCTTTCGTGCTCATGCGCGAGATTATAGGTCGGGCTGGTTAAGGGCACAGTCGCGCCCCAGCCGGCGCCGATGCCGCGACTGAACACAGTCTTGCCCGCGCCCAGCGCCCCCGAAAGGCAGATGACATCGCCGGGCGCCAGCAAAGCGCCGAGCGCCGCGCCTAATGCTTCCGTGCGCCGCGCGCTATCGCTAGTTGTCTGCCATTCCCCTCGCTGCTTAGTTGTCACGCGCGTTTCCGGCAGGCTCCCCTGCGTCAATTTGGCCATCATTATAACGGTCGTCGCGGCGGCATGGCATCGGTCGCGGAGGTCAAGGGGCTGGGAAAACTGAGTCACGGGCTCAACTCGGCTTGAGCACATAAAGCGCGCCGAATCGCGACACTTGCATTTTTCCCATATCGTAGCGCTCCAAGCCGCGCGCGGATGTCACGACATAATCGGGAGCTTCGCCGATGCCCGTTGGATTGTGATTGCTGTTCTCCAAACCGTAATAGCGCTTCAGCAGGTAATCAAAAGCCATGCCAATGCGGTAGCTTTCATCGACAGTATGCCAGGGCAGGACCCACCAAAGCGGCGCCATTTCCGGCAGCAGATCGTAATTGACAGCGATGGCGCGCGGCTCACCCCAATCGGATGCGATCCAATAGGTCGCTTCATTGATGCTGCTGTAGAGATTGAGATTCAGCGGCGAATGCTCGGCCCGATTGTGATGCGAAACCTTTAGAATCGCATCGAATGCGCCCATGCCGGCATACAGGAAGACGAGAGTGATGACTAGGTTCTGTTGATATTTTGGCATTGGCATCTGCATAAATGCATAAAATAGTCTTATGACAAACATGAGACTATCTGACAAACATGAGACTATCTGACGAACAATGGACGAAGATACGGGATTTCCTGGCGCATGAGC
>JAJEGA010000043.1 GCA_022820125.1 Anaerolineae bacterium | reverse complement strand
GAAAATGTAGGGGCGTATCGCCGATACGCCCGTTGAATATGACATAAATTTTGCGGGCGTTTCAGCGAAACGCCCCTACAGATTACGAAATGTGAGGGGAAATTGTTATTTATCAGCGCAATTTAATTTGATGCGATTGCCTTGGCGCTCGCAGCGCTCCCTGGCTTAAGCCTGCGCCCTCAGCGCGAAAAGAAGCCTGAATGCTGAGTTTCGCCTATAATACGTCCCAAGAGGGCAAGCGGAGACCAAATGGCAAATACGCTTCTAACCGGCGCGGCGGGCGAAGAAATCGCGCGGCGATTCCTGCGCGCCAAGGGCTACTTAATCCTCGACGCCAACTGGACGACCGCATTTGGCGAGATTGACATCGTCGCCAAACGAAATGATGTACTCGTTTTTGTCGAGGTGAAGACGCGCCGCGCGGCAAGCACCGAGACGGCGCTGGAGGCAGTCACCCCGTCTAAACACGAACGCATATTAAAAGCGGTTTACCAATACCTGCACGTCCATGACATTGACTCGGAGACCGTCTGGCGCATTGATGTCATCGCCGTGGCGATTGCCGGCGATCGAGAACCGCGCATTGATCACGTGGAGGATGCCTTTGATTGGTGACGCGCCCGCGCTCATCATCATTCTTGGTCCTACCGGAGTCGGCAAGACCGGCTTGGCAATTGAGCTGGCGCAAACCCTCGGCGGCGAAATCATCGGGGCTGACAGCCGACAAATTTATCAGTACATGGATATCGGCACCGCCAAACCGACCGCCGAGCAGCGGGCGCAGGTTCCCCACCACCAAGTTGACATCGTCCCGCCCGATTGCCGCCTCAGCCTGGCGCAATATCAAGACGGCGCGCAGCGCGCAATTCATGACAATCATCAGCGCGGCAAGCTGCCCTTCCTGGTCGGCGGCAGCGGGCAGTACATCAGCGCGGTCGAAGAAGGCTGGTCAATCCCGCGCGTCCCGCCGGATCCAAAGCTGCGGGCCAAGTTGGAGCGCTACGCCAGCGATCGCTCCCCCGCCGCCCTGCATGAGCGGCTGCGCCTTATTGACCCCGCCGCCGCCGAGCGCATCCACCCCAACAACATCCGCCGCGTGATCCGCGCCTTGGAAGTGAAAATGCTGACTGGCACAGCCATCAGCGCCTTGCAGGTGAAGCGCCCGCCGCCTTGGCGCATTTTTCGGCTTGGTCTTCAGCTGCCGCGCTCGGTCTTGTACCCCCGCGTCGACGCGCGCGTCGACGCCATGATCGACGCCGGCCTGGTCGAAGAAGTCGCCCGCCTCCTCGATATGGGCTATGATCGCGCCCTGCCGTCGATGAGCGGCCTTGGCTACCGCGAAATCGCCGCCCATCTCCTCGACGGCTTATCGCTGGATGCGGCGACAGAACGCGCCAAATTCGCCACACATGATTTCATCCGCCGCCAGGATGTCTGGTTCCGTCGGCACGACAACGGCATTCTGTGGCATAATGCTGACGAGGTCGAAGCCGCCGCATTGGCGCAGACGCTGGCGGACTGGCTGGAAGCAGGCGCGGCTTGAAGAGGAGCAAATCTGAGGCTTATGAGCGCCGAAAAAAAACTGACCCATCTCGATGAGCAGGGAACTGCCGATATGGTTGATGTCGGCGCCAAGCCAGTGACCGAGCGCAGCGCGCGCGCCGCCGGCGCAGTTGCGATGAAGCCGGAAACCCTGCGGCTGATTCGCCAGGGCGACATCAAAAAAGGCGATGTCCTCAGCATCGCGCGCATCGCCGGCATCATGGCAGCCAAACGCGCCGCCGAGTTAATCCCGCTCTGCCATCCGCTGCCGCTCGACAAAATAGGGCTTGATCTCGCGCTAAATCAAGCGGACTCTAGGGTCGAAATTAGCGCAAGCGTTAAATCTAGCGGCAAGACCGGCGTCGAGATGGAAGCGCTAACCGCCGTCTCCGTCGCCGCCCTGACGATTTACGACATGGCGAAAGCGGTCGATCGCGAAATGCGCATTTCCGATATTCGCCTGGTGGAAAAACGCGGCGGCGTTCGCGGCGACTACAGCGCGGAGGAATAAGGACAATTGTGCGAATAACTGTGCTCTTTTTCGCGACCTTGCGCGATCGCATGGGCGCCCGCCAGATTACGCTCGACCTAGACGAGGCGGCAAACAGCGTCGAGGCGCTGCGCCACGAGCTAAGCGCGCGTTACCCGGCTGGCGCGGATAACCTGCGCGTCGCCCTGGCCGCTGTCAATGAAGAATTCGCCTTCGATCATGACCGCCTTAGCGATGGCGACACCGTCGCTTTCTTTCCGCCCGTCAGCGGTGGATCGGTCGACCAAGCCGAGCGTCCGGAGATATTTCGCTTGCCAAGCGCGCCTGTCGATCACAATGAAATCGTCGCCGCAATCACCACCGAGCGCACCGGCGCTGTCTGCCTCTTTAGCGGCGCCGTGCGCGGGCAAACGGCAAAAGACGGACATCTGCCGCAGACGGCTTATCTCGAATACGAAGCCTACGAACCGATGGCGCTGGCCAAGATGAAGCAGGTGGCGGCGGAGATCCGCGCGCGCTGGAGCAAAGTCGAAGGCATCGCCATCATCCAGCGCCTGGGCCGGCTGGGCGTCGGCGATAGCACCGTCCTCTGCGCCTGCTCGTCGCCACATCGCGACGATGGCTGCTTTGAAGCAGCTCGTTACGGCATTGATCGCCTCAAAGAAATCGTGCCGGTCTGGAAGAAAGAGCATGGCGGCAAAGGCGAAATCTGGATTGAAGGCGACTACCGCCCAAATGAAAGCGACCGCGTTGAGTCATGAGCGCATCACATCACGCGTGCAGCCCATACGAAGCGGCGCTCGGCATCAGATTCCGCGACCCCGATCTGCTGACCCAAGCGCTAACGCATCGCTCATTCGTCAATGAATACAAGGGCGCAGGCGCCGCGCGCGACAACGAAAGGCTCGAATTCCTCGGCGATGCCGTGCTTGATCTCATCGTCGCCGACCTGCTCTTTCGCAAGTTCCCCGCTGTCGATGAAGGCGAGCTGACGCAGCTGCGCGCCGCCCTGGTCAAGACGGAATCGCTGGCGCAGCTCGGCGCGAATTGTCGCCTTGGCGAGCATCTGCGCATTGGGCGCGGAGAAGAGCTCAGCGGCGGCCGCCAGCGCCTGACCATCCTCTGCCAAGCCTTCGAAGCGCTCATCGGCGCCATCTACCTTGACAAAGGCATGGCCGCGGCCGTCGATTATGTCGCGCCGCCCCTGCTTGAGCTGCTGGATCACATTGTCGAAAATGACCTGCACATTGACGCGCGCAGCCAACTTCAAGAGCGCATCCAAGCCCGCCAGAACCAGACGCCCGCTTATCGCGTCACCGGCGCTGAAGGCCCCGAGCACGACAAAGAATTCCGCGTGGAAGTGGCGATTGGGGATACGCTCATCGCCAGCGGCACCGGCGGGAGCAAACGCGCCGCCGCCCAAGAAGCCGCCCGCGCCGCGCTCAAGCGGCTCGATACGGAGGGCCTCCCTGTTGTGTCAGTCTGCTTTAGTGGCGAAAGCCCTGAAGACCGGCATAACCGACCAAATGAAGATGGAAATGAAACAAGAGATGATTTCAATAGTTGATCCGACCCCAAATTGGAACTAAAATCCCACACAATGTATGGTAAAATATGGCATAGGTTAAGACGGTGGCGTCGAGCGCGTTCAAGCTTATCGGGTACAAAGGCGCTGGCAGGAGCTTTGTCCCTTGAAATGTTAGTGGAGCGACAAGAGCAAGGTAAACCATTCGTAGCGTCGCATGCTGAACTCCGAAAGGAAAGAGTCTTAGACATGATCAACGCGGCAAAGGAGAAATGGGATACGATACTGATCTTGATCGTTTTGCTCGGCGGACTGATCGGCATTATCAATCCTCGATTTGACTCCCTGGAAACAAGCTTGAATAGCAAAGTCGATGAAGTGAAGATTGAACTTATTGCAAGGGTTGATTCAGTGGAGACCAAATTCGACAATAAGTTCAACCGGCTTGCCGAAATGATGATCGTAGCACACATCAATGGAGAAGCGACAGAAGAAGAGCTTATGGCTATCTGGGAACGCGTCGCGGAAGAAAATTAGTCATCGACGTAGCCCTACTATCTAGCCAAGTCTGAACAGTAGTTCGGCGCCCTCAGTATCGGCGTCCGTCGAAGCACTGGTCGCAGATGCGATAGCGATGGCGCGATGGCAAGCGCGCGCCGCAAGTTCGGCAGCGCCGCGCCACATTCAGATTCCGCAGCAGCGCCTCGTCAATCGAAAGCGACCATTCGCGCCGCTCCTCGCGCACCTGCGCATGTTCTTCACAATTAGTGGCGAATTCCGCCCGCCGCGAAAGCCAGAGGTAGATGTCGGCGCAGGCGATGGACAGCTCGGTCGCTTCGAGATCGCCGCCATCGCGTATCGGCGTCGGCGCATCGGGCGGTAGCGGAATCTGATAACCCTCCAGGATCATATAGGCGCAGTCCAGCCAGTAAGGGCGCGTCGTCTTGCGCGTCGGCGCGTTAACCAGTTGCAGCGCGTTCGCCAAGCCCAGCTTCTTGATAGTTTCATCCGCAAGCATTTTCGCCAGCGCGATGCGCTCGTCCATATCGGCAGTGGTGATGACCGCGCGCAGCGCTTCCGGAATCGACTTCAATTCCGCCCATTGCGTCAATTGCTCAGCCAAGCTGCCCGGGATCAATTCAAGGTCGTCGGCTGTAGGCGCCACGCGGGCGAAGTTCAACTCCGGCGGCCTCTCTTCATATAGCGCCCGAATGACCTGCAGAGCCTGCCTGTTCGTCGCCGCGATCAGCCCGGTGGTCGACATGCCGTATCGCCCGGCGCGTCCGCCGATTTGATGCACCTCGCTCGGCAGCAGCCGGCGATCGTTCTTGCCATCAAACTTTTCCACTTCATCGAAGCAGACGACATCCGCCGGCAAATTCAAGCCCATGCCTACCGCATCGGTCGCCACGCAGATCTCGGTCTCGCCAGCGGCGAAACGATCCGCCTGCCGGCGTCGCACTTCCGGCGGCAAGCTGCCATAAACCACCGAGACGGTCCGCCCCAGCCGTTCCAGTTTCATCTTCAGGTCCAGCACGCCTTGCCGCGTGAATGCAACGAGGATCGTCGACGGCGGCAGCGACTCCAACGTGAAATGCCGTTCCGCCAGCGCGATCGGCGCCAAACGCTGATGCTCCACGACTTCGCAGGGGATCTCCGCCGCCGCTGCCAGCACCTCGATCAGCTTTCGCGCTGTCGGCGGACCGATGATGTGCATTTCCGGCGCCGCCGATTCCATCAGCGCGCGCGTCCAAGCCCAGCCGCGGTCGGCATCAGCCAGCATTTGCGCTTCGTCAATGATGACACAGTCGCCGCTTTTCCTCGCGTTGAACATCTCGATGGTGGCGGCGGTGATGCGGGCGCCTTCCACCGGTATGTATTCTTCGCCGGTCAGCAGGCTGCAAGCGACGCCGGCGCCATTGAGCCGGTCAAATACCTCATAAGCCAGCAGCCGCAGCGGCGCGAGATACCAGCCGGAACCAGCCGCTTTCAGCGCTTCCAAAGCGTCATGCGTCTTGCCGCTGTTCGGCTCCCCAATATGAATGAAGAGCGTCTGCTGATGACGATAATCACTGCGCCACTTGGGAAAGGCATCGATCAGCCGGTTGCGCAAACGCGTTTCCGCCTGGCGTTTTCGCCGCCCTCGGGCCCGCCCGCCGCGCCGCCGCTTCCGCCCGCCACCATCTTCATCCCGCGCCTTCCCGCCGCGCAAGCGCCGGTATTCCTCGTAGGTCTCCGGCAGATCCCAAAGCCCGCGCAAATCGCGCCAGAACAGACGCTTTGGCGCCAAGCCCACGTCTCTCAAGCCATGGTCAAGACGGCGCTGGTCGATATCCAGCACTGCCCGCAGCTCGCTCGGACGCAAGCGCTCATAGCCGGCGATCATCTCGCGCAAATCAGGGTCGTCCGCCGTTGGCTTCATGGTGCGGGCGGGAAAGCGCATCGCTCCGCGCGGATCAACAAAGTTATCCAGCGCCAGTTCCTTCGCCGCCTTCCGCATCGTCTCCGCGTTCACGCCGACCAGCTTCGCCGCCTGCTTTACCGTATAGCTGCGGGCGAAGACCTGCTGCTCGGCTGAGTCCTTCGCTTTGGGAAGCGCAGCGCCGTGGCGGATGCCGTCGCCGCATAGCGCAAGCGCGCTGCGCCAAGCAGCTTCGACCTCGTCGCCATCGGGCGCATCAGCTTCAACGATGCTTTCTCCGAGCGGCTTCAAATGCATTCTCCCTTATGCGGCTGTCTTAGCCCGCCCAGTTGTAGGGCGGTCTCTCGTCATACTCGGGGCCGGCTTCTATCGGGGCAGGCGCCTCGCGGATATCATCGTCGAAGAGTGTCAATTGCCGCGCAGCGTCAAGAGCGTAGCGCTCAAATAAACTGGCGATCAGGGCGGTCTCGCGTCCCGTCTCGCGATATATCTCGGCTGCGAAGCGCGCTGGATGCTTCTGCCCTTTCCGCCGATTGCAATCGGGGCAAGACAGGACCAGATTCGCCGCCACATTGGACCCGCCTCGCTTCAAGCTCAATACGTGATCCAACTCGAATTCGGCGTTTAACAATCCAAAGCCGCACCATTCACAGCAGCCCCCCGATTCCAAAATGCGGTCGCGCAATCCCGCCGCGTTCAACCAACCACGAGCGCCCGCCCGCCTTGCGCGCGCATTCAGGGCGGCCGCGTACTGCGCCAGCGCGCCCTCATCTGGCATGTCTTGATAAATCATTCGGCGCTGTCTTCCTGGGGATTATCCAGCCGAAAACCGTGGCCGCGCACCGTCACAATATAGCGGTGCTCGCCGTCAACCGCAGCCAGACGATCGCGAAGGCGCCGCACCAGCGCGTCAATCGCCTGCTCGCTGACGCCCGAGCCCATCGCGTCAGGCCACACCGCATCCACCACATCATTTCGGCTGCAAACGCCTCCCTGGCTGGCGAAAAGAATCTCCAGCAGGCGATACTGAGGCAAGCTCAGCGGCGGGTCGATAATCTCGTCTTTAATGCGCACCTCGCGCGTTTCGGGGTCGAGCATCATGCGCAAGCCGGTCATGGCGCTCGAGGGAATCACATCGGGCAAGACGCGGGTTGTCGCTGGCGCGGTCGCCCCCGAACCAACAAAACGCAGGCGAATATCCTTGGAGATGCGAATCTCGTCGCCGTCCTCCAATTCACGCGCGCCGGTCAAGCGATACCCGTTGACCCAGGTGCCGTTCTTGCTTCTCAAATCTTCAACGACCGCGCTGCCGCCCTCCATCTTTAGGCGCAAGTGCTGCCGCGAGATTTGCCGGACCGGGATGACAATATCGCAAGTCTCTTCGCGCCCAAGCACCATCTGCGCGCGATCCAAGAGCCAATGCGGGTTGGACAGCGAGCCATCCAGCCAAACGATGACCGGATATTCGTCGGCGCCTTGAGGCATTTCTGGGAACGCGTTCTCCACTGAGATCACCTGCATTCGCCATTTGCATACAGTGTATATTATACAGCAAAGTTATTCCTAGTCCGCGATGATGTGATGCCCATCAGCGGAATCTCTGAAATTGACCGCATCGCGTTTCGCGAGCCAAACCTGGCATTGACGCGCGCGTCAAACTCACCAGAGCAATCGCGCTAGAAACATGAGATCTGAAATGGCGCCGTTTCGAGTTAAAAATTAACCACAGAGTTGTTCGCCCGTGATTCGGGACAGCCACAAAAACACAACCCGGTCTCACATGGCGAGCAATATCAAAGCAAATACCGCGCTTTTCGTGATGATAAAGCGGACATGTTAAATTACATTGTACCCTTGAGCCAGTAAAACAACGGTGCAGAGGCGGTTTAAGGTTCTAAGACCTACTCTACTTTTGGGCATCA
>JAJEGA010000093.1 GCA_022820125.1 Anaerolineae bacterium | reverse complement strand
CTAGGTTCTGTTGACATTCTATCGTAACCAGATAAGAGCGCCGACAAAGTGGAGAAAACCGAGATACGAAGTATCCAGTTTCTCATATCGGGAAAAGACCCGGCGGAAATGCTTGAGCTTATTGATGAAACATTCCACCAGATGACGCTCGCGATACCACCATTTATCGTATTCCCGCTCTTCTTTAGCACGCGGATGCGGTGGAATCACCACTTCCATGCCTTTTTCCAGCAAACCATCTACGAAAGACTGAGCCGCATAGCCTCGATCAGCGATAACCCGCTCAAAGTTAAAGCCTTCAACCAAGCTTTCCGCCTGTGTCATGTCGTGCGCTTGACCAGCACTCAAGCGGAAACGCAAGGGATTGCCCAAACCATCCACCGTCATATGAATCTTGCAGCTAAATCCGCCGCGACTGCGCCCCACAGCTTGCTTCTGGCTTTTTTTGGGCGCCGGCGGCACAAGGATGCGCTCGAACAATCGTGCTGTCAATTATCCCGTTTTCCATATCAGGCTCATCAGCAAAGGCTTCCATCATACGTTGCCAAATACCTATGTCGCTCCAACGGGCAAAGCGTTTGTATACCGAATTCCACTTGCCAAATTCACTCGGCAACATGCGCCATTGCGCGCCAGTGCGGCTCATCCACAGCACGGCTTCAACGAAGCGGCGGCATTCGGGTTCCTTGCCCAGATATACATTCGGCTCATGCGCCAGGAAATCCCGTATCTTCGTCCATTGTTCGTCAGATAGTCTCATGTTTGTCAGATAGTCTCATGTTTGTCATAAGACTATTTTATGCATTTATGCAGATGCCAATGCCAAAATATCAACAGAACCTAGCGCTGTCCTAAAGCCTTTGCTGGCTTGCAACTGGCTGGGGCGAACGGGCTCTATGCGATGTCTTCATTCTTGGCTTTGTCCGCGCTGGCTTGCACGAACTCTGGTTCTTCCGGCACGATAAACGCCAGAACAATATAGACCAAAAACCCGGGCCCGCCAGCCAGCGCGAAGGCGACGAAGAGAAGACGCACAATCGTCGAGTCGATGCCCAGGTACTCGGCGATGCCGCCACAGACGCCGGCGAATTGCTCGTCTTTGCGCGAACGATAAAGTTTCTTCTTCAAATCAATCTTCATTCCGCCAGCTTCTCCCTCGTTTGCCTGTAGCGTCCGCCAGTCTTGGCGCTGGCCGCCCAGCGTCAAAATATGTGCGCTTAAACTATTGTACACCGGTTAGGCTACCGCGTCGCAGTAGACGCCCGCTGCCGGCTGGCGCGAAAGGGACTGTCCCCGATGCCGGGATAGAGCCGCGCCACACCCCAGAAGGCGCGGACGCCGATCCACACGACGGTCACTAGCCAGACGCCGCTGAAGGCTTCCGCCCGGTCGCTCGCCATCAATTGCAAGCCCAGCAAGCCAACCGCCGTCGCCATCATCATTGCGTTGCGCAGGAAGCGATAATCGCTGGCGCCCCAATGTATGCCGTCCGTGACGAATGCCAGCGCATTGAGCGGCTGTGAGAGCGAGGCGATGACCCAGGCGGCGTAAAAGACGGCGGCGGCGGCATCGGGCACGAAGGCGCCAAGCACGACGGGCGTCGCCGCCAGCATGATGACGAGCATGCCAAAACCAGTCGCCAAGCTCCAGCAGGTCGTCGCTATCGCCACGCGTCTGGCGTATTCCAGGCGGCCCGATCCAAAGAAATAGCCGACCAGGCTCTGCGCTGTGGTGGCGAGCGCCTCGGTGACCAAAGCGGTAAAGAACCAGACCTGTCGGATCACTTGATGCGCCGCGCCCGCTTCCGCGCCCATCTGCGTCGCGACGCGCGTGGCGAAGAGCACAAATATCGTCAGCGAAGCCGAGCGAATGAAGAGATCCCGGCCGACGCGCATCAGCTTGATCCCGTCGCGCAAGCTGAGATCCCGGCTTAGCCCGATTCGCCGCTGCAATTCCCGCAGCATCCAGATTGCGCCGAGCCACTGACCGGCTGAACTCGCCAGCCCGGCGCCGGCGACGCCCAGCGGCGGAAACGCGCCCCAGCCGAATATGAAGATGTAATCGAGCAAGATGTTGGCCAGGTTGATGCCCAGCGCGATCCAGAGCGGCGTTTTCATATCTTGCAAGCCCCGCAGCGCGCCGAAGCCAACAATGACCACGATGACTGCCGGCGCGCCTAGCAGGCGCAGGCGGATATACTCGGTCGCCAGATCATGCACCGCGCCCTCCGCCCCCAGCGCCGCAGCCATGACAGAGGCCCCGGCATAGAGCAATCCGCCAAGCAGCAGGCTGATCGCCGCGCCGATCAACAGCGCCAGACTTAGCGCTTGCCGTGTTCCAGTTTGGTCGCCGCGGCCATAGGTCTGCGCAACTTCCGTCTGGGTCGCTATGGCGAGAAAGTTAAAGATCCAAAACACGGCGGACAAGGCGCCGGTACCGACGCCGAGAGCGGCCAGCGGCACTGCGCCCAGGCGCGCGACAAAGGCGGTATCGACCAGCCCGGTCAGCGGCTCGGCGATGAGCGACAGGAGGATCGGCAACGAGAGGTAAACGATCGTGCGATTGGGGCGACGCAAAAAGGGATGACGCTCCGATTCGAGTTTCACTTCATTCATGGATGGCATTTTACTGGCACAAGGTTGCTCCTATACTTTGGCGACGGAGGCCTGCGCTTGGCGACTTCCTTACAGTACGTAGCCATTAAGTGGCAGCTGTGATGACTATTGGCACGATTTGCGCAAAGGAAATTGGCGTTTGCGCAAAGCCTGAATGCCTGTGTTTGCAAGCGCTTCACGGCAATTTGGCGACCTATTTGCGTTTGCGCGGCGAAAATGTTTTTTACGCAAACAGCCTTTGGAAGGCGTTTGTCGTACAGGCGCAGGCGAGATCAGTATAGCCGGTTTTGGGCTGGGCGTGGCGAATATGAGATCGCGCCAGATTGAGGCATTGGCGAACATGCCGTCGATGGGCGCTCATTAAAGCCAATGCCAAGTCGGCGCTGCAAATCAGAAGCAGTTCCAAGTTCTTCATGCGAATATGCAGGCGCCAGTGATGGCGCAGGCGGGCGACTCACAGAGTCGCCCCTACAAACTTTAGCCATTTGGAAGTCTCAAGTAATTGGCAGTCATTCTCGTTACTTACCTGGAATTGCTGAGGCACGTTCGAGTGGCCGTTCAATCGCCAAGTCGAGCGCCAGCGAAGTTACGATATCCATTGACGAAATCAGCAATGTCAAGCGGTTGCTTCCCAGCCAATTGCAGCGTCGTCGGGAAAAAGAGGCCATCGCCGGCGCCGATAGCGATGTCGCCGTCGACTTCAATCACGCGCCCAGGCTCAGCACTGCCTTCGCCGCGCCTACCCGCCAGGATCCGCAGCTGCGCGCCAGCCCAGCTGGTGTAGGCGCGGGGCCAAGGCGTGAAGGCGCGCGCCAAACGGTCGATTGAAGCGGCTGAGCAAGTCCAATTGATTTTGCCGTCGGCTTTCTTAATCTGCGGCGCATAGGTAGCCAGCGAGTCGTCTTGCGCCCGCGGCTCTAGCTCGCCGCTCAAGTAGAGAGGCAAGGTCTCCAACAGCAATTCCGCGCCAAGTAAAGACAGCTTGTCATGCAAGCTTTGGCCTGTCTCGTGGTCCGCCAAGGGCGTGGCGCGTTTTGCCAACAGCGGACCCGTATCCAGCCCGGCGTCCACCAGCATAATGGTGACGCCGCTCTCCTGATCGCCCGCCCGTATCGACGCCTGAATTGGCGCGGCGCCGCGCCAGCGAGGCAGAAGCGAAGCGTGCACATTAACCGTGCCGTGGCGGGGCAGATCAAGCAGCGCTTGCGGCAGTATCTGGCCATAGGCGGCGACCACATGCACATCCGCATCCCAAGAGCGCAGCGCCTCGATCTCGGTCTCTTCGCGGATGCGCTGCGGTTGGATTAGCGGAATGCCGGCGGCGCGCGCGAGCCGCTTAATTGGAGACGCGCGCAGGCGTCTTTTGCGGCCCGCCGGGCGATCGGGCTGCGTGACCACGCCCGCCAGGTCATGCGATTCCAAAAGCCTGGTTAAGCTGGGCACAGCGAAGTCTGGCGTACCCATGAAGACAATCTTTGCCATAGCGCCTCATAAAGCGAGATGGTAGTATCGAGCAGTAATTCTAGGGGAATATTCGGTCGCGGTCTATGATGCAGAAGGAATGGGTGCTGGCGCCGCCCGCGCCAGCCGAGCACCTAGAGCGCTACCGCGGATTCAGCCCAATCCTCGCGCAATTGCTATTCAATCGCGGCTTTGAAGAGCCTGCTGCCGCCCGCGAATTTGTCAGCGGGGGCGCCCTCAGCGAAGACCCCTTCAATCTGAAAGATATGGATGCCGCGGTCGCCCGCATAAACCGCGCCATTGCCGAGCGCGAGCCGATTGCCGTCTATGGCGATTTTGACGCGGACGGCGTCTGCGCGACGGCGCTGCTGGCGCAGACCCTGCGGGCATTGGGCGGCGCTGTCATTCCCTATATTCCCGATCGCGCCGACGAAGGTTATGGGCTGAACACATTGGCGCTGGAGAAGTTGGCGCGGCGCGGCGTCAAGCTGGTCGTCACGGTCGACTGCGGCATACGGTCCATCGCGGAGGTCAAAGCCGGCATGCGCCGGGGGCTCGATATAATCGTCACCGATCATCACTCCATCGGTCCCGAATTGCCTCCGGCGCTGGCGGTGATTAACCCGCAGCGGGAAGATTGCGGCGGCGAAGCGCGGCTGGCTGGCGTCGGCGTCGCCTTCATGCTGGCAAAAGCGCTGCTGCTGCAACGATGGGAGTCCGCTAGAGACGAATACCCGGCCGGCTTTCGACAATCGGATCTGCTGGACCTGGTCGCGCTGGGAACGGTCGCCGATGTGATCCCGCTCAATGTCGGCTTGAATCGGCGGCTGGTCAAACACGGCTTGGACACAATCAACGAATTGCGGCGGCCCGGCATCGCCGCGCTGGTAAAAGTGGCGCGCTTGAAGCCCGGCGGCATCAGAGCCAGCGACATCGGCTTCGGGCTGGGACCGCGCATCAACGCGGCTGGACGGCTGCGCTCGGCGATGGCGGCTTATAACTTGCTCGTCTCGGAATCGATGGATGAGGCGATGCCGCGGGCGATTGAATTGCAATCGCTTAATGCGCAGCGGCAGCAATTGACCCGCCGCGCGCAAGCCGCGATTAGCGAGCATGTCGCTGAAGCGGGTGACCTGCCGCTGATCTTCGCTGGCGATGAAAACATCCAGGCGGGCATCGTCGGCTTGGTTGCGGGCCGGCTGTGCGAAGCGCATTATCGACCGGCGGTGATTCTGGAAATCGGCGCAGAGGAGAGCCGCGCCTCCTGCCGCAGCATCCCGGAGTTTAATATCACACGCGCCTTGGATGAATGCGCCGACCTGCTCCTGCGGCACGGCGGGCACGCCATGGCGGCTGGTTTTACCGTGCCAAACCGCAATCTTGACGCGCTGAGACAAGCGCTAGAGCAGAAGGCGGCCGCCGCCTTGCGTGGGCGAGCGCTCGCGCCCAGACTGCGGATTGACGGCGAAATTGAACTTGACGCGCTTGATGAGACTCTGCTGGCGGAGCTCGATTTGCTTGAACCGACGGGCTACGAAAACGAACAAGGCGTCTTCATGACGAGCGACCTGCGCGTCTTGCATTGTCGCCGTGTTGGCGAGGAGGACCGCCATATCAAGCTGCGGGTCGCCAATGACGGCGGCGCGCAAGCGGATGCGATCGGATTCGGCTTGGGCGGCTGGGCGAGGCGGATGCCGCGCAGGATTGACGCCGCTTATCACGCCGAAATCAACACATGGGGCGGGCGCCGCCGCCTGCAATTGCGCTTAAAAGACATTCGCCCCGCCGCCAGCGAACGCGGCTCGGTTTCCGCTTGACCGACGCGAGCCCGCCGCGTATATTGAGCGGGTTCAAGCGCCCCAGGGGGTTAATTTGCAGGCGACCAGGAAACGAGAAGCAGGCGAACTGAAATTCTCTTACGGCGGGCAAGCTGTCATTGAGGGCGTGATGATGCGCGGGGCGCATTCCATGGCGGTCGCCGCGCGCAATCCCAAGGGCGAGATCGTCATCCACGAGCAGCCGCTTAGCGCTCGCCTGTATCGCGGGCGCATCGCCAAGACGCCCTTCCTCCGGGGCCTCATCGGCTTGTGGGACGCGCTGGGCCTTGGCATTCGCGCCTTGATGTGGTCGGCCGATGTCGCGCTGGATGAAGAAGAGGACATCAGCTTCAACGGTCCAATCGGCTGGGCGACGATCGCGATCTCGATGCTGATCGGCGTCGGCATATTCTTCCTGCTGCCCACAGCCGCCGCGACCGGCATCGGCAACCTGGTTGGCTTAAGCGCCGTCGCGCAAGAAATCGTCGTTGACGCCGAGGGCAACGAAATCGCGGTCGCGCCCGAACGAAGGAACTTCCTGGCTTATGAGGCGCTGCCAATTGGGCTGGACGCCTTTCTCATCAACTTGATCGAAGGCGTGGTGCAGCTTTCAATCCTGGTTGTTTATATCTGGTTCGTCGGGCGGACGAAAGACGGCCGCCGAATTTTCGCCTATCACGGCGCGGAGCATAAGACGATCAACGCGTATGAAGCCGGCGACGAACTGCTGCCGGAGGTCGTCAGCCGCCACGCGATTGAGCATCCGCGCTGTGGAACCGCCTTTTTGCTGACGGTGGTATTTGTGAGCGTCATGCTCTTTTCCCTGATTGGGCGCCCGCCCTTCGCGCTGCTGATTCTCTCACGCGTGCTCTTCATCCCGGTCATCGCCGGCGTCGCTTACGAGTTCTTGAAATACACCGCATCCAACCTCGAGAAGCCCTGGATCCGTTTCATGATCCAGCCCAATTTGGCGCTGCAGCACTTGACCACCAACGAGCCGAGCCTGGACATGATTGAAGTAGCCATCGTATCTTTCAAGCGCGTATTGCTCTCCGAAGGCATCATGCGAGAAGAAGAAGCTGAGATACCTGAACCGCGGCCGGAAGCGGCGCTGGGCTTTACTAACGAATAGCATGCTGCAAGACAGACCAATGCGACGGCTCGCCTGCGCTGCGTTGGCAGTCGCTATTGTCTTGGTATGCCTCGCCGCTTATCTGCACATCGCGCTGACGCAGAGCGTCAAGAATCACAATATGCGGTATACGGATCAAAGCGCCTATATGGACGCGGCGATCAAGGCATACGAAACGCGCTTCGCCTATACTGGCGATCGCAATCGGATGCCGCTTTATCCCTTTCTGCAGGCGCTCTTTTATTCGCCGGATTTGTCGCCGGAAGCGTTTTTCCAGCAGGGGAAGCGCCTTAATATTGTCCTCTCCATCGTCTGTATCGCCGTCCTCGGCTATGTATTCTTCAGCCGCTTTTCCAAGCTCTACGCCGCTTACGCATTGCTGCTGCTTGCGCTAATTGTTTTCGCGATCAAGTCGCCCTTTTTTCAAACCGAGCTCCTGTTTTACACCCTGTTTGGCTTCACTTTCATATTGTCAATCAATACGATAAAGGCGCCCAGCAGAACCAAGAGCCTTGCTCTGGGCGCGATGTTCGCCTTGTGCCAATACACAAAGGCGAGCGCAATGCCGGCTCTGTTTATATTTGCATTTAGCTATGGGGCGCTGGTCTTGGCGAAGATACGCAATCGCGACTTCCAGGCGGCCGACGCAAAAGCCCTGATTTTTTCGACGATTGCGCCGATTCTGGCCTTCTTGCTGCTGCTCGCGCCATACCTCCTAGAGAGCAAGGCGAAATACGGCAGTTACTTTTACAATGTCAACACGACCTTCTATATCTGGTATGACTCCTGGGAGGAAGCCAAAGCGGGCACGCTGGGTGCGGGCGACCACCTGGGCTGGCCCGACCTGCCGGACGAAGAAATTCCTTCGCTGCAAAAGTATCTCGATGAGCACACGGCGCAGGACATGCTTAATCGATTCCGAGACGGCGCCGCCACAATCTTCAAGAGCGCCTGTCAGATTGATGCGCCATTTCTCTACGCATACGGTTATTGCGGGCAGGTTGGCTTGGGGCTGCTCGTCCTGGCGGGCAGCTTGGCGCTGATAGCCAGCGGCAAGGGGCTGCGCCTCAGCGATAAGAACATGCAAGTCGCAGTCTTCGCAGCCGCTTTCTGCGCGGTCTACTTCATTTCCTACGCCTGGTATATGCCCATCATCATTCGCGGCGCCAGAACGGTGCTGTCGCTGTTGATCCCTTTCCTATGGATTACCGGGCTAGTCACGCATCATCCGCGTATACAGAGCCTGCGCGTCAATATCCGAGGGCGAGACATTGGGCTGTTTAAGCTGGTCTATGCCTTGATGACGCTGACGCTGTGCGCCGAAATCTATCAAATGATTACGGTCGGCGCTTCGACTTACTGGGCCGGACCCTGAGCTAGGCGCGCCTGAGAGACGCGGCAGGCGCAACCCAGCCAAGTAGACGGGTCGCCCGATTGCCTAAGGCGGTGAAACGGCGACTAGACGTAACCCATCCGCTCCATGGCGGCGCCGGCTTCATTCATGAAAAACTCGCGATCGCGCCTGTCGAACAACTTGCGCCAGTCTCCGCTTTTGCCGACGCGAGCTTGATCGAGATTGGCGTTTCGCCGGCGCCGCAAGCCCAGCCGGTCCAGCATGACGCCAAGAATCGCTTCATTTTCTACGGGCCCCGGCATGGAGAGCGGACGCAGGTTTTCGTCGACTTCCACCTGAAGGAAGGAAGCCAGCTTGCGCAGGGTCGCTTCATAGTTCGTCTCCAGATCGGCATAAGCGATGGCCAGCAAGTTCTCCTTTTTCATCCAGCACTCAACGTGATAAGCCCAATAGCCGGGGCGGCTCAAAGCCGATGCTTCGCCATCCGACGCCGCTTCACCGCGGAGAAACTGGGAAAAGGATTGATGGCGCACGGTCTCACTGAAGGACTGCATATAGTAATAGAGCGAAACCATGACATCGCGGCCGTCCCGATGCACATAAATCGTCGGCGAGTGCTGCAATACAGTGCGCGCGAACAGGCGCTCGTCCAAGCCTTTCCAGCTATCGGCGGCGGGCAAATCATGCACGTTGATCAGCACGCGGCCATCCATATTCAGCAATTGGCGGCGAAACGTAGAAAGAGGAATTGCCGCGTCGTTGTCGGCGCGCATTTGCTCAAGCGACATGTACGAATCGTTGATGTCCCGGCTATTATGCCGCAGCGCGTCAATCGTCCAGCGCATACCAGAGCGGCGGTGGCTGGCGACGACAATCGTATTGGCGAAAAACACCTAAGCCTCCGCCACCATGCGCTTGAGCTCGTAGAGTTTGGTCAAAGCTTCCAGCGGGCTGAGCCCATCAACTTCCAGGGAGCGCAACTCGCCCAGGGCTGGATTCTCCGGCGTATCAAAGAAGCTGAGCTGCTGATGCTGCGGCGCCGGTTTGAGCAGCGAGAAATCACTGCCGCCGGCTTCAAGCTGGAATAGCAATTCTCGCGCCCGGTCTACCACGGAGCGCGGCATGCCGGCCAGCTGCGCCACATGCACGCCATAACTTTGGTCGGCGCCGCCCGGCGCAACGCGATGCAGGAAAACAACTTCATCGCCCTGCTCGGCCACAGCGACATTGAAGTTGGCGCTGCGCGGCAGGATATTGGGCAGCTCGGTCAGTTCATGATAATGCGTCGCGAATAGCGTCCGGCAATTGAGCCGTGGATTGTTGTGAATATATTCAATGACGGAACGGGCGATCGCCAAGCCATCATAGGTTGAGGTGCCGCGGCCGATTTCATCGAGGACCAGCAGGCTGCGCGGGCTGCTGCCGGAGAGCAAGCGCGCCGTCTCCACCATTTCGACCATGAATGTGCTCTGCCCGGCGTGGATTTCATCCTGGGCGCCAATGCGGGCGAAGATGCGATCGACCAATCCGATGGTCGCCGAATCGGCCGGCACAAAGCTGCCAATCTGCGCCATCAGCGTGATGATCGCCACTTGCCGAATATAGGTTGATTTGCCCGACATATTTGGACCAGTGATGATATGAATCCGCGATGCCAAATCGAGATGGCTGTCATTCGCCACATAGCGCGTCGAGCTCTCCAAGAGCTTCTCAACCACCGGATGCCGGCCCGCCTGAATTTCAAGGACGCTGTCTTCGGTCAATTGCGGACGGGTATAACCTTCTCGGACGGCGACCGTCGCCAGCGACAGGAAGACATCCAAATGCGCGATGGCGCGCGCGGTTGTGAGCAGGCGCTCCTGACATGTCGCGATTTGCCGGCAGACATCGGCGAAGAGTTCGCGCTGGGCCTCCAGGATTTCTTCTTCGGCATTGAGCACGCGCGTTTCGTATTCTTTAAGCTCCGGCGTGATATAGCGCTCGGCATTTACCAGCGTCTGCTTGCGCACATAATGCGCAGGCACCTTGTCGGCATGCGCATTCGTCACTTCGATGTAATAACCGAAGACCTTGTTGTAGCTGACCTTGAGGCTGGCGATGCCGGCGCGGCGCCTTTCATGCGATTCGAGGTTGGCGATCCAATCGCGCGCGCCTTGCGAAGACGTCATGATATCGTCCAACTCGCTTGAGAATCCTTGGCGAATCACACCGATGGCGTTCAAGGCGGCCGGCGCTTCTTCATCAATGGCGGAGGCAATCAGCTTGAAGACGTCCTCACAGGGATCGAGCCGTTCCACGATCGCGCCAAGGCTTGGCAGCTCGCCAATCAATTCGCGCAGGCGCGGCACGACCGCGAGGGCGCCTTTCAAGCCGATCAAATCGCGCGGTCCCACTTTTCCGATGGCGATTCGCTGGGTAAGCCGCTCAATATCGCCGACCTGTTTGAGCTCCGCGGTCAACTCCTCGCGCAGAATATCGCCGCTTACGAAAGCTTCAACGGCGTTCAGCCTTGCGTTAAGGCGGCCGATTTCCAGCAGCGGCTGACTGAGCCAAGCGCGCAGCAGCCGCGCGCCGATCGGGGTCGCCGTCCGATTGAGAATGCCCAGCAGGCTGCCCTTGGTCTTGCCCTGGCGGATGGTGGACATAAGCTCGAGGTTGCGCCGGGTAAATTGATCCAGCACCATGAAGGCGTCTGTTGAGTAGGACCGAATCGTCGCGAGTTGATCGATCGATTGCTTCTGGGTCGCGCGCAGATACTGAAGGACGCCGCCGGCAGCGGCAACAGCATCATGACGATCGCCCAAGCCGAAGCCGTCGAGCGTCCCGACGCGAAAGTGATCGCAGAGCAGTTGCTCGGCGCCGGCGTATTCGAAGGTCCAATCTTGAGCCGCACTGAGATGGATGCCGGCGGGCAGGGTGACGCCACGGTCGACCCAGCTCTCTGGCATAATGACTTCGCGCGGCTCCACGCGGGAGAGCTCTTCAAACACGCGCATGCCAACATTGTCGCCGCTGAACTGAGTCGCGCTGAATTCGCCAGTGGAAACATCGGCGAAGGCAATGCCAGCCCGATTCCACTCGCCCGATTCAACATCGCCGACCGGCAAGATGCCCATCAGGTAATTGGCTTTGCCCTCCTCCAGCAGCGCCGGATCGACGACGGTGCCCGGGGTCATAACGCGCGTCACCTCGCGCTCGACGATGCCGCGCCCGCCGGGCTCGGTCACCTGATCGCAAACGGCGACGTGGAATCCTTTCTCAATCAATCGGGCGATATAGCCGTCCACCGCGTGGTACGGCACACCCGCCATCGGGATCTTCTCGCCGCCTTTGCGATGCGCGCGCGATGTCAGGGTGATGTCCAGCTCGCGCGCCGCCACTTCGGCGTCATCGTCAAACATCTCGTAGAAGTCGCCCATGCGAAACATCAGTATGCAATCGGGATACTGGCTTTTGATTTCCAGATATTGCCGCCGCATGGGCGTTGCACGAGCCATATTCAGGCGCAGCCGCTATTCTCAACCGACTTAAATCAAAGGCGATTCCATGTTATTCTATCAGCGTCAATTATTGGCTACAAGTTGCCTGGTCGTCTGGCGCGGGCAGTTGCCAATTGCGCCGATGCGAAAGCTCAAAGGGACCATAGACTTCAGCTTGGCTTTTACCGGATTCGGAAATGGAAACCGTGGGCGAGCAAATCATCGCTGTCGATTTAGGCGGAACGCAGATTCGCGCCGCCCGTTACGATCTGAAGCTGAATCTGCTGCGGCGCGAAAACACTTTGACAAGAGCCGAGCTGGGCCCACAGCCCACCATTGAGCGCATGAAAGCCTATATCCGCAAGGTCTTGCCGGCCCCTGCTGACGATGTTTTGGGCATTGGCATCTCGTCGCCGGGACCATTGAACCCCTTCACTGGCGTTATCGTCGCGCCGCCCAATTTGCACGGCTGGCTGGATGTGCCGCTGCGAGACATCATGGAGGCGGAATTCAATGTGCCGGTGTATATCGGCAATGACGCCAACGTGGCGGCGCTCGCCGAGGCCTCCAAGGGCGCCGCGCAAGGTTGCCGGCACGTGACCTATATCACGGTCAGCACCGGCATCGGCGCCGGCATAATCTGCGACGGCAAACTGCTTCTGGGGCGCGAGGGCTTGGCAGCCGAGTTCGGGCATATCCCCATCGTGCTGGAAAACGGAAGCGTCTCCTCGGTTGAGTTGGAAGCTGCCGGTCCGGCGATTGCGCGCCGAATCAAACGCTTAATACAAGGTGGCGAACAATCGGCTGTGACAGACTTGGTCGAAGGCGATCTGAGCCGTATTGACGCCAAGGCTGCCGGTATGGCGGCGGCGAATGGCGACCGGCTGGCCATCAAGCAGCTCGCGTATGCGGGCCGCATCATTGGCTTGGGCATTGTTTCCATCTTGCACCTGTTCAATCCCGAGGTCATCGTGGTCGGCGGCGGCGTGACCAAAACAGGCGACCTGCTCTTCGAGCCGCTGCGGCGAACGGTTCAAGCGCATGTGATGGATGACGCATATACGGAAAATCTTCGCATTGAACAAGCGGCGCTGGGCGATGATGTGGCGCTCGTCGGGGCGGCCGCGCTGGTGGCGACCGCCGGCGGCAATCTGGATATCAGCGAACTGGACCGGCGTTTCTAAACCGGCTGTTGAATGATTAGGAGCGCGCTTCAATCGCCGCCATTCGCTGGCATGATACAATCAACCTATGTTGATGCGCCCGGATCTGCGAACGCAGCAACGGGATTTCTTGCTGGAAATCACCCGCGCCATTACCGCTCAACTTGATCTGAGCGAGGTATTGCGCCGCGTGCTGCATGCCTCGCTCGTTATGCTGGCCGGTCGGGTTGGCGTGGTTGCCTTAAGCGAAAAAGATGACGGCAGATTCTCGGTGCGCGCTTATAGCGGCATCGCCGCCGACGATGTGCCGCAGCTCAATGACAAACTGCAAGAATTAATGAACCCGCAAGACGCGGGCGGATTCAGTCGCGAGTTTCTCAATCAGAAATTGCGCGATATGGCTGATGGCATTGACCCGCGCTTGGCGCAATCGATCGCGATGCCGCTGGTCTTCGCCCGGAATCCTCTGGGGCTGCTGATCGTCTTCCGCTCGTACCAGACAAGCATCACGCCAGAAGACCTCAATACGCTGCAGAGCTTCGCCGATCAAGCCGCGATCGCGGTCAACAACGCGCAGCTCTATGGCGAACTGCACCAGGAGCATCAGCGTTTGGAAGCGATCCTGAACAATAGCGGCGACGGCGTCTTCATCTTAAATCCCGATCTCACTATCCAGCGGGCGAACCTCGCTTTTGAGCGAATGACAGGCTGGCGCCCGGAGGATGCGATTGACCGGCTCAAGAGCGAGATCGTCGTTTGGGAGTCTTTGGAGCGCCCCGATATCGAAGACGCGCTGGAAGCAGGGTGGGCGCGGGCGGCAACTTCGAATGAGCGAGCTGACACCATTTATGTCGAGGGCGATCTGCTGCGCCGCGATGGCATGACGATCAGCGTTGGCATCACCTACGCGCCGCTGCTGACAGCCGAGGGCCGCCTGGAGAGCATCATCGCCAGCGTCCGCGACATCACCAATTTTCGCAAGGCGCAGGAGATGCAATCGGTATTCATATCCACTGTCCAGCACGAGTTGCGCACGCCAATCGCCATCATCAAGGGCTACGCCAGCACACTGGGCCGTGATGATGTGGAATGGGACAGCGGCACAATCCGCGAGAAAGTGGCGATCATCGAAGACGAAGCCGACCGGTTGACTGATCTGGTCGAAGATCTGCTGACCGCCAGTAAGATACAAGCCGCGCGCGAATTGCGGCTGAACATCGCCGATACCGATCTGCGGGCGCTGGCGGCGCGTTCGGCCGCGCGCCTGGAGAGCCAGACCAGTCACCCGATTGTTCTCAGCTTTCCGGCAAACTTCCCGCTCATACCGGGGGACGAATTCCGCTTGCGGCAAGTTATAGAGAATCTGTTGACCAACGCTATCAAGTATTCGCCGGGGGACAGCGCCATTACCGTCGGCGGGCGCTTTACCGAAAAGAGCGTGACCGTTTTCGTGCGCGATGACGGCGTCGGCATCCCGAAGGACCAGATCGATAAAGTCTTTGAGCGCTTCTACCGCGTCGATGACAAGTTGACGAGCCGCGCCCACGGCGCCGGTTTGGGCTTGTACCTGGTCAAGGAAATTGTGGAGGCGCATGGCGGGGATATAGCGGTTAAGAGCCAGGTCGGCAGCGGCTCGACCTTTTTCTTCACGCTGCCGCGGGATTAGGCAGCGCGCAATCCGGGCTTTGGGCGCAGGGTACGCTTAGCTGACGGCTGACCGACGGCCTTAAACGAGCTATGGCAATCTGTGGAGATTTCGCTATGCTTTTGATAAAGGACTAAGTTAAGTATGAAGAGGCTAGTCATGCGGTTATTTGACGCTGGTACGAAGAGGATTAGCTTTCTGGCAGTATTTCTGGCGGCGCTGGCTGCGATACTGATTAGTTCGCCGGCGCTGTCGCAAGACAATCCAGTGATACAGGGCTTGGCAATTGCCAGAGAAGTGGCTGAAGAAGCGCGCGGCGGGCCGCTGAGCCTGCTTCGCTGGACGTATTATGAAGACAATTGGAGCAACGAGGCGAGCCGGACGCTTTACGGCGCTTTTGGCATCGACAATTGCGCGTCCACTATTCCATTTCCGCAGAAGCGCTCGCATATTCTATTTGGCTGGACATACAGTCTCCTGGATGCCTCGGGCAAGGAATACCAGGTGCGCGTAAGTTACGACCTGGCTGACACAGTGATTTGCGATGAAGTCCACGTCCCGCCGCAATTCGCGCCTGTGCCGACGCCGGCGCCACCGCCAGAGCAACCTGCAGCGCCTGCGGATCCTGGCGCCGCGCCTCAACTCGCCCCCGCCCCACCGAGCGCCGCGCAAACGGGTGGTTTCGCCCTGGGCGGCCACGTCGCCGGCTTTGACGGCACGGCGGCCGGGCTGATGAGGCGCGCGGGCATGACCTGGGTTAAGAAGCAAGTGATACACGGGATTAACGATGGCGCCGGCATCATACCGGCAGCCCACGGTCAGGGCTTCAAGGTCTTGCTCGGCGCGAAAGGCAACAAGGGCGCTTTGGGGATTGACTTTGACGGCTACGTCGCCCAGTTCGCGGAGTACGTGGCGCATTTGGCGCGGCAAGGCGCCGATGCGATTGAAGTGTGGAACGAGCCGAATATCGACCAAGAATGGCCCACGAACCAAATCGACGGCGCGCGCTTCACCAGGCTGCTGGCTGCGGCTTACAACGCGATCAAAGCGGCCAACCCGGCAACCATCGTCATCAGTGGCGCGCCCGCCCCAACTGGCGCGGAAAACGCATTCCCCGGGCGGGTTGTGAACGATGATCGCTTCATGCAGCAGATGGCGGCGGCGGGCGCGGCGCAGTATATGGATTGCCTGGGCTTGCACTACAACGAAGGCGTAATAAGCCCAACGCAAAGCGGCGGCGATCCTCGCGGCGGCTACCCAACCTATTTCTTCCAATCAATGCTGAATCGCGGCGCGCAATTCTTCCCCAATACCAAGGTGTGCTGGACGGAGTTGGGTTATCTCAGCGGCGAGGGCATGCCGGGTCCGATCCCCGCCAATTTCGCCTGGGCGAGCCATGTTACCTTGGGGCAGCAGGCGCAGTGGCTGGCGGAAGCGGCGCAGCTCTCGCGCTCTTCGGGGCGCGTCTTGATGATGATCGTCTGGAATGTCAACTTCACTGTTTGGGGCAATGACCCGCAGGCTGGCTACGCGATGTTGCGGCCCGGCGGCGCCTGCCCCGCTTGCGATTCGCTTGGCGCTGTGATGCGATAAGCATTATCGACCGCGCAAACGCATTTTCAGGGGCGGCTTTTGGGTCGCCCGCTTTCCATTGAGACCTTGTAGGGGCGAGCATTGGCTCGGCCAAACTTTCGCCATAAAGCAAGTTTGAGCAACACAATGGGCAGCCCCTACAGTCGTCTCAGTAATTCCAAGTAAGTCATGCAACAAAATGAAGGAACGTCGTAGGAGCGACTCTTGAGTCGCCCACATGTACAATGGCGACATAGTGGGCGAGACAAGTCTCGCCCCTACAGATCTTGAATCAAATTAGCATCGCCCTTTTTCGCATTACTTACTTTGTTCTACTTCTGCTTGGGAAGCGCTGATCAATCATCCAGGCTTAAGAGCCAGAGATCGTCGAAGGCGCAGCCGGTTTCCACTTCGTCATAGTTGACCGCCGCAATGCCGACGCCGCCGATACGCGGTATGCTGTCGAGGCTGCCGACATAGCGTTCGTCCAGGTAATAATGAATGACATCGTCCGAAACGATGAGCAAAAGGTAATGGGTCGCCCTATCCGCGGCTGCTTGATTGCCGTATATGCCGGGCTCGAAGCCGGCGACCGCGCGGCGTGAAACCCCGTAGTCGCCATGCCTGGTGACATAGGCAAGCGAATAATTGTCATCATCGTTGTAGTGGAAAAACAGACCGCAGCCGCCATTCCTTTCCGAACGCGCATCGAGCGTCAGCGACGCGCCCAGGGCAAATTGCGCGAAGCTGAAATTTGACGCGATTGGCAAACGGGTTACGCCAGATCGCGACCGCCTGACCGAACTCTCCGGCACTGCCAGCTTGATTTCGCCGCCGACTGGCATAAGCTGCTGTCGAGCCAGCGTTGCGGCCATGGCGTAGTAACCATCCACGACCAGTCGCTGAGGAAAGAGCAGTTGATCATCAACTCGGCTCGGCAGGGTGACCAAGGCCTCGGCAACAACCATGGACACCGGCCCGCCAGAATGTTCATCGGTCATCAGGGCAACGCCCAGGCTGCCGGGGCCCGGAGCCGCCTGATCCCAAGCCGAGCCGACCAACTGCCCGTTGTAGACCACATCGTAGTGTTGGCCGCTGACCAATACGCCTAAGCGGAAATTACTCTCACCGGGACGAATCGCCGGATGACCGGTCCAACCCCGCAGCTGCGTCGCTTGGTCGCCGTCAATTCGATCCATGCGCCAGTAGCCGCGCTTGCTCAAGAGCAGGCGATGATACTTTGATGGCGAAAGATAACGGAACAGCAAGCCCACCTGCCAGACAACCGGCGAGCTCACTTGGTTAAATGTCGCTTGATAGTACAAGTCGCGCTCAATGGGCAGATGCAGCCCAACCAAGCCCGCCGAGCGCGCCAGCCCGCGCATTTCTAGTGCGAAAGCGCTGGAATCAGAGACATTCACGGTTGCGTCGCTGTGCACAACTTCCCAGTTGGCGCTATCAACCGGGCTTTCGCTCAATGCCAATCGATCGTAGCCGGGCAGCACATGCAGCCGATAAGCGCCCGCGCTTGCGCCAACAGCGCGCAAGGCGATGGTGTAGGTCGATGTCTGCGGAATTACAAAGGCTTGAATCGCCGCATCGAGATGGCTGGGATAGTTGTAGTCATCGTTGGAAACGACTAGCTGGCCCTCGGCGTCGAAGATCTCCAGCGCCGGATCCAGCCCGTCGTCAAGCGCCTCAACCCTAAACGAAAGCAGCGTGAGTTCCAGCGCCGTCAATGAGTAGCGATGCGTTTCGCCAGCAGCCAATTCGCCATCAATGGCGCTGCCCACCGATATGATCTGGTCTTGCGCGATAGTGTTGGCGGCGGCGGCAAGCAGGCAGGCGATGCAGAATAAGACTCTGCCCGGCGCGGTCATTTGTCTTTTGGCATCCAGGCGGTATAGGTGTCGGCAAGATAATCGAGGTAGGCGTAATAATCTTCTTGCGACATCTCGGCGCCAAGCTCGCCCCGATGGAATTCAGCCTGCGCCAATCGGCGATAAGCGCCAGCCTCGCGCAGATCCCGCCCGTCTTCGTTCTTGCGTTTTTTCTTGCGCTGATACTTGACTGAAAGGCGCGAAAGCGGCATTGACTCGAAGTCGGTCGGCGAGACGATGCTGTAGGTGACGATGTATTCGCCATCCTGCTCCAGCGCGTTCGCCACCACGTACCAGCCCTTGGGCACGCGCGGATGCCGCCTCGCCTCGAAATGCCACATGAGCAAATTGACGTTTTGTTCCGCGTCGATGGCGCCTTGCACCTTGCCGCCGCCGACCAGCTTAATCACATCGCCCGCGAACTGGATGAAGCGGTTGCTGGGCCAATAGCGCTTCGTCAAGTAATCGGCGCCGTAGGTTAGCGCGACCGCGATGAACAAGGCGGCGCCAATCGTAATCAAGCCGCCTTGCGGTATGATGCTGCTGAGGATCAGGTAGCTGAGGAGCGCGCCAAAGCCGAAGGTGACGCAGCCGACCATACGGACGCCGGAATGCTCCCGGTCCACCTCAAATTCGATACTGGGGGCTGCGTCAGGGGCGTTTAGCATGGGCATACAGTGACAATGAAAGTCAGATTACGCACCGGCCTGCGGCGAGCTTGGTCAAACAATCATAACCCAATTCATCCATGTTTCAATAGTGCCTGGTTCAGCCATTGCGTTACAGAAGCAAACGCAAGTAAGTCATGCGAATAAGGGCGATGCTAATCTGATTCGAGATCTGTAGGGGCGAGACTTGTCTCGCCCACTATGTCGCCATTGTACCTGTGGGCGACTCAAGAGTCGCCCCTACGACGTTCCTTCATTTTGTTGCATTACTTTATCGGACTTACTGAGGGCGACTCACAAAGACGCCCCTACAGTTCTCGTCCATTGAGATCCCTGCGACTGCCGCCTCGACGCTTATTTGCAGGATCGGTTTAATCCGGTCCTGTTCTCAAGCTTACAGATCGGAGGCGTCGTTAGCTGGCCTTATCTTTCCACCAGATGCCGGTGCACTCGGGCACAAGGACCGTATCGCCATCCAGGCAGGCCTCCGCCAATTCCTCACCGAAGAAAAACCGCATCAGTTCTTCCGCTTCCTGCGGCGAGGCAAATTGAAAGTCTGTGCGGATCCAACGATACGAATAGCCCCATGCGTGCCGCCAATAATCATAGAGTTGAGCCAGCTTGGGCGATGGCGCCTTTGGCTGACGCCGGCCCGTTCCCATCGTCTCGATGAGGATGGCGCTGCCGCCCGGCTTGAGAATGCGCTCCATCTCAGCCAGCATCGCATCGGTTTGCGCCAGCCAATCGCGTGGATGCCAACCGATGACATGGGCGAAGCTCCAGCCTTCAATCACCAGATCAGCGCAATTCGACGCGACTGGCATGCGCCTGTTATCGCCAAGCGCAAGGCGCCAGTTGGCCATTCCGCTTTCGCGCATAATGCGACCCGCCCGCCTTATCATCGACGGCTCAAGGTCGAAAGCAATGATGCTGTCGACGATCACCGAGAGCTGTTTGGTAAGCCGTCCGGTGCCGGCGCCAAATTCCACCGCCCGCAATCCATGCAGGGGGCGGATCTCATTGACCGCGGCGAAGAGGTTGCCGCGCATGTCTTCACGGGCGACCAGACGATCAAATCGCTCGGCTTGGCAGCGATAAATGTGTTGGAAGAAGTCGCGCCTATTTGTCACGTTGCGGCATTTGAACCTGGCAATGGCTCAGGCGCTGAACTCGACCAGAAGCGCATCAAAGCGAGCCCGGTCGATTTGCGGGTAGGGGTCCAATTGCGCCTTGAAGACGCGCATATACCGGGCAATCTGCTCGCGCGTGTAAGCTTCGAAACGCAAAGTAACAGCCGGCTGCGTATTGCTGGCCCGCACCAACCCCCAGCCATCGGCGAAGTTCACGCGCGCGCCGTCGACCGTCACCACCTCATAGTCACATTTTAAGCGCTCCGTCATCTCGTCGATCATCTTGAATTTCAGATCGTCCGGCGCGGACAGCACGATTTCGGGAGTCGCCACCAGCTTGGGAATCTCATCGAAGATTTCGGCAATTGTCAAATCCGACTTGCTGATGATCTCCAGGGTTTTCAAGGCGACGAGGGGCGCGTCATCAAAGCCGTAATAGTCCTCACCGATAAAGAGATGACCGCTGACTTCGCCGCCGAGCAAAGAACCGATTTCGTTCATTTTCCGCTTCATCAAGCTGTGGCCCGATTTCCACATCACCGGCTGACCGCCAAATCTGGTGATTTCATCGGGCAGCGCCTGAGACGCCTTGACATCAAAGACGATCGGCGTGCCGGGATGACGGCTGAGCAGATCGCGCGCCAGCAGCGCCAGCAGCCGGTCAGCGGCGATATGATGCCCGTGATTGTCAATGAACCCGCAGCGGTCGCTGTCGCCATCAAAAGCCAGACCCAGGTCGGCGCTCAATTCGACGACTTTGGCTTCCAGATCGCGCGTCATCTCCGGGTCTTCCGGGTTGGGCAAATGGTTGGGGAAGCTGCCGTCCGGCTCGCAGTAGAGGCATTCCACATCAAGCCCCAGCGCCGTCAACACCGGCGGAAGATAAGCGCCGGACAAACCATTGCCCGCATCCAATACAACTTTCATGGGTTTTGCCATTGTGACCTGGCTTTGAATCGCCGCCATATGCCGCTGAATCAGATCAAAGTCTTCGGCGATATCGGGCTGCCCCAGCGCAAATGCTTCGTCATCAATGATCGCGAGCAGGTCTTGAATTTGCTCGCCGGCGAGCGCCAGCTTGCCATAAGCCATCTTAATCCCGTTGTAGCGCGTGTCGAGATGGCTGCCAGTGATCATGACGCCTGCGCCGATCCCGTCATAGGACGCGGAAGCGAAGTATACGGTGGGCGTGAGCACCTCGCCGATGTCGGTGACCGGCAGCCCAGTGGATGCCAAGCCTTCGATTAGGGCGGCTTTGAGGGGCGCCGAGGTCAGGCGATTGTCGGCGCCGACGAAAACGCGCTGCGATTGAAAATGGCGCGGCAAATATGTGCCCAGCGCCTTGCCCACCAGCAGAGCGACCCTCGGCGTCAGTTGCGGCGCATCGCCGGCGGCGATCCCGCGGATATCGTATTTGCGGAAGATTGATCGATCGATTGCTGTCATCTTGCCCTCTCTTGGTTTGGCAGAAGAGGGCGAGCCATTGGCTAGCCCCTACAGGTTCTTTATGGCTTTGGCGCCTTCAGCTAAGCCGGCTATCGGGCCGGTCAGGCGCCAGCACAAAATCCTCACCATCGACTACGGCTGAAAACTTCAAACCGCCGCCGCGTTTCCGGCTGGAACTAATGCGAACTTCGGTGCCTTCGGGCGGATTGGCTCGCAGCAGGAAGTCCGCCAAGGGTTCGCGCAGGTTGCGGCGCAGGATCCGCCGCAGGGGCCGCGCGCCGAACTCAGGCTCGTCGTTCTGCGCCAACAGCCAATTCTTGGCGCCTTGGGTGAAGGTCAGGGTTAATCCGCGCTCCTTCGCCAGCTTGTTCTCTTTCTCGATCAACAGATCGAGGATGAGCACAAAGTCTTCGTCGCTCAGCGCATTAAAGAGGATAACTTCATCCAAGCGATTGATGAACTCGGGCCGCAGGAATTCCAGCACTTCTTCCATGATCATCTCGCGCAAGTCTTCCGTGATATGCCGCACCATCAGATGCTCGGAGCCGATATTGCTGGTCAAAATCACAACCGCCTCGCTGAAGCGCGCGATATTGCCGCGGCCATCGGTTAGCCGGCCCTCTTCCATCACCTGCAGCAGCACATCCATGATGCGCGGATGAGCCTTTTCGATTTCGTCCAGCAGGACGATGGTATAGGGCTGCTGGCGGATGCGCTCGGTAAGCTGCCCGCCTTCGTCGCTGCCGACATAACCGACAGCCGAGCCAATCAGACGGTTAATGCTGCTTTCATCCTTGTATTCGCTCATATCGAGCGGGAATAAATTCTCCTCGCTGCCAAACATAAAGTCAGCCAAAACGCGCGCCAGCTCGGTCTTGCCAATGCCCGTCGGACCCAGAAACAGAAAGGCGCCGATGGGACGCCGCGGGTCCTTAAGCCCGACGCGCGCCGTCTTGATCGCGCGGCTGACGGATTGCACCGCCTCCTCCTGCCCGATCAAACGCAAACGCAGATGATCTTCCATATTGGCGTAGCGCAAACGCTCATCGGCGCCCAGCTTGGTCACCGGGATGCCAGTCATCTGGCTGGTAATCTCGGCGACATCTTCGACATCAAGCGAAGCGTCGTTGTTTTCCGGCTTGAAGGCGAGGTCATCCTGCTTGCCCATGTTGACCATCGCGGCTGTGCGATGAAGCAATTGCTCGGCGCTCAGCGGCAAGGGGCTTATCGTCAGGAAACGCTGCGCCATGCGGGCGGCCATCTTCAGCGCATCGTGATCGACCGCAATCTCGTAATCCGATTCCAGATGCGGCGCCATCGTTTCCAGGATGCAGACGGTTTCGTCGAGCGTTGGCTCGTCCACGCGGATGACCTGGCTGTTTTCCATGATGGCGCTTACGCCTTGAATCCGTTCTTCAAACTCTTGCACGCTGGTTGTGCAGATAATCACCGGGTCATCGCTAAGGAAGGCTTTTTGCACCAGCGATGTCGCCTTGTTGAAATCGGCTTTGATCGGACCGCCAAAGAAGCGATGGATAAGGGGCAAGAATAAGATGCCGCGGCGCGCCGCGCTCATGCCCGCGCGAAAGGCTTCCTGGTCGCCATCCAACAGCGCCGTCTCACTGATTTGCACCAAATTCGACAAGCCTGCCGGTCCCTTGTCTTCCGCCATTAAGAGCGCCAGGCTGTAGGCGAGCGTACGCTTGCCAACGCCATCGGGACCGACAAGCACAATGTGGCGATTGACCGATTGCGTCAAGACGTTGATCATATTGCGCAGCAGATCCTCGCGGAAATGCACCGCGCGCAGCAAGCCGCGTTTCGCCCGCTTGACGAAATCCACCGTCGTGCTGTCTTCGCGCGCCGGGATTATCTTGCTGGCGTCGCTGTAGGCGTCTTGAATCGCCTTGGGCGTGATGCTGAATTGGCGCAGAAGCCCGCCAGTGCTCACCGATGTCTCCGCCAAGACTGCCAGGGCGTGATCGGTGTCGATTTTCTGCTCGTTCATTGAGTTGGCAATTGTCAACCCGTCATCGAGCAGCACGATCGCTTGCCGGCTTAGCGATACCTTGCGATTGCCGATGGCGACAAAGTCGAGACTGCCGTCCGGGTCCCGCCGCGATTGGGCAGCCGCCTTGACCTGCCGCTCCAGGCGATCGAGATCGACGCCGCGCGATGTTTCAAACTCTTTTAGCATGCGCCAAGCCGCGGTATTTTCTCGCCGAAGCAAAGCCAGCAATACCATCTCCGGCATGATCGACGACTTGCGAAATTCTTTCAGCATCGGCGCCGCGTCGTTCAGGACGGCGTCCATATCTTTTGATATTAGATCGGGATTAAGCGTCGACATTTACCAAGCGTATCCTCTGCGTTTTTCGCGCTGCGCACAGTGCCGAAGCGCAGTGTCATTATAGCTTAGGTCGCCGCGCCGCGACTAGATTGTCTCGCGCCCGGCGTATGAATCACGTCAGAAATCGCACTGCGTCAGCGGGCGACTTGCGCGCCTGGCCCGGCGCCTCTCGGCATTTGAGCCGGCGCTGCCGAGGGTTTTGCGAAGTGCCAGCCGAACGAAATCGCGCTTAGAACTCGTTTTTCTGTACGAATATAAAGTGCAGAAAGTTGTACCGATCGTCGCCGGAGAGCAATCGCGGCCGAGCGCGGTCTTCGATGATGCCGGGGAAGAGCTCCACGGTGAGCAAGCTGCCGGCGTAAATATACAGCGTATCGAGGAAGAACCGCCTGTTGCCCCAAGGCAGTTGATCGAAGAACAGGTTGCCCAAGCCGTAATGAATGAAGGCGGTCTCGCCACGGCGCGTCTGATAGAATTCAAAGGTCATCGGCTTGTGTTCGGCTGTGCCAATCACAATATCAGCGCCCCATTCGGCAAAGGACTGAAAGTCGAGCCGCTGCTGACGCTCTGGCGTGAAAGCATCGAATTCGCGGTATTGAACAGTCAAGAGCACTAGATCGACTTCAGCCGCGAGCAGGGGCAAGGCTTCACGCAGCCAGCCGCCGCGGCAATAGGCGTTCCCGGGCCGCCGCCCTCCGAGCGCGTCCTCGTCGTCATTGGCGAAGGCGTAATAGGGACCGATATTGTTGCAAGCCAGCCAGCCAATGCGCGAGCCATTGCGCTCCAGAATAAGCGGCTGGCGCGCGCGCGCGAGGTTTCGCCCGCCACCGACCAACTCAAAACCCTGCGCTTCAAAGTGATCCAAGGTCGCCTCAAAAGCCCGATAACCAAAATCGTTGATGTGATTGCCCGTGAGATCCACTACATCCACGGCGAGCAAATCAAAGAGCCGCGCATGATCCTGCAGCATGCACATGCTGTTGTTGCCGCCGAGCACGGCAGCGGTATGCCGCGGGCAGGACGGCGCGATCGACGCTTCGTGCGTAATATGAAAGACATCCGATCGGCGCACATACGCGCCAATGCCGCTGGTCGCCTGCTCAACACCGATTGCTTCAAGCGCCGGCAGCGTGTGCCGGGCGAGCGCTGTTGTGCCCGATAACGTAATTCGCGTCAGGAGCTCGCGCTTAAAATTGGGACTGTCGCTTCGAAAAGCCAATGGATAATCCGCCAACTGGTCAACAACAGGAATATCATCGAGCCATAAGGGGCGCAGCCGCAGATGCAACTCGTCAAAGGGCAGAAGCGTGTAGCGCTGCTTGTCTCGCCAAAGCGCATAGAATAGCTTGATGTCAGGGACAATTTGAGAGCGGGGATGAAATGCGATGCCGCGCCGGCGCAATCGGTCGATGCTCGATTCGCTGAGGACCAGGCTGGCATCATAGCGGCCCGCCAGTAATTCGGTCAGACGCGTCGACTCAATCGAAGCGCGCAGGGCGCCAAATCCAACCGCCGGCAACCACAATTCGTAGCCGTCATCGGCTTCGACGGTCTCGAGCAGGTCTGATTCGCCGGCGTCGGAAAAGACGCTGGCATAGAAGCCAAGATAGTCGTCGACGTATTGCCGCCAGCTTGCCTCGCTGTGTTCGCCGCCGGCGTGGACGATGTAATCGTGCGGCACGCCGGCTTGCCGCAAGACCACATGCATCTGGTCAATGCCGTTGGCTGCATGATCGTTCGTGCCGCGGTCCAACCATAGAAGCAGGCGCGTATCCTGGGGGAGGCGCCGCGCGAGGTCGAGCGGGTTGTCGGCCTGCTCGGCGTGGTCGCCGTCAAAGTAGGGGCTGTGCCCGCCAATGGCGACGAAGTCCGTGGGAAAGCGCAAGCCGAGATGATATGCCCAGAAGCCGCCGCGCGAAATGCCGCCAATCGCGCGTCTGCCGTCGGCGCGATATAGCGCTTCAACCTGATCAATCAAATCCAGCAAGATCGAATCATAGCTGATGCCGTTAAACTGGTTCTTGTTGGCGATCGAGCCCCCGTAGGGCATGAGGACAATCATCGGCGGCGCGCTGCCCTGGTGTATCGCGGCTTCCAGGGCGCCTAGCAAGCCCAGGCGCGTCCACTGACTGTCGTCGGCGTCCGAGCCATGAAGGAGCAGCAGCAGCGGAAATGCCTCCGCCGTCGTCTGATAACAGGGCGGCAGATAGAGTGTGTATTTGCGCTCGTGGCTCGATACTGCGCTGAAATAGGTCTCGCGCGAGACTGTTCCAGCCTCGGCGCAAAGCAGGTCTTGCGCCTTAGCAGGCGAAGAGAGCGCAAGGCTTGCTAGGGCGATGATGATAAAGACAGCAGTAGACCGCGGCAACATGACTCCAGCGCTTGCTAAGATGATGAATAATGTGAAGCATGATATCGAATGGCGGCTCGATAGGGAGCGGCGGGAGCGCCTTATTCCGATAATTCGCCAAGCCGATATCCTATCCCGCGCACGTTTACGATGAGTTCAATGTCGCCAAGCCGCCTCAATTTGCGCCGCAAGTTGCTGACGTGCGGGCGAATGACTTCGCGCGCTTCCGCTTCTTCCGCGTGATATCCCCGCACTTCCCGCACCAGTTCGTGGCAGGATACCACGCGGCTGCGGTGCGCAGCCAAATAGAGCAGCAGGTCGAACTCGGTTGGCGTTAAGCCGATTGACTGGTCCGCGGACTCGATCTGATACTTGCCGGGCAAGACGGACAGCGGACCAAGACTGATCGTGTTTCCGCGAGGGGGCATACGTTCGCGGATCGCAGCGCCGCCCGGAGTGAAATCAAAATCGGCGGTATCCTCAATTTCGGAGACTTCGCGCAGTAATTCCGCGACTGTTCGCTCAAGGGTATCGAGGAGCCGGCGGCGGCGCGTCAAGCTGCGCGCGTTTTCGATGCCGCGCTCCACGCTCTCTTGGATATCTTCGCTGGAGCATGGCTTGATCAAGAAATCGCGCGCGCCGAAGCGCAACGCCTGAAGCGCCATGTCGAGCTGCGCCGCCTCGGTCATCAGTATGACCATAGCGTCAGGCGACTGCTGCTTAATGCCTTTCAAGACCTCAATGCCGCTGATGCCCGGCAAGTCAATTTCGCTTAGCACGAGGTCAAAATCACTTATGTCATAGCGCTCAAGCGCCGCTTCGCCGCTGTCCACTTCAGTGACCAAGTAACCGACGCGCTGCAGGGCTTTGCTAACGGTGTAACGATTGACGCCATCGTCGTCAACAAGCAGGAGTCGCATGAGCTGTCTCTCAGCCATTGTGGCCGCCGGGCCCGAAACCGAAGCTTATCTCCTAGTATATAGGCATGGCGGGCATTGTGAAAACGCATTAAACCTGAATTTGGCAAGCCAGCTCTTCACGAGAGAGAAAGCGCTACCATCTGGGAGTCGCAAGTATCGAAGGCCGCGGCCTCGGCCAGATGCCAGGTCTCGCCGCAGCAGATCGCGATGATTTCGCCATCGGCGCAGATCAAGGGAATCCGATCGCGGATTTCGCGCGGAATCTTGCGGTCGATCATCCAGCGCTTGATCTTGCGCGATTTTCCGCCCATGCCCAAAGGCTTGAAGCGGTCGCCAGGACGACGGGTGCGCAATCGCAGCTTGAGGCTGGCCGGCAGGGTTTCGCTTAGGCATCCGCCTTTGGCATTCTCAGCGGGAGACAGACAAATGCGTAATCCATGCTCAAGGTAGGGGGCAACCAGCGTGAGCGGCAAGTCTGTCCCCGCCGGGATTAAGCGATAGCCGTCGAAACCCGCAGCCGCGTCTTTGCCTTCGATGCCGATTGCCCGGTAACTCACGCGCATCTTTAAGCCGCCGCCGATATCGCGCATATCGCCGGCGCGAGCCGCTTGTGACCAGTTGATCAGATCGAGGGTCAGCGCATGCGAGAGCGCCGCGGGCTCTGGCGACAACTTGCTAAAGGCTTCTTGAAGCAATCGCCTTTGCATCGCGGGATGAAGAGCGGCGAAGTCTTCCTTCCCGATTTGCCAGCGCCCGGCGGAAACGCTCAGCAAGGGCATCACAGTCATTTCAAAATGCGTTTTCATGAAGTCTTCATTCACCGCGGCGGATTCAGCCAGTCGCTCAATCGCGCCCAGCACATTGGGATTCAGCCGCGCCAATCGGTTGAGAATCTCGTGGCGCGCGAAATTCCGGCGATAGCCAATATCAGCATTGGTCTCGTCGACGCGATACGGCAGATTATGCTGTTGGCAATACAACTCCAGCTCATCTTTGGAGCGGTGAAGAAGCGGCCGCAGCAGGCGAATGCCGCGCTCATTCGGCGCGTTGGACAGGACCTTCATCCCACGCAGACCGCGGATGCCGCAGCCGCGGGTGATATTCAAGAGAATGGTCTCCGCCTGGTCGTGCGCATGGTGACCGACAGCGACGCCCCTGCTGCCTTGTTCGCGCGCCACCCGCGCCAGAAAGGCGTATCTTGCGCGCCTCGCCGCCGCCTCAATGCCGATACCCCATTCAATTGCCAACCGCGGCGCATCCACGCTATCGACCGTATAGGGCAGGCGCCAGCGCGCCGCCAGATCAGCCACGAATTCCAGGTCGCCCTGCCCGGCTTCGGCACGAATTCCATGATTGAGCGAGGCGACGTGCAGATCAATGCCGAGCGCTTGTCTTGAGCGATTCAGCAGATGGAGCAGCGCGACCGAATCGCAACCGCCAGAAACCGCGACGACAAGCATCTCGCCGGGGGCAAAGGCGTCGTGTTGCCGCAGCGTAGTTATAAACGCATCCAGAATCATCGCGCGCCCGGGCGAATCGCCTTCTCTCGCCATCATGACTCAATCATAACCTCGTAGCCATAGCTTGTGAACGATGCGCCATTCGGTGCTATATTTGATTTAAGCGAAATAGCTAATTGCTAGCGTTGGCGCAACGTTAAGCGCAGTTAATAATTGTTAATGTTGAACTATGATATAATGCGCGGCGTAGGCGTTGCGTCGAGGATTCATTAGTGCTAAGTCCCCTAGATTTCCTCTTCGGGCTGTTTTCGCTCGACATTGGCATAGACCTGGGTACAGCGTATACCTTGGTTTACGTGCGCGGCAAGGGCATCGTCATCAATGAACCTTCATTCGTTGCCGTTGACCGCAAGACGAGAGCGCCCATCGAAGTCGGCGCCCGCGCCAAAGAAATGTGGAGCAAGAACCCGAGGGACATTCTGATTGTTCGTCCGCTGCGCGACGGCGTCATTAGCGAATACGAAATCACCGCCCGCATGTTGGATTATCTAATCAAGAAGGCGCACGAGCAAAGCTGGGTGCCCGTTCCCCGTCCGCGCGTCGTGGTCGGCATACCGAGCGGCGTCACCGAGGTTGAAAAGCGCGCCGTCATTGAAGCGACGCTGGACGCTGGAGCGCGCGAAGCCCACCTTATCGAAGAGCCGGTGGCGGCGGCGATCGGCGCTAATCTGCCGGTGCTGGAAACGCGAGGCAGCATGGTGGTGGATATCGGCGGCGGCACAACCGAAGTCGCGCTCTTTTCTCTCGGCGGCATCGTAATCAGCCGTTCGATACGCGTGGCCGGCGACGAAATGGATGAAGACATCGTGCAGCATTTGCGCAACAAGCACAACTTGCTGATTGGGGAGCCGACCGCGGAAAAGGCGAAAATCGATATCGGCTCGGCTTTTCCTCTGCCGCAAGAACGCACCTATATGGTCAAGGGCAGAAATCTGAATACGGGATTGCCCGATTCAGTCGAGGTCAGTTCCATAGAAATACGCGATGCGATCGGCGGCTCCGTGAGCATCATCATAGATACGGTTAAGGACGCCCTGGATGACACGCCGCCGGAGCTGGTCGCTGATTTGATGGAGAGCGGCATCACAATTGCCGGTGGCGGCGGTCAGTTGCGCGGCTTGGGCGAGCGCCTGCGCGAAGAAGTCAATATCCGTTCTTGGCTCGCCGATGACGCCATGACCTGCGTCGCTCGCGGCGCCGGGCGCGTGCTGGAAGATTACAACAACCTGCGCCGTCTGCTCACGGGACCGGAGCGCGGCAGCACGCGACACTAGCCGGATTCTCAAGCGCATGCGGGCGCCGGCGAGCGCCAGAACGCGGTCTATTGCCCCCTCACAATTAGCGGCGAAATCTCCTGCGCCATCTGTGATAAACTAGGGTTGGCGGCGCGCGAGAGAGGTCGGTCAATTGCGAAGTCTGCGTCAACCCAGCCGGATACTGGCATTGATGCTTGTGCTCAGCCTTTGCGGCGGTTTGGCTCTCCTAAGTCTTTCCGGTGTATTGACGCCGGTGGAGGGCGTTGTCGCCGCGCCTTTGAATGGGCTGTCGGGTCTATTCAATCGCGCATCGCTATCGCTCAATGCGGTTTTTGAAGAGCTCAACAATTTGGGACGGCTGCGCGAACGGATCGCCTCGCTGGAAGAGCAGCTCGCGCAGCGCCAGGTTGAGTCGCTCGAATTGCGCGAGGCCGCCAGTGATTATGCGCGGCTGCGCGATCTGCTCGCCTATACCGCGCCTTTGGAAGACCAGGATTTCCTGCCGGCAGACGTCATCGCTATCGAACAAACCGGCATTGCGCGCAGCATCATCATCAACCGGGGAACGCGCGACGGCGTCGCGATTGGCATGCCGGTCACAACTGAATTGGGCTTGGTCGGCCGGATCATTCGCGTCAGCGCCAACGCGGCGCAGGTACAGCTGATCAACGACGAGAACAGCGCCGTCAGCTCCCGCCTGCAAACCACGCGCGCGCACGGAAGCATCGTCGGCCAAGCCTCGGGCGTGCTGCGATTGACGATGGTCGATCTGGACGAGGCAATTGAGCAAGGCGACCTGGTTATCACCTCGGGGCTGGGCGGCAATTTCCCGCCCGATATTGTCGTGGGGCAGGTCACCAGCGTGCGCCAGTTCGAGTTTGAGCTTTTTCAAGAAGCGGAAGTTCGCAGCCTTTTTGACTTTGACACGCTGGAACTGGTGCTAGTCATCACCAGCTTTGAACCGATTGACCTGAGGGTTTTCGAAGAGACGGCGGAAAACTGAGATGGGACGCTATTTGTCGGTGGTCGTGCTGGGATTGGCGGCGGCGCTTTCCGCCAGCTTTCTGCCGCAATTCATCGCCTTCGCCGTCGCCCTGCTCAGCAACTTTACGTCCGTTCTGGATCAATCGCGCGGTCAACTGAGCCTGGTCATGCTCCTGGTGATTTGTTGGTCCATGCGGTCCAGCCTGGCGGATGGTTTCATCTGGGCGGTCGTTGGCGGCATCATGCTCGATTTGCAGTCGATCCTGCCAATTGGAACATCATCAGCTGCGCTTGTCCTGATCGTCTTTGTCGTCAACAGCGTCGCGCAGCAGTTGCTTCGCCTGCGCATTCTAATACTGTTGACGATTACGGCGCTGGCAACATTATTCATGAGCGCCTTCACACTCGCCGCCTTGATTCTGCTGGGCAATTCCTACGATATCGCTTCGCTGGCTCGGCTTATGCTCGCGCCGACGATGATCTACAATCTGGTCGCTGTATTACCTTTGTATGCCTTAGCGCGCATGGCGCAGCGCCGGCTTGAAGGCGGGCTGCAGATTGCGCCTCACAGTTTGACGCTGGGCACGGAATTGAGCGCGAACGAATGAAATCCAACCAACTTATCCCTTTTCAGACCTGGCGCCTGACCTTCTTCCAAGCGGTTATCTTCGCCGTTTTCCTGATATTCGGCATCCGAATGTATGAATTGCAAGTGATACGGCATGACGAGTTCGAGAATCTCGCGGATGTGAATCGCTTCAACGATCTGCCCATTGCAGCGCGGCGCGGCGCGATCTTCGACCGCAACGACCGGCGTCTGGCTTTCAACGTGCCCGCCTACAATGTCACGATTGTGCCGGCGCAGTTGCCGAGCGATGAAGAAGACGAGCTTGAAGTTTACAACCGCTTGTCCGCATTGGTTGGCGTCCCGCCGACGCGTGAAATCGCTGAGCAGTCGAGCGAGTTTGTTCGCAGCATTGAAGACCGGGTCGAAGAAGGCGAAGGCATCGAGCCCTTCCGACCGGTCAGCATCGCGCTTGATGTCCCGCAATTGGTGGCGATGCAAATCCTGGAAGAGCGCATATACATGCCTGGGGTCGATGTGGAGCCAGTCGCCGTGCGGGAATACCCAACCGGCGCCTTGACGACGCATATCATCGGCTATATGGGTCCAATCCCGGCGGAAGAAGCGGTGGCATTGAGCGCCTTGGGCTACAACCCCGCCTTCGACCGCATCGGCTACGAAGGCATAGAGCGCTATCTTGAAGCGCGTCTGGCGGGCCAGCGAGGCTCCGTACGCCGCGAGGTCGATGTCGCCGGCGAAGTCATCAAAGTCGTTGACCAAGTTGACCCTGTGCCGGGCCAGAATGTGCGGTTGACGATTGATACGGATCTGCAAGCCTTTGCCCGCCAAGCGCTAATCGATCAGCTGGAGCAGCTGAACACGGAGGCTGGCGTCACTGTCTCGCAACAGGGCGTCGTCATCGCTATGGATCCGCATACCGGTGAGGTGCTGGCTTTGGTCAGTTACCCGAGTTATGACAATTCGCGCTTTGCCCGCGCGATAGATGTCGAGTACTTTCTTGAGATCGTCGCCGATCCGCTTTTTCCACTATTGGACAAAACGATCAAGGGCCAGTATCCGCCGGGCTCCGTTTGGAAAGTGATCACGGCAGCCGCGGTATTGGAGGAAAAGGTAATTGACCCCGATACGCTGCTGATTGACGAGGGTCAGCTTTTAGTGGAGAACCGTTACGCGCCGCTTGACCGCGCGGCCGCTCAGCGCTTCGTCTGCTGGCTGCGCAGCGGACATGGCCGGGTGGATATGATCCGCGGCATCGCTTGGAGCTGTGATGTATATTTCTACCAAATTGGCGGCGGGAACCCAAACCTGTCGTCACAGGCCATTCGCCCGGGCGGGCTGGGCATAGACGATCTCTTCCGATATGGCACCGCATTCGGCATCGGCAGCGAATTGGGCATCGAACTGCCCTTCGAGAATCCCAATCGAATGCCGGACCCGGACTGGAAGCGCCGCAATCAGGGCGAGAGCTGGTCGACCGGCGATACCTATAACGCGGCATTTGGTCAAGGATATGTGAATGTAACGCCATTGCAGTTGTTAGCCTCTGTCGCCGCGACGATCAATGGCGGCGTCCTTTATCAACCGACCATAATCCGCGATTTCCTTGATGAAGAGCGCCAGGTCATTGAGGGATTCCAGCCAAAAGTATTAAGGACAATCAATCGTGAGATGCCGGCTTCGGGCGATGAGCTGACGCTGCTGCTGCTAGAAGATATGCTGATGAAGGGCGAATCCAGCCTGGCTTGCGTCTGCGAGCCCAATTCCAGATGGTATGACCCGTATCGCTGCGACCCGCAAGGGTATCGCAACACGGTTGATTTGAACCCGGACCCGGGCATTGAAGACTTGAATACATACCGCATACACATCCCGCTGAATTACAGTTTCAACGGTTCCGTCTGCCAGCAAGTGAGATTTCGCACCGTGAACAACCCGTATATCCCGCCCTTTGTTTCCGCCGATACCCTCGACCTGGTGCGCGAAGGCATGCGTGAGGCGGTCATCGGCGAGGGCGGGACGGCGCAGCCCGCGGCGCTTCCCTTTGTGGAAGTGGCCGGTAAGACCGGCACAGCCGAATACTGCGATGACAACGCCTGGGCGCTGAATCTGTGTGTGCCCGGTCAGTGGCCCGCGCACGCCTGGTATAGCGGTTATGCGCCCTACGATGATCCCGAAATTGTCATCATCGCCTTCGTCTACAACGGCGGGGAGGGGTCGCAAGTTGCGCTGCCGATTGTGCGCCGGACGATGGAAGAGTATTACCGCTTGAAGATTGAACGGGACGGTCTGCCCTTGAACGCGCCAAGCGCCCGCGGCGAGGCTTAACATGCCCCCGCTCACGATCGAACAGCGCCAACTGGTTCGTAAGTGGTTCCCCGCCTTCTTGACAGCCGGGATCGCCTGGCTGCTGATGCTGCTCATCGGCGAGACGCCGGTCGCGCGCGCATCGGGCTTGGCGCTCGCCATCTTTGGCGTGACAGCGGGCATGCGTCAAATGGGATTTGTCGCCTCAATCGCGGGCGGCTTGACCTTGGCGCTCTGCCCGGTATTCTGGTCACAAACAGGCGGCGGATCATCGCAGCCGGCGACGATTGTCATCGCCGTTGGCGCCGCCGGATTGGCGATGTTGGCGGCATCTCGATTGCTGCGGCGCCGGGATCTTGGCATCGGAGCCGGGATCGCGATTTTCCTTGTGATATTCTGGAGCCAGATCGGCACAGCGCAGAGCCTGCGTCTCACCGTCTTGGTCACCGCCTGGCTGCTCTTTCTGCTGGTCAACATGATCTTGCTGACCAATCCGCGCCCGGGGCTTAAGCCGCCGCAGAATCCAAAACCATGGCACAGCACTGGATTGCTGTTTTTGTTCGCCGTCGGCGTCATCAATGACCCGCTGGCAACTTTGCTGGCGCCCGCGCTCTTGCTTGCGCTCTTTCTGTCTTATGCCCGGCTGTCCGCCTGGTACTGGCTGGGCATAATCGCCGCGATAATGGTTGGCGCCGCCCTGCTCATTCGGGCATACGCCTTGCCGGCGCCTTCCCTGCTGGATATCTGGGGATGGCGGGAAGCCGCGCGCTGGATTGAATTGGGGCAGCTTGTGATCGCCCAATTCAGCATATTTGGCATCGTCCTGGGCGTTATCGGGCTGGCGCGCCTGTCTCGCTGGTATCCGCCGCTGGGCACCGTTACCCTAATCGCATACGCCGCATACACTGGCTTCGGCTTAACATACCTCGGCAGCCATCGCGAGGTTCTGCTTATCCCCCTATTTATCATCCAAGTCATGTGGATGACCTATGCCGTGAATACAATTGGCCAATGGGTGAACAAGTCGCTCGCGGACGAAACGGGCCGCTGGATTCATATTGTTTCGGCAGGCTACTTTTTGCTCCCGGCGATGCTGCTCGTTGACATCCTGCGAACCTGAGCAGGCGGTTGCGCATTGGGCGGGCTGCGTTAGGCAAGCTGGCTCGCGCGATATGCAAGAGAGAAATGCGCCTTTTGCTTGCCCAAGCCATAAGCGCGGATTCGAAAAACGAGTATATTAAACGTATCGCAGGCAGCGACGCGATTCGCCCAGCGGATATGACCCAACATGCATGAAGAACTGATCGCCATCAAAGGCTTTAGCGACGGCTTGTTGATATCGCTCAGCCCAACGGAAAGCTGGCAATCCGTAACTGATCAGCTTGCCTCGCGAATAGATGAAAAGGCGGATTTCTTCGCCGGCGCCAACATTACCGTTGAGCTCGGAGAGCGACCGGTGCCGAAGTATGAGCTCAGCTCGCTGAAGGCATTGCTGGAGCGCCGCGGTTTGACGCTGTCGCTCGTGCGGAGCGCAAGCAACACGACGCAAAAGTCGGCTGAGTCGCTTGATGTGCCGACCGACAATGGCGCGGCGCCCGAAGCGGCGGAACCCATGGCGCGGGAGACCGCCCCGGTGAACTCGGAGGAGACGGGGACGGCGGGCGTGCTCTTCCGCCGCACGCTGCGCTCGGGCCGCACGATTCACAGCGAGGGCCACGTCATTGTTTTCGGTGATGTGAATCCGGGCGCCAAAGTGATCGCGCTGGGCGATGTCGTCGTCTGGGGGAAACTGCGCGGTTACGTCCATGCGGGTGCCGGCGGCGATGCGACCGCAATCGTCTGCGCCCTGGATATGAGCCCCAGCCAGCTGCGCATCGCGGAATGCGTATTCCGGTCTCCGCCCGGCAGGCGCAAGAAAATCATGCCGGAAGTGGCGCTGGTGCGAGGCGATGAAATAGTTGTGGAAACTCGAGCTTAGACCGGGAAAGGACGCCGCATGGGGGGGAAAGTAGTAACGATATCGTCGGGGAAAGGCGGCGTGGGCAAGACGACCGCCACTGCCAACCTTGGCATTTCCCTGGCGAGCCTAGGCAAGAAAGTTGTCGTCATAGACGCCGATATTGGCTTGCGCAATCTTGATGTCATTATGGGTTTGGAGAACCGCATTGTTTATGACCTCGTTGATATTGTCGAGGGCAGGAGCAAACTGCGGCAGGCGATGATCAAGCACAAGAAATTCGACCGCCTCTTCCTGATTCCGGCGGCGCAAACGCGCGACAAGATGGCCGTCAGCCCCGATGACATGGTGAAACTGACCGACGAACTGCGCGAGGATTTTGATTACGTCTTGATTGATTCCCCAGCTGGCATCGAGCGCGGCTTTCGCAATGCGCTGGAGCCCGCGGACGAGGTGCTGATCGTGACCAATCCGGAGGTATCGTCTGTGCGCGATGCCGATCGCATCATCGGTTTGATTGAAGCGGCGGACAAAGGTCCGGGAAGGCTGATCATCAACCGCTTGAAGACCGACCTGGTCAAGAAGGGCGAAATGCTCTCCTCCGAAGATGTATACGATATCCTCGGCTTGACGATCATCGGCATCATCCCCGAGGACGAACTGGTGCTCTCCGCTTCCAACAGCGGCATCCCAGTCACGCTCAACACGCAGTCCAAAGCCGGCCTGGCTTTCAACAATGTCGCCAGACGCGTCGCTGGCGAAGACGTGCCCTTCATGAAACTCGATGACAGCCCCGGCATATTCCAGCGGCTCGTCGGGCTCCTCAATGGCAGATAAGGCGGCGCAACCAGGCCGACAGCAGGAACAAGGTGAACAACCAGCAAAGGATTCTCTCATGACCAATCTACTGAGCCGTTTGTTCGGGCGGGCGCGAAAAGGCAGCGGCGCCACAGCAAAGGACAGATTGCGCTTCGTTTTGCAGCATGATCGGATCAATCTGCCGCCCGAACGCATGGAAGAGATGAAGCGCGAGATCCTGGCTGTAATCGTCAAATACCTCGTCGTCGACAAAGACCGGGTGGAGATTGATCTCGAACAGCGCGATCGAACGCATAGCAAGCTGGTCGCCGAAATTCCGGTCGCCATTAACACGCCATCTTCGGCGCATAATGAGGGCGCGAAACCTGCGCTGGCGGGCGAAGAGGCGCAAGCCAAAGCCGCGAACAACGGCGCCGACGCCGAGGAAAACGAAGCGGATGCCAAACCAGCGGAGAAGCAAAAGCCGCAAGCGGCCAAGGACGAGAAAGCGGAGGAGCGCGAAAAAGACAAGCCGCCCGAGGAGAGCAAATCCAAAGCAGACTGAAACTGATAAGGTGGAACGACAACCTTTGTCATATCCGCAAGCGCGCCCGTCCTCTGTGGGCCGCCGAGCCTAGAAGCAGCCCGACGCGCCCAGATCTCATCTTGCCTTGACAATTCTCTTCTCCATATAATGTGGCTGTGACGGAATAACCAGAAGCGCAGCGCATGATTGAAAGCGTCAGCATTTGGCGTCGGTTTGATTACATACTTTTTGCCGCCACCCTGGTATTGGTCGCATTCGGCATTCTAATGATTGCGAGCGCGACGCAGGACGCCATTGACGATGACATCATCCGGCGCGTGCCGGATCAGAGAAACTTCGCGATAATTGGATTCTTCGTCGTGATTATCATGGCGGCCATTGATTATCGCTTGCTGGGCAGCTTGAGCCCTTGGCTGTATGCGGGCATTGTGGCGCTGCTCGCCATCACTTTCGCCTTTGGCGTCGAAGGGGCGGGCGGCGCCAGGCGCTGGCTGAACATCGGCATTCGAATTCAGCCTTCCGAAATTGGCAAAATTATTCTGATTATCACGCTCTCGCAATATATCGCCGAGCGCTATCTGGAACTCGGCAAACTTTCCACCGTTTTCCGCACGATGGCGCACATCGCATTGCCAGCTGCGCTGATCTTGTTCCAACCGGACTTGGGCACCACCCTCGTATTTCTCTTCATCTGGGCGGTGATCATCTGGTCGGCTGGCTTAAGGCTGCGGCATATCGCCCTTTTCCTGCTCACGCTGATGGTGGCTCTTCCCATCATCTACCCGCTAATGAGACCGTACCAGCGCGCGCGTATAGAGACCTTTATCAATCCTGATCTGGATCCCGACGGAGCCTACAATATCAATCAGGCGCGGATCAGCATCGGCTCCGGCGGCATCCTGGGCAAGGGCTACGGCGTCGGCCCACAGAATACGGGCCGCTTCTTGCGCGTACGCCATACCGACTTCATTTTCAGCGTCATCGCGCATGAATTCGGCATGGTCGGCGGCTTGGCGGTGATGGCGATGTTCGTCCTGGTGCTGGCGCGAATACTGAAAGGCGCGCGCGAGGCGAGCGATCCACTGGGGAGCATGATTTGTTATGGCGTGGCTGCGATGATCTTCTTCCAGACCACCGTGTCCATCGGCATGAACCTGAACTTGATGCCGGTCACTGGCTTGACGCTGCCCTTCGTCAGCTCCGGCGGCACATCGCTTCTTTTCACCATGGCCGGCATTGGCTTGGTCGAAAGCGTAATCGTGCGTCGGCGAAGAATCATCATTTGACCCGGCGGATTCGGCAACTGATTGTAGAAGACCGAGCAAAGCCCAGGAGAACGCCATTTGACCACGCCTTCCGCCCAACCGGTGCGCACGCGCTACGCCCCCAGCCCGACAGGTCCGCAGCATATTGGCGGCATCCGTTCGGCGCTATTCGCCTGGCTCTACGCCCGGCGTCATGGCGGCCAATTCATCTTGCGCATTGAAGATACCGACCGCAAGCGCAGCATCCCCGGCTCAGTTGAGATGATTCTTGGAGCCTTCGATTGGCTGGGCATAGACATCGACGAAGGACCGCGCGAGGGCGGCGCATACGGACCCTACGTGCAATCGGAGCGCCTCGAACTATACCAGACTTGGGCAAAGTGGCTGGTCGAGAATGGCTTTGCCTACAAGTGTTATGCGACGGCGCAAGAGCTCGCTGAGATGCGCAAGGCGGGCGGAGGCTACGATCGGCGCTACCGCGACGCTTCCAACGCTGAAATCAACAAGCTTGAGGCGCGCGGCGCCCCCTATGTCGTCCGCTTCAAGATGCCATTAACGGGCTCAACCATCGGCGCTGACATGATCCGAGGCGAGGTTGAATTCGCCAACGAGCAATTGCAGGATGCCGTTCTGCTGAAGTCTGACGGATACCCGACCTATCATCTCGCGCACATCGTTGATGATCATTTTATGAAGATTTCACATATTACGCGCGCTGTGGAATGGCTGCCGTCTTTCCCGCTGCACATCCGGATTTGGAACGCGCTCGGCTGGGCAAAGCCGCAATTCGCTCATCTGCCGGTGCTGCTCAATCCAAATGGCAAGGGCAAGCTCAGCAAGCGCAAAGAGCAATTCGCCGGCGCCGATGGCAAGAGCGTGCCCGTCTTGGCGCAGGAATTCATTGACGCTGGTTATCTTCCCGCCGCCGTGCTTAATTTCCTCAGCAATATCGGCTGGAATTTCGGCGATGACAAGGAGATCTTCACAACTGCCCAAGCCATCAAGCGTTTTGACCTGCGGGATGTCAACCCAGCCAACAGCGCTTATCCGATTGCAAAGCTGGATTGGCTGAACAGCCAGTATATCCAGCGCGCTGATGCGGCGCAGCTTTGCCGGCTGCTGAAGCCAATCCTGGAAGAAGCGGGCTATGCAGTCGATGAAACGCGCCTGGCACGCGCGGCGCCTCTGCTTCAGGTTCGTCTCAAATCCACCCGCGATGTTGTGCCGATGGCCGGTTTCTTCTTCGCGGATTGGGCGCTGTTTGAGGCGCCGCCAGCCGATATTCTGGTCCAACGCAAAATGGACGGCGAGGGCACAGCGGGCATTCTGCGCGGCTCGATACCTGTCTTGCAGGGGCTTGACAGCTTCGAGCACGACACTCAGTACGCGGCGATGCAGGATTACGCCAAGGCGATCGGCTACAAAAACGGTCAGGTATTTGGAACGCTGCGCGCGGCAGTCAGCGGGCAGAAAGTGTCGCCGCCCACCTTTGAGACGATGGAGATTCTGGGCAAGGAAGAATCGTTGCGCCGCATCAAGCTCGCGCTGCAGTCGCTGGCGCCCGCATGATGCGCGCAGGCCCGCCGGATTTGACGCCCGTCTTGAATGGCGCTTTGCGGGAGGCTTGAAATCAGCCGCCGCCCGTGCTACGATGAATTTGTGAAAATGGGAGATAGTTTAATCGGCAAAACAGCGGACTCTGGATCCGCCATTCCTGGTTCGAGTCCAGGTCTCCCAGACGAAAAAGGAGCCATCAGCCGAGGATGGCTCTTTGTTTGCGTCGACGCCTGCTAAAGCGTCGCTGCCGCAGGCCTAAGAGACAGACAGCACCACAAGCTCAACCCACTTGCGAAATTCTTCATGCTGGGCATTGTAAAGCAGGCGGGTGCGCAGCGGCAGCGCCAGCCACATATAGGAAAGTTTTCGCCTCTCTTCGCGCGTCGTGTGATCGACTATCTCGCGATACCAACTGGGAAAGCGCAAGAATACCTGCGGGTGGCGCAGAACGCTGTCCCGGATACGCCAATAGAGCATCACAAACAGCGCAAAACAGAATACGCCTATCAGTATGAGGAAGGATGACGGCGCCAATACGATGAACAAGAGATAAGCCAGGACGCTGCCCCAAGCGAATGACTCGAAGAGCGGACTGAAGCCCACTTCATCGCCGTACTGTTGAAAGGCTGCAAGAATTGGTTCTTTGTAAAAGCCCAGCGCAACCAAAGAGGCGCGCAGAAATAGCACAGTGACCGCGAACATGAACACCGGCAACACGGTTGACATCGCGCTACTCCGCTGCCTCGCTGTTAAAATCTGATCTGAACATTGCGGCCTTTCCAAGCTTGAACTTAATCCGCCTCGGCCTGCGGCAAAATGCGGAATCCATGTCTGAGCTCGCCAGGGACGCGCGCCGCGATGCCTTCAGGCGGCAATGGCGAGCATGGCAGCGGGATATGCCAGCATTGGTAAGCGCCAATAGGAACATTGATTCTCAGCCCGTCACGAGCCTGAAACTCGTTGTGCGTTGGCAAGATATAGGCATGGAATCCATCGTTGGCTCCAGGCGGCACTAGATACTCCTCGTGCCTGATGACCAAGAATACAACATAAGCCAGGCAAAGCAGAATAACCAAATATAGAGCCGCCACCCGTCGGCGCCAGGCGATCCAATGCCAAGCCAATAGCGCCTTGGAAAGGGACAGAGCAGCCATGCCCCAAAAAATGTAGCGGACATATTTGTCTTCGGGCGCGGTAAAAAACCAGAAGACCAACATCAGCGCCATTGGGGCAAAAGCCCACCAACTCAATCGTGACGCAGTCTTGCTCTCCGGGTTATGCCAATTCGCGCCAAGGCAAGCGGCGAGCGCAGCGATTGTTATGACCGTAGGCAGCATGGTCGGGAAGACGTTTCGCACAAAGTCTCCCAGCCAGGGAAGCAGCCAATCCCAAGAAGCCAGCACTATCGCCGGATCGCCCTCGCGGATTCGCGTGTTGGTGGCCAGTTTCAGCTGACGACTTGCGATCTCCGCCTCCGGGATCGCCCAGTCCAACTCGAATCGGCCAATCGATTGCGGAAAAGCCACATAGCCGCTGGTGATGACGCCGCGCGCCATCCAGGGGAGCAGCAGCGCCAGCCCCACGATAGCGATCGGGAGCACTGTCGTTCGGACGGGTCGCCTGCTCGCTTCCCAGCCGCCGCGCCTGAACCAAATGACGATGGCCAGCAGAGCTGTCGCGAGTCCATAAATGGCGAAGCTCTGCTTGACCGTGAAGCCCGTCAGGATCATGATCGCCAATCGAAACACGAGATAGTCGTTCTTGCCGGAATCAGGCCGCCAAAACTGGAGGAAATCGAGCAGGTAGATCAGCGTTAAGAAGCCGATCAAGTCTACAACGGTATCGGTTAAGAAATGCGAGATGCCGCTCCAGCGCACCGTCTGAAACAGGATGAAGGGAATAGTCAAGCAAGGGAATAAGCGCGACCAGCGCAGTTCCTCCGCCGCGCGCGAGCGATAGACTTGAATAGCCGCGCCCAGGGCGTAGGCCAGGTAGACCAGCAGGAGCAAACCCGTCGCAATATGATACGATCGCCCGGACCATATCGATGTATCGAGCAAGGCGTCATAAAGATAAACCGAGTGATTGAAGGCATAAGAAGAAAAGAGATTGCCAAGACCGGGCACGATGGGATAGCCGTCGAGCCACATCACGATCTGGATATCGCGGTAACCGGTATCAAAGGCGAAGGGCGCGCCCAGCGCTCGATTTGACATCCACAGCGCCAGCCCGGCAAAGATTAGCAGAAAGGACTTGTTTCGCGCCAAACGTCTAAGCGATTCGCGTAAACTCCTATGTTGCCAGGCGAGCAATAGCGCTGCGCCTAGCGCCAACAGCAGCAAGAGCGTTTCGTTCACCGGGGAGAATATATGCCACACTTGCATCAAGCCAAGCGCGAGCGCCCAACCTAGCCAGAAGCTATCCAGCCAGCGCGAGTTGGACTTGAGCCGCTGCCCCAAAGCGCTTAATACAGCGATGCCCAAGCCGCTGAACAGCAAAAACAGCAGAAGCCAGCTCAAGAGTACGCTGCTCATCGGAGGGATAAGCTCAAGCATTTGCGCGCTTCCACCAGATTCGACAGAATGTGCCAGCATCCGCAGGCGGAACTCCATTATAATAACTGTTGAGCTTTCATGCGATAATCATATCCGCGCGTGGCGACCAGTCTAAGCGCTGGTCGCACCGACGAAAATCTTATGCCCGTTGCCCGCTTAATTGACTCCGATGAAGGACCGCGCCTCGCGTTTGCAGATGGAACCGATGCGCAACTCATCGCCGAAAATCTGGTTGCCTTCGCCAATACCGAAGGCGGCGTCATTGTCGTCGGGCTTGAAGCTGAGGGCGCAGCGTCGCTGGTTGAGCGCGTCGATATTGATCGCCTCCTGCGGCATGCGGATGATCTCTACAATCCGCCGGTCGTGGTAGAGCATTGGGAAGAGATCGTCCGCGAGCCGTCGGGTCGGAGTTTAAGGTCAGCTTTAGAGGGCGGCAATGGCCTCGGCGGCGCAAGCCAGGCGCCGGCTTATGCCATAAGGGTGCCGCGCAGCACCGAGCTGCACGCCTTGGCTGATGGCCGCGTGCTGATACGCAGCGGCAAGGTCAATCGTCCGCTGGGCGGGCAAGAGATTCAGCGACTTGCCAGCGCCAAAAACACTGGTGATTTCGAAACCGAAGCCGTCCCCGGCGCGTCCATTGATGACTTCAGCCGCGAGATGATCGACGAGTATTTGGAGAAACGCGCGGAACGCACCAAGCGCCCGCATAGCGGCGAGGTCAATCGAATGCTGGCCGAGATCGGCGCGATCACGACGGATGGCAAACCAACGGTCTGCGGTCTCCTGCTATTCAGCGAATATCCACAGCGCTGGCTGCCACAGAGCGGCGTCGTATTCGCCAAGTTTGTCGGCAAGACGCCGAGGGGAGAGAGTGGGCTGGCGGGTTATTCGCGGCGGGAGGAGTTGATTGGCCCCGTGCCGCGCCTGATCGAAGCCACCTGGAATATGGTCTGGGGCGAAATGGCGATCAGCGCCGTCGTCAAGGGGCTGGAGCGCGAAGAAACATTCGAGTATCCGCAGTTCGCCGTGCGTGAGGCGCTGGTCAATGCGATCTGCCATCGCGATTATCGATTGCGCGGACGCCGCATTGAAGTGCGCATGTTCTCCGACAGGCTCGAAGTAATCTCGCCCGGTGGCTTGCCCGGCTTTATCACGGTCGAGAATATCAAGGACGAACACTTCTCGCGCAATCCGCGATTGGTCGGCGGGTTGTTCCATTGGGGTTATATCGAGGAACTCGGCCTCGGCATTGATCGCATGATCGAGGTTATGGCGCAGGCGGGTCATTCACCGCCGAAGTTTGATGCCCGCCCCTACAGCTTTGCGGTCGCCCTGCATAATGAACGCAGCCAGCCGGAACAGCCCGAGTGGTCGCGGGACACCAATCACCGGCAAGCGCGCGCCCTGCAATACATGCGGGATTCCGGCTCCATAACCAATCGCGAGTATCGCGGCTTGATACCGTCGGTGTCAGCCGAGACCCTGCGTCTCGATCTTGTGGACTTGGTGGAGAAGGGGATACTCACTCGGATTGGCGCCAAGAAGGGCACCTATTACGTGCTCAAAGACTAGCGCGAACGAGACAAGCAGACGTTGCCATCCCGCCGCCATTCTTGATTAGACGCGAAACTTGCCGATTTTAACGCCGGCGTTCCTTGAGCCGAGCGGATTTCCCGCGCCGATTGCGAAGATAGTAGAGTTGGGCGCGCCGCACTTTCGCCCGCCTCAGGATCTCTACCCGCTCGATGCGTGGACTGCGCAAAAGAAAGGTCCGCTCGACGCCGACGCCATGGCTGGCGATGCGGCGGACGGTGAAGTTCGCTTCGTTCCCGCCCTTGCGCGCACGAATCACAATGCCCTGAAACACCTGCACACGTTCGCGCGCGCCTTCGACGATCCGCACATGAACCTTTACCGTGTCGCCGGATTCAATCTCCGGATGTTTGTGATTTTCGGCGACCAGGGTCCGAATCAATTCCTGGCTCATGGCTGTGTTCCTTCCACAAAAATACGCCCGAAGGCGCATGCTATCGTCTGGCATAGCGAGCATTCTAGCATGGATTCGCGACATGTTTCAAGGGTGTTCGCGCACGAGATTCGGGCGACCTCGAGCGGGCCCGGGCGCCGCAATTTGGGCATTGCCAACGAGCCGCCGCTACGGCGTTTGCAGCACTTGGCCCGCATTCAGGCTATCAACGTCAGTGATTTCATTGAGCGCAGCCAGCACATCGACGGTGGTGCCCAAGCCAATCGCGATGCTATACAGGGTATCATTCTGCCTTACCGTGTAGGCGCCGGCTTGCGCAGAAGCTGGCGCCGTCTGAATGCTGAAGCCCGCCTCGGCATCCGATTGGGCGTTATCCAAGAGCGTGGTTTGCGCCTGTTCAATCAAGGTATCGCGCGTGTCGGCGGCCGCCAGCTCAAGCTCCGCCGGTTCGCTGGTCGGCGCAGCCGCAGGGGGGTCTATCGCCGGCGCGGGAATGGAAGTCGGCGGCGGAATGAAGCCGGTGGTCCCGCATTCGGGAATCGTAATATGCTGCCCCACGGCGATCTGATCCGGGTTCGTGATGCCACTCGCCCGAGCGATGTCGTTGACGGTCACGCCATAAGCCAGCGACAACTGGAACAAGGTATCGCCGGAGCGAATCTCGTGCACGCAGTCTTCGCCGGGCGGTATGGTGGCGCGCGCTGGCGGAATCTCCGGCGCCTGAATCGCCGACGCTGAGCGGCTTTGATCGCCGGCGCTGTCCTGTTGAACGGCGGCCGGCTGCGTCTGCAATGCGATCAATGCCGTCGCGGTCAAAGCGAATTGATCCACTTCCGGTTGCGTCGGCTCAGGTTCCTCGGTGGCTGTCGGCGGCAGTTCAGTTGGCAACAAGTCAGTTGGCGGCAATTCAGTTGGCTCAGCTTCTTCGACCGGGGTCGGCGAGGCGAACTCTCTCGCTATTGGCTGCTGCTGAATCACTTCGGATGTATCACGGAAACACGCGGTCAGCAACAACGATATCACTGCGAACAGCGCGACGAGCTTATGACGTCTATGGCGCTTGAACATCGGTCGGCAACTCCATATCACAAGACTGTCCGTAACATCGTCGTGATTTGACCGCAGGCGCTTACCGGTCATTGGCCAGGCCGAGAATCATCCACTCCGCCTGTTTGCCTTCATTATAGGCAGAGTAGAAATTATGGACAAACGAGATTCCGTCTGCTTTTCAGCATTCTTCAAGCGGATGAAGCAATGCCCACAGACAGCCGCTCAAGAAATAATGCCGGAGGACAGGCCCAGCAGGATAAGCGCGCCGGCTGCGATGCGGTAGCAGCCAAAAGCGACAAAGCTGCGCCGCGAAATGAATTTCAGCAGCAGGTCGATCGCCAGCCAGCTAAACACGCCGGACAAGACCGCTCCCAATAGCAGCAGCAGCAGCTCTTCCGCGCCCAAGGAATCGAAGGTCGTGACGAACTTGTAAAGCGTCGCGCTGCCCAGAAGCGGTATCGCCAGAAAGAACGAGAACTCGGTAGCGGCGCGGCGGCTCAAACCGGCGATCATGCCACCCACGATCGAGCTGGCCGACCGTGACATGCCGGGAATAAGCGCCAGCACCTGCACCGTCCCAATCAACGCCGCCTGACGCATGGTCACCGAAGAAGCGTCGCTGGAAACTTCGGCGATTCTGCGCTGCAATCGGGGCATTCGCTCAACGAGAATGATCGCGATTCCACCAAATATCAGCGAAGCCGCAACCACCTGAGGGGAGAAAAACAGCAACTCAATCTCTTGCTGAAAGATGATGCCGAGCGCGCCTACCGGGGCGCTTGCGACCGCGATCATGAGCCAGAATCGGCGCGCTTCCGAGGACGATGGCAAGCGCGCAAGGCGCCAGCCCAATGACTTTCGATAATAAACGAGCACCGCCGCGACCGCGCCGATCTGAATAAAGATCTCAAAGACGGGCGGAAGCATGGCATCAAAGCGGAGCACGGCGGCGCCGACGATCAGGTGCCCGGTCGAGGATACTGGCAGAAACTCAGTAACGCCTTGAATCAGCGACAGTATGAATACTTTGACAACGTCTTCAATCATGCCTGCACCAATTTAGCCGTCGGCGAGCAGCTTTGCCAGATTGATTAATGGGGCGCGAAGAACCGATGCCCCAAGTACAGACCGGCGGCGACGCCGAGCAAACAGCCACCGTTGTTCAACAGGATGTTGAGCAAGAGCGCGGCAGTCCGCCCGCCTTGGATCAGGTCGATGCTTTCGTTGGCGAATGCCGAAAAAGTGGTGAACGCGCCGAAGAAACCCGCGCCGACGAGCAGCCGCATTTGCGCTGACATGCCGGTTCTGCCACTGAACCAGACGCCAAACATTGCCAGCCCAAATGAACCAAGCACATTCACCAGGAGTGTTCCATAGGGAAAAAGCCCCAGGCGCGGCGTCAGAATGTCATTGACCCAAAGCGCAAGCAGGTAACGAGCGTTGGCGCCGCAGAACCCGCCTATGCCCACGAATATCAGGCTTTCCATTGATAACTCCTGGGGGCTGCCTGGTCTCTGCTGGATTTGTCGCCAGCGCAGCTTCGCCTTGCATGACGCCGGCGTACAATCGCTGGCGGGTTTGCGCCGTGCGTCGGCGCCTGTTGTTTAGTACACTACCATTTCGCGACGGGAACCTCGCATGCAATACATCAAGCTCATCAGCAGCAACCGCGATTTCGCCAAACTTTGGGCGGCGCAGCTCGTCAGCCTGCTCGGCGATTGGTTCAGCACGATCGTCATCTCCGCGCTGATTGTGTCCTATACCGAAGGCAGCGGCAATCAGGGCATTGCCGTCAGCGCCTTCCTCATCGCCCGCCTGCTCCCGCCGCTGTTGATGCGCCCGCTAGCCGGCGTACTGGCGGATCGCTTCAATCGCAAACGGTTGTTGATCGCCAGTGACATTTTACGCGCGCTCGCCGTTCTTGGCTTGCTGTTCACCACGCAAGGTCCGGAATACTTGCCTCTGGTTTATTTGTTCATCGTTGTGCAGTTTCTCGTCTCTTCGATATTCGAGCCGGCGCGCAACGCGATTATGCCAAGCATACTTTATCGTCATCAACTGATCATTGGCAACACGCTCAGCAGCGTGACCTGGTCGGCAATGCTGGCAATCGGCGCGATCACGGGTGGCTTGGTGGCGGAGCTTCTTGGCACGCAGGCCGCCCTTCTGATCGATGCCCTGACCTTTGTCGTTTCGGCTATGTTGGTGGTCGCCATCGCGATACCGGAGACGCCGCGTTCCGAGATTGGGCAAGAGCGGCGTCAGGTCAAAGACAAGTCGCAGCGCACTTTTATCGACGGCATTCGCTATCTGCTCAAGCATCCGCGAGCGGCCGCGCCACTATTTGTAAAGATGGGTCAAAGCATCACCAGCTCCGATACGGTGTTGATCATTTATGGCACGCAGGTCTTTGTTCTGGGGGATCAAGGCATCACATCCATGGCGATCCTTTGGGCTGCCTTTGGTTTCGGCGCCATCCTGGGTCCGCTGATGACCAACCGTTTTAGCGATGATTCCGTCCGCGTTTTGCGCCGGCTGACCATTGTCGGATTCGTCCTGATGGCGTTTGGCTGGCTGCTTTGGGGGCTGGCGCCATCGCTGGAATTCCTGGTCATTGCCGTTGTCGTGCGCGCCATGGGCGGCTCGATCAACTGGACCTACAGCTCGGTTATCATCCAGCAGGAAGTGCCGGATGAGTACTTGGGGCGCACCTTCTCGCTCGACTTCGCGGGATTCGAATTGGTGCAGAGCATTGGCATCATCGTCATCGGCGTATTGATCGACGCGGTTGGCAACCAAGGCATTCAAGCGATCGTCTTTGGCGCGGCGCTGGTGTCCCTGGCGCCGCTGCTGATCTGGGCGCGAATCGTGCAAGTGCTGGAAAAGCGGGAGTCGCATACGCTGCCCGTCTCACCCGAATTGGCAGCCGGAGGCTGAAATGACCCATTTTCAATACGATTCACGAATCATCGAGAGTTATCCCGATTTGGTCGCCGGCGTCATTGTCGCGCGCGGCATGACCAATGGCTCGACGCCGGACGCGCTGCTTAAGCTCTATTTGGACGAGCAGCGGACGGTGAAGGCGCGCATCGGCAAGACGCCGCTCAGCGAGCTGCCGACGCTGGGCGCCTGGCGTCGGGCGATCAGCGCGTTCGGCGTCTCCCCCACCAAGTATCGCAGCGCCGCCGAATCCCTGCTGCGCCGCTTGACCAAGAAAGGCGATATCCCCAACATCAACACGCTGGTGGATATCGGCAATCTGGTCAGCATTCGCTACGGGCTGCCGGTCGCCATTTTTGATACGCGCGAGATTGCGGCACCGATCACTGTGACTTACGCCGATGGCAGCGAGCATTTCACCGATCTCGGCAGCAGCAAAGCGGTGCAGCCGGAGCCGGGCGAAGTGATCTTCTCAGACGAAAAGCGCATGGTGGTGGCGCGGAGATGGTGTTGGCGCCAGAGCGCGACCAGCGCCTCCAGCGAAGCCACAAGCGACGCCGTCATCACGGTGGAAGCGCATCACGAGAATGGGCGCGGCGATATCGAAAGCGCCTTGGCGGATCTAACCGCGCTGATTGAAGATTTTGCCGGCGGAAGCCTGGATTCCGCCGTCCTTAATGGAGACAACCCGGCGATCTAAGCGAGGCGCAAACGACCGCTAAGCACCGGCGGGATCTGCCACAAGTTCAGCCAACTCAATCCTGCTGACGCGGCTGCGTCGTCTTCGCTGAAGGCGGGCTCAAGCAAGCCGTCCAGCGCGAAACCTGCGGCAAAGGCGGCGCCGAGAAGCGCGCTCAGGCTCCGATGATAATAATAATGCGGCGAGGGCTCGCCCGGCGCGCCCGCCCCTTTCACCGGCGGCAGGTCAAGATAAGCGCGCAGCTTGACCGCATAGTGGTCGCAGACGACGCCAGCGCGATCTTCCTTCTCTTGGACGAAGATTGGATTATTAGAGTTGAAAGCCGGGTGCTGTGTGGAAAAGACCAAGCGCCCGCCCGCCCGCAGCAGGCGCGAAGCCGCGCGAAAGAGCGGATCAATCGTCGGGACATCCATCAGGGTCATGGTACAAACCACGGCGTCAAACCGACCAGCGCCCAGCTCAAGCATCGCCGCCTCATCGGTCGCGTCAATGATGTGGTATTCAATGCTGCGCGAACCAGCGGCGATTCTCGCTTTCGCCAGCCGAATCATCTCCGCGCTGAAATCGAAGGCGGTGACGCGGGCACCCCCCTCCGCCAATCGCCGCGCCAGCGCGCCATTGCCGCAGCCGATATCAAGCACAGCTTCGTTCGGATGCAGCTCCAGCAGTTGCAGCACCGTCGGTTCAATCAGCCGTCGATGAAACAAATTGCCGCGGTCGCCGTGCAGTTCGTCCCAGAATTCTGCCTTGCGGTTCCACAACTCACGGCCCTCGTCGTTGAGACGCTTGACGTCCAATCTTGCCCTCCCAGTAAATGCGCCGCTAGCGTGATATGATGCGCCCGCCTAACACAATAGCGCGGCATCGGCTTCCGATTCTCGCAAGCCGGGCGCCGCTCCCATATAATCTAACGCAGAAGCTAGCTTGAAAAGCGATTGCCGAGCCCAACATGGAAGAGTACATCTTATACGCGATAGTTGGCATCCTGGTTGGGTTTTCCAAGGGCGGGCTCGGCGGGCCCGTTCCGGTTGCGCTAACAGTGCCGCTTTTGACTTTGATTATCGACCCGCAGGTCGCCGTCGCTCTGGTGCTGCCCTTGCTGATCTTCGCCGATGGCTTCGCGCTCTACTTTTATTGGCGGCAATGGGATCGTCAATATATCGCGTTGATGCTGGCGCCGGGCTTGGTCGGCGTCTTGCTTGGCGTCTTCGTGCTGGATGCCATTGACGCGGCGACGCTCAAGCGAGTCATTGGCGGGCTGACGCTGCTCGCCTTGGCTTTCAAGGTCGCCAGTGACCGCCTGGCCGCCCTCGCCTATCAGCCGCGCGGCTGGCACGGCATTTTTGCCGGCTGGGCATCGGGATTCGGCTCGACGCTGGCGAATGTGGGCGCGCCGCCCTTCACCGCCTATCTGCTGCTGCAGCCCAAGATGACGCCGCGCCGCTTCGTCGGCACGACCACGCTCTTCTTCGCCGTCATGAATCTGACCAAGGCGCCCGGCTTCATCGCCCTTGAACTGTTTGACTACGAACTTCTTTTAAGCATTGCCTGGGTCTTCCTGCTGATTCCGCCGGCGGTGCTGATCGCCCGGCGCCTGATTGACCGCATAAATCGGCAGCTGTTTGAATTGATGATGATGATTCCGCTTGCCGCCCTAAGCGTTTACCTGCTGCTGACGGGCTAGGAGAGAGATTCGCGCGGAGCCCGTTTGCGCCGCCCCTTCAGGGCAATCGCTTCAAATTTTTCTTTTACCACCGAGTACACAGAGGACACAGAGTTTAGGTTCTTTTGCTGGCTCTTCCCCTAAATCCACTGTTTGAATTAGACAGGCGCGCCACTACTTTGTCGCCAAACTTCCTTCCCATCCAAAAATTTTGCGACAATATGCCGCGAAATCTCTAATCAATCGCATTTCTCGGCGCTCTCGGTGTCCTCGGTGGTTAAATTTCAGTTTAGGTTTGCTCATCGCAGGGCATGCCAGTTTTGAAGCGATTGCCCTGGCCGCCCCTTTGTCAAAAAGGCGCGAAGGGGCATAATCAGCTTGCGCCGGGAATGAACCAGGAAGTCGAAGATGACGACTGTCGCCGAGTGCCTCGCCGAACGACTCGGCAAGACGGGTGTTGAACGCGTCTATGGATTGCCGGGCGGCGAAAATGTGGAGATCCTTGACGCGATTCGCCGCCGCGGCATCGACTTCATTTTGGTCAAGAACGAAAGCAGCGCCTGCTTCATGGCGGCCACCGAAGCGCGCCTGACTGGGATAATCGGCGTCGCGCTGACCACGCTCGGTCCCGGCGCCGCCAATGCCTACGCCGGGCTGGCTCACGCTTATCTCGACCGCGCGCCGCTCTTGCTCATCACGGCGGCCAATGATCCAGAATTCAGCGGTAAACACAGTCATCAGGTTATTGATCTGGGCGCCGCCTTTCGACCGGTCTGCAAACTCAGCGCCGAGTTGAGCGCAGAGAAAGCGGCTGGCTTGATCGAGCGCGCGATGCTGCTGGCGAAAGCGGGGCGCCCAGGTCCTGTTCACCTTGGCATTCATAATCGCATCGCGGAACAAACGATTCCTACCCAGAACCCACAGCGAAAGCCGACGCTCAAGCTCACTGTAAATGCTGGCGATATTCCTGCGGCGCGGAAACTGCTGGCGGGCAAAGCGAAACCAATCATCGTCGCTGGGCTGGGCTTGGAACCCAGCAAGCCCTATCGGCAGCTCCGCGCGCTCGCCGAATCGCTTAATGCGCCGGTGATTGAGACGCCCAAGGGCAAAGGCGCGCTCTCAGCCGATCACCCGCTCGCGGCCGGCGCCATCGGCTTGACACGGGACGATCCCGTATATGAGCTGCTCGACGAAAGCGATGTCATCATTGCCATCGGCTTTGATGTGGTCGAGTTGGTCAAGCCTTGGGATTACCGCAAGACGTTAATCTGGATAGCCGAATGGCATAATCATGACCCGAAGCTCGCCTGCGATTTGGAATTGGTCGGCAACATCAACACGACCCTGAACGCGATGTTGCCGGCAAAGGCAATGACCGCCCCTGATTGGGGATCTCAAAAGGCGCGGCGCCTCCGAAAGAAACTCGCCCAGCGCAAGGCGCCAGCGCCAGCCCAAGGTTGTCTGCTGCCGCAAGCCTTCCTGGCATCCCTGCGAGCGAACAGCCCGGATGACATCCTATTGACCACCGATGTCGGCTCGCACAAGATATTCGCCGCCTTGGAATGGCAGGCGCGCCGCCCGAATCGCTACTTCGTATCCAATGGGCTATCGGCGATGGGCTTTGGCTTGAGCAGCGCGATCGCCGCCGCGGAAATAAACGCCGCGCCAGTCGTTTGCATCACCGGCGACGCCGGGCTGGCGATGGCAATGGGCGAGCTGGGATTAGCCGCCGAGAGGCAGCTGCCGCTGATCATCGCCGTGATGAACGACTCGGCGCTGGATCTGATTCGTTCCGCTCAATTGCGGCGCGGGCGTCCCGTTTTCGGCACGGCATTCGCCAACCCAAACTATGAATGCATCGCAAAAGCTTATGGCATCGCGTATCGCAAAGTCAGATCGCGGCAGGAATGCGACCTAGCGATTCAAGCCGGCCTGTCCGCCAAGTCGCCGATGCTGATCAATGTGATGATTGACCCGGCTGGCTATCCGACTAGCGCGCGCTAGGAGTGGGGAGCGGGCAGGGCAATTGCACCAAAATCATAATGCGCCGTTCGCCACGAAAATTGTGAAAATGTAGGGGCGTATCGCCGATACGCCCGTTGAATATGACATAAACATTGCGGGCGTTTCAGCGAAACGCCCCTACAGCATTCGATTAAACTGTGGTTAAGACCTTCGCAGAACGCGCCTTTTACTTAGTAATTCGGTATCGATCTTTTGCCACTGCGTATGACTTATAGTACCGGACAAGCCCTACAGATCCCAAAAAGCCAGGCGCGCGAAAGTGAACAGGGCGACGAAGAGCACCGGGATCAAGCCCAAAAGCAGCATGCGCCGAATCACCGGACCCTCTTTTCCGCTGAGCCCAACTGTGCTGCAGCCGACGATGATCTTGGCTGGCGCCAGCACACTGCCGAGTGAAGCGCCCGCCGTCTGCCCAGCCAAAATGATCGGCACACTTAATGCCAAGAGCGCCGCCGTCTCTTGCTGCAACGCGCCGAATACGACATTGGAATTGGTGTTGCTGCCGGTCATGAACGCGCCCAGCGCCCCGATGAAAGGCGCAAAGAGCGGATAGATATCGGCGTCGAAAGTCTCGCTGATGCCGCGCGCGATGATCTGAGTCATGCCCGAGTGCGTCATCAGCGACGCCATCGCCACCAGCGCCATGATCGACACTGTGGATTTCACCGCTGAGCGGCGTACCTTGCGCCAAATCTCGGACCAGACTGCCGGGCTTTCGAAGTAGCCGGCTCTGCGATAGAGCAGAAAAGCGATCAAGCCAGCGTAAAACAGGATGGCGCCGGCATGACCGAATATGCTGATTGCGCGCCCGCTCTCAGCAGGCACTGCCCAGCCAAGCGAAGTCGTCACGGACGGGAATTGATGCTGAAGCATGACGCTGTCCATCAACTGTTCCAGCGGCTCAATGAGATTCAGCGCGAAAGCAATCGCCAGCAAGATGCCATAAGCCGCCAGCGCCAGGACGAGGCTGCGCCCGCGGTCCTCCGCTTCCGGTTTGGCGCGCTCGCTTCCGCCTCGATGCAGTGGCGACAAGACGTAAAGCACGCCGACCAATGCGCCGGCCAGCGCGCCCGAGGTCGAGCCCAGGGTCCAGATGCCATTGGTGGCGATCCACCATTGCGTCAAGCCCATCGCCGCGCCAACGACTATAAGCAGGGGAATCGAGCGCAGGAAGCCGCCCCAACCGGCGCTGACATAGGCGACCAGCGCGCCGCTGATGAGACAAGCCAAGCCCAGGATCAGGGCGGCGTCATGCGCCAGCGCCTCGCCGGGCAAGCCGGTGACGGCGGTCAAGGCGACGAAAGACGTGCCCAGCGAGCCGAAGGTCACCGCCCAGCCATGCCCTAGCGAAGCCATGATCACCGATTGCGTCGCCGAATAGCCCAAGCCAACGAGCAAGGGCGCGACCACCGCCACCGGCACGCCGAATCCGCCGACTCCCTGCAATAGCGAAACGAAGCCCCAGCTTATGAGCAGGCTCTGCGCGGCGCGGTCGGATGTGAGCCGCGGCAAACTGCGGCCGATAAGATCGACGGCGCCTGCTTCGTTGGTGACGTTATAGAAGAAAAGCGCCATCCACACGATATAGAGCACATCAATCGCCAGCAGCAGCGACTTGCCGATTGCCACCAGCGCCAAGTTGGCGTCGCCGCCAAATGCCGTCAGCGCCAGGGCAAGCGCGACCAGGAAACCGGCGCTTCCCGCTTTGCTGCCGCCCCAACCGGCGCCAACCATGAGAACCAGCACAGCCAGCACCGGCGACAGCGCCAGCAGCCAATTGAGGAGATTCAACTCCAAGCCAGTTCTCCGCGATAGTAGGGATGACCGAATAAGGCGGGCGAGACAAGTCTCGCCCCTACAAGGCTTGTCCGGTAATTCGTCTTTTGCAATGTCCTGCCTCAACAAAAAGAAATACGGGCTCAATTATTGCGAAAATTGCCAGATTGTTACAGACTCTGCCAAGCCAAGCTCCCCTTCCCTAGCTTGCTGGGGAAGGGGCCGGGGGATGGGGTGTAGTGGTCCTAAAAAACTGGACACCTAGCAAAGAGAGTATACTAGATGGTCAGTTGGAGGAACGCTCGTGGGGAAATACCGCAAATACAGTCCGGAGACCAAGGTCAGGATCGTGCTGGAACTCCTTCGTGGCGA
>JAJEGA010000095.1 GCA_022820125.1 Anaerolineae bacterium | reverse complement strand
CATCAACTAACACGGCTACCAATACGCCGACTGACACGCCAACGAGCACAGCTACGATTACACCGACCAACACCCCAACCGCTACTGCGACAAATACGCCTTCTTTCACGCCGACCAATACAGCAACTCATACGCCAACCGAGACAAAAGCGCCGAAACCGACGAAGAAGCCGACAAGGAAGCCCGATCCCCCGACGCTGAAACCGACTAGTACACGTGTGCCGCCGTCTCCAGTGCCTCCGCCAACTGCGATACCAACTAATAATCCAATTCCCAGTGATACGCCGGACCCCTATGTGTTAGAGTGCCAAACTTCAGTTTGGGTATCTTACACTGAGTTCAGGCCGGTATTACCAGCTAGTAGGTGCGATTATCAGTGTAAAAAACAGTGTTGCGCAGGAAATCGAAATCGTTGCTGGAATCATTCGTGTGAATTAGACTCCTGTACGTGAGAGTATGAGGAGGTTATCATAGACAATCAGCAGTACCCGGCGATTAGAACATGATGGGAAAAGTAGCATCGTGGGCGAGGTGGCGCAAGCCGAGGCGACCGAAGCCGGCATTATTGAGCTCGCCACCATGGCGCGCGCCGGGGCTGAACTTGCATGAACATCTCGGCGCGGCTCTTTGACGGCTTGACCGATTCCCAGCGTCTGTTTCTGCGGCGTTACGGTCCAATTATCGCCGTCTATGGATTCATCGTTGTACTGATAATCATCGGCGCCACGCAATCCGAGCGCTTTCTGACCCTGCGCAATTTGACCAATGTGGCGCGGCAGGCGGCTTTCCTTGGCATCGTCGCCTTGGGTCAGATGCTGGTTATTTTGACAGCCGGCATCGATCTCTCGGTCGGGTCGCTGGTGAAGCTTTCGATTCTGGTGTCGGCGATCGTCATGAATGGCGAAGTGGAGAACCAGGGCGCGGCGATCGCGGCGACCTTGGGGCTTGGGCTGCTGGTTGGCTTGATTCACGGATTCCTCGTCAATGAGGTGAAGATCGCGCCTTTTATCGTCACGCTGGCTTCGCTGGGCATTTTGCGCGGCATCAGCCTCAGCATTTCTACATCGCCGGTAGGCTCGGCCAGCAGACCCTTCATCATGTTTTATGTGCAGAAGTTTGGCCCTATTCCGGTGATAGCGCTGATGTTTGTCGCTTTGCTAATCTTGACGGCGCTGCTGCTGCGCTACACCGCATTTGGCAAATATCTTTATGCCATCGGCGGCAACATTGAAGTGGCGCATCTCTCCGGCGTACCGGTCAAGCGTGTTCGTTACGGCGTTTATGTCTTGTGCAGCGTCAGCGCGTCCATTACCGGATTGCTGTGGCTTTCGCGGATGGGCGTTGGCGATCCGGCAATCGGCGATGGCATTGAATTGCAGACGATCACGGCGGTCATCATCGGCGGCACCAGCCTGTTTGGCGGGCGCGGCACCGTGATCGGGACGCTGGGCGGCGTGCTGCTGCTCGGCATCACCGCCAATCTGCTGGTCATGCTGGGTGTGAATCAATTTGTTCAGGGTCTAATTCAAGGCCTCATCATCGTGGCGGCGGTGGCGCTTTACAAACAAGAAGGAGATTAGCGTCGATGGCGATACGGGCGAATCGTCCTAGCGTGCAAGCGCTGCAGCCGAGCTTGATCCGCAAGCTCTCGAACACGGCAATCGGCCGCAGCGATGTCATTCCCCTGTGGTTTGGCGAGCCAGACAAGCCGACGCCGCAGTTCATCCGTCAAGCGGCCAAAGACGCGCTTGATGAGGGGCAGACCTATTATCAGCCCAATCTGGGCATCATTGAGTTGCGGCGGGCGCTCGCCGCGTATATGAATGGTCTATATGAAGCAGACCTTTGCGCGGGCAATATCGCGGTGACGCCTTCTGGCATGACCGCGCTGGCGATCGCGCTGCAATGCATCGTCGCCGAGGGCGATGCCGTCGTCATACCATCGCCGGTCTGGCCCAATCTGCCGGCAGCGGCGGAAATCCTGGGCGCCGAGACCGTGCGCGTCCCCTTGCGCCCGCGCTGCGGAAGATGGCGTTTGGATTTGGCGGAACTCTTCGCCGCCTGCAAAAAGCATACCAGCGCGCTGCTAATCAATTCACCTAACAATCCGACCGGCTGGATGCTCGACGACGCCGAGCAGCAACTGATTCTGGACTTCTGTCGCGAGCGGGATCTCTGGCTGATCGCCGATGAGGTTTACAGCCGCATTGTTTACGACCGTGTTTATGCGCCGAGCTTCATCGACAAAGTAACCGAGGACGACAAATACCTGATCGTCAACAGTTTCTCCAAGTCTTGGGCGATGACGGGCTGGCGTCTGGGTTGGCTGACGGCGCCGAAGTCGCTGATCGAGTCGCTGGAAATCGTGAGCGAGTTCAACTTCTCTTGCATATTCGCGCCGGTTCAGATCGCCGGCATCACCGCGCTGCAGGATGGCGAAGCGTTCATTCGCGCGTCGACGGCGCGTTACCGCGCGGTTTTGGAGGCGGTCAAAAGCGCATTTAACGAATTGCCTCGCGTGACATTTCCCGCTCCGCAGGCGGCATTTTATGCCTTCTTCGCTGTCGATGGCGTGGCGGACAGCTATGCCTTTGCCGAGCAGGTCCTGCGCGAGTGCGGCGTCGGCTTGGCGCCGGGCGCGGCTTTTGGCCCCCAAGGCGAAGGCTATCTGCGATTGTGCTTTGCCGCCGATGCGCCGCTGTTGGAACGCGCGCTCGAGCAGATGCGCCCACTGCTGTCGTAATCGCATTATGCATCGCGCCATTGATTGTATAGTTCGGACTGAGATTGCATCGGAATCAAGCGCGCGGGAGGCGACATATCATGAGAAGAAGCAAGGTGTTGGCGAAATGGCGCGCCGGCGAATTCGCGCGTTTCTGTTCGCTGGGGCATGTGCTGCCCTTTTACATTCGCTACGCGGCGCATTATCGCTATGATGGTATTTGGCTCGACCTGGAGCACCGCAATTTCGATGCGCGCGAGGTGCAGCATTTGCTGGCGCTCTGTCAACGATTCGATATCGACTGCTTGATCCGGCCGCCGACGACGCAGCGCGCCCGGCTTTATCGCTTCCTGGAAGATGGAGCGGCCGGCTTGATGATCCCATTTGTGTCGGACGCGGAGACGGCTCGCGATATCGTGATGGCGGCCAAGTATCCGCCAATTGGGAATCGCGGGCTTGATGGCGCGGGGCTCGACGCCGACTTTGGCTTGGACAGTTGGCGAGCCGGCAGCAGCTACATTGCCGATGCCAATCGCGAGACCTTCATCGTCGCTCAGATTGAAACGCCGGAAGCGGTCGCCAATGCCGATGAGATCGCCGCGGTCCAGGGGATTGACGCGCTCTTCGTTGGTCCGGCTGATCTTGGGCTGCGCCTAGCGACATATAGCGAATATGGCATGACGGTTGATGATGCGGTCGCGCGGGTGGCGGCCGCGGCGAAACTGAATGGCAAAGTATGGGCGCGCACCGCATCTTCGATTGAAGAAGTCGACCGCTACCGGCGTCAAGGCGCGCTCATGGTCCCGCATGGCAGCGACTTCGCCTTGCATCAAGTCTTGCGGCAAGCCAGCGAGGAGATGGACCGGATGCTGGCGGGGCGCTTGTAGCAGCTTAATCTCCCCAAGCGTCATAGAGCAGGCGCAGCCAGTTGCCGTGCAGGATATTCTTGATGTCGTCTCCTGAGTAGCCGCGCGCAGAGAGCTTGCCCGGCATTTGCTGCAAGTCGGCGATGGTATCGAGATCGGCGGGGGATTGCTCGCGCCCGAAGCCGCCATCGAGATCGCTGCCTATGGCGGCGTGGCGACTGTTTCCGGCTAACTGACAGACATGGTCGATATGGTCGATTACAGTATCAATGAATACGGATTTATTGCTGCCGCCACGGGTGAAACCCGGCTGAAGCATCCAGATGTCGAAAGCGGCGCCAATGACGCCATCGCGCTCGATGATGAGCTTCAGTTGCTCGTCGCTGAATTGCCGTTGATGCGGCACAAGCGCCCGGCAGTTGTTGTGGCTCGCCAGCACGGGTCCATCGTATAGCTTGACGGACTGCCAAAAAGCGCTGTCGGTGAGATGCGACAGGTCAAGCAGCAGGTTCAGTCGCTTCATTTCTCGCAGCAATGGCGCGCCCAGCTCGCTCAGCCCCAATTCGCTGCCAGTGCCGCCGCCGTAGCGTCCGGGTCCGTAATGCGCCGGACCGAGCAAGCGCAAGCCGGCGTCGCGCCAGGCTTCCAACTGCGCCGGTTCACGTATCGCATCTGCGCTTTCCATGCTGATGACGAATCCCAGTGGCGGCGTCGCGTTCGTGTCAGCGCTGTCGCTCTCCCAACGCTCCCATTCATCAATGTGGCGGCGCAAGCTTTTGCTGTCGCCGATTAGCCGAATGACGCCTTCCGCTTCCAGGGCGCGATAATAAGCCAACTGCCCCTTGGCGATGCCGTGGGCTTGCGCTTGCGAATTGAAGTCGAGGTGGTCGCGCTTATGCCCGGTGGCGCGCGCCAGCAGGGTGGCGAAACAGACTGCGATTCTTCCCTGTCGCATTTCGGGCAGGGCGACGGTGTTCTGCGCCCGACCCTTGCCCGGGTTATCGCGCTCCCGGCCTCGGATCGTATAAGTGGACTGCGTCAAATCGCGGTTCCATTGCAAGGCGTTCCACGAGAGGTCAAGATGCCCGTCAATGATCAGCATTGGATTTGCCTTTTAGGGTTCTGTGGGCGGTCGAGCCGGGCTTACCAGACCATGCCGCGCGCCGCCACATCCCAGATTTCTTCTATCGCGTCGCCGCGCAAGCCATAGAGTTGGTTATGAAGATTGGTCACCACGCAGGTATGCACGGGAATAATATGCACCATGTCGCCGACTTGCGGCCGGGCGTCGCAAGCGCTGAAATCGACGTAGCCGTGCTCTTCGTTAACTTTGTGCAGGCGCGCGGCGGGATACTCTTCGATATAGCCGTAGAGCCCATCGATCGTTTCGGAGTGGATCGCTTTGCTGCCGCTATCGAGGATGACGCGCTGCGGCTCATTGGCGCTGACCACGGTCGCGAGCACGCGCATGGCGCAGTTGTCAAAGCGGGCGCGGTCGGCAGCGACGCAGGTCCAATCCCAGAAGATGGACGTGCCAACGCGCAGCTCGGTGAGTTCGGGCAGCAAATGGGCGTCGCTGCTCGCGCCGCTGCCGCCGCCGCTTACCGTCTCCACCGCGATGCCGGCTGACTTCAGCAGTTCCAGCGTCTCCAGCAAGCGCGGGCGTATCGCCGCGTCAGATGGATAGATCATCACGCCGGCAAAGCGCAGGTTGTCCGTCGCGGCGATATGCCTCGCCAGCTCCAGCGCGGCGGCTGGCGTTGTGCCGGTGCGCTCGCCGAGCGAAACCAACTCGACCATCATGCCGATCGTGACGCCGGTTTCCCGCGCCGCTTCGGCGATGCCATCGATTACCAGCCTGCTATCGACTGTGACGGTTACTTCAGCCTGCTGCGCCAGCCTTGCCAGCCGCCGCGTTTTGCGCCGCCCGACGATGTTATAGGGGATCTGAATATCGCGGAAGCCGGCATCGGCGAAGACCTCCGCCTCGCTGACTTTTTGGCAGGCGATGCCCACGGCGCCGGCTTCGATTTGACGGCGGGCGATATCCGGTATCTTGTGCGTCTTGATATGCGGGCGGAATCGTATGCCCAGCTCATCACAGCGCGCCTGCATGACGGCGATATTCCGCTCCATCTTGTCCAGATCAATGAGGACGCTAGGCGTCTCCAGATCGCTCACATGCGATATCGCCATGAGAGGGCTCCCTTTGCTCGTGTCTGTATGCTATGCGCTGCCAGCGGCTTGGGCGCCGGCTACCAGCCGCGCTTGCCCAGGATGACCTCTTCCGGCGTCACATTGATGCCGACCATCGCTTCGCCCAGGTTGCGGCTGACATCAGCCAGGATGCGCGCGTCGCTGTAATGCGTGACCGCCTTGACAATCGCGTTGGCGCGTTTCGCCGGCTCTCCGCTCTTGAAGATGCCGCTGCCCACGAAGACGCCATCGACGCCGAGCTGCATCATCAGAGCGGCGTCGGCCGGCGTGGCGACGCCGCCGGCGGCAAAGTTCACCACTGGCAAACGACCAAGCTCAGCCGTCTCCTTCACCAAGTGATAGGGCGCGCGAATATCTTTGGCGTAAGTGTACATTTCGTCTTCATCCATGCAGCTGATGCGGCGGATGTCGCTGTTGACAGACCGGGCGTGACGGACCGCTTCAACGACATCGCCGGTGCCGGCTTCGCCCTTGGTGCGCATCATGGCGGCGCCTTCGTTTATCCGCCGCAGCGCCTCGCCCAAATTGCGGCAGCCGCAGACGAAAGGCACGGAGAACTTCCACTTGTTGATGTGATGTTCTTCATCAGCCGGCGTCAGGACCTCACTCTCGTCGATATAGTCAACGCCAAGCGCTTCCAGGACTTGCGCTTCGACGAAATGGCCGATGCGCGCCTTGGCCATCACCGGAATGGAAACGGCGTTGATGATGCCGTCGATCATGTCGGGGTCGCTCATGCGGGCGACGCCGCCGTGCGCGCGGATATCAGCCGGCACGCGCTCAAGCGCCATGACGGCGACTGCGCCGGCATCCTCCGCGATCCGCGCCTGCTCCGGGGTGACCACATCCATAATCACGCCGCCTTTAAGCATTTGCGCCAGCCCGCGCTTGACCTTGTCGCTGCCCTTCGTACTGCCATTCTGCTGGTGACCGTTCGTCGCCATGATGTGACCTCGTCTCTTGATGAAAGCTGCTGCCAACTATCCTAGAGCAGGCGGCGCAAATTCTGTATGTCCATTGCAGTCCAATCATACCTTCCATTTTCCGCTTTCGCGCTGGAGTTGACCGGCGATTCCAGCGCGCGTTAAACTAGGCGCGGCAGCCTGGAGCATAAGCCCGTTTATGACCAAGGACAGCATACGCATCGAGACCATTAAGCCGCCCTACGCCAGTGCGCTCGAGCAATTGCAGCGCGATTGTTTCCCCACGCTGAGCCAAGACGAACTGATGCGCGAAGCGCACTTTCTCAATCACTGTCGGCTGTTCCCAGAGGGCAATTTTGTCGCCCTCATTGAAAATCGCGTGATCGGCTTGGGCTCGGGGTTCTTGATTGATTTTGACTTCGACCAGGTTCAGCACCGCTTCCAGGAGATCATCGACGGGGGCTTTTACAGCAATCACGACCCGAAAGGCGAGTGGTATTACGGCGGCGACATCAGTGTGCATCCGGCCTTCCGCCGGCGAGGAATCGGTTCGAGGCTGTATGAAGCGCGCATGGGGATCGTGAAGCGGCTAAATCGGCGCGGCATTGTCGCTGGCGGCTTGATCCCGGGTTATGCCGATTACAAGGAGCGCATGTCCCCCAGCGAATACGTGCGACAGGTTGTCGCTGGCGCGATACACGACAGCACCCTGTCCTTCCAGTTGGAGCGCGGCTTTGAGCTGCGCGGCTTGCTGGAAGATTACATTGAGGACAGCGCCTCGGACAATTGGGCGACGCTGATCGTTTGGGAGAATCCGTCATATCAAGCCGTCTGACATCGGCTTAGAATCGGCTAGATGAAGCGGCGCCAGATGATTCGCGCGGCGATGAGCGCGCCGCCGATGTTGGCGCTGAGGTCAATCAGCGAGGCGTGGCGATCGAGCGTCAGGGATTGCAGCGCTTCGGTGACGATGCCAAGCGCGATGGCGATAAAGATGGCGGCGAAAAGGCTGATTGGCGGATTGAAGGCGCCGAGCAGAGCCCAGAACCACATCATGCAGGTTAGGGCAAATGCCAGCAAATGCAGCGCGCTGAAGAAAAGCTCTCGCTGGACGGTGCTATCGCCGCGCGGCAAACCGAGGTCGATGAGCGGGTCGGCTTCCGGCTGCAGCAAGAAGAGCGTGAGCAGCAGCGACCACAGTATGGCGAGCAGCCAGCGCAAGGCGCTATGTTGGATGAACTGCGCTGCCTGATTCAAAATGCGCTTAGCCATCGCTTCGTCGCCGTTGTCAGATTCGCGGACGCGGCGCGATATCCAACAGATAGTGGATCATCCCCGGCAAGTCCATATCAGCCGCGAACTCGCGAGCGTCGAGGATGATGCGCGGGCAGACGCGGCTCTCGAGCTCGGCGAATCCTTCTTCGGCGCGCTCCAGCGTCAAGGGGTCGGCGTCGCTTTGGCGTAAGACAAAGGCGAGGATATCGGCGCCGGTCTGCGTATGACCGATCTCGATACAGTATTCGGCCAAGGCGGTCATGTTTTGACGCAGCCTACGCATCTGCTCTGAGGTCGGCGCGCTGCCGCTCTTGAGCGCCCGGCCCAATGCGCGTGATATTCCCGCACCGTGGATCAATTCCATCGGATAACTATGTTTTGGCGCGGCGGCGCCACCACCAGCCGGCGGTTTTGCGTTCGCCATATTTCAGCTTTGCATCGAGCCAGAGCGCCAGCCGCCGCCAGCGATTGCTCAACATCCAGCGCAATAGACGATTGAAGCGCTTGGAAAAGTCCTTGTTATATGGGCAGACGCGGATGCAGATGGAACAGTCGGTGCCTTGATTCACCCAGAACTTGAAGCACTGCTTGGCGTTGATCGTCCACTTCTTCACGCCTTTGAGATGCGAGACGCCGTCATGTATTTCGAACTTCGGCGCGTCTCCCGGGATCGCCTTCACCGGGCAGGCATCGGTGCAGCGGCGGCAGATATTGCAAGTCTCGGTGACGCCGAAGTCAATCGGCGCGTCGGGGATCAAAGGCAAGTCGGTGAAGATTTTTGCGATGCGGACGCGCGGTCCAAAGTCGGGCGTGATCAGGAGACCGTGCCGCCCGTATTGACCCAAGCCGGCTTGAATCGCCAGCGGGATGGAGAGCGCGGTATCGTTGAGGCTGGCGATGGCGCGATAACCGAGATTGCGAATGTATTGGGTGATTGATAGCACGGCGATGATATCGCGGCTGTAGCCTTGGCCTGTGGCGGCGCCGCTTAGCGCGGAGGGCACGGTTTGAATCGTCTGATGATCCATTTCGTTGACGATGACAACGGTGTGGGTCAGGTCGCGCGGCAGGTCCATTTCTTTGTCGGTCAACTGTTGGCGGCTGTAATTGTGGGTGTATACCCAGCGTTCGTCAAAATCGCAGACGCCTACCGCGTCGGCGCCTAGAAACTCGCCGGCGCGTTTGACATCGGCTGTATTCTCTTCCGCCGTCGATTCCGTCTTGCGCGTGGCGCCTTCGCGGAACATGGTGTAGGCATCGAGGAAACCTTCTTTGCGATCCTGGCTCGTTTCCAGCAGATCCGAGGTGAAATCGGCGATGTACCAGGCGGCGTTGCGCAGGGCGTAATCGCGGTGCTGAAAGCCTTCGACTTTGCGGAACTGCGCCAGGTCGGTGAAGTAGGATTCAAAGAATTTGCGCGACCGTTCCGAGCGCACATCATCATCCCAGACGGCGCGGTTGAACATGTCGTGCTTTTGATTGAAGCGCGTGAATTCTTCAGTCACTTCAAAGCCGGTTAAAGCGTCGACGCTTTTGCTGGCGCTGTGCTTTTGAAGGCCGCGCGCCTCTTCCGCTAGCGGGACGATCATGGGTTAAGCCGATCCAAGTCGGTTGGGATCTGGATAATAGCACGAATCGAGGCGACGGGCGATATCGAGCAAGCGGGGAAGTGTATCCATTTCGGTTGAATATAGAAAACATCATCATTCAAACATCTGTAGGGGCGAGCCTTGGCTCGCCCACTTGATAATCTCCGGTGGGCGATTCACAGAATCGCCCCTACAATTTTCGCTAAAGGATGATGTCGACGCTGAAAGAATATTACGCTTGAAGTGAATTCCAACCGACTTCGATACACTACCGCAAGCGGTTTAGCGATCCAGGACGGTTGTGCTCGACTGGCGCCAGTAGACCTTGACCGGCTGACCTATGGTGAAATGGCTGAATTCTCGCTCGCTGGTGTTCTGTACGCGGACTATCAGATTGATGTCGTCGGCGATGCGCGCGGTGTAGCGGGTGTCGGTGCCGATGTACTGGCTATCGACGAGCCGGGCATCCAGCACCGTCTGGTCGGAATCGGCGCTGTCGATGCTATCGCCGACTTTGGCGATGCCGACGCGCTCGGGGCGGATGGCCATGGTCACCGGCCCGCTCGAGCTTTCAAGCGTTTTGGAAAGCTGCGCCTTGATGACGGTTTCGTCCGACAGGCGGACTGCGCCGCTGCCGTCGGGGGCGCGCTCGATCAAGTCCGCCGGGATGAAGTTGGTCTCGCCGATGAAGTCGGCGACGAAGCGTGTGCCGGGATGTTCGTAAATTTCTCTTGGCGCGCCGACTTGCAGCATCTCCCCATCCTTCATCACGGCGATGCGATCGGCCATCGTGATCGCTTCTTCCTGATCGTGGGTCACATAAATGAAGGTGATGCCCACATCGCGCTGCAGCGCTTTCAGCTCATATTGCATGTTCACCCGCAGTTTGAGGTCGAGGGCGCCGAGGGGCTCGTCAAGCAGGAGCACGGCGGGCCGCTTGACCAGGGCGCGGGCAAGGGCGACCCGCTGCTGCTGCCCGCCGGAGAGTTGCTGTGGTTTGCGCGCCCCAATATCGGGCAGACGCACCATGTCTAGCGCTTCCTGCGCGCGCTTCCGCGCTTCTTTCTTGCCGACGCCTTCCATCTGCAAGCCGAACATGATGTTCTGCTCGACGGTCATATGCGGGAAGAGGGCATAATCCTGGAAGACAGTATTGACGGGACGGTGATAAGCCGGGATGCCTTCCATGGCGATGCCGCGAATGAGAACTTGGCCCGCGGTTGGCTGTTCGAAGCCGGCGATCAGCCGCAGTGTGGTGGTTTTGCCGCAGCCACTGGGACCAAGCAAAGCGAAGAACTCGCCATCGGCGATTTTTACGCTGACTTTGTCGACGGCGCGGACGCGGCTCCCACCGGATTCAAAGTCTTTAACGATGTCAATCAGTTCGACATCGTAGGTTGGCATTTGGCTTTTCACCTAAATGGCGGGGGAGAACCCGTGAAGGCTCTCCCGAATTGCCTGTGAATCAACACTATTGCCCGAGGAAGATCAGCAATTCGTCCCAGGCGTTGTTGATCAGCTCTTCGGCTTCGGCGCCGACATCGATGATGGCGAAGAGATTGGCCACTTGCTCCGGCGGCGGGAAGATCGCGGGATCGTTGAGGATCTCTTCGTCGATGAAGCCCGATTCGATGGAGGCCTGATTGGGCGAGGCGTACCAGATGTAATTGGTCAAGTCAGCGCCAACCTTGGCATCGAGAATGTAATCGATGAAGACCATCGCCAGCTCGGGGTTGGGCGCGTCGACCGGGATTGAGAGGTTGTCGATCCAGACGTTGCTGCCTTCTTCCGGGATGGCATAGGCGTAGTCATCGCATTCGCAATCCCAAGAGATTTGCAAGATGTCGCCGTTGTATTCGACCGCGATATCGACATCGCCGCGTTCAAGCAGGACCTGCCCGTCATCGGCGGCGACGGTCACGACATTGCCGCCTTTCGCTATCAGGTAATCGCGGGCGGCGCTGATTTCATCGGCATCAGTGGTGTTGGGGTCGTTGCCCAGGAACAAGTGCGCGATGCCGAGCATCGTCTGGCGATCATCAAGCCAGGCGACGGGACCATCGTGCTCCCAAACCTGCTCCCAGGAGCTGATGCCATCGGGGAAGACTTCGGTGCTGTAGCCGACGCCGACCGTGCCCCACTGATAAGGCAGCGAGTATTGGTTCTCCGGGTCGTAGGCGGCGCCCAGCAGATCGGGAATGACGTTGGCGACATTGGGGATCATGTCCAGGTCGAGCGGGATCAGCAGCATCTCTTCCGCCATGCGCTGCACGGTGCCGCCGCTGGGCACGATAATGTCATAGCCCGGGTTGCCTTGGCGGATGCGCGCGAGCATCGCTTCATTGCTCTCGTAGATGTCATAGTTGACGGTGACGCCGCAGGCTTCTTCAAAATTGGGCACGGTGTCTTCGGCGATGTAGGTGGACCAGTTAAAGATGCTCAATGTCTGGCCTTCGTAGCCTTCGGGGCAGGTCCATGGCTCGTATTCCATGTCCTGCGCGATAGCGACAGGCGCCATCAGACATATCACAGCAATGAGTAGCGTTAGCTTTTTCATGACCCTCTCCTCCAATTTGATTTTCCGTTAACCGCGGGACGCGTTTCGCCCCTGCATGGCTAACGAGATGCCGATCAATAGCGTACTTAAGACCATCATGATTGTCGAGATGGCGTTCACTTCAGGCGTGACCGTCAGCTTAAGCAAACCATAGACGAAGACCGGCAGCGTCGAGGTGCCGACGCCGGAGGTGAAGAAGGTGATGACGAAGTCGTCCAGCGAAAGGGTGAACGCCAGCAGCGCGCCCGATATGACCCCGGGCAGGATCAGCGGGAAGGTGACGCGCCAGAACGCGCGCCAGGGATTGGCGCCAAGGTCGCCCGCCGCTTCTTCCAATTGCGGGTTCATATCAGCCAGGCGCGCGCGTACGACGATGGCGACAAATGATATGTTGAAGGTCACGTGGGCGATGATGATGGTATGAAAGCCGGGGAAGAGGCGCTCGCCGCTGATGGTGGCGATCCAGTCGAAAGCGACTTTGAAGAAGATCGCCAGCGAGATCGCCTGCGTAATTTCCGGGATGACCACGGGCAAGAAGAGCAAGCTGTCGATCAAGCTTTTGCCGGGGAAGCGCCCGCGCGCCATCGCCAGCGCGATCAGCGTCCCCAGCACGGTGGCGATTATTGTGGCGATTGTCCCGACGAAGAGACTGTTGCGAAAGGCGTTGAGCATGATTTCGGTGGAGAAGGCTCGTTCGGCGCCCATGACGTTGTTCAGGATGTTGGTGTACCATTTCAGCGTGAAGCCAGTGAAGGAGGCGACCGACCGGCTTTCGTTGAAGGAAAACAGAACCAGAACCAGAATCGGCGCCCAGAGGAAGAAATAGGCAAAGAGCGGGTTCAGCCAGAGCCCAACTTGCCCCAGGCGGCGGACTGCGCGGTTGCGGCGCATGGCGTCTTCGTTGATGAGCAGCGGCGATGGAATAGCCATCAGCTGGCTCCGGCATCGCGCCGATTGGCAAAGATGTAAACCAGCAGCGAGATCATCACAACCGCCATCATCACAATCGACAGCGCGGAACCCAAGGGCATATTGCCGGAGCCGCCGAATTGCTTGTTGATCAAATTGCCGATCATCAGTCCTTTGGCGCCGCCCAGCAGATCGGGCGTAACGAAGGCGCCGACAGAGGGGATGAACACCAGGGCGCAACCGGCGAGCACGCCCGGCAAGGTGAGCGGCAGGACGATGCGCATAAAGGCCCGGATGTCATTGGCGCCAAGGTCCTGCGCCGCGTCGACATAGCGGAAGTTAAAGCGCTCGACCGAGGCGTAAATGGGCAGCGCCATAAATGGCAGAAAGCCATAGACCAAACCGATCAGCACAGCGAGCTGCGTATTGAGAAGCGGCAGCGGTTCGCTGATTAAGCCAAGACTCAGCAAGAGGCCGTTGATCGTGCCTTCCTCGCCCAGCAGGATGCGCCAGGCGTAGGTGCGGATGAGGAAATTGGTCCAAAAAGGCAGAATCACCAGGAAGAGCGCGACCTGCTGGACGATGCGCCGGCGCCTGGTGCTGATGAAAAAGGCGAGCGGATAACCGGCGATGAGGCAGATGATGGTGGTCAAAGCGGCGAGACCGATAGACCGCTGGAGGATGATGAAGAAGACGTCGAAAGTTCGCCCATAGTGATCCAGCGTAAAGGGCATGATGGCGACGCCGCCGCGCCCGCGCGACATGAAGCTGAAGACTAAAACTATTATCAGGGGCAGGACGAAGAAGATGACCAGCCACGATATGGTGGGCAGGGCCAATAATGAGCCGTTTTCCCGCATAGTGCGGAGTCGTGAGGCCACGCTAGCTGTCCGCCTCGATAGAAACGATTAACTATAGTCAGACGTTGGATGGTATCGTATCTTAAGATTAAAGGCTACATACACCGTCCGCTATCCAGTGGAGGTCTAGACGTTGGCTAAAAGAGAGAATGAAGCTGATGCTATGCGACAAGCGCTAAACAACTGGCCCGCGATTCAAAAACATTTGATTGAAGAAGGGGCGAAAGATGCCCTGGATGAAGACGGCAATCCCATAGACCCATACGAGCCCTATTGGACAACGAATGAGAATGGGACGCGGGTCTTGCATGCGAGCCTAGATTCTTGGTGGTTAAAAGATTATGACGAAAGCGCCGTACTCATTGACCTGGGTGGCGTCTCCATCTTCAACACCAAGCCATTTCATGTCGATTCGGTTGTGCAATCAATCTATCAAGCATATGGTGTGAGATACAAGGAACCTTCCGCTGGCATCTTTACCGAAGATGATGTGCTGGCGCATATCGAACGCTTCCCCGAGGGCCAATTCGCCGCCCAGCGCACTGGCGGTCCTGGCGCTGGCGCTTGCATCGGCATGGCTTCCACCATGCGCACGTCTCGCCCGCCGACGGCGCCGCCTCTGCCTTGGCTGGATGCCATCGGCGATATGCGCCTTGGCGCCCATGAACCGAATGGCGACTGGCTCTATGGCGTCGAGATGGCGGTCCATCCGATGTATCAGGGGCATGGCATCGGCAGCGGGTTGTACGCCGCGCGCTTCGCTTTGGTCAAACATTTGAACCTGCGCGGCATGTACGCTGTTGGGATGCTGATGGGCTACCACCGATACGCCGAAAGCATGAACGTGGTCGAATACGGAGAGCGAGTCATCGCTGGCGAGATCAAAGATCCGACGGTGTCGATGCAGTTGAATCGCGGCTTTCGCGCCGAGCGCGTCGTGACCGATTATTGCGCCGAGCCCGCGGCCGGCGACGCCGGCGTGCTGATCGTCTGGGAAAATCCGGATTATCAAGAGTGAGTTGATTGTATGAATGTCCTCGTCATCGGCGCCGGGATCGCCGGGCTATCCGCCGCGTATCACTTGAAGCAAGCCGGCATTGCGGCGACGGTGCTGGAAGCGCGCGATCGCATCGGCGGGCGCGTCTGGACGAACCGCGACTTCGCCGATATCCCGGTCGAGTTCGGCGCTGAATTGATTCACGGGCGCTCGCCCGCGGTCAATACCTGGGCATGGGTTGAGAAGCTGGGATTGAAAACCTGGCATTGGAACAAGCTGGACGATTCGATGATACGCACGGAAAATGGCGACTGGCTGACGATGGGCGAGGCGCGCGCGGCCTCGGCCGAACTCGATGTGACGCGCTCATGGGACCTGGGCGATGCGCCCGCGCCGCGCGACGATGAGGACCTGGGCGCCTACCTGCGGCGTATTGGTTTCAGTGAAGCGCAGTTGCGCTACGTCCAGCGTTCTTTCGCCAATGCCGAGGGCGATAGCATGGAGTGCCTCAATGCGGCGGCGCATGCGCCACATCCCACCGCCGCTTCGGGAGGGGCGAAGGTGGTAGACAGCAATGGCGACGATGACGACGGCGACTATCGCATTCTGGATGGCTACGATTCGTATTATGAGCGGCTGGCGGACGGGCTGGATATCCGCTTGAATTGCGCCGTTCAAGCGATTGACTGGACGAAGGATGTACGGATAAGCCTTAGAGGTGGAGCGAGTTTCAAGGGAGATGCCGCTGTGTTGACTTTGCCGCTCGGTGTATTGCAGTCGGGCAAGGTTGGCTTTGATCCGCCGCTGCCGGCGATGAAGCGCGAGGCGCTGGCGGGATTGAAGATGGGACCGGTGATGAAGCTGGTTTACCTTTTTGACGAGCCGCTGCTGGATCGGTCGATCGGCGCGATATATGCCCGGGGCAATCCGCCGATGTGGTGGTCGCCTTCATTGGGGCGGGCGGGCGGCGCGACAGTATGGACCGGATTCGTCACTGGCGATTATGCCCGCGAGATGCTGGACCTGGGCGAAGAGGCGGCGCTGAACAAAGGGCTGGATACCTTGCGGGAGGAGCTCGGGAATCCCAGCTTGGCGTACCGCAAAGCGCGTTGGATCAATTGGCCCCAAGACCCTTTTGCCTTGGGTGGTTACAGCGTCTGCCTGCCGGGGCATTATGACGCGCGTGAAAAGCTGTCGGCAGCGACGCCGCCGCTCTATTGGGCGGGCGAAGCGACGGCGCCGCATCATTTGACGGCGATGGTGCATGGCGCCTACTTCAGCGGTCAGCGCGCGGCCAGAGAGATCGTGGAGGCTTTATAGATCTAATGAGAGACATTCGCATCGCCCTGGCGCAGGGGCATTGGACCGGCGACCAAGAATCGACCAAAGCGCTCTACCGCGAGTTGGTGGCGGAGGCGGCGGCGACTGGCGCGAGCCTCATTTGCCTGCCCGAGTTCACCCTCTTGCCCTATTTCCCGGGCCGGCGCGATCCGGCTGGATTCGCCTGGGCGGAAGCGCTGCGTGGCGGGGCGTCCGAGCAATTCTTTGCCGAGCTCGCGCGCAGGCATGGCGTCACCGTCATCGGCAGCCTCTTTGAGCGCGACGAGCGCGGCGACCACTGGGACACGGCGACCATCCACGACGCCGCGGGGCATTTGCGCCATTTCACGCGCAAGGTGCATATTCCCTCGGGTGAAGGCTATCATGAGACCGATTACTTCGGTGGCGCGGATCAGTTTCCGCTGCATGATCTTGGTGATGTCCGGCTGGCGGCGCCGACCTGTTATGATCAGTGGTTTCCCGAGTTGGCGCGGATATACGCGCTTGATGGCGCGGAATTTATCTTTTATCCGACAGCGATCGGCTCGGAACCGACGGCGGATGACTTTGATTCGGCTGATGCCTGGCGCACGGTGATGCGCGGTCACGCCGTCGCCAATGGCGTCTTCATCGCCGCCTGCAACCGGGTCGGGCGCGAGAACGCCGTGACCTTCTACGGCAGCAGTTTCATTTGCGATCCGCTAGGGCGCGTCTTGGCGCAGGCGAGCCGCGATCGGGACGAAGTGGCGCAGGCGCTGCTGCGCGCCGATGTGCGCGAGCAATACCTGGCGCTATTCCCGCTGCTGCATCAGCGGCGCCCGCAACATTATGGACGTTTGCTGAAGGGCGTCGCGCAAGAACCGCCATCGCGCTGGACCGACGCGTTTAGGCAAGGAATGGACAAGTGATATGTCGCGTATGGAATTCTTTATTGTGGATGTATTCACCGTCGGCCGGAAGTACACTGGCAATCAATTGGCGGTCTATTTGGGCAATCCGCCAGCAGCGCTGATGCAGCAGTTGGCGAAGGAGATCAATTTCTCCGAGACGACCTTTGTCATCTCGGATCAGCCGGAGAATGGCGGCTACAATGTTCGCATCTTCATGCCGGAAGTCGAAGTCGACTTCGCCGGGCATCCGGTGCTGGGCACGGCTTACGTCATCCAGCGCGAGATTATCGGGCGCCCGGTCGACAGCCTATTGCTGAATTTGCCGCTCGGGCAGATTCCCGTCATATTTTCTGAAGAGGGACTGTTGTGGATGCGGCAGAATCCGCCGATATTTGGTCCGACATTCGCGGCGGCTGACTTGGCGCAGATTCTCAACGTAGACGAAGCGGACATCGATACGCGCTTCCCGCTGCAAGAGGTTTCCACCGGGATGGCTTTTGTGCTGGCGCCGATGGTGTCGTTGGCGGCGGTCAAGCGCGCCCGGGTTAATCTCGATCGGCTGCGGGCGATTCTTGGGGCGCATGACGCGATTGCGCCGGCGATCTTCTGCGCGGAAACGCTGGATGCCAATAACGACATTCATGTGCGCGTGCTGGACGACATCTATGGCGCGCCGGAAGATCCAGCGACCGGCAGCGCCAATGGCTGCATTGCCGGGTACATCGTCGAGCACCGTTATTTTGGCGCGGACAGAATTGCGATTCGCTCGGAACAGGGCTACCAGATCGGCCGGCCCTCGTTGCTCCATCTGGAAGCCGAGCGCGCTGGCGACGAAATAGTCATTCGTGTTGGCGGCCGCGTGGAGATGGTCGCGCAAGGACGAATGGCGGCTGATGAGTGAGCGTATTCAAAGCGACTTTGGGTTACGAACTGACTCGGCTAAATCATGCGAGACTTGCCCGGAAAATAGTGCGCAAGCGGGCGACCCGCCGGCGCTCGCCCGTACAACATTTCGTTTCGTCTGACAGCTTTCTTGAATCGACAGGCTTAATCATTTCAAACTAGGCAGCATTAAGGGAAAGGTTGCAACGTGGATTATCGGATACTGGGTCGCACAGGCGTCAAGGTGTCGCCGCTTTGCTTCGGCACGATGTCTTTCGGCGACATCGCCGATGAGACGGAATCAGCGCGGATGTTCCAGCGCTGCCGCGAGGTCGGCATCAACTTCTTCGATTGCGCCAATACTTACGCCGGCGGACGGTCTGAGGAGATTCTGGGCGAGCTGATCGCCGATTGTCGAGATGACATTGTGCTGACGACCAAAGTCGTCTCCCAAACCGGCGATGATGTCAATCAGGGCGGGGCCTCTAGGCGGCATATTCAGATTGCGGTGGAGGAGAGCCTGCGGCGGCTGAAGACCGACCGCATTGATGTTTATTTCTTGCATCATTATGACGCTGAGACGCCGATTGAAGAATCGCTGCGGGCGCTGGACGACCTCGCGCGGCAGGGCAAGATCCTGTACCCGGCGGTCAGCAACTGGGCTGCTTGGCAGGTGATGAAGGCGCAGGGCATCGCGGCGCGGGAAGGGCTGGCGCGGATCGAATGCCTGCAGCCGATGTACAACCTGGTCAAGCGGCAGGCGGAGGTCGAGATCTTGCCGATGGCGGCCAACGAAGATATTGGCGTCATTCCCTACAGTCCGCTGGGCGGCGGCTTGCTGACGGGCAAGTACGCGGCTGACGGCAGAGCCGATGCCGGGCGCCTGATCGAAAACCGGATGTACAGCAAGCGTTATGGCTTGGCGGATTATTATCAGTCAGCGGCCGATTTCGCCGCCCATGCAAGCGCGCGGGGATTGCAGCCGGCGACGCTCGCGGTGGCTTGGGTGATGGCGCATCCGGCGATTACGGCGCCGATTATCGGGGCGCGCAATCTGGCGCAGCTGGAGTCGTCGCTGGCGGCGCTGGATGTGGCGCTGACGCCGGCGTGGTATGACGAGATTTCGGCGCTTTCTTCGACGCCGCCGCCGGCGCATGATCGTTTGGAAGAGCGATAGACAGTAAGTAGCCCGCGCACTCTATGGTATGATAGCCACGTTAAGCAAACGAGAGAGGACACGATGAACTTTACCAACGCAATTAAATATCCATTTCAGAACTTTGCCAAAGTCATGAGCATCGTTCTGGCAATGACGATCGCCTTTGCCGTCTTCATCGCCATGATCATAAACTCCCATGACTGGACGCCGCTGCTGACGGCGATGACCAACCTCGATGTTAGCCAGTCGCATACGGAAACGCTCCAACCTCTCAGCGGCACGACCATCACTGGCTTCTTTGGGCTGGCTTTGGTGGCGATCGTCTCCGGCTTCTGGCTATCAGGTTACAGCGTTGAGGTCATCCGCGCGGTCATGCGCGAGGAAACTTGGATGCCGGAGGTTAACCTCGGGCAGAATATCAAAGACGGCGCCGCCCTCTTCGCAGCGAGCGCCGCCTACTGGGTGCTGTTCGTCTTGCTCATGGTTATTATGGTGACGCTAACCGGCTTGCTGGGGCAAATCATTGACATTTTAGGCCTGCTGGCCGCCCTCGCATCCTTCGTCATCGTGGTGGGCGCGGCATTGGTGATGGGCTGGGCTTACTTTGTGGGCATGGCGCGCTTCGCCGCGGAAGGCGATTACAGAGCCGCTTGGCAGATTCGGCGCAACATACGCATAGCCCGCGAAAATAGAGGACCGGGCTTCACCTTGCTGCTGTATATGATTGCGATCTCGCTCCTATACGGCGTCGTGCGGCAGGCGGTGGACGGCGTCTTCGGCGGGCTCTTGAACGCCAATATGCTCGCGGGGGTCACGCTGTCGCTTATCATCTACTACCTGTTTAATCTGATGCAGCACTTTTCCACCCAGCATTTGATCGCGCAGTACGCCTGGAAAATCGGCTTGCGCAGCGACCACTACAATCCGGAAAAGGACAAAGTCGACGCTCTCTAAGGGTTGATGACTTAAGCGCGATGGCTTCGATCAGCTGAGCAAACGCGACTTTATTCGGGTATCGGCTGTGGCGTGACCGACTTGCGGTCGCCATGTCCGTCCATGATTTCTTTGAGTTTGTTTAGTTCGCGCTGGAGGACGCCCTTCAGCGTCAAGTTGAAGAAAATCCCGAACCAGAAGAACCAGCGCGTGCGGATATCGAGGGTTTCGCGCACGTTGGTCTGTTGACCGCGGTGCTCGAAAGTCATGGTGCTGACGAAGGGAAAGCCCCAATAAGACCCTTTGAATTCAATTTTCTTGTTGCGTTCGAAGTCGGTGACATCGCTGTTGACAAAGCCCTTTCTGCCCATGATGCGGCGCGTCATCGCCACCATTGTGCCGGCGCGGATCGGGTCGCCGCTGGTGATGCCGACGCCCTGGACGTTGCGCCAATGCACATCGTTGTTGAAATCCCCAACATAACGGAATACGTGGAAAACCGGGCGATTTATCAGCACTTGCGTTTCAAACTTCGGCATTCGGCACCCGCTTTCGCTGCGTGATGGGCTACGTATTTCGCGCCTGTCCCTAGAAGAGTCGCTCGCGCCAAGACAGCGCAATTGGCATCATTATAGCTTATTCTATGATGCGCTTCAAAGATGCTCACGCTGGCGGGCAGGCGCTAAATGACGCCGACTGCGAAGAGGTATAGGAATACCCAGCTTGCGACCCAAACCAAGGCGTCAATGCGGTCGAGCACACCGCCATGCCCGGGAAAGACATTAAAGCCAGCGACATAACTGTCCTTGACGCGGAAGAAGCGCTTAAGCGCCGATTCGAATAGGTCGCCGCTAACAGCCAGGAAGGGACCGGCGACAATCATCGGAATCAATTTCGGCTCAAAGGCGCCGGTGAATACAAGGAGGCTGAAGGCGGGGATCCAAGCAGCCAGTATGCCGCCGATAGCGCCTTCAACGGTCTTGTTGGGCGATATCAGCGGCGCCAGTTTTGTGCGGCCAAAAGTCTTGCCAAAGACGTACGCGAAGGTGTCCGTCCCCCAGGTGATTGCGTAGACGACGAATAGCCATATTAAGCCATTCTGCGGCGCATTACGCAAGCTGATCAAGAAGGCGGTGGGGAAGGCGATGTAGAAGACGCCGCATAATGTGGTGCCGACCTGTTTCATAGCGCGGTCTGGCTGGTGGTGCTGGCGCGACAATTCCAGGACTAGCGTGAGCGCAATGCCGGCAATTAGCGCGACCTGCCACAACCAGTTCAGGTTCAAGAAAAAGCCCAGGACCAGGGCGATGCCGGTGGGGATGCCCGTGAGCGAGCTGCCTTGCATGGTGGTGTCTTTTTCCATCACGTAGAATTCCAGCATGCCGACGCACATGACTGGCAGCGCCAGGAGCACGAAGAGCCATCCGCCGACGAGCGAAGCCAAAATCGCAATGGGCAGCAGCAAGCCAGCCGTGATTAGCCGTTCGCGCAAATCGGCTGAGTTACTTGAATCGGAAAAGAGACCATCATGCATGTCATCTGCCCCCAGCGGCAGAATCAAGACGAATGACTCTATTTTCGATTCAGAGCCGTATTCTGTCAAGTTTGACGGCTGCCAGCTCGAGAGGTTGCCGGACCTGCGGAACGGCAAGCCAGGCAGGCGGGTTTTGGGTGTTCTAGCGCGACTTGGGCATGGCATATAATTGATAGCGCGCCGCAGGAAAAACTGGGCTGACGCGAGGTTGGAACCCGCGCCAGCGCAGGCAAGCCGCTGACGGTAGGCAGGATGTCCTCAGATCTCATTGGCAAGACGGTAAACGGATACGAAATCGTCAGACTGGTCGGGCAAGGTGGCATGGTGACGGTTTATCTGGTGCGCTCTCGCGAGAAGCGGGCGCCGATGCGACCGCCATCATGATCGTCATTGCGCTTACGCGGTCGGGCAAGTGGCGATATAATAGTGGCATTCGGCGGCATCCGTCCGAGGCGGCGCGGATGATCAAGCGCAAGCCAGAATCAGCTGCTTGCACGAACGACGCAAAGCGTCGACCATCTCGGATGCTGGCGTATTTTGCGGCGGCAGAGCGGCGACGCGAGCGGCAGCGGTGTACGACAAAGGAGCGCCACGATGATTGAAGACATACTTGATGAGGCGAGCGATAAGATGAAATCGACTCTCGCCGTTTTTCGCGATGAGCTAAGCCGGATGCGCAGCGGACGGGCGAGCGTCGCCTTGGTGGATCGCATGATGGTCGACTATTACGGCCAAGGCACGGAATTGCGGCAGATCGCCAATATCTCAACGCCGGAAGCGATGCTGATATTGATTCGCCCTTATGACAAAGCCGCGGTGCAGAACATTGAAAAGGCGATTCAAAAGTCGGATATTGGCGTGAATCCCAATGTCGATGGCGAGAACATCCGTTTGAATATGCCGGCTTTGACGCGTGAACGCCGTCAGGAATTGGTGAAGTTTCTCAATCGGCGGATGGAAGACACGCGCGTCGCCATTCGAAATATACGGCGCTCGGCAAATAGCGATTTAAAAGATTTTGAAAAAGAGAAGTTGATTTCGGAAGATGATTGCAAGCGGGGCGAGGATGAAGTTCAGAAGCTCACCGACAAATACATCGCTCAGGTCGGCGAGTTGGGCGCGGAAAAGGAACGGGACATCATGGAGGTGTGACCGGGTTGCGGCATTCCTAAAGCGGATGGCAGTTGGATCAGAAGCAATGAGGAGTGAATCGCGCGTTGGTGTACACGCTAGATGACGGGCTGCTGCGGAAAATGGCTTAGGCGTCACGGGAAGAATTTATGACAGTCATGACAAGAGAATCGCGGCGCGAGCGCGTTGCCTTGCCGCCGCTGGATAAATGCCCGGAACACGTGGCTATCATCATGGACGGCAATGGTCGTTGGGCGAGGCAGCGGGGATTGCCTCGTTCGGCTGGTCATCGCCAAGGCACGGAGAATCTGCGCCGGATTATCCGCGCGGCAGTCGAATTTGGCGTGCGGATCATGACCATTTACGCCTTCTCGACCGAAAACTGGTCGCGGCCCCGGCGCGAGGTCATGTTATTGATGCGTATTCTGGAGATGGTCATCGACCGTGAATTGCAGGAGTTGGACGAGGAGGGCGTACAGATTCGCCACATAGGCGAACTGGATGGCATCCAGCAGCGGCTGGCGCGCAAGGTGGTTGAAGCCTGCGATTATACGCGCGACAACCAGCGCTTGATCCTCAACGTCGCCTTCAATTATGGCGGGCGCGACGAAATCGTCCATGCGGTCCAAAATATCGTGCGCGCCGGCATCGCGCCGGAAGACATCACCGAAGCCACCATCAACAACTATATGTATACCAGCGATCTGCCTGATCCCGATTTGATCATTCGCACCAGCGGCGAATTTCGTTTGAGCAATTTCTTGATCTGGCAGGGCGCCTATAGCGAGATCTATACCACGGAAACCTATTGGCCCGATTTTGGGCGCGGCGAGTTTTACCAGGCGCTGGTCGAATATGGCAATCGGAGACGGCGTTTCGGCAAAACGGATGATCAGATTGATGCCGAATTCGGCGGGCGAACAGGAATCAAGGAGCGAAGCTTGTGATGCGCAGCAAGCGTCTGGGGCGCACGGAATTGCAATTGCCCATCGTCGGCGTCGGCACGGCTTTCATCGGCGTGCCGACGCAGAATGATACGGTCGTCGAAGTGGACGAAGCTGAGCGCCGGCTTGATGAGGAGTTGGGCCTGCGCACCTTGGTGGCGGCGATCGACGCCGGCTGCGCTTTCTTGGATACGGCAGTGCTTTACAATCGCGGCTTGAGCGAGACGATGATTGGCGAAGCGCTGCGGATGCGGCCAGCAGCCAAAGACAAGATCATCGTGACGACGAAGGCCGGCCGCTGGTTTGATCGCTACGATTTCAGCTACGACGGGATACTGCGCAGCGTCGATGACAGCCTGAAGCGCATGGGCTTGGACCGCCTCGAAATCGTCTATATCCATGATGCGATGGGGCAGCCGATGCAGGAGGTGCTTTCGGCGGGCGGCGCATTGGGCGCGCTGCGTCGCTTGCAGAAACAGGGCGTCATTGATCACATCGGCACAGCGGCAAATAATCCGCCGACGAATTTGGCATATATCAAGACGGGCGAGTTTGATGCGGCGGTCATCGCGGATTGCTGGAGTCTCATAAATCATATTGCCGAACGCGAGATCTTCGCGGCGGCGGCAGAGCATGATGTCGGCTTGGTCGGGGCGACGCCGCTGGAGCGCAGCCTGCTGGTCACTGGTCCAAAAGCGGATGCCAAGTATCTCAACCGCATGTTTTCGCCGGAATGTCTCGATTGCGTCAGCCGGATACAGCAGCTTTGCCAGCGTTACGATGTGCCCATGCTTGCCGTAGCCTTGCAATGGTGCACGCGTCATCCGCAGGTCGCATCCGTCATCCCGGGCGCGCGCTTGCCGGCGGAGGCGCGATCAAGCATGGCGGCGGCGCAGCTCGAAATTCCTGACCAGCTTTGGGAGGAATTGGCGCCGCTGCTGAAACACTTCGATACGGCGGTAGACGTCTAGCCGCCATCGGACCGCGGTGATGCCGCGCTCTCGATATTCTTCGCCCGCGCGATATCAGCCCATCCCATGCCCTGTTTCAGCAGCAGCGCGAAACCAGCTAATGTTATCGGCAACCAAATCACAACGTGAATGACAACCGCGCAGGCTGTTGCCAGCGGCAAGGCGATATCCAGCGCGGTCAATACGCTGATGATGACGAACTCGTAGACGCCCACCTGTCCAGGCGAGGCGGGTATCAACCCAGCCAGATTGACCGTGCCAACCAGCAGCAGCGCCACCGCGTAGTTGAGCTCCAAGCCAAATGCGAACATGACCAGCCAATACGCGCCGGCTTCGACGCCCCAGGTGAGGAAGGAGACCAGCAACGCCCCCAGAAAACGGCGGGTGCTGCGCAAGCCTTCCAGGCCGGCGATGACATCCTCGCTCAGGCGCTGAGCCGCTTGTCCTGGAGCTCGCGGCAAGATTGTGACCGCCCGGCGGACCAGCCGCCGAAGCAAAGCCGGTTTCGCGGCTAGGAAGAGCGCAGCCACGATGGCTATGCTGACCAGCGGCATGGTCAGCCCGACGATTGCCTCCACTGTCGGCGATTTTAAGTCGATGGCAGCCAAGCCCAACAGGATGAACACAATCATGGTCGCGCCATTAAAGAGATGCTCGACGGCGATGATAGTGGTGGCGCGCAGCAGCGCTACCTGATGCTCCCGGCGCAGCAGCATTATGCGTAGTCCATCGCCGGCGCGCAGGGGATAGACATTGTTGCCCATGTAGCCGATGAACACCATTTTAGTAAGCGACGCCAGGGGAACGAACTTCAGGGCGCGGAGCAAGAATTGCCAGCGCAAGGCGATGAGCACAACTGCGGCGAAGTAGACAAGCACGGCGACCAGCAGCCAGGGCAGGCTGACTTCCGCGAGGCTGCTCCAAAACATCTCTGGCTGCAAACCACGAAACGACAATGACAGAAAGAAGGCGCTGACGAGCGCGCCTGCCGCCAGAGCGAGACGTATGCGCCGCTGTTTACCGGGCTTATGACCGCCCGAATCAGTTTGGGAATCCACCGCTACAAATGTATCAGAGTTCAGGGCGCGGCAGTAGATTGATTCACGCGAGCCAAACCAGCGAGGCGCATTCGCTCTGCAGCGCTATCAGAGCGGGAGCAGGGCGTCGGCGCTGAGATAATCCAGCGCGAGTTCCGCCTCGACGTATTCCAAGCCAAAGGTCTCGGCGACGGCGGGATGGGCGCAGCGCCCGGCAGCGGTATTGAGCCCCCGCAGCAGGGCGGGATCAGCGCGCAGGGCGTCAGCGGCGCCGTTGGCGGCGAGCTTAAAGGCGTAGGGCAGGGTCGCGTTCGCCAGCGCCAGGCTGGATGTTCGCGGAACGGCGCCCGGCATATTGGTGACGCCATAATGCAGAACGCCGTCAATGACAAAGGTGGGATCGCTATGGGTGGTAGGCCGCGTGGTTTCGACGCAGCCGCCCTGATCGACGGCGACATCGACGATGATGCTGCCGGTTGGCATGGACGGGAGCATGTCTCGCGTGACCAGCATGGGGGCGCGCGCGCCGGTGATCAAGACGGAGCCGATCAGGGCGTCAGCCGTCTGAATGGAGCGGGCGATGTTGATGTGATTCGAATACAGGGTATTCAGATTGCCGTCCAAAACATCGTCCAGGTAACGCAGGCGATCCAGGTCAATGTCGAGCAGGGTGACGCGCGCGCCCATGCCCAGCGCGATTTTTGCCGCATTCGTGCCGACCGTGCCCGCGCCCAGGATGACTACGTGCGCCGCCGCCACGCCGGGAACGCCGCCCATCAGCAGGCCGCGCCCGCCCTGATGCCGCTCCAGGCAGTGCGATACCACTTGCGCCGCCATGCGCCCGGCGACTTCGCTCATCGGCTCCAACAGGGGCAGCCGTCCATGACGATCTTCTACCGTTTCGTAGGCGATGCCGGTAACGCCGCTTTCGAGCAATGCCAAGGCGAGTTGTTCCTCAGCCGCCAGGTGGAGATATGTGAAGAGAATCAGATTGGGGCGCAGGTAGCGGTATTCGCTCGCTTGCGGCTCTTTGACCTTGATGACCATATCCGATGACAGCCAAAGGTCATCGGCAGTATCGACAATGACGGCGCCGGCGCTGGCGTACTCTTCGTCGGTGAAGCCGCTGCTCAAGCCCGCGCCGCTTTCAACGAAGACGGTATGACCGCGCTCTACAAATTCGCGCGCGCCCGATGGCGGACTGGCGACGCGATGCTCTTCGGTTTTAATTTCCTTGGGGATGCCGATGTTCATGGTCGCGCTCCCGCGTCAATTCTCTACTGTCATTATACACCATGTAGGAAAAATGTCCAGCGTTTTCGTACATTATGCCTAATATCAGACGAATGAGCGCTATCGCGGGAGACGCGCGCGGCGCAGACGAGTTACAAGAATTTGTCGCCCAGCATACTCATGATCAGATCAACTGCCAGGATGCCGGTGCGGTTGTGATCGTCCAGGATGGGATTGCATTCAACCACATCCATCGAGCGCACCTGGCCCGAGTCCGAAATCAGTTTCATCAGCAGGTGAGCCTCCCGATAGCTCAAACCGCCTGAAACCGGCGTGCCGACGCCGACGGCGAATTGCGGGTCGCAGGAGTCCATATCGAGGCTGACGTGAATCGCGTCCATGTCGGCGAATTGCCGCCGGATCTCGCTCGCCAGATGCGGGATGCCGCGCTCGTCGACATCGCGCATGGTGTAGACGCGAATGCCGCTTTGCTTCACGCGGATTCTTTCCTCGCGGTCGATGTCGTGGGCGCCGATGACGATGATTTGTTCCGGCGAAAGCTTGGCGCCCTCATAACCGATGTTCACCAATTCCGCTGGACCCTCGCCGAGCAGACAGGCGAGCGCCATGCCGTGGATATTGCCCGAAGGCGAGCTGGCGGGCGTATTCATATCGGTATGCGCGTCAACCCAGAGGAGGCCCAGCTTGCCGCGCTGCGCCGCCGCCGAGACCGTGCCGACGCTCAGGCTGTGGTCGCCGCCCAGGAACAAGCCGAATTCACCGCTTCTCCAGGTGGCGCGGATAGCATCGTAGGTTGCCTGGCAGATGCTCGCCACCTGCGGCAGGAAGTGCGCGTTCGCATAGGCGCGCATTAGAGCCGGAGTCTGCTCGGCTTGGGCGACGTGAATGTTGCCTTCGTCCGCGGTATGGTAGCCAAGCGCGCGCAGCTTCTCGTGCAGTTGCGCGTAGCGAATCGCGCTGGGGCCCATATCCACGCCCCGTCGACTTTGCCCCAAGTCCATGGGGATGCCAAATATCCGTACCTGCTTCGACTCCATCATGTCTGCACCGCCCTCATTTGTCCCTAACACCAGTATAAGGGCAGTTTCGCGCTTCGAGAGCGGACGCTCCGCTCAAATGACGAAATGCTCGTATTCGTTATCCGCTGGGATGCCCCAGACCGACCAGAAGTCGCCGGTTGCGGGGCTCATGATGGCGGCGCCGCAGCTTTCAACGTGGTTCGGCGGTTGTGGGCGCGTGCAGATCGCCACGCCGTCTCGCGTCAGCGCCATGAGGTCGTCGATGCTGATGTCATCCTTCGCCAAGAGTTCGTCCGCGCGGCGCAGCCGATTCTCCGAGCTGTTCTGCGAATCCGGCGGTCGCTCGCGCGCGACATCGAGATTCTTCTGAATCAGGCAATGGTTGGTGTGGCTGATCGTCTCGTCAGCGAGTTCACGGACGTGATGCCTGCTGGACATGGCTTCGACTTCATAGCCGCGGCCGTTTCCATCCATGAGCATATAATTGTGCGCGCCCGCGAGCTTGGCGCCGGTGAGGCATTTTAGCGCCGCGTCGAGATCGTCCTGTTGCAAGATTTTGCGCACGACGAAGGGCCAGGTGACGCCGATTTGGCCATCGGTGGCCATCAGGTTGTTGACGCCGACGGTGATGCCGGCGCTGTTCATGCCAATCATGCCGACGCAGCCGGTGACGGTGAAGGCGAGGAAGCTCGGCGCGTCATCCGGCTCGCCGTGGATCAGGATGACGTAAGGCGTGGCGGAGGCGTGCATGTCCCAGGTTTGGCCGAAGAAGGCGGCCCCCGTCGCGCTGCGGTTCGGCGGGATCATGAAGGCGGTGCAATTGTCAGCGACTAACGGGGGCGTGAGGGCGGGAACGGCGATATCGCCCAAGTTGTAGATGGTATCGATGAAATCGGTGAAGCCGTTGTTGATGACCAGCTCCGCCAGGCTGAGGTTGGTGGCGTCGGCGATGCCCTGCAACTCTTCCATGAGATCGGTCGCGTAAGCTTGATGCTCGGCGACGCAGGCTTCGGCGAGGGCGATGACGGCGGCTTGTGACAGGCCGCGCCCGGTCCATTCGGGCGATTGGCAGAGGCGGACCCGCTCTTCGGTGAAGTGGCGAATTTCGTCGCGGAAGCGCTCGCCATGCGCATAGCCCATGTCGTAGGGCGCGCCTGCTAACTTGATAACCCGGATGCGCTTCATAGTTGCCTCCTTTTTGGAATTGTAAGTGAAATGGCAGGGATTTGAAAGTTGATCTAACAACAGATGTTCGCAGCTTTTTATGCTTGGATATGACTAAAGTTAGACGCAATGAATCATAGAACAGCATAATGATTGTATAAAATATACAAATTTCTTTTGATTGGACAAGTAACATCCGTATATGAAAAGTGTGGTGACGTTAAGTATCTATGAAGGAAGGAGTCGAAATGACGAAGCGGCTTTGTAGGGTCATGATCGTTGTCACCGTGTTGCTGTCGCTAGCATGTTTGTCGCAAACGATGGCATCAATCAGCTTGCCCGATGTTCGAGGCTTGTGTAGGGAAAACCTTACTACTGGTGGCGAAGCAGCCGGCTGGGTAACCATTCGTACTTCGAGCGAGGACGAACCCGGAGCGAAGGCCAAATTTCGCTCTTATGGCTGGTCTCCCTGGCCGAAGTTCACTGGGGGAGTCAATTCGGTTCAACACCACGAGACCTATTCCAAAGTCTCAGTCAATGTAGGGAAGAACATCGGGACACAATGGGTTCCCTATTACATCTACACAACGGTATCTCGGACTTGCGCGGACTAGACGGTAGACGGAGGCTGGAGTTCGGCACACATGGCCATTATCACAACTACAACCAGGATCAGCATGTGAGCGATCGTCAGTTTCACTTTACTTGCTTCGTCAATGCATAAGAGCGTGAAGCCCACTGGAACACTCAGGTGGGCTTTCGCATTGTGGATGCAAAGTCTATCAGTCGCTTATGAGGGGGAGAGGTGAGGAGAATGAAGTTTGGCGCGCTTTCCATCGGTATAGCGATGACAATGCTCGGTTTCTTGCTTGGCAGCTGGCGCTCGGCTGAAAAAGAACAGTCCGCCGCTGTCTACATCCCAGTCTATGACCAAGTCATTAAAGAAGACTTGGCGCCGGGTGATTTGGGCTACATTGACCCAGTAAATTCGTATGTTTGGTCAAACCGCCACATCCCGACACGCCCATATGATCCTATAGCCTTGGCTGACTTTGAAAGGGAATGGGTGGAGCGACTTCGGAATACGGTTGACTATGACGGGGCGATGGGGAGGCCTCCGCGAAGCGCGGAAGAATGGGCAGCCATCAAAGAGATCGCAAGATCGATATTCATGTACCTCGATATGACCAGGCCGCGCAACGGCCAGATTCCTGTCAGCACCACCACCAGGGTCACTTACAGTTTGTCTTCCGCGACATTTGAATGCCAGATGAGCCTATTGGTCTTGTCGATGCAAGGGGAAGACAAAGTAGCGGCGCTGCCCAAAACCGCGCGTGCGATGATCCAGAAACGAGGCGTTGATGCCTTCGCCTGTGAAGTATTGGCGTAAGCTTGATGCTCGGCGACGCAGTCTTCGGCGAGGGCGATGGCGGCTGCTTGGGACAGGCTGCGCCCGGTCCATTCGGGCGATTGGCAGAGGCGGACGCGCTCTTCGGTGAAGTGGCGGATTTCGTCGCGGAAGCGCTCGCCATGCGCATAGCCCATGTCGTAGGGCGAGCCGGAGAGTTTGACCACGCGGATTCTGTTCATAAGCAGACTCTTTTGATCTAACCTGGATTGACTATATCGGCTTCTGAAATAGCTTGCGACAAGTTGCTGATAAGCTCGAAAAGAAGAGCGATATCGTTTCAAATATACATCTATACACGGTGTTAAACTGTGCATAATATACAAATAGAATTGACACACTTAGCGCATTCTCATAGAATGAAGATGGGACACATAGATGGAAAAGGAGTAACTTTTGCCAGATCTATACACAACTGAGCTTATGATAGTGGGGATAATTGCCATCATCGTGGCGATTGTCTGGTTGATTATCAGGCGGTTCTGGACACGCAAATGACGGCGGCGCACGGCTCAATCGTGACGCGGAAATTTCGTTCTTCGCGACGTGTTCCCGATTGCTATCCCCATCCACAATTTCGCAGTAACGACTCCCCGAACGTTACGCCGACGGCGGCTGCCACTACCAGGAATGCCACAAGCAAACCCCAGGCGATCCCGGCGGATATTCGCGCGCGCCGAAGCTCCGCCACCATGAAGTCCTGAGCGCCCTCAATTCTCGCAATACGCTCGCCGTAATCGTTCTCCGTCATCATGATTACTCCATGATAATCGTTGTTCTACGGGTCCCTTCATTTTGTATTACGGGCGTTGTATCTACCGTGTTGCAACCATCAGGACGGTTTTCAATTGCGGTTAGATCTTGTCCATTTCCGCGCGGACGGTATCGAGCAGGCTGTCAGCGCGGATCTGCGCCAGCGTATAGCAGGGTCCGCCCAGTTGATCGGCGAGGCGCTGCGCCAAGCCTTGATCGAAGGCGACGTGCTCCATATTGATGGTGACGGTGCGGATTTCGGCTTCGTGGATTTTGCGCGCGATCGAATGCGCTTCGTCTTGCGGCGAGACCGAGTCGCTGATGGAGACATTGCCGGCGCCATCGGTCAGCAGGATCATCATCGGCATAACATCGGGATTCAGATTCTTCTCGCGCATGACCGCTTCGTAGGTCAGCAGCAGCCCGGCTGACAGCGGCGTCTTGCCGCCGACCGGGATATCAGCCATCGCCTCCTTTGCCAGCACGACCGAGTTGGTCGGCGGCAGCACCAGCGAGGCGCGGTCCTTTTGAAAGACGACCAACCCGACGCGGTCGCGACGCTGGTAGGCATCGGTGAGCAGCGACATGATGGCGCCTTTGGTCGCTTGCATGCGCTCGGAGACCGCCATGCTCCAGGAGGCGTCGACGGTGAACATGATGAGATTGGCGGCTTTGCGCACACGGACCTTTTCTTGCAGGTCGGTTTTGCGCAGGGCGTAAGCCATGCCCGTTTCCCGCTTCTGCTCATCGCGCTCGACCTGGAAGGGGGCGGCGGCGCGCAAGGTGGCGTCAAAGGCGATATCGCGCGGCTTCTCGCCCGCTTGCCTGGCGCGGACGTAGCGCCCGCGTTTGCGATCGGTGCGGGTGGTGGAGCGCCGCCCGGATTGACGGCGCGTCATGCGGTCGAGCTGGGTGTTGAGCTTGCGCGTTTCGAACTCGGCTTGGGATTGGATTTGCTGCCCGCCTTCCCACCAGCGCGCGTCCGCGGTGGGGAAGACATCTTGGGGGGCGGCTTCGGCCTGCCCGAGTTCTTGATCTTGGGGCTCGCCTTCGCCGCTTACAGTCTCACTTTTTTTTTAGTCTGCGCCGCCTGCTCGTCGCTGTCTTCGCTGAATTCGCCCGCTTCTTCGCCTTCGCCAATTTCCTGGCGTTTTTCGTCAACGGCTGATTCGACCGCGTTGAGGTCGGCTTGGGCGTCGTTGAAGGGGCCCCGCTTGAGGCGATGCGGGATGGTCAGGCGGATGGCGATGGTGATATCGCGGTCATTGATGGCTTTGCGCCCTTCAAAGGCGGCGTGCGCGCGCGCCGCTTTCAGGATGACCAGATCGGCGCGATGGCCGTCGATACGCAGGTCGCTGGTGATGCTGGCGATGACGCGCAAGTCCTGCGTCTTATGGCTGACGTCATCAATGATTTCGCGGGCGGCGGCGATGCGCAGCGACAATTCTTGATCAACCGGATCCCAATCGTCTTTGAAGTCGAGCGGACCGTTTTCGTAAGCGATATGGCGCTCGAGAATTTCGATGCGGTCGGCGGCGTCTTTGATGCCGGTGACATCGACGGAGAGGGCGAAGCGGTCGAGCAGCTGCGGGCGCAGGTCGCCTTCTTCCGGGTTCATGGTGCCGACCAGAATAAAACGCGCCGGATGGCTGAAGCTGATGCCTTCGCGCTCGACGATGTTGACGCCCATGGCGGCGCTATCGAGCAGCAAATCGACGATGTGGTCATCAAGCAGGTTAATCTCATCGACGTATAGAATGCCGCGATTGGCGTTGGCCAGGACGCCGGTGTCAAAGTGGCGCTCGCCGAATTGAATCGCTTTTTCGATATCCAGGGTGCCGACGACGCGATCCTCGGTGGCGCTGACGGGCAAGTCGACAAAGCTGATGCGCCGGCGCGCTGTGGGAATCTCGTCGCAATCGTCGTATTTGCCGCGCGCAAAGTCGGACCAGGACTCGCGGCGGAAGGGATCATCGTTGAAGGGTGAATCGGCGATGACATCAATCTCCGGCAGCAGGGCGGCCAAGGCGCGGGCGGCGGTGGACTTGCCGGTGCCGCGTTCGCCGCGAATCAGGACGCCGCCGATGCGCATATCGATGGCATTGAGGATTAATGCGAGTTTCATCATGTCTTGGCCGACGATGGCGGTGAAAGGGTAAACGGGCGGTCGATTGCTCATGAATCTGCTTATGTCCTTGGCACTCGCTCCAACTGAATGCGCCATTATAGTCCAGCGATATCGGCGTGACAATTGCTAGGTTAGGTCTAGTACAGTTGCTTCCGCGATTTTCTTGGTTATTTCGGGCGAGCCACAAGCACCCCCTACAAGGTTTGTCCCCTAGTTGTCGGGTATGCAGGCGGCGGGATAGCGCTGATCACTTCGAGCTGCGCCGGATTGTCGCCATTCGCCAGCACCCTCACGTTTTGCACCGCGCAGCTGGCGCGTTCAAAGCGGTAATCGGGACCAGTGTATAGCAAGGCATCTCGGATTGGCGTACATTCCGGATCGCGGATCGTTATCGGCAGCGCGCGCGTCGTCCGGTTGCCGATTTCGTCGTCTAGCGTCAGCGTGATTTGGAAGTCGGCGTCCGCCTCGCCGGCTAGGGTGGTTGATAGAGCAGGGCGGCGAGGGCAAAGATCGCGATTACGGTCGCGAGCGCTGCGGCGATCAGCGCGCGCCATTCAACCAAGGGGGTAACGGTGATATTGGCGGGCAGGGCAACGACAAAATCATTTGGCTTGTCCGCTTCCGCCAACAGCGCGAATGTTAAATTGGATCGCTTGCCGAGTATCGGACGGCGCCGCTCGGCGATGACGCCAATGGCTGCGCTCTCGCCAGGGCTGAGGACGAGGGCTTCCTGCGCCAGCTTAATCTGAAGCTCGCGTTCGTCTTGGCGCGGGCGCAACCGGAGCCTTAAGTCATCGTTGCCTAGGTTCCGCAGCCGCAGGCTAAAGGGCCTCCCCGCTTGCTGGCTGGGAGGGTCTAGCGCTGCGCTCAAACCGCCGACGGCGCCGAGATGGATTAGCAAGACGAGTTGAACCGCGCCCGCCCGCCCATCAAGCCGGCGGACGGTGATGACAAGGGGATATTCGCCCGGCGGCAGCTCCCGCGCTGGCGTCGGTTTGACCTGGAAAAGCAGATCGATGGCGTCGTTGCCATCGACGGAAAATGTCAGGCTGTCGGGGCTGGTCCATTCGGCGGAGAGACCGGCAGTTTCAACGTGAAAAAGAGCCGCTTTATCAGTTGTGTTGGTCACCTTGAGCGCTTGGGATGCGCTTGAGTATTGCCAGACGCGGACGCTGTTGGATTCGAGCTCGGCGCGGAATCCGACGCCTGCCGCCTGCGTGGCATCGTTGAGCCGGTTCATCGCCACTGTCGGATTGTCACTGCTGCGGTAAAACACGATACTTAGTTCACCCGCTCGAATGCGCGCGACATCGGGAATGGGCGTCGGTTCGTCAACGGGCGCGGGCGCGTCATCAATCGTCGTATGGTGATCGGGCGCCAGATTGGTCAGGATGAAGGCCTCCGCGATTAGCTGGATGCGGAGGTGGCGCGGCGCCATGCCCGCGTTAAGCGCCTGAATGGTATTGTCGGCGGCGCTGCCCATGGTGATTGCGTCTGCGCCCAAGCGATAGGTTTCGCTGCGTCCGTCGGGATATTGAAGGTCGATGCGGCCGTAAACGGTCATGGCTTGAGTTGTGTTCGCCTGGTCCGGATGCCGCCATGCATTTTAACTTGCCCATCGGCGCTGGCATAGTCGGAGGCGATGCCGCGCCCTCAGCGTGGGGGAAGCGGAAGTGTATCCATTGCGGTTGAATATAGAAAACATCATCATTCAAGCATCTGTAGGGGCGAGCACGTGGCTCGCCCACTTGATAATCTCCGGCGGGCGATTCACAGAATCGCCCCTACTATTTTCGCTAAAGGATGATCTCGACGCTGAAAGAATATTACGCTTGACGTGAATTCCAACCGACTTCGATACACTACCGGGGAAGCGCCGTCTTGATGAGACAAGCCGCCTGGTGTAAGTTTCGACTGACGCCCTTGCGACGGGAACTTGACATGAAGCGAGAGACAGTTCTATGTGTGACGCCCAATGCCGCCTTGGATCGAACGATGGTCGTGCCGGATTTCGCCATCGGCCATATTTCGCGCATTGATGGCGCCATCGCTGTGCCTGGAGGCAAGGGCTTGAATGTCGCGCGCGCGGTTAACATTCTGGGCGGGAAGCCGCTGGCGATGGGGCTGCTCGGCGGGCATACCGGGCGCATGGTGGCGGCGATGGTGGAAGAAGATGGCTATGAAGCCGCGTGGACGCGCTTTGACGGCGAAACGCGCACCTGCACCATAATCGCAAACCGAGACGGCGAATCGACCGTGATCAACGAAGCCGGTCGCATCAGACCGGCGGATTGGCAGGCGCTCGCCGACGACATCTGCCGTACAGCCGAGCGCGATGATGTCAGCGCCGTTTGTCTTTGCGGCAGCATTCCGCTGGGCGCGCCGGGCAATGCGCCTATTGAGCTGATCAGGCGCTTGAAGGCAATGGGCGCGCGCGTCTGGGTGGATAGCAGCAAGACCGCGCTGGCGAACGCGATTCGGGCGAGACCTTACGCCATCAAGGTCAATCGCGAAGAGATCGCGGCGGCGCTCGGGATAGCGCTGCTGCGGCGGCGCGATATTGAAGCGGCGGCGGGAAGATTAATCGCTGACGGCATCAGCCTTGTAGTTGTATCGTTGGGCGCGGAGGGGGCGCTGCTGGCGGCGGAGGGCCTGGTGGTCAAAGCGACGCCGCCGGCGATACAGCCGATTGATCCGGTGGCCAGCGGCGATTGCTTGCATGCGGGCATTGTCAGCGCATTGGCGGACGGGGCAGGCTTGGCGGAGGCATTGCGCTGCGGCGTGGCGGCAGGAACGGTCAACGCGATGTACGCGGGCGGCGCCCAGTTTCCCTACAGTCATTATCAGGAGATTTTGCGAAAGACGCGCGTCGAAACGATTCCCGCTTGATTCGCGCAGATTTTACAAATTGATAAAAGATTTTGTATGGATTTTTTCCGTCTGAATTTTATTATGGCGGATTGAAATTCGGCGCCGATCGCGCGACATCCAGGGCTTCGGTGAAGAGACAGGAGGCGGAATTTGATTCGAGCGCTAAACATTTCCAAGCGCTATGGCAGCATTCGAGCGCTGCATGAGGTGAGCTTCGATATTCAGCCGGGGGAGATTGTTGGTCTGCTGGGTCCCAATGGCGCTGGCAAATCGACCGCGATCAAGATCATCACCGGTTTCTTGCATCCGGATGAAGGGCTGGTCGAGATTGACGGGCTGAATGTCTTGACCGATCTGCATGCGGTGCAGGCGAGAATCGGTTATCTGTCGGAGAATGCGCCGCTATATCCTGAGCTTTCGGTTCAGGCTTATCTTTCGATGCTAGCCGATCTGCGCGGCATAAGCGCCGGTGATCTCTTGCCGCTGCTTTCGGACGCGGTTTATGGCGCCGGCTTAACAGATTATCTGACGCGGCCGATCGCGTCCTTGAGCAAGGGGCTGCGCCAGCGGGTTGGTTTGGCGCAGGCGATCCTGCACAAGCCGCCCTTTCTCATCCTGGATGAGCCGACAGTGGGCTTGGATCCGACGCAGATTGTCGAAATTCGCGCCTTGATCAAGTTGCTGGCGCGGGAAAGCACCATCTTGTTTTCGTCGCATATTCTGTCCGAGGTCGAAGCGATTTGCGACCGGGTGATTATCATCATCAACGGCGAAGTCAAAGCCGATCAAAGCCTGCGCGATTTGAGCATGAGCAATGACGCCGTGTTGGTCCTCGAAAAGGACAACGATGAGGTGGCGCCGGCGCTGGCGTCGCTGGGGGGCATCTCGCAAGTGCAGCGGATGCGCTCAGCTGATGATTACCCAGCCTACCGGATCGTCAGCGCGGACGATATCACGCCGCGGATATACAACATTGCGCGCGAGAACAACTGGCGCCTGCGGGAGCTGCGCCGCGACGCCGTCACGCTCGAAGCCTTCTTCAATCAGCTGGCGACCAGCGCCTAGGAGGGTTCCATGAAGAAGATATTGTCGATAGCGGGCAAGGAACTGAAGCTCTACTTCGGGTCGCCGATGGCGCTGATCTTCGTAGGCGTATTTCTGGTGCTGACGCTGTTTGTGTTTTTCTGGGTCGATTCATTTTTCGCGCGCGGCGTCGCTGATGCGCGCGCGCTGTTTGAATGGATGCCGCTGCTGATGATTCTGCTGGTCTCGGCGCTGACGATGCATCAATGGAGCCGCGAGGAAGAGAGCGGCAACCTGCAAGTGCTGCTGACGCTGCCGGTGCGGCTTAGCGAATTGGTCGCCGGCAAGTTTCTCTCGGCATTGGCGCTGGTCGCGCTGGCGCTGGGGCTGACGCTCTTCCTGCCGCTGACGGTGCAATCGCTGGGCAACCTCGATTGGGGGCCCGTCATCGGCGGGTACTTGGCGGCGCTGCTGCTGGCTTCAAGTTATATCGCCATCGGCCTCTTTGTCTCTTCGCGGACGGACAATCAGTTGGTTGCGCTGATTGGCGCGGCTTTCATCTGCGGCTTGCTGCAGGCCATCGGCTCGCCGGTTGTTACCGACTTGTTTGGCGCGGGGGCGGGCGATCTGCTGCGGAAATTCGGCACGGGCAGCCGCTTTGAGAGCATTGAACGCGGCGTCATCGACCTGCGGGATCTCGTCTATTATCTTTCGCTCGCTATCTTTTTCCTGGCGCTGAACATCCTGTCATTGGATAGCAAGCGCTGGAGCCGGGGCGCGCATCTGCGCCCGCATCGGCTTAATGGCGCCGTCGGTCTCGCGCTTTTGGGGCTGAATCTGCTCGTCTTCAACTTGTTGATCGCGCCGGCGAAAGCCGCCCGCCTGGACTTGACGCAGCACAGCGAATACAGCCTTTCCGATGTCACGCGGGATCTGCTGGCGGGCTTGCAGGAGCCGCTGCTGATCCGCGGGTATTTCAGCGAGGAGAGCCATCCACTGCTGGCGCCGCTGGTTCCGCGCATCAAGGACACGCTGCGTGAATACGAACTGGCGTCCAACGGGAGTTTGCAATTGGAATTCATCGATCCGCTGACGGACCCGGAATTGGAACGCGAGGCGAATCAGATCCATGGCATTCGGCCGACGCCGCTGCAAACCAATGATCGCGGCGGCATGTCGCTGGTGAATGTGTATTTTGACGTGCTGATCGCTTATGGCGACCAGAGCGCGGCGCTTAATTTCTCCGAAGTTATCGAATTGGTTGATACGCCGCTGGGCATGGAGGTGCGGCTGCGAAATCTGGAATACGATTTGACGAGCAGTATCCAGCGCGTGGTTTACGGTTTCCAGAGCTTAGAGGCGGTGCTCGCCTCGCTTGATGAACCGGCGAAGCTGACGCTCTACACCTCGTCCGCAACTATGCCACCGACCATGGCCGAGGTCAGCGAGACGATGCAGGACGTGACCGCGGAGATCGCCGAAGCCAACACGGGCAGCGTGGAATTCGCCGTGGTCGACATGTCCGCGCCTGACGCCCCTATCAGCGAACAGGAGCTATTCGACCGCTATCAGATACAAGCCGTGCCGGTGAGCTTCTTCTCTGCGGATGTATTCTACTTGCATCTGGTTGTCGAAGCGGGCGGCGAAATTCAGGTGATCTACCCCTCGGGCGATCTGAGCCAGGCGGAGATTCGCGGCGCGATTGAAGCGGCGCTGAAACGCTCGTCGTCCGGCTTCTTGAAGGTGATCGGCTTGTGGACGCCGCCAGCGCAGACGGTTGATCAATTTGGGCAGGCGATGCCAAGCCTGCAGCAATACAGCATCCTTGAAGGAACCCTGCGCGAGGCCTACGAACTGCGGCGAGTGACCTTGGAAGAGGGGCGGATTGGGACCGATGTGGATGCGCTGATATTGATGTCGCCGCATAGCTTGACCGATACGCAGCGATTCGCGATTGATCAATACGTCATGCGCGGCGGGGCGCTCGTGGTGGCGGCCGGGCATTATCGGCTGGGCGTCGATCCCTATGCCGGGACGCTGCTGCTCGACCCGAACGAAGGCGGCATCGAGGATCTGCTGGAGAGCTACGGCATCATCATCGGCGACAGCCTGGTGATGGATTATCAGAACGCGCCCTTCCCAATGCAGACGCAAAGAGATGTCGGCGATATGATCGTCACCGAGATTCAAGCGCTGGATTACCCTTTCTTCATTGATGTGCGCGCGAATGGTCTCGATGCAGACAGCACGGTGGTCAACAGCTTGCCGCTGGCGACGATGAGCTGGGCGTCGCCCCTGAGCCTCGATGAATCGATACTGACCGATGCCCGCGTCACGACCTTGATTCGCTCAAGCGACGCCTCTTGGGAGACGACCTTGGCGAATCCGCAGCCGGATTTGGAGATTTATCCCGAATTTGGATTCCCGGTCAGCGATGAATTGGCTTCTTTCCCGCTGGCGGTCGCGGTCGAGTCGTCATTCAGCAGTTACTTCATCGATAAGCCGTCGCCTTTTGAAGCGGCGGCGGAAGCGGGCGATGATCCCTCAGCTGAGCCAATTGGCTTAATCGAGCGCTCTCCGGCCGGCACGCGCATGATTGTGCTCGGCAGCTCCGAGTTCGTCAACGACACGGTTTATCAAATATCAGCCAACTTCGCCGGCGATCGCTTCGTCAGCAACTTGCAGTTGATTGCCAACGCGATCGACTGGTTCACGGAAGACGCGTCGCTGGCATCCATTCGCAGCCGGGGGAGTGTGGCGCGAATCCTGCCCGCGATTAGCGCGGAAGCGCAAAACCGCTGGGTGCTGATCAATTACGCCGTCGCCATCATCGGTTTGATCCTGATCGCTGTCGTCTGGCAGATGCAGCGCCGGGCGGAAAAGCCGCTGGACTTGATACCGCCGGAACGTGGCCTCCAGCGCGTGGGCGACGAAAATGAATGGGTTGAAAGCGCAGCCAAATCCATTGAAGGAGGCGAATAATGTGGAGCCGCAGCAATGTCTTGCTCGTCGTCGTTTTGCTTGTTCAGTTGGTCTTGCTCGCTATCGCGGTCTTGACATCCGCTGGCGAACAAGCGCGAGCGATTGAACTGATCCTGCCCAACATGACTGTCGCCGATATCGATCGGCTGCATTTCACAGACGACTTGGGCAATGAAGTGACGGTCGCGCGGAAGGGCGATGGCTGGGCGCTGCCCGGCGCCGATGACTTCCCGGTGGACGGCGACAAGGTCGAAGCGATTTTGGACAAGATCGCGGGATTGGATACGCGGCGACTGGTGGCGACGAATCAGGCGAACTTTGCGCGTCTGGAAGTAGGAGAAGCAGACTTCCGACGGAAGATCACGCTCGGGCGTAACGACGCGAGCGCCGTGCTTTACCTCGGCGGCAGCGGCGGCGCTGATACGGTGTACCTGCGGCGAGCTGGGGAGGACAATGTTTACCTCGGCTTGGGACTAAATTCTTGGGAGCTGTCCACGCAGATATCAACCTGGATTGATTCGAGCTATGTGAGCCTGGCGCAAGATGACGCGCTGGCGATCAACGTTCAGAACGCCAATGGCAACTTCCACTTCACGCGTACAGACGACGGCATGATCTACACTGATTTGGGCGCGGATGAAGCCTATGACGATACCAAGACGCCGATCATCTTGCGCAATGCGACGACGATTCGCTTGCTGGAGCCGCTGGGGCTGGGCGCGCTGGACGAGTATGAACTGGCTGATCCGCGGGTCACGGTCGAAGTGCGCTATCGCAAGCTGGTCGAAGTGGATGAACCAGCTGAAGCCGACGCGGCGGACGAATCGGCAGCGAGCGATGACGAATCCGGCGCTGATGAAACGCTTGACGCGGAACCGGCGTACAGGGAAGAAACCTACACCTTAAGCTTCGGCGCTGAACTGGAAGACGGCGTCGCGCTCAAGTCCTCAGACGCTGAATACCATGTGCTCGTGCGGGATACGGTGTTTAACGCTTTCAACGACCTCAGCCGCGCCGATCTGGTTAAGGCGCCAGAGGCGGAAGACGCGTCGACTGCGGAGAGCGGCGGGTAGGCTTCTCCATCTCCCCCTGGACGAAAAGCCGTAGGGGTGAGCACGTGGCTCTCCCGTAATATTTGGATCTTGCATTTGGGCGACGCACAGCCGCGCTTAGACACGGCGCTTCGGGAGAGGGAGCGCCAATTGCGGCTCGTGATTTCGCGGGCGGCACTCGTCAATTCTGTTCTTCGCTCCTATAATGCTGGCGCGAATGTTTGGGCGAACTTACGGTCAGGAACTTGAATGGCATCCCCTCTGACTTTTCAGCAGGTCATACTGAAGCTGCATGAATACTGGGCGGCGCAGGACTGCCTTATCTGGGAACCCTACAATGTGCAGGTCGGCGCTGGGACGGGCAATCCGGCGACCACCTTGCGTGTGCTCGGTCCGGAACCCTGGCGCGTCGCTTATGTCGAACCGTCGGTGCGCCCCGATGACGGTCGCTTTGGCCAGAACCCGAATCGCATGCAGAAGTATTACCAGTATCAGGTGATTCTGAAGCCCGATCCGGGCAATCCTCAGGAGCTGTATCTGGCTTCATTGCAAGCCCTGGGCATCAATCAGCGCGAGCATGATATCCGCTTCGTCGAAGATAATTGGGAGTCGCCGGCTTTGGGCGCCTGGGGGCTGGGCTGGGAAGTCTGGCTGGATGGACAGGAAATCACGCAGTTCACCTATTTTCAGCAGGCGGGCGGCATGAACCTCGATCCCGTCAGCGTTGAGATCACTTACGGCGTTGAGCGCATCGTGCTGGCGCTGCAAGGGAAAGAATCGGCGTGGGATATTGATTGGCTGGATGGCGTCAATTATGGCGATGTGATGTTCAGCGATGAAGTTGAGCATTGCCGCTACTACTTCGATGTCGCGGATGTCGAGGCTTTGCGCGGCGTTTTCGACGCCTACGAGCGCGAGTGCGCCGGGGCGCTGGAGGGCGATGCGCTGATCGCCGCTTATGATTATGTGCTGAAATGCAGCCATCTATTTAATGTGCTGGATACGCGCGGCGCGATTGGCGTCACCGAGCGGGCGAATTACTTCCGGCGCATGCGCGAGATGACGCGTACGATTGCCAAAGAATATGTCGCCGGGCGGGAAGCGCTGGGGCATCCGCTGATGAAGATGGCGAAGACGTGGCATGGCGCGCCGGCGCAGATGGCGGGTGAGATGCCGCTGCCGCCGACGGAAGCGGCTGATGTCTTGATCGAAATCGGCGTGGAAGAGATGCCGGCTGATGATGTGGCATCCGCCTTGGGGCAGGCGAAGACCGCCGCTCCCGCCTTATTCGATGAGTTGCGCCTGGCGCATGACGGGCTTGAGGTATACGCCACGCCGCGCCGCATCGTTGTGATCGCGCGTGAGGTGGCGCCGCGGCAAGAAGATGAAGAATTCGTCGCCAAGGGTCCGCCGGCTGACCGCGCTTATGACGCCGAAGGCAATCCAACACGCGCGGCATTGGGCTTCGCGCGCGGCAAGGGCGTCGATGTCGCCGACCTGCTGATACAGGAGATGGACGGTGGGCGCTATGTCACGGCGCTGGTCCGGAATGAAGGCAAGCCCGCGACTGTATTGCTGGCGGAAGCGCTGCCGGTTTTCATCGCCGGGTTCAAGTTTGCCAAATCCATGCGCTGGAACGAGAGCGGCGTCGCCTTTTCCCGTCCGATTCGCTGGATCGTCGCGTTATACGGCGACGCAGTGATTCCCTTCGAATTCGCGGGCCTTAAGAGCGGGAATGCGACGCGCGGCTTGCGCCCGCTTGGATCGCCAGTGATCAAGTTAAAAGACGCGGCCGCGTATGAAGACGCCTGTGAAGCGCAGGGCTTGGCGCTGGATTACGATGAGCGTCAGGCTGAGATTCTGCGTCAATTGCAGCGTTTAGCGCAGGTCGTAGGCGGCATCGCGCCTGCGGACGAAGCGCTGCTGGCGGAAGTGACGAACCTCGTGGAAGCGCCGAGAGCCTTTCGCGGCGAGTTCAACGAGACCTTCCTCGACCTGCCGCGCGAGGTCTTGGTCACGGTCATGCGCAAGCATCAGCGGTATTTCGCGCTGGAAGATGATCAGGGGCGTCTGATGAAGTATTTCATCGGTGTCCGCAATGGCGACCGCGAGCATATCGACAAAGTGATTTACGGCAACGAGCAGGTTATTCGCGCGCGCTTTGCCGATGCGCGCTTCTTTTATGAAGCCGATATCAAGCAGCCATTAAGCGATTTTATGCCGCGCCTGGACACATTGACCTTCCAAGCCGATTTGGGTTCAATGCGCGAGAAGAACGACCGGGTTGCATCGACGGTTGAAGACTTGGGTCAGCTTCTTGGCTTTGACCAGGCTGACATTGCCACGGCGCGGGAGGCGGCGCAAGTCGCCAAAGCCGATTTGGCGACTTGCGTGGTGGTCGAGATGACCTCGCTGCAGGGCGTCATGGGGCGCGAGTATGCGCTGCGGGATGGCGCTGAACCGGCTGTCGCGCAAGCGATTTTCGAGCATTGGCTGCCGCGCGGCGCGGGCGACATCTTGCCGGCAAGCGATGCTGGTCGTCTGCTGGCAATTGCCGACAAGCTGGATAGTCTGGTGGGTTTGTTCGCTGTGGGCTTGGCGCCGAAATCTACTTCGGACCCGTACGGCTTGCGGCGGAATGCCCTGGGGATTATTCAGATTCTGCTGGATCAAGCCATATCAATTGATCTCCGCGCCTTGATCCGCCCGATCGCGAAAGCGCAGCCGGTCGCTGTGGATGCGGCTGTTCGAAAGCAAGTTCTCGAGTTCCTGGGCGGGCGGCTTGACAATCTCTTAAGCGAGGACTTCGCGTTTCGCCGCGATGTCATCAAGGCGGTCTTGCGCGAGCAGGCGCATGATCCGGCGCGCGCCTTGCAGGGTGTCCGCGAATTGGATGCCTGGGTCAAGCGCGCTGATTGGGAAGCGATTCTTGACGCCTTTGCCCGTTGCGCGCGCATCACCCGGGCTGAGGAAGAGCAGGCATTCTCGCCCAAGCTTTTGCTCGAGGAGCAGGAAAGGACGCTATACGAGCGCTTCCAGAATTCGTCAACGGAGTTCTGCGCCGCCGCCAATGTCGATGGTTTTCTCAGCGCCTTCGCAAGCATGGTTCCGGCGGTGACCGCCTTCTTCGATAATGTCCTGGTGCATACCGATGATGTGGCGCTGCGCAACAATCGCATCGCGCTTCTCCAGCGAATCGCGGCGCTGCGGCAGGGCAGAGCCGACTTGAGCGAACTGGAGAACTTTTAGCTCCTCATAAATTCTTTACACGCGTGAAGATAAGGACGCCGAATTGCCGCTGAAGCCGTCAATGGTTATAGTCAAGCCGAGTTGAGCGTCGGCTTATAACCCTGCTTAAGCGCTCGCGAAAATATGGCGCAAGCGAGCGGTCGTCCTTATAATTGATGCTCAATCTCATCAGGGAGCCCCTTCGTGTCTGTGACGGATGAGATCAAATCTCGCATCGACATCGTCGGCTATGTGCAGCGGCATGTTCCCGCGCTGAAGAAAGCCGGGCGCAATTTCAAAGCTTGCTGCCCCTTTCACAACGAGAAGACCCCTTCCTTCATCGTCAATCCGGAGCGGCAGAGCTGGCACTGTTTTGGCGCCTGCTCCGAAGGCGGCGACATTTTCAGCTTCGCCCAGAAGGTCAACGGCTGGGGCTTCAAAGAGGCTTTAAGCGAATTGGCGGCGGAAGCCGGCGTGCCGCTGCGCCAGCAGACGCCGGAACAAAAGAGCGAAAGCGATCGGCGCGACGCCCTGCGAGGGATGGTCAATACGGCGGCGGAGTTCTTTCACGAGCGGCTGCAAGAAGCCGATGCCGCGTCCGTACGCGGATACGTTCACGAGGCCCGCGGTTTGAGCGACGAGACGGTTCGGACTTTCCAGCTCGGGTACGCGCCTGAAAGCTGGAACTGGCTGCTCAATTCGCTGCGCCGTCTTGGTTACAGCGAGGACGACATCGTCGAGGTCGGATTGGCGGTGCGGAATGAGAATGGACGGGTTTATGATCGCTTCCGCAATCGCTTGATGATACCGATCCGCGATGAGCGCGGGCGGGTGGTCGGCTTTGGCGGTCGCGCGCTCGGGGCTGATGAAAGCGCCAAGTACATCAATTCGCCTCAATCCAATTTATTCGACAAGAGTCGTCTATTATTCGGCTTGGATATGGGCCGGCGCGCCATTCGCGACAGCGGCGCGGCGGTGGTCGTCGAAGGGTACCTGGATGTGATCCAGGCGCATCAAGCGGGTTACCATAATGTTGTTGCGCAGATGGGCACGGCGATGACGGAGCCGCAGGTCCGGCTGCTGGCGCCGCGAATCGCCAGCAGAATCGTATTGGCGCTGGATGCCGACGAAGCGGGGCAGAGCGCCGCTCGCCGCAGCCTTGAGGTGGCGCGCCAGGCGCTCTCGCGGGATTATGCGGGCCGGCTGTCGGTCGACCTGCGGATTCTTCAAGTGCCCGCTGGCAAGGATCCGGACGACTTTCTTCGCCAATCGCCGGAAGCCTGGGGCGCCTTGGTCGAAGGCGCGCAGGGCGTCGCCGATTTTGTGCTCGATTTGGAGACGGACCCGCTGAGGGACGGTTCAAGCGTGCAAGAGCGCGAGGCGGCGGCGCTGCGGCTGCTGCCGATCTTGACGGCTTCCGAGAACAACCTGTACCGGCAGGAGAATATCCAGAAGCTGGCGCGGCGTTTACGCTTTAGCGAACGCGATCTGATTGCGTTGGCGAGGGATAAACAGCCCGACGACGGTCGAGCGCCTGCGCAGCAGCCGCCCAGCGAAGCGCCGGAATACTGGGACGACGACGGTGAAGCCTTCCCGGCGGAAACGAGCGAATTCGGCGAGCCTTCAACTGACGCTGCGGCTTCGCGTCCAGCTGGGCGGCAGCCCGTCCGCGCTATCGAACCGTATTGTCTGAGCCTGCTGCTCAAGAATCCGAATATGCTCTATTTGGTCAATCGTCGATTAAGAGAGTTGGCTCGCGGCGATGACGATCTCTTGCGTGGGCCGCTGCGCGCGCTCGGCGTTGATGACTTCACGGGCAGTCAATACCGGATCCTGATGGCGCATCTGCAGGACTCGATGGCGCAGGATGACCGGGAGCCGCTGGAGTATCTCAAGTCTGTGTTGGGCGACGATCTTCAGTCGGAGTATGAAGCGCTACTCATCGAGGCGCCCGAGGCGATATCCCGATCGATTAGGCGCAACTTCCAGGTGGACTTGGACGATATATTCAGAAGGCGCGTGCCCCGCGGTGGAGCGAGCTACAGCGATCGCGACGAATTAGTCAGCCGCGCGTTGCAGCTGCGCCTGGCGCGCCTGGAAAATGAACGCATCGAGATGCAATATCTGCAGGAAGAGGCGCAGGCAGGCGGCGGCGATCAAGGGCAGAGCGAAGTGTTGAACGCCAAGATCATGCTTTCAATGATAGCAAAGGCGCGTATTAACGGCGCCGTTAGTCAACGCTCATTCGTCCAGCCGCAGACATCGATTTCTTAAGCGGGAGCCTTCATCATGAACCTAGATAGCGGAAACCGCGTCGGCGGGTACGACGACTACGATGACGAGGACGAGAACGAAGTGACAGACCGCAAAGCCTCGCGCCGCGGCTATGAGACGACCGATTATGATACTCGCGAGCTGGACGAAGACGAGACGCCCTCCGAGGTGCTGGACAGCCTGCCGCCATCCGATGACCCGGTAAAGATGTACCTCAAGGAGATCGGGCAGGTCCCGCTGCTCGATAGCAATCGGGAGACGTGGCTGAGCGCGCAGATCGCGGCTGAGCGCCACCTGGAAGGGCTGCGCGACGAATTGATGAGCCTGGAAAACGGCTCGTCTAAAGGGCGCGAACCCGACTTTCTTGATGTCGAGCGATTCGCCTATCGCCGCCTGCGGGAAGATTGGGGAAAGTTGCGAGCCAGCGCTGCCGATCGCGAAGTGGACGAACCCGATTTCTTTAAGGTCTTGGCTGAAGTGCAGGAGACGGTTAACGACTGGGACCGCGACGCGGATTCTTATATTCGGGGCTATTTGAATCAGCGCAATTGGGGACGCGACGATGAATGGACCAAACATGCGCAAGCCTTCTTTGAGGTGATTCACGCGCTTTTCCTCTTTCCTTTCGAGCACCAGATGCAGATGCAGCGCTATTTCCGCCGCGCTCATAAATTGCCGTCGCTGCTGGAATATGACAGTTGGATTGAAGACACGATTGATCCGATTCAAATGGCGAAACAGCAGCAGGAGCAGGTTGAGCAGCATGCGGCGCAAGCATCGGAAGATCTGACGCGCGCGAACCTGCGGCTGGTCGTCAGCGTGGCCAAGCGTTATATGGGGCGGGGCATAAGTTTTCTCGACTTGATACAAGAAGGCAATATCGGCTTGCTTAGAGCGGTCAACAAATTTGACCATACCAAAGGCTATAAGTTCAGCACCTACGCGACTTGGTGGATACGGCAGGCGATCAGCCGCGCCATAGCCGATCAGGCGCGCACCATACGCATCCCGGTTCACATGGTGGAGACGATCAACCGCATGATGCGCGTCCAGCGCGAGCTTATACAGACGCTGGGCGCCGAGCCGATCACGGAACAGATCGCCGTGGAGATGGATTTCCTGAATGATGAAGACCGCCAGGTAATCAAACAGCACCTCAACGACGGCACGGCGCTGGATGCGGCTTTGAACCGGAAACTGCGGCGCGCCACGCAGAAAGTGCGCCGGATCAAACGAATCAGCCAGGAACCAATGAGCCTGGATATGCCTGTCGGGCAAGAAGACAGCAGCATGCTGGGCGATTTCATCCCGGATGAGAATATGATGGGACCGGTCGACGCCGCGGGCCGGCAAATGCTCAAGGAGCAGATTCGCTCGGCGCTGGGTGTGCTTAGCGAGCGCGAGCGCCAAGTGCTGGAGATGCGTTTCGGCTTGTTGGATGGGCGCGACAATACGCTGGAAGAAGTCGGCCAATACTTCAATGTGACGCGCGAGCGCATTCGTCAGATTGAAGCGAAGGCGCTGCGCAAATTGCGTCATCCCACACGCTCGCGTGAATTGCGCGATTATCTGGGGATGTAACCAGGTCGTCAGCCGGCTGTTGTCGCTTCCGATGAGAATAGACGAGCTGCACGACTGGAATCTTGATCCCAAGCGGGCGATCGCGCTCCAGCATGAATTGGCGCCAAATCTGATCAGCGATGTTCCGCTGGCGCTGGATGAAATCACTAGCGTAGCCGGCGTGGATGTGAGCATTCGCCATCAGCGTTCGCGGGCGGCGGTCGTCGTCATGAGCGTTCCCGGGCTTGAGGTCCTTGAGATCGCCCGCGCCGAGCGCGAAGTTAGCTTTCCCTACATTCCGGGACTGCTGGCTTTTCGCGAGGGTCCGGTCGTAGTGGATGCCTTGCGTCAGCTGCGGCGCGCGCCGGACGCCTTTATCTTTGATGGCATGGGGCAGATTCATCCGCGCAAGCTGGGCATTGCCGCTCATCTTGGCTTATGGCTGGGGCAGCCCACGATTGGCTGCGGAAAGACGCATTATATCGGCGAGTACATTGAACCGGCGGAGGCAAAGGGCAGCAGCAGCCTCATCAATTATCGAGACGAGCTCATCGGCGCGGCGCTGCGCACCCGGGAAAAGGTCAAGCCAGTCTACATATCAGTCGGCCACTTGGCAGATCTCGAAAGCGCCCTGAAGTTGGTGATGTCGGCAACAACGCGCTTCCGCTTGCCCGAGCCAGTGCGCGCCGCGCACCATGCGGCTCGCTTGTAACCAACGGGCGACCGGACAGTTTTTGATTGGACGAATTCGCGAGCCAACAGCTGTATATTTTGGCCCGCCCGTTGGGCGACTTACAGAAGCGCCCACCCGATCGCAAGTATCTGCAGGGGCGAGCACGTGGCTCGTCCGAAAAAGCCCAAGAAATCAAGGACTTATTACGATATCTTGCTTACTGAAAAACTGTCCTGTCGTCAACTGCCTGTAGCCGGGGGCGATATTCTGCGCTTCTAACCGGGACCCGCTTGAGTTCAGCCTAACCTTTTTCCAGCAGATTGTTGTACAGCGCGATGGTTTCGTCCACGACCTGGCGCAGCGTGAAGCCTTCAAGCACGATTTGCCGGCCCGCCGCCCCCATTCTCGCGCGTTCTGCGGGATTTCCAATTAGATGCCGCAGAGCGCTTGTCAGCGCGCTTATGTCCTGAGGCGGCACGAGCAAACCGTTAACGCCGTGACGCACGATTTCGCGGCAGCCAGGCGTATCCGTGGTCACGCAAGCGCGCGCGCAAGAGGCGGCTTCGATTAGAACTTTGGGCACGCCCTCGCCATAGGTTGACGGCAGACAGACGATATTGCTTTGGGCATAGAGCGCTGGCATGTCTTCACGCGCGCCGAGCCATTCGATCACGCCCTTAGCCTCCCAGGCTTTCAATTGGGCGGTTGAAACATTGAGCGGGCTTGTGGTTTCTTCGTAGCCAGCCACCTGAAAGCGCGCCAAACCGCGCAGCCGGCGCGCCGCTTCGATAAAGTCTCCGATGCCTTTCTGCCGGAGCAGGCGCCCGGCGAATAGCGCCACAGGCAGTTCTGTCAGGCTTTCCGGGCTGGGGCGGAAGACATCAGCGTCAACGCCGGAACCGCGTATGAGCAGCGCCTTGTGGCGAGCGACCAATCCTCGCTCGACAAAGCGTTGAAGATCGTCCGGGTTTTGAAAGACGGCGCGGGTTGATTCGCCGCTCAGCGCCAGCTTGAATGCGGGCAGGCTCAGCCTATTCGCGAGCTTCGCTTTTGCGCTGCGATTGACGAATAGGTATCCCAAGCCGCTAAGCGCTTGTACTATATGGCGCGGTCCGCCAAGCCGGGCGGCGATTCCGCCATAGATGACCGGCTTGACGCTGACGTGATGCAGCAGATCTGGCTTGAGATCGCGATAAAGCGCTCGCAGCGCCAGCAGCGTCCGCAACTCCAGCAAGGGGTTCATGCCATGCTGCCGCAGCGGCAGCGGGTGAAAGGGAAGGCCGCTTTCTGTGATTCTCCGCCGCGCTGCGCGATCCGAACCTGATGCGGCAACCTGCACGTCGAAGCCGGCATCGCGCGCCGCCAGCGCCAGTGGCAAGCGATGAGACAGAAAAAAACGCGGAATGTTCACCACGTAAAGCAGTCTAAGCGCTTTGTCTCGCAAGGAATTTCCTTTGGGCGCGCCCCAATTGGCGGCGCTTCACTGCGGCACGGATAGGCTGGGCATTGGCCAGTTAAGGCGCTTCGTCCTGTTCGGGCAGCCGGATTTCCCTGGTGTCATCGACCCCGGCGATGCTTTCGCTTAGCGCTTCCACCGGCGCTAATTTAGCAATGTTGGCGCCGGCCAAGACATAAACCAGCACGCCAAAGGATGAGAGGCCGAAGCTGGCCAAGATGCCGATCATTTGCAACTGACCAAAATATAGATCGCCTGCGTCGTCGCGGATATGGGTGCCAAACCCAAGAATATCAGCCATGCCGGACAGCGTGGCGAATAGAATGCCGGTCAGCGCCAGCCGCGTGCCAATGTTCTGGACAAGATTGGCCGGCACATCCAGGAAGAAGGTGAATTTGAGATAAGTCAAGGCGCCGAGGATGAGCAGCGTATAGCCGATGAGCACCATCACGACTTGCACCAGACCGATGCCTAAAGTAGGCTCGGCGCCGGTAACGCCAGGGAACAAGCCCATGAAGCAGATCATGCCGCCCAAGGCGCCCAGGGCAATGCCAACTTGTGAGAAGCGCCACATGAATGCTTATCCGTCCGGCAATGATTGATTCAGCTTGCGGAGCATATTGCCACCCAGAATCGCGGATGCCTCCGCTTCGGTGAAGCCGCGCTCAAGCAGGCGCCGCCGCAACAGCCAGAGGTCGCTGGACGTATCGATCTCGATTGGAAGCGCGGAAAGCGGATACCCGCCGTCGATATTGCTGCCCAAGCCGACATGTTCAACCGCCCCGGTTAACTGGCATACGTAGTCGACTGCATCAACCCAGTGGGCGACGCTGACCTGCCGCTGACGATCTCGAGGATGCCAATCGCGCCTCAGAAAACGATTATACACCATGATGCCCATCGCCCCATCGCGCTCGGCGAGGCGGCGAATGAGCGCTTCGGGCAGGCAGCGCGGGCTATGATGAAAGCGGCGCGGGTTGCTGTGGCTGGCGATGATCGCGCCTTCGTAGCGATCAAGCGCGTCCGCGGCCGCCCGTTCCGACATCGCCGAAATATCGAGCAAGACCTCATAGTCGGCCATGACCTCAAGCAATTCATAGCCCAGCCGGGTCAAGCCGCCGTCGGTCCCGGCGGACCCGGCGTAACGCGTTTGCCCCCAGGCGGGCGCGACGATGCGGACTCCGTTTTCCAGCCATTCTTCGATTTGCATTGGCTCGGAGATGGGCTCCGCCCCTTTCAGCTTCACGACGATGCCTTGCTTTCTTTGTTCGATGCTCTGCTCGTCACTCCAGGATTCCAGGACGGCGGCTAGGTCATCCCGCGTCAGGATCAGTTGGATGCTATCGTGGTCGTCGGCGAGGCGCCGGTAATAATCCAGCTGCCAGAGCGCCAACTGCCGGGCATCGGCGGCTGTGGGGTAGGTGTATCGCTGCCAAGCCGGCAAGCCAACTGCGGTCTCGGGCAAGACTTGCAGGCTGCCGAAGACGATGGCGACGCGCCCAAGCATATTGTCGCGCAAGCTGGTGACAGCCGGCGGCTCGTCCGCGCTCTGACGCTGATGCCAAGCCCAGCGCGTATAATCCAGCCCCAGCTGCTGGGCGTTGAAAGCGATATTCTGCTGAGCATCAATGATGACCATGAGCGTGGCGCAGTTCGGCGCACAGTCCGCGCTGGCTAAAGTTTCGTTTGCTTCCGATGATACACGAATTTGCCCTTATGGCGCTAAGACAGGGCAATCGCTTCAAGTTTTTCTTTTACCACCGAGTACACAGAGGACACGGAGTTTAGGTTCTTTTGCTGGCTCTTCCCCATAAATCCACTGTTTGAATTAGGCAGGCATGCCGCTACCTTGTCGACAAACTTCCTTCCCATCCAAAAATTTTGCGACAAAATGCCGCGAAATCTCTAATCAATTGCATTTCTCGGCGCTCTCGGTGTCCTCGGTGGTTAAATTTCAGTTTAGTGTCGCTCGTCGCAGGGGCTGCCAGTTTTGAAGCGATTGCCTTGGGCGCTAAGACCTATGGGGCATCGCAGCGCTGCAAGCTTGTGCTATGCTCAGTGAGGTTGTTCAGGGGGTGGGGCACTGGCGAAAGGACCATGCAGAAACTGCGCGTCAACAAAATCACCGTGAGCTACGCTGGCCGAGAGTTGTTCCGCGATCTGTCCTGGTCGCTCGGCGAGCGCGACCGCGTCGCATTGGTGGGGCCCAACGGCGCTGGCAAATCGACGCTGTTCCGCGCCTTGTTGGGCGAGGTTGAGCCTGACCGCGGGCATGTCGCGCGCCCGGCCGGGGTGCGCATCGGCCATTTGCCGCAAGACCTGGACTTGCCGCCCGGCAAATCGCTCATCGATACGGCGATGATCAAGCCGCCGGAGTTGGCGGAGACCGAAAGTCGCCTTAGCGAAGTCGAAGCGCGATTGGCGGATCCAAAAGTCTATGGCGACGAGCGGCTTCTCGCTCAAACGCTGGAGCGCCACGACGCGCTGCTCACCCGTTATGAGCGAATGAACGGGGGGCGCCACGCCAGCCATGTGCGGGAGCTGCTGGCGATGCTGGGCTTTGACGCGGATGATTACGATCGTCCGAATGAAACGCTGTCTGGCGGGCAGAAGAAGATGGTGGCGCTGGCGCAGTTGGCGGTCTCGGCGCCAGACATCCTGCTGCTGGACGAGCCCGACAATCATCTGGACATGGACGGCAAGAACCAGTTGGAGCGATTCATCCTGAGCTATCGCGGCAGCGTGGTTATCATTTCGCATGACCGCTATCTGCTGGACGAAGTGGCGAGCCAGACGGTTGAGCTGGAGCGCGGCGCGCTGACTGTCTACCATGGCAACTATTCGTATTACCTAAATGAACGTCAGTTGCGCCGTCTGCGGCAGCAGCAGCAATATGTCACGCAGCAGAAAGAGATCGCCCGCATTGAAGCGATGATTGAGCGCTTCGAAACCTGGGCGAAACAGGTGCTCAGCCGCAAGCATATGCTGGCCGCTCGTCAGCGGCGGCGCATGTTGGAAAAGATGGAAGAACGCGGCGAGATCATCGAAAAAGTCGCCGACCAGCGGCTGATGGATTTTAAGGTGGATGGATGGCGCGGCAGCAAAAAAGCGCTGGAGTTGAAACAGGTATCGATGGCTTTCAATGGCGATCCAATCTTCCTGGGCGTCAGCGCGCTGCTGCGGCATGGCGAACGCGTCGGCTTGATTGGACCCAACGGCGCTGGCAAGACGGTGCTGCTCAAGCTGATTTTAGGCGAGTTGCAGCCGGCGGCGGGCGAAATTGTCTTGGGTCCAAGCGTGCGCATCGGCTTTTATTCGCAGGAACATCAGACCCTGGACGCCTGGCTGGAGCAAAGTCCGCTCGATTTGATCCGCAGCCTACAGAACAGCAGCGAATCCAACGCGGTGAATTTCCTGCTGCGTATGGCTTTCAGCTACGAACAGGCGCGCCAGCCGGTTCGGACGCTTTCCGGCGGCGAGCGCAGCCGTTTGCAGTTGGCGCGGGTGATGCTGCAGCAGCCCAATCTGCTCTTGCTGGACGAGCCGACCAACAATCTCGATATCGCGTCGGTGGAGGTGCTGGAATCGGCTTTGGACGAATTCAACGGTACTGTGCTGATCGTCTCGCACGATCGCTATTTTCTGGATCAGACTGTGGATCGTTTGATCGAGATCCGCGAAGGCGAACTGCGCGAATACATCGGTGGCTACAGCGAGTACCTGGTGGCGACAGGACGGCTGAAAGCGAATTAGGAGCGCGCGACCCTTGCGCGCATCACGGCGCCGGGGATGACGAATTTGAAGTCAGGTTCAGCCACACGAGCGGGCAACTGAAAAGCGCGCTTGATATCGGCAGACGCGTCGTTGAAAAGCGCTAGGATCATATCGCCATTCTGGCGCGGCGTATGCATTCGGCGCGTCCAACTGGCGAAATGCAGTGTCAATTTGAAGGTCATGACGAGCTCGGATGCGAACCCCGCCGCCGCCAGCATCGCTTGCCATTCGGAGATTCGATAATCGCGCACATGCGATGGATCGCGCAGGCGCTCGATCGTCTGGAGAAAGGTATCCTGGGCGAAGTCTTCGCGCGCCATGATATCGCTGAGGAGCAAGGCGCCGTCGGGCTTCAGCAGCCGGCGAAACTCAGCCAGCGCGCGCTGCGGACGCAGCCAGTGATGGGCGCTGTAACGGGTCGCGATTAGGTCGAAGCTGTGGCTGGGGAAGGGCAGAGCCTCCACGTCGGCGAGCTGCGCGTTCACGTTGGTCACGCCCATTTCGCGGGCGAGCGTCTCCACTTGCTGGAGCATGGCTGGCGTAAAGTCACATGCGATAACGCGGTCCGCGAAGGCGGCGAAAGCCATAGCCGTATGGCCCGCGCCGCAGCCGGCGTCCAGCACGGTCGCTTGTCGCGAACGCGCCGACAGTTCAATCATGCGATCAAGATCCGGGCCGGAGGCATGCACCTTGCTCCGGCGATAATTGACGGCAGTCTCGCCGAAGCGCTGCTGAATCTGATCTCTGACATCCTGCGCTTGGCGCTTTGGCATCTTGCGCGGTCTTCCTAGATGGATTAACGAGGGAAGTTTATCCATTTCGGTTGAATATAGAAAACATCATCATTCAAGCATCTGTAGGGGCGAGCCTTGGCTCGCCCACTTGATAATCTCCGGCGGGCGATTCACAGAATCGCCCCTACAATTTTCGCTAAAGGATGATGTCGACGCTG